>CAUUBQ010000021.1:0-129101 GCA_963543405.1 uncultured Cupriavidus sp.
AGGATGCGGCGCGTCAGGTGGTGGCCGATGAAGCCGTTGACGCCAAGAATCAGGACCTTTTTCATCGGTTTTCCTCTCTGGACTGTGCAGTAATGATGTTCTGGAATTCGGTTGCGGAAACCGGGCTTGCATGGTCGGCCGAGGGGCCTTCCAGCAGTTGCAGCACGCGCAGCGCGCCGCCATCGCCGCAGATCGCCACGATGCGGCCGTCAATAACGTGCAGGCCTGGCTGCAGGCCTGCCGGCACGGTGCCAGCTTCGAGCCGGCGCGCCTGTGCCACGACAAAGCGTCGGGCACCAAGATCGGTGAATGCGCCGGGATAGGGCGGCGCCACGGCACGAACCAGGTTGTAGACCGCCGACGCCGGTTGCCCGAAATCGATGCGGCCATCTTCGGGCTTGCGGCCCGAGAAATAGCTGCCGTCGGCCAGCCGGTTCGGCCGCTTTGGTATCTGACCCGCCATCATCGGTGGCAGCGCGCGCCACAGCGTCTGCTCTGCCGCTACCGTGACCTTCTCGAATACCTGTCCAGCCGTATCGTCGGGCAGGATCGGTACCGAAGTCTGGTCGACGATATAACCAGCGTCCGGCTTCGCTTCCATCGCATGCAGCGTGGCGCCGGTCTCGGTCTCGCCGTGCAGCACGGCCCAGTTCACCGGCACGCGGCCGCGATACTTGGGCAGCAGCGAACCATGCATGTTGAAGGCCCCGTGCGGCGCGATGGCCAGCACGTCCGCCGGAATCATCGAGCGGTAGTAGAACGAGAAGATGACGTCGGGCCGGGCCGCGCGCACGGCATCGGCCAGTGCAGGATCTTTCGGATCCTCGGCGTACAGGAACGAAAGGTTCAGCTCGGCAGCGGTATCGGCCACGCGCTGGAACCAGATGTTCTCGTCGGGACGGTCACGATGGGTAATCACCAGCGCAACATCCACGCCCTGCGCATGCAGTACGCGCAGGCAGCGGTCGCCAACGTTGTGGTACGCAAATACTACGGCGCGCACGATTCCTCCGGAGTCATTTCCTGGTTGCGCGGGTCGCGCTCCAGTACGGCCTGAATGCGGTAGCGGGGGCGGTCGCGCACCTCCTGATAGATACGGCCGATGTATTCCCCGAGCAACCCGATGCCGAACAGCATGATGCCGATCAGGAAGAAGTTGAAGGCGAACAGCGTGAACACACCCTGGACTTCCGAGCCTAGCAGGAAGCGGCGAATCAGCAGTACCACGAACAGGCCGGCCGACGAGATCGACAGCATGGTCCCGATTGCCGAGAACCACTGCAGCGGCACGATCGAGAAGCCGGTGACCAGGTCGAAGTTCAGGCGGATCAGCTGGTACAGCGAATACTTGGACTCGCCTGCGTGACGCTGCTCATGCCCCACCTCGATCTCGACCGGATTCGACGAGAACGTATAGGCCAGCGCCGGAATGAACGTATTGACCTCGCGGCAGGCGTTGATCGTATCGATGACATTGCGGTCATAGGCGCGCAACATGCAGCCCTGGTCCGTCATCTTGATCTTGGTGATGCGTTCGCGCAGGCGGTTCATCGCGCGCGACGCATAGCGACGGAACGCCGTGTCGTTGCGCTGGCGACGGATTGTGCCGACATAGTCGTGGCCCTTGCGCATCTCGGCCACCAGGCGCGGGATTTCTTCGGGCGGATTCTGCAGGTCGGCGTCGAGCGTGATGACAATGCGTCCGCGCGTATGCTCGAAGCCGGCCAGAATCGCCATATGCTGGCCGAAATTGCCGTTGAACAGGATCACCCGGGTCACGTCGGGGCGCTTGTGGAACTGGGCGGCCAGCATCTGCGGCGAGCGGTCGACGCTGCCGTCGTTGACGAAGATGACTTCGTACGAGTCGCCCATGGCGTCCAGCGCCGGGTAGACGCGATCGAACAGCGCCTGCAGGCCATCTTCCTCGTTGTAGACGGGGATAACGACCGAGACCTCGACCTGGCTTAGTGAGAGAGACTTTTGCATGTTTCGCTAAGTGTTGCGCAAACCCGTTCCACGTCGGCGGCCTGCATGGCGGGGAACAGCGGCAGCGTGACGATGCCGCGGCCAATACGTTCGGCATGCGGCAGCATGCCTTCGCGCCAGCCCAACGACCTGAAATGGGTGAAAAGATGGATCGGCGGGTAATGCACGCCAGTGCCCACGCCACGTTCGCGCATGGCTTCCATCACGTGCTTGCGGGCTTCGGCCGGGCCACCCCGCAGCCGGTCGGTGGGCAACACCACCTGGAACATATGCCAGTTGGTGGTGGCCACGTCGGGGTCGCGAGCCAGTGGAAGTTCGATGCCAAGGTCCGCCAGCCCGGCTTGCGCCGCGCAGCGGAAATAGGTCTCGGCCAGTTCGGCACGGCGGGCGGTAATGGTGTCGAGGTTCTTGAGCTGCGCGAGGCCAATTGCCGCATTGACGTCGGTCAGGTTGAACTTGCCGCCGGGCTCCTCCACATCCATGCCATCCATGCCGGTACGGATCACGCCCTGCAACCGCAACCGTTCGGCACGTTGGGCTTCCTCGGGTGTGTTCATCACCAGGCAGCCACCTTCCACGGTGGTGATGTTCTTGTTGGCCTGGAAGCTGAAGCTGACCAGGTCGCCAAACGCGCCGATACGCTGCCCGCGCCAGCGCGAGTCGATGGCCTGGGCGGCGTCTTCGACCACGCGCAGGTTGTGGCGCTGCGCAATCGCATAGAGGCGGTCCATGTCGACGGGCAGGCCCGACAGGTACACCGGAATGATCGCGCGCGTGCGCGGCGTGATCGCGGCTTCGACGGCATC
The DNA here is from genome assembly GCA_963543405.1 of uncultured Cupriavidus sp. Taxonomy (GTDB): domain Bacteria; phylum Pseudomonadota; class Gammaproteobacteria; order Burkholderiales; family Burkholderiaceae; genus Cupriavidus. The sequence goes on from CAUUBQ010000021.1 coordinate 2,793, forward strand.
GAGATCGATATTGCGCGTGCGCGGGTCAATGTCGACGAACACCGGCTTGGCACCAACGGTCAGGATCACGTTGGCCGTGGCCACCCACGTAATGGGCGTGGTGATGACTTCATCGCCGGGGCCGATATCGGCAATGCGCAGCGCGATTTCCATGGTCGCGGAGCCATTGGAGAACGTGCGCACCGGGCGTCCGCCGAACAGGTCTGACAGCGCGGCTTCAAATGCCTGCACCTTGGGACCGGAGGTGATCCAGCCCGAGGCCAGCACCTTGCCGACCTCGGCAATGGTGGCGTCGTCGATATTGGGGCGCACGAACGGCAGGAAATCCTGCGGAGCGGAAGCAGTCATGTTCGTCAGGAACGGGCAATCAGGAAAACGCCAGCCAGTATCAGCACGATGCCGGCCATGCGCAAGGGACCGATCATCTCGCCAAACAGCCAGTAGGCGGCCAGCGCATTGACCACATAGCCAAGCGACAGCATCGGATAGGCAATCGAAACGTCCACGCGCGACAGGCCGACGATCCAGACCCCCACGCTGATTACGTACAACGTGAGGCCGCCGATCACCGGCCATTGCGTCAGCACGCGGAAGGCGGTGGTCAGCAGCGTGGCGCGGTCAATGGTAATGGCGCCCACCGCATTGGTGCCGGCCTTGAGCAGCAGCTGTGCACAGGCATTGAGCAGCACGCCTGCGAAGATAAAAGCGAAAGTCGAAAGTGTCATGGGGCGGTCTTGTGTTCCTGGGCCTGGGCCGGCAACGGGAAGTTGCTGGCAACGACGCGGCGGACATCTCGCGCCACTTCGTACATGGGCACATGCTGTGCCACCAGGCTGTCATAGGTTTCCGGCGACATGATACCGAGCGCGGGCTGCCCATCCTTCCATTTGGCGACGAAGGCCTCCATGGTCGGCAGCCATTTGGCTGGCTCCTGTTCGGTGCCGAACTCGAGTTCGTCGGGGTGGGCAACCATCGTCAAGGTACGTCCCAGGTAAAACGGCAGCGTGTGATCGAGTACTCCCACGCCATACAGTGGCATGTCGTCCTTGAGCACGGCCTTGATGGCCGGCACCATGTCGATGCCCGAAGCGCGGCGGCCCATGACCTCATGGGCCAGCAGGCCGATCGTGCAGGTCAGGAACATCGCCAGCGCATATGCCGTAATGCTCGGGAACAACCCGCGTGTGCGCAGTAGTCGGCGCGCCAGCAACATGCCCGCCAGCAGTACCGCGAAGGCCACACCAATATAGACGGCGAACGCGCGGAATACCTCATTCGGATTGGTCGGCCGGTCCAGCGTAGCCACGAAGGGGGCGGCAATCAGGCCGAGAACGGCCAGCACCAGCAGCGCGTTGATCTGGCGGTTCCACGAGCGCTCGTTGATCTGGTCCAGTGCCACGCCGGCCAGGATGGCCAGTGCCGGGAACACCGGCACGATATAGCCGGGCAGCTTCGACCCGGACATGCTGAAGAACACGAAAATCGCCACGAACCAGATCAGGCTCATCAGTGCGGGCTGGAATGGCTTGCCACCCACGCCACGCGCGGCGCCGGCACGGTCGCGCACCACATCCCACATGCGCGGTACCAGGCCCAGCCACGGCAGCAGGCCAGCCAGCAGCAACGGCACGAAGTACCAGATCGAGCCCTTGCGGGAATGTACCGTGGAGGTATAGCGATCCCAGTGCTCGTGGATAAAGAAGAACTGCGGAAACTCGGGGTTGCGCGTGGAAACCAGCCAGAACCAGGGCACCGTGACCACCAGCATCGCCAGGATGCCGGTACCCAGATGCAGGCGGCGCCACAGGCCGATGTCACGCGTCACCAGCGAGTAGACCACCAGTACCAGGCCGGGCAGGGCAATACCGACCAGCCCCTTGGTCAGGATGGCTACGCCCATCGCGATCCAGCAGGCCAGCATCCAGCCGCGCCGGGCGGCGGACGATGCGTCGGGATGCTGGGCCAGCAGCATGCACGCCAGCACGCAGGCCAGCGCGCCCGAGAGTGTCATGTCCAGCGAATTGAAATGGCCCGCCACGCTCCACATCGGCATGGCCAGCATGGCCAGACCGGTCAGCAGGCCCACGCGGCAACCGAACCAGCGGGCGGCCGCCAGCATGGTCACGCCCAGGCCCACGATGCCCGATAGCGCCACACACAGACGGGCCTGCCAGTCACCCACGCCGAACAGCTCGTAGGCGATGGTGGTCACCCAGAGGTGGAAGGGCGGTTTTTCGAAGTATTTCAGTGCGTTGTAGCGGATCGTGACCCAGTCGCCGGTCACGAACATTTCGCGCGAGATCTCGGCGTAGCGGCCTTCGTCGGGGCGCAGCAGATGGCGGGCATCGAGCGTGCCGAACCATACCAGCAGGATGCCGATGACTATCAGAACGATCATGCCAACAGGCAGCCCGGCTTGGCGCGTGGGCGAAGAACTACGCATATCTCTCCTGAAATGGCCGGATACCCGGAAGCCGTTTGCGGAAGCCGTTCGTAAGGCCGCCTTGTGGCGGACACCCCACAACGCAGCGCGGCCGGAATTGGTGGACATCGAGGCCCGATACGGCCGTGCCGGCCATGGCGGGTCCCGGAAACGCACTGTCCGGCTGGGTCTTGCCGCGGCGCCGAGTGGCGCGGGCGCGCAATGTTAGCACGAGAGCCTTGAGCGCCCCGTCGTTTCGCCGCTCCGGTCATGTATCAGACAACCCCGAGCCCATTTGCGGCAACGGGATTTCGCGTAATACTGTGCCATTCCGGAGCGCCATCGGCAGATGCTGAGCGGCGACCGGCCATTTGGAAACGGGTGATGGCAATGAAATCGGCGCTACTGCTGTTACTGCTGACTAGTGTGATGAACGCGGCATTTGCACAGGCATCGGCGCCCACTGCGGCACCGGTTTCGGGCATGTCACCGCCCCTGCCTGGCGGGGCCATCTTGTGTGACGCGCCCTGGTTCCGCTCCGGTTCGCGCGTGCAGCTGGAAGGCGACGGCTCGATGCCGATGTCGATCACCATGACGCTGCGCGATGTCATGCGTACCGCACGAGGTTGCAGTGCCCAGCTCGAAGTCCGCTCCAAATCGGCGCTATCAGCGTTAATGGGGCCGCCGGTCGTGATGGACCAGGTCCACGAGATCAATATCGACCGCAGTGCCGCCACGGCTCGGACGCGCATCGACAGCCGCAACGCGGTGATCAATGCGCGCGCCCGCTATGCGCGGATGTTCGGCGAAGCATCGTTCCAGGGCAGCGGCGTATTCAACTACGCGGGCGTGGAAATCCGCGAGGGCGCGATGCTCGAAGGCGAGACCTTCCAGTCCAGTGTGTCGCTCAAGATCTATCCGCTCGGCAAGGACGAGGTCGTGGGAACGATGCAGGCCCTGCATGCCTCGATCATCGTCGGCTCGCGCCATGTTGGCCGCAAGCAGATGATCAATACGGTGATGGGCCGCAAGGAATGCATGCCGATCACTTATGAAAAGCGCACCTCGCTCGGGCCGCTGATGGTCGGCGACGAACTGCTGAAACTGGAACCCAGCGTCCTGCACGTGACCGACTGGTACTGTCCGATGGAGGCCTTTGTACTGCGCACGGAAATCCGCCAGAACAATGAAGTCCAACGGGTCGACGTAACTGCGCTGGAAATGGATGTCAGTGAGGAGGGGCGGTGAGGATGGTTGACTGCGGTCTGACGCGCGCATAGTATCCTTCCAAACTACGTGCAAGCGGGTGCAAAACCGTAGTGCCGCCTGGGTGACCAGGCCCCACCTGGAGTGGGTAGTCTGCAAGTTTGCAGATAGAGAGTCCCGCCTACGACGGCTGCCTTTTTTGGCAGCCGTTGGTCTTTCTGGCGGGAGTTGCTGATCTCAAAATAAGAAAGGAGCCCAAAGGCTCCTTTCATGATCATCGGAAACGTCTCAATCAATTCCCGGTCGTCGGCTTCTTCGTAGCCGCCTTCTTGGTCTTCGACTTCTTCGGGGCGGCGGTCGACTGGTCGGTCAGGTCGGCGCGCGTGCTCTTGTTCGCGCCCTGTGAATACGGGTCGAACTTGTCGCCCGACTTCGCGCCCTGGCTGTAGGTGTCGAACTTCTCGCCCGACTTGGCGCCTTGCGAATACGGGTCGAACTGCTTCTTGTCCTGCGCGACCGCAGCCACGGAAGCGGTGGCGAGACCCAGCGCGATGGCCGTGGCGATGAACTTGTTCATGGAAATCTCCTGAGTGATGCCGCCTTCCGGCGGTTCGCGTTTTTGCGTTGCGCCGGTTCTACCGTATGGTATGACCGGACTCAGGCCAGTGTGGACAACGGCGCAAGGGCCGTCAACTCAGGAGTTTTCCGGGGGATACTTCGGAAAAATGCCTTGTTCGGCACTCTTATTCGGTCACTGCATCAGACGGATGTTTCCAGGCGTTGATGACTTCCGCGGAAGGCGCCAGTGCCAGGTTGGTGCCACGCGCGCCGATCGGTTGCTGGAACCAGCGCTTCTGCAAGGCGGCGACTTCCGGGGTGGCGAAGGTCCGGGCCAGTGTCTGGTCGACCAGTTGCTTCCACTCGGGGTCGGCCTTCGACAACATCAGCGCATTCTGTTCGACGGACAGGGCCGGTCCGACGATCACGTACTCTGACGGATTCTTCGACTTGGCGCGCAGCCCGGCCAGCAGCACGTCGTCCATCACGAAGGCCTGGGCGCGGCCCGTTTCCAGCAGCAGGAACGATTCGCCGTGGTCGTTGGCGTAGACGTCGCGGAAACCGTACTCGCTCTTCAGGCGACGCACGTGGCGGTCTCCCGTCGAGCCCGCGCTGGTGACCACGGTCTTGCCGCGCAGGTCATTGAACGACTTGATGCCCGAATCGGCGCGCACCAGCATGCGTACGGTCGACACATAGTGCGACACGCTGAATGCCACCTGCTTCTGGCGCTCGAGCGTATTGGTATTCGGCGCGCAATCGAGGTCCACCAGCCCGTTGACCACGGTGGGCACGCGATTCTGCGGTGTCAGCGGCAGCCAGCGTACCTTGAGGTCCTTCAAGCCCAGCTTCTGCTTTGCTGCGTCAGCCACCCGCAGGCACAGGTCCACCGCGTAGCCGGCCGGCTGGCCCTTGTCGTCTCCAAACGAAAACGGCAGTGCGGATTCGCGGTATCCAAGCGTGATGGTGCCGGTGTCGCGAATCTTGTCGAGAACCGGGCTGTCGGCATGGGCCGTGGGTAGCAGGGCGGCGCCCAGTGCGAAACCGGCAAGCAGGCGGGAGATGACACGGAAGGAAGCAGGCGACGACATATTCAGGGTCAAGCGACGAAAGTGCAGACAAGGACGGAAGGGTAAACCCGCGCCCTTTGCGGACGAAGAACTTCTTTCTTATTAGCTAATGCCCGGAAACAGGGCGCAGGCCGATGTCGGCGCACCACATGTACGCCTGCTTACAACCGTTACGCCACAGGTTACCCATTGTGCACATGATCCAGGCACCAATCCGGGTACAATGCGAGCCATTTTGTATCTTTGACATAACAAATGAGCCCCCGTCCTTCCCGTCTGGCGTGTGTCGACGCTCTGAAGGCGGTCAGCTCGCAGCTGATCGTATTACACCATCTGGCCTTCTATGGGCCGATGTCCGACGCCGCGCAGCCGCTGGCGCCCGGTTTGATCGGCTGGCTGGCCGACTATGCGCGCATCGCGGTGCAGGTATTCCTGGTCATCAGCGGTTTCCTGGCCGCGCGGAGCCTGGCGCCGCAAGGTCATCTGACCGTGCAAAGTCCAATCGCCACGGTCTGGCGCCGCTATCAGAAACTGGTCGTGCCATTTGCCGCAGCCATACTGATTGCGATTGTGGGCGCGGCAATTGCCCGCACCTGGATGCAGCACGACTCGATCCCGGCCGCGCCGCATCTGGCACAGTTCGTGGCCCATATCCTGCTGCTGCACAACATCCTGGACGTGGACGCGCTGTCGGCCGGCGTCTGGTATATCGCCATCGACCTGCAGTTGTTTGCGCTGCTGGTATTCGCACTCTGGTTTGCGCGCGGGGTATCGCGTGAAGCGTTGCCGCTTGGTGTGCCGGTGGTAGCGGCCCTGGCGGTGGCTTCGCTGTTCTGGTTCAACCGCGATGCCAGCTGGGATATCTGGGCGATCTATTTCTTTGGCGCCTATGGCATGGGCACGCTGGCGTTCTGGGCCTCCAATCCCGATCGGTCGCCGCTGGCCTGGATCACGCTGGCAGCCATTGGCATGGCCGCGCTGGTGGTCGATTTCAGGCTGCGCATTGCCGTGGCATTGGTGACCGCGCTGCTGCTGGCGCTGTCGCGCCGTGGCGGCTGGCTGGAGTACTGGCCGGGCGGACGCCTGAGCGCCTATTTCGGCAAGATCTCGTACTCGGTGTTCCTGGTGCATTTCCCGGTCTGCCTGGTGGTCAACGCCGTGGTGTCGCATCTGGCGCCGGGGCAGCCATGGCTCAATGCCGCAGGTATGGTGTTGGCCTGGGTCACCAGCAACGTGGCCGGAGCGCTGTTCCATCGCTATGTGGAAGCGTCCAATCCGGTCCTGGCAGTTGTGAAGTGGCTCACCGCCGATCTTCCGGCCCGGGCAAGAGTACGGGTCGGCGAACGGGCAGGCAGCTGAATACCTGTTTGCGATGGATGTAAAAACGGCACGAACCTCAGGGTACGTGCCGTTTTTGTTTGCGCGCTGTCCGCAGCGCTGGCAGGCCGCTATCGGGCCGCAATCGGGCCGCCATCAGGCGGTATGCGACTTCAGCGTTTGCAAGGTCGATGGATCACTGATGACGCGATCCCAGGTTACCGCTGATCCTGCGGCGACCGGCTGCTTTTCGATTGCGTGGTCGCCGGATAGCACGCAACGCACGCGTGGCTGTCCGTCCGTCAGCAGGGTCATGCAGGCCTTGGGCAAGCTGTCTGCCTGATTGGATTCCGTAGCGCGAGCCATGGCGGGTAGCGCCAGTAGTGTGCCGGCCAGAAGCAGCACACTTGCGGCGAGGGGTGGGGACGACTTTCTCATTTTTGCACTCCATGCACGAAACTGAAACTGAACCCGATCCGGTTCTGCTTTCATGCATGAAGTATCTGCAGCCGCCTGAGCCGTCGGAATAGCCGAAGTCTCAAATCACCTCACTTCACCTCACCTCGTGCCGCGTGCCGGAAACTGGTGCGTATGCACTGCAAAGTATCGGGTCCGGCATGGCCGGGCATCTGCCTGGCACGCGTGCGGTGCGTACGGGATGCCACTAACGGTAACAACCCCAGTTGGGTGTTGGCATGAACGTTGCCTACTATGGAGATGCAAACCTGACCATTTGGTCAGGATTCCTGTTCCGCTCCATTACCAGGAGACGAGGCTGCCATGTCCGACCATATCGTCCTGACCTCGCACGCGCGCCGCGACAAGCCGGCCGAGCCGATTCACTGGGGCGCCCCAACGGCGGCCGAGCGCGGACCGGTGATTGCCAGCCTGACGGATCCGGTGCAGCACAACGTGATCGGTACGCATGGCGGCGCCTACGCCATCTATCGCGCGCTGGCCGTGGCAGCGGGCAGCCTGCAACGGGCCCATCGGCCCGACCTGACCGATACGGCGCCAGCGGAACCGATTGGCCCCCATGCGCAATGGGGCGACCCCGACAAGATCGTCTCGCTCGACCCTTGGGGGCATCTGGTTTCCACGGCATTTGCGGGCCGCATTGCCGCGGGATTCGATATTCGTCCAACCATTGCCATCACGCGTGCGCATATCAATATGCCCGAGCTGGTGGCCGCGATTGCGGCGGGACGGCTCAAGCCCGATGGTGAAATCCTGTATGCCAATGGCGATGTACGCGTGACCAAGGCCGCGATCGACCCGGTCTGGTATCTGCCCGGCATTGCGCGTCGCTTCAATATCAAGGAAAGCATTCTGCGGCGCAGTCTGTTCGAGCAGACCGGCGGCATGTTCCCGGAACTGGTGACACGCCCGGACCTGAAGGTATTCCTGCCCCCCATCGGTGGCATGACGCTTTATTTCGTTGGCGATGTCAGCAAACTCGGCAAGCCCGAGACCAAGGTTGCATGCCGCGTGCACGACGAATGCAATGGCTCCGATGTCTTCGGCTCGGATATCTGCACCTGCCGGCCTTACCTGGCGCATGGCATCGAGGTGTGTATCGAGATGGCTCAGGAGGGCGGCGTAGGCCTGGTGGTCTATAACCGGAAGGAAGGCCGCGCGCTGGGCGAGGTCACCAAGTTCCTGGTCTATAACGCACGCAAGCGCCAGGTGGGCGGTGACCGCGCCGAAACGTATTTCGCGCGCACCGAATGCGTGGCGGGCGTGCAGGACATGCGGTTCCAGGAACTGATGCCCGATGTATTCCATTGGCTCGGCATCCGGCGCATCGATCGCTGGGCCTCGATGAGCAACATGAAACATGGCGCGCTCACGGCGCAGGGGATCGAGGTGGTGGAGCAGGTGGCCATCCCCGAGGCACTGATCCCGGCCGATGCCCGCGTGGAAATCGATGCGAAGGTGGCGGCGGGTTACTTCACCAGCTACACGCCGCCTGATGCCAACGAACTCGCCCTGGCGAAGGGCAGGGGGTTGAACGAATGAACGAATATCCGGAAGGAGGAAGCTCAGGGCAAGACAACGGTACGGGCAGCGGCTGGCACAGCCCCGTCCCGGCCGATCATCCCGCTTCCGCGCTGCTGAGCGGCGAGGCGGTGCGTACCCATTGTGCGGTAGTCACCGAGTTCGTGGCATCGGGCGAATCGGAACTGTTCACGTGGCATCCCGACCGGGTCCATGCGATTGCCGACTACGTGGCTGGCACGATCCGGCGCCGCTATCCGGACCTGCAGGTGCCCTATCACAGCCGCTGGCGTCATTTCGAGAGTGGCGGCCCGGGACAGGACGCAATCAACCGCTGGCAGATCCTGTGCGAACGCGCCGGCATGTCGGGGGCCGACCACTGCGACGAGCGCGCGCGGATCGGCATCGACCTGGTGATTCCGAGCGTGCTGCTCGATGCCGGTGCCGGCCCGGACTGGCGCTATCGCGATCCGGCCAGCGACATGATGCTGACGCGGTCCGAAGGGCTCGGCGTGGCGAGCTTCGACCTGTTTGCGCGCGGTGGCTTCTCGGCCGAGCCAGGGGACCCGCTGCGCGCCGATGCCGAGCGGTTGTCGCGCCTCGACGCATCGACCATCGCCACGGCCTTCCAGGTGGCGCAGCACAATCCACTGGTGGGCCTGGAGGGACGGGCCGGTTTGTTGCGGCGGCTGGGCGAGGTCATGCAGGCGACGCCCGCCGTATTCGGCACGCCCGCGCGGCTTGGCAACCTGTTCGACTACCTGGCTGCGCATGCCAAGGACAAGCGCATTGAAGCGGGCTTTGTACTGCGTACCTTGCTGGTGGCTTTGGGTCCGGTCTGGCCGGGCCGGATCCAGATCGAAGGCGTGTCGCTGGGCGATTGCTGGCGGCATCCGGCTGCGCCCGACGGACTGGTGCCGTTCCACAAGCTGACCCAATGGCTTACGTATTCCCTGCTGGAGCCGCTCGAGGATGGCGGGCTGGTCGTGGTGGGCCTGGATGCGCTCACCGGGTTGCCCGAGTATCGAAACGGTGGCCTGCTCTACGACTTCGAGCTGACCGTACCGCGCGACCGTGAATTTGCCAGCCGCACGCATACGGTGGACGAGCCAGAGATCGTCGAGTGGCGCGCGTTGACAGTCACCGGGCTCGATCTGGTGGCCGATGCGGTGCGGCAGGCTTTGGGCCTCAGCGAGGCGGATTTCCCGCTGGCGCGCGTACTGGAAGGTGGTACGTGGGCGGCCGGACGCCGTATCGCGGCGCAGCGACGGCCGCCGGGTGGGCCGCCGCCGTTTGCCATCCAGAGCGACGGGACCGTGTTCTAAGGCATTCCAGACCGCGCACGACCCGCATTCGTAGACCGCAGTGCAGCGTATTTTCAGGCAGCCAGACCGTGGCGGGCCAGTGGCCCGCTGCGCCCGACCTTCGCGAGTGCCCGAATATCCAAGGAGCGCACCATGACTGACATGTCCAACGTCCCTACCGCCGCACAGGCCTTTGCCGAATCCGAGGCGGCATCGCCGCAGGTGATGGTCGTCAATCATCCGCTGGTGCAGCACAAGGTCACGCTGGTGCGTAGCGAGGAAACCACCACCGACAATTTCCGCCGGCTGGTGCGCGAGATCAGCCAGTTGCTGACCTACGAAGCCACCCGCGACCTGGCCATGGAGACCATTGCGATCAAGACGCCGATCGCGCCGATGCAATCGCCAGTACTGTCGGGCAAGAAACTATGCCTGGTGTCGATCCTGCGTGCGGGCAACGGTTTTCTCGATGGCATGCTCGATCTGCTGCCGGCTGCGCGGGTAGGGCATATCGGCCTGTACCGCGACCCCGAGACGCTGGAGCCGATCGAGTACTACTTCAAGATGCCCGAGGATATCCACGAGCGTTTCGTGATCGTGGTGGATCCGATGCTGGCAACCGGCAATTCGGCCATTGCCGCGATCAACCGTCTCAAGGAAGCCGGCGTGACCACGATGAAGTATGTCTGCCTGATTGCCTCGCGCCCGGGTTTGCGCGCGCTGCAGGCCGCGCATCCCGATGTGGGCATCGTGACCGCCGCGATCGACGAGGAACTGAACGACCACGGCTATATCGTGCCGGGCCTCGGCGATGCCGGTGACCGGCTCTACGGCACCAAATGATGGACACGCTGGCGCAGGCGCCGCACGCGCAGGGATCGGGCCAACCACCGGGCGGACGTATCCGCCAGGAAAATGAAGCGCTGATCCTGCGCGCGGCGGAACAGGTGTTTGCGCGCGCGGGGTTTGCCGGCGCGACCATGGCAGATATTGCCGCGCAGGCCGGCGTGCCGAAGTCGAATCTCCATTACTACTTCCGCACCAAGCAGGCCCTGTATCGCGCAGTGCTCGCCCATACGCTGCAACTCTGGCTGTCGGAAACCGACATCATCAGCAGCGAATACGCCCCGCGCCTGGCGCTGGAGCAATATATCCGCGCCAAGATGCGGCTCTCGGCCAGTCATCCCGACGCGTCGCGTGTGTTTGCCAATGAATTGCTGCACGGCGCTCCCGAGATTGGCGGCGTACTGCGGCAGGCCTTGCGGGAGCTGGTGGCGCGCAAGGCGATGGTGATCCGCGCGTGGATCGACAGCGGGCTGATGGCGTCCGTGGATCCCTATCACCTGTTTTTCACGATCTGGGCGGCCACGCAGACCTATGCCGACTTCGATGCACAGGTCTGCGCGGTGCTCGGGGTCAGCCAGCTCGACGCGCAGGACTTCGAGAACGCCACCGAGCACCTGGTGGCGTTGCTGCTGCGCGGTTGCGGCTTGCAGGAATCCGGACAGGAAGCCGGGCAGGAAGCCGCACAGGAAAGCGATCTCGCCTGAGCCGGCGGGAAGAAAAGAAGACCACTGTCAATCACGCGCCATGCGCGCGCACAACGCAGCAACTTTGAAAAGGGGAGTGAAGTCATGCACATGGGAAGCGATCGCCGCACCTGGTTGAAAGCCGCGGCAGCGGCCACCGCGCTGGCCGCCGTTGGCCTGTCGCCCACGGTCCACGCACAGGCGAAGATCAAGGTGGCTGCGGTCTATACGGTGCCGGTGGAGCAGCAGTGGGTCTCGCGCATTCACAAGGCGCTGAACGAGGCCAAGGCGCGCGGCGAGATCGACTATGTGTTCTCGGAGAGCGTGTCGAACGCCGACTATGAGCGCGTGATGCGCCAGTATGCCGAGCAGGGCTCGGGGCTGATCGTCGGCGAATCGTTTGCCGTGGAAGGCGCCGCGCGCAAGGTGGCCAAGGATTACCCGAAAACTGCCTTCCTGATGGGTTCGTCGGGCAAGCCGCAGGCGCCCAACTTCTCGGTATTCGACAACTACATCCAGGAGCCGTCGTACCTGACCGGCATGATTGCCGGTGGCATGACCAAGACCAACCATATCGGCATGGTGGGCGGCTACGCGATTCCCGAGGTCAACCGCCTGATGCACGCATTCATGGAAGGCGCGCGCGAGGTGAACCCGAAGGTAAAGTTCACGGTCAGCTTTATCGGCTCGTGGTTTGATCCGCCCAAGGCCAAGGAGGCCGCGTTCGCGATGATCGACAAGGGTGCCGACGTCATGTATGCCGAGCGCTTCGGGGTATCCGATGCCGCCAAGGAACGTGGCAAGCTCGCAATTGGCAACGTCATCAATACGCAGCCCCAGTATCCGGCCACGGTGGTGGCATCGGCGCTCTGGAACATGGAGCCGACCATTGCCGCGGCGCTGGCCAAGGTCAAGGCCGGCCAGTTCAAGAACGAAGACTATGGCCAGTATTCGCTGATGAAGTACAAGGGGGCCGAGCTCGCGCCGCTGGGCACGTTCGAGGGCAAGGTGCCGGCTGACGTGATGGCCAAGGTCAAGGCCAAGGAGAAGGCGATTCTCGACGGCAAGGCGACCATCAAGGTCGTGGAGACCGAGCCCAAGTCGACGCCTTAAGCTCGTTCCTGGTTTTCCAGCGCCCCATCCCCTTGGCGGATGGGGCATGTCATTGGCGTTCAATCCTTATCGATGTCCCAGGAATCCCCTCCGGTTCTGCGCCTGTCCCATATCACCAAGCGGTTCGGACCGCTGGTGGCCAACGACGCCATTTCTCTGGACCTGCACCGCGGCGAGGTGCTGGCGCTGCTTGGCGAGAATGGCGCCGGCAAGAGTACGCTCGTCAATATCCTGTTCGGCCATTACGTCGCCGACGAGGGCAGTGTCGAGGTCGATGGCGTGGCGCTGCCGCCCGGCAATCCGCGTGCCGCACTGGCCGCGGGGATCGGCATGGTTCACCAGCATTTCACGCTGGCCGACAACCTGTCGGTGCTCGACAACATCCTGATCGGAACCGAGCCGCTCTGGCGCTGGCGCCAGCAGCGCGGCGTCGCGCGTGCGCGGATCCAGGAACTGGCCGCGCGCTTTGGCCTGGCGGTGCAGCCACAGGCAAGGGTGGGGTCGCTGTCGGTGGGCGAGCGCCAGCGCGTGGAGATCATCAAGGCGCTGTATCGCGGTGCGCGCGTGCTGATCCTTGACGAGCCCACCGCGGTACTGACACCACAAGAGGTCGACACCCTGTTCGCAACCTTGGGCCAGTTGATTGCGCAGGGGTTGTCGGTGATTTTCATCAGCCACAAGCTTGATGAAGTATTGCGCGTATCGCATCGCGTGGCCGTACTGCGCGGCGGCAAGCTCGTGGCCCAACGCCGCGCCGGCGAGACCGCCAAGGCTGAACTGGCCGAACTGATGGTAGGGCGTCGCGTGGAGATGCCCGCGCGTGCCGCCAGCACGGCCACCGCCGATGTGGTGGCATCGCTCGAGCGTGCAAGTGTGGCCCCGGTGGCCGGCCGCATGGGGCTGAAGCACGTCACGCTGGACCTGCATGCTGGCGAGATCCTGGGCGTGGCCGGCGTATCCGGTAACGGGCAGGTGGCGCTGGCGGAATTGATGAGTGGCATGGTGGCGACCTCGGCGGGGCGCGTGACGTTGCGCGGTGCGCCGATGCCGGCCGATCCGCATCGCTGGATTGGTGCCGGTGTGGCGCGCATTCCGGAAGACCGGCATGCCGAAGGCGCGGTTGGCGATCTCGCGGTATGGGAGAACACGATTACCGAACAGCTCGCCAATCCGGCCTTTGTCCGCGCGGGCGTGATCCGCGGCGGCGCGGCGCGGCGCTTTGCCAGCGACCTGGCTACCCGGTTCGACGTACGTGGTGGCGGCATCGACGTTCCCACCCGCACCTTGTCCGGCGGCAATATGCAGAAGCTGATCCTGGGCCGCGCATTGTCAGTGCGCGGTACGCAGACGCCGCGTCTGGTAGTGGCCAGTCAACCCACCTGGGGCCTTGATATCGGTGCCGTGGCCTATGTGCATCGGCAACTGCTCGACGCCGCGGCAGCCGGTGCAGCAGTGTTGCTGGTATCTGAAGATCTCGACGAACTGATGGCGTTATCGGACCGTATCGCGGTGATGCATGCGGGGCAACTGACGCCGGCGCGCCCCACCGCTTCATGGACGCTGGCCACACTTGGGCTGGCCATGGCCGGCGCCGACGCCTCGCATGCGTCGGTCGGTACGGAGGTGGTCCATGCGGCTTGAGGCACGTACCGCAGTGTCGCGAACGGCGCTGGTGCTGGCACCGGTAGGGGCCATCGTCGTCACGCTGCTGATCTGCGCGGCCCTGGTTGCCTGCGCCGGCGCACCGGTTGGCAAGGCATACCTGTTGTTGCTCGACGGTGGCTTCGGTTCCCGCTTTGCCTGGTCGGAAACCTTGACCCGCGCCACGCCGCTGATCCTGACCGGCTTGGCGGTGGCCGTGGCGTTTCGCACGCGCCTGTTCAATATCGGCGCCGAAGGACAGCTCTACCTGGGCGCATTGGCGGCCGTTGCGGTGGGTGGCCAGGTCGACGGGGGTGCCGCGCCATGGGCGGCGTCGCTGCCCAATGGCGTGCTCTTTGGCCTGATGGTCGCCGCCGGCATGCTGGCCGGAGCGCTGTTGCTGCTGCTACCGGCGTTGCTCAAGATGCGACTCGGGGTTGATGAGGTGGTGACCACGTTGCTGCTGAATTTCATTGTGCTGCTGGCGGTCTCGACCATGCTCGATGGCCCGATGAAGGATCCTCTGGCGATGGGATGGCCCCAGTCGGTGGCACTGGTGCCGGAACTGGAACTGACGCGCCTGATGGAGCGGTCGCGCGCGCACAGTGGCCTGTTGATTGCGGTGGCGTTGGCGGTGGCGATCTGGCTGGTCAACCGGTTCACGGTGTTCGGCCTGCAGATGCGCGCGGTAGGTGCCAATCGGCGCGCGGCCGCATTTGCCGGCATGCCGGTGGCCCGCGTGACGCTGCTGGCCGCGGCATTGTCGGGGGCATTGGCGGGGCTGGCCGGCGTGGTCGAGGTGGCCGGGCGCACCGGCTACCTCACGCTCGACATGTCGCCAGGCTATGGCTATACCGGCGTGGTGATCGCCATGCTGGCCGGGCTGCATCCGATCGGCGTGGTGGCATCGGCGGTGTTCGTGGCGGGCATCCTGGTTGGGGCAGATGGGATGAGCCGCGCGGTTGGCGTGCCCAATACGATTGCCGATGTGATCGTGGCCGTGGCGCTGTTATCGATGCTGGTGGCAACCATGCTGACGCGCTACCGTGTCCGCTTCGACCGAATCGGAAAGGCGGCCTGATGGAACTGTTCGATATCCTGGCCGGCGCGCCGTTCTGGATCGCAGTGCTGCGTGTGGCCACGCCATTGATCTTCGGCACGCTTGGCGTCTTGCTATGCGAACGTGCCGGCGTGCTCAACCTCGGCATCGAAGGCATCATGGTGGCCGGTGCGTTTTCGGGCTGGCTGGCGGTCTATCACGGCATGCCACTGTGGGGCGGCGTGGCGGTGGCCGCGTCGGTCGGGCTGGTGTTTGGCCTGTTGCATGGCTGGCTGACCGTGTCTCTGGCCTTGTCGCAGCACGTGGCCGGGCTTGGCGTGACGATGCTTGCTACCAGCCTGTCGTACTACGCCTACCGGCTGGGCTTCGCGCAGGTGTCCACGCCGCCGACGATCACGCCGTTTGCGCCGATGGCGTGGTGGGCGCACGTCCCGTTGATTGGCACGGTCATGGCGGCCGAGACCGCGCTGACATTGCTGGCACTGCTGATGGCGCCGTTGCTGGCGTGGCTGTTGTATCGCACGCCACTGGGCCTGGCCTTGCGCATGGTTGGCGAGAACCCGGCGGCTGCCGAAGGGCAGGGCATACGGGTCGGTGCTGTCCGCATCGGTGCCATCATGGCGGGCTCGGCGTTGATGGCGATTGGCGGCGCGTTCCTGACGCTGTCGGCCTTCAACGCTTTCTTTTTCAACATGATCAATGGCCGTGGCTGGATCTGCGTGGCGCTGGTGGTGTTTGCATCATGGCGTCCGGGCCGCGCGCTGCTGGGTGCTTTGCTGTTTGCCGCGTTCGACGCGCTACAGTTGCGGTTGCAGCAGGGTGGCGCGAGCCTGCCGGGGCTGCCGCCGTTGCCGTACCAGATCTACCTGATGTTGCCCTATATTCTGTCGATCCTGGCCCTGGTGCTGGTGGCTCGGCGCGCGGCCTATCCGCAGGCGCTGATGAAGCCATACCGCAAGGGCGAACGTTGACCTCCACCATCTCCATCGCATTCCCATGTTCGATACCATCCTGCGTCACTGCAACCTGCCCGACGGCCGTACCGATCTGGATATCGGCATAACGGACGGCAAGATCGCGGCCGTGGCGCCGCAACTGGCGGCCACGGCCGGCGAGGAGATCGACGCGGGCGGCCAGCTCGTATCGCCGCCGTTCGTCGACGCGCATTTCCACATGGACTCCACGCTGTCGTACGGGCTGCCACGCGTGAACCAGTCGGGCACCTTGCTCGAAGGCATTGCGTTGTGGGGTGAGCTCAAGCCGTTGCTGACGCAGGAAGCCATCGTGGAGCGCGCGCTGGCCTATTGCGACTGGGCGGTGGCCAAGGGCCTGCTGGCGATCCGCTCGCACGTGGACGTGTGCGATCCGCGCCTGCTGGCTACCGAGGCACTGTTGCATGTGCGCGAACGCGTAAAGCCGTATCTTGACTTGCAGCTCGTGGCATTCCCGCAGGATGGCGTGCTGCGTTCTCCGGCAGCGTTCGACAACCTGTGCCGAGCGCTCGATATGGGTGTGGACGTGGTTGGCGGCATTCCGCATTTCGAACGCACGATGGCCGATGGCGCTGCATCGGTGAAGCTGCTGTGTGAGGAAGCAGCTACGCGCGGGCTGCGTGTCGACATGCATTGCGATGAAAGCGACGACCCGATGTCGCGCCATATCGAGACACTGGCCAGCGAAACCGTGCGGCTTGGGCTGCAGGGACGCGTGACCGGATCGCACCTGACCTCGATGCATTCGATGGACAACTACTACGTGTCGAAGCTGCTGCCGCTGATACGCGAGGCCGGTGTCGCCGCGATTGCCAATCCGCTGATCAACATCACGCTGCAAGGCCGGCACGACACGTACCCCAAGCGACGCGGCATGACGCGTGTGCCAGAGATGCTGGCGGCAGGCATCCCCGTGGCGTTTGGACACGACTGCGTGATGGACCCCTGGTACAGCCTGGGCTCCGGCGACATGCTCGAGGTCGCGCATATGGGGCTGCATGTCGCGCAGATGACAGGGCAGGACGCCATGCGCGCATGCTTCAAGGCCGTGACGGAAACGCCTGCGGCAGTGCTGGGCCTGGATGGCTACGGCCTGTCGCCGGGCTGCCGCGCGGACCTGGTTTTGCTTCAGGCGCGCGATCCGGTGGAAGCGCTTCGGCTGCGGGCCACGCGCCTGCTGGTAATGCGAGCCGGCAAGGTGGTGGCGCGCACGGCTCCGGCAACGGCAACGTTGTCGCTGCCGGGGCGTCCGGCGCAAGTCGACTTCTGGCTACATCGGGATTAAGGTTTTTTTGAAGTTTCTGTGAAAAGAGTGTTGACAGTCATGCGACTGCTCAGCATAATCACTGTCTTCGCATCGCCGCAGCAATGTAGCGAAACGAAGCCCAGATGGCGGAATTGGTAGACGCACTAGGTTCAGGTCCTAGCGGTGGCAACACTGTGGAGGTTCGAGTCCTCTTCTGGGCACCAATTTGGAGACCCTGCTCAACGAGCAGGGTCTTTTCATTTGTAGGCCCAGAAAGGGCAGTCCTGAGGACTAGGCTCTTCGTTCGGCGACAGGTTGCTGGTTTTTGATGCGCTGGCCCTCTCCCCCGGCCCCTCTCCCGCGTTGCGGGCGAGGGGAGCAATCCATCAGCGTTTGATATGTCGTTGATGGGCTGGCGTGTCAAACTCCACCGCATCCTTGTACGATCTCTAAGCCTTTTGCCCGGCGCGGCATCCCACACTCGTCTCTAACGATCGGCAGGCCTTTGACCTATGCTCAAGCTGATCGGGCATGCAGCAAACAACGCCCGACGAGGTGGTCACCATGTCCGTACTGTTGATGTGCGGGAGAGAGGAGTGTGCCGGACAACTGCCCGGCGGGGTGCGCTGTATCGTTGCGCATCCAGCGCATCATCCTGGTCTCCCCCTGTGCTTCCTGTTCGTGCTGCTGGCCTGCGCCGTGGTGCATGCCGAGGAGTCAGTGGGCGGGCCGCCATTCAGTGATACGCCACCTGTTCCAGTGGAAGCCAATGTCGCGCCAGCACCCGTTGCGGATGTCGCGATGTCGCTGGTGCCGCCGCGCATGGTGGTCGACAACGATGATCCAGACCTGCCACTACCCGTGCATGCTTCATCGGGTGCGCCGTCAACCGGTGGCGATGGCGAACATGTTGCCATCAACCTGGCATCGATCGACCGGGTCGTGGAGCGATTCAACAGCACGACGCGAGCGCCGGCCGTTCACTTCGAGGATGGCACGACGGCTAGCGGTTTTGTCGACAGTCGCGTGCGAAGCATGGCACTGGCGCTTGACGCACCGTTATCGCGTAGCGGCAACGGGCTGACCTTGCAGTCGCGCGTGGAGATGGCGTACCGGCCCGGCATGGCGCCGGTGCCAGGTAACTGGGATGCGCCCCCGGGCGAAGCCAATGCAACCGGGCTCGCGGTGCGGCTCTACGGTTCAACGCCGACCCGGCTCCGGGGTGTCTATCCGTTCGTCGAGGCCGACTGGTGGCAGGATAACCGCGCGAAGACCATCAACATCAATGGCACGCGCATCGATACCGATCTGTTGCGCGGACTGTTCTCGTTCAATATCGGCGCGCATAGCAATTCGAATACCGGGCTCAAGCTGTGGATGAAGGCGCGAGGCGGCAAAAATCCGGGCGGAACGCTCGGCGCCAGGTACCGCTGGTGACGTTCCCAACTGGCTGGTTTGCACGATCACCGAAATAATTTTGATGAAACGCTTGCGCTGGAAACGAATTGCGATACAATGCGCTCCTCGCGTGCGGCTGTAGCTCAGTTGGATAGAGTACTTGGCTACGAACCAAGGGGTCGTGGGTTCGAATCCTGCCAGCCGCGCCACCTATGTAGTGCGAAAGGGCTTCCGGAAACGGAAGCCCTTTTTCATTTGGTCGCTGCGTTGTTGCATCGCTTGTTGCGTGGCGTGCCGCACACAATCCAGTGAACGATTGTGGGTTCCGCGCCGCCAGTGTTCGGTTCCCCCCGGAACCTGCCCACGGGGTCATTGACAGTCGCCAACCGGGAGGCACATCATTCGTCCGGAATAGATGCGCCTCCGGAGCTACACGCAGCCCCAATACGTCCAGTACGTCGCCCGGAAAGGTCGCAGCACACAGGGAAACGGGGTCATGAACCGATCAATTCGCCAACTGGCAAGCGTGGTCGCGCTTGCTGCCTTGCTGTCCGCCTGCTCGTCCACGCCCGAGCCTGTCTCCAGCGTACCGGTGGCCGAGCAACCGCCTTCCGACCAGGCGATGAAGACACTCTCGGCAGAGGTGTTTACGTACGGCTATCCGCTCGTGCTGATGGATGTCACGCGCGAGGTCATGACGGCCCGGGTGCCGGTCAACACATTCCAACATAGCCGTTCATTCCCGGATTCCTCGTTCACCACGGTGGTCAGCCCCAATGCCGACACACTGTACTCGATGGCCTGGCTTGACCTGTCGAAGGAGCCCCTGGTGCTGTCGGTGCCCGATACAGCGGGCCGCTACTACGTCATGCAGCTGCTCGATGCGTGGACCAACGTGTTCGCGTCGCCAGGCAAGCGCACGACCGGGACCAAGCGGGGTGCATTCGCGTTGGTCGGCCCCGAATGGGAAGGCACGCTGCCCAAGGGTGTGACGGAAATCCGTGCCCCTACCAATATGGTGTGGCTGATCGGCCGGATCCAGACCAACGGCAAGGGCGACTACGCGAACGTCCATCGCCTGCAGGACCAGTTCCGCCTGGTGCCGTTGTCGGCCTGGCGCAAGGGTAGCCGCAGCACGCCAGCGGCGGTGCCGCGCGTCACGCTGGTCGATACGGAAACGCCGCCGGCGGAACAGGTTGCGGCCATGGATGCGCAGGCGTTCTTCAGCCGTCTGGCAGCGTTGCTGCAGGCGAACCCGCCCGCCGAAGATGACGCCGCGATGGTCGAGAAGATGCAGCGCATGGGCATCAAGGCTGGCGAGCCGTTCAAGACCACGGTGCTGGAACCGTCCACGGCGCGAGCCGTGCAGGAAGGTGCCACGGCAGCGCTGGCGATGATTGCCGCCAATGCGCGCAAGAGCGCGGCGGGCAGCACGGGCTGGCGTTTGCAGCGTGACACCGGCGCCTATGGCACTGAATATGGGCGTCGCGCGGCGGTCGCACTGTTCGGGCTCGGCGCGAATCTTGCCGAGGACGCGGTGTATCCGACGGCGCGCGCCGATGCCACGGGGCGGCCGTTCGATGGCGGCAGCCGCTACGTGCTGCATTTCGACAAGGGCCAGTTACCGCCGGTCAAGGCGTTCTGGTCGCTGACGATGTACAACGAGAAGCAGGCCTTTGTCAGCAACGACCTGCAGCGCTATACGATTGGCAGCCGCGACCGCTTGCGCTACAACCGCGATGGTTCGCTCGATATCTATATCCAGTATGAGCGGCCGGCTCCGGGCCAGGTCACGAACTGGTTGCCGGCGCCGCCCGATGCATTCAACCTGATGTTGCGTGCCTACTGGCCAGATCAGGTGCTGCTCGACGGCAAATGGATGCCACCGGCCGTGCAGCGCGTAAATTGACGCGCTGATAGGCATACGCACTTCAAGCCCAAGCCCTTCCTGGACGGAAGGGCTTTTTCATTGAAGGCGACGTCTCAGAACCGGTATTTGACCCCTGCGTAGAACGCCCGACCCACGCCAGGGTAAAACACCGAGGTATTGGCCGTGCGCGCATCGGCCACCGTGCTGAAATCGCTGATATAGCGCTTGTCCGCGAGGTTGCGCGCGTCAAGGTACAGCGTTACGCCACGCTCGAATTCGTAGCTGGCCTCGATACCGAAGAGCACGTACGACGGCACCTTCAGCGTGTTGGCGTAGTCGACATAGGCACCGGTGGGCACCCAGTCGATCGTGCCGGCTACACGCAGCCGCGAGTTGCGGCTGTAGGCCAGCGTGGTACGCAGCACGTGCTTTGGCACGCCGGCGATACGGTTGTTGCCGTAGACCGGATCGTTGTCGAATCGGAAGTCACTGTAGTTCCAGACCTGCGCAAGTGTGAACTTGTCGCCCTTGCCGAACACGTCACGCACCACATCCGCACTGGCACCCAGCTCCACGCCTTGCAGGATCGTCTTGTTGGCATTGAAGGTAGACGCGGGGATATCGGCATTGACCGTGTATTGCAGCAACTGGTCGCGCAACAGCGAGCGGTAGGCGGTGATATCCCACGCAAAACGGTCTTGCCTGCCACGCGTGCCCAGTTCCAGTGTCCAGCCATGCTGGGCGGCCAGCGGCACGAACTGCTGCGTGGTGCCGATGGTCTGGCTCAGGTCGCTGAAGTCCGGCACATCGGCGCTGCGCGTGATATCGATAAACGCCTGTACTTCGGGCTTCGGCTCCCATAGCACGCCAAACTTGGGGTTTACGCCGCTGTAGGTGGCGGCGTCTGCCTTGGCCGTGGGGTTGGTCGGCAAGCCGCCGTAGTCGGTGTACTCGCGGCGGTTGCGGTACGCCTTGGCTCCGGCCATCAGCGCCACGCTGGGCAGTACGTAGAGCCGGTCTTCCAGGTACGCTTCGTAGTTGTAGGCGTCCTGCCTGGCATTCAAGGTCTGGGCGCCGCGGTTGCCGCCATTGTTGATGTACTGCCGCGCATCGTTGTTGCCGCCGAAGAAGCGTGCCCCGGCGATCAGCTGGTTGCGCATGCCGCCGAGCGTGAAATTGCCGGTGTAGCGCGGCGCAAAGCCATAGGTCCAGCTATCCTGGTCGATCACCTGGAAAATCGGGTGATAAAGGCTCTTGTGGATGCCCCAGGTCGTAAAGTCGATCTGGCCATTGTCGAGCTTGATGCTGGTGACATTGGCCATGCGTTCGGTGCGCGTATTGCGCGCCTGGTCGCCGGCCAGCGCGCTGGCCGAGGCCATGCGCGGGTTGGTCAGCGCCTGGTTGAGTGTCAGCGCGCCGGGCAGCAACTGGTCGACGATATAAGCGCCAAAATAGAAACGCGTTTCCACGTTCGGGCTGAAGCGGTAACCGACGTTGGCGTTGAGTTGCTCGTACTGGCCGCGCTCGTGATTGCGGTAGCCTTCCGAATGGCTGACCGTGGCATTGACCAGAAAGTCCCACTGGCCGATCTGCCGCGACACCTGGCCACTGCCACGCACGGTGCCGAAGCTGCCACCATCGACGCGCACCATGTTCTGCGCATCGGAAGTCAGCGCGGTAGGCGTGGTGAAGTTGATCGCGCCACCCAGTGTGGTGCTGCCATAGGCCAGTCCGTTGCCGCCCTTGTAGACTTCCGCCGCCGACAGGGCGAGCGGATCGATCTGATAGAAGTCGCCACTGCCATCGGCAAAATTGGTGGGCACGCCATCCTGCAGGATCTCGATGCCGCGCGTGTGAAAGCCGCGTGCAATGCCCGAGCCGCGCACCGAAAGGCGCAACTCCTGACCATAGCGCTCCTGCACGTAGACGCCGGGTGTGTCCTTGAGTACATCGCGCAGGTCGTACGCATAGGTGTTGGCAAACGACGCTGCATCGACAAAGCCGACCGAACCGGCCGACTCGAACAGCGACTGGCGCTGCCGAGCAATGCCCGGTGCGGTCAGCGAGCCTGCGGCCGTGGCGGTGGCGGTAACCATCGGCAAGGTCGGGATCGTGGATTCGGCGGACGTGACGACAGGCGCGGATTGCGCCAGGGCTGCGCCGGATAGCGCTGCGGCAGGTAGCACCGCTACGCGGCGCCAAGGGGTGGTTCGTTTCATTCCTTGCGTTCGAAGGCTGCGCCGCGGCACGACGCAACCCCTGAATCTTTTTTGTTTGGCTCGATCGCAAGGATACGAAGCAGGCTGCCGCGACGCCATGTGTCACAGCGCCGCAGCGTGCGTTTCAGCGCATAAGCTTCGAAGAAAACCAGTCGATTCAGACCAGTGCCTGACCGCCGCAGCCGGGGCCGCATGCCGTGTCATGCACATGCGCGCCTGGCAGCGAATGGGCAGCAGGGCGTGCCACACGCTTCCATGTGACCGGCGCCTGGCCAGCCAGCTTGCCACGCAGTGCGCGCGTCGCGCTCACCATATTGGCCAGGGCCGCTTCGGTCTCGGACCAGCCGCGGGTCTTGAGGCCGCAGTCCGGATTGACCCACAGGCGTTCCGCCGGAATCACCTCGCATGCACGTTCGAGCAGACGCGTGATGGCTTCCACGCTGGGCACGCGAGGCGAGTGGATGTCGTACACGCCCGGCCCGATCTCGTTCGGATAGTCGAAATCGCCAAAGCCCTCCAGCAGCTCCATGGCCGAACGCGAGGTTTCGATCGTGATCACGTCGGCGTCCATCGCGGCAATGGCCGGCAGGATGTCGTTGAACTCGGCATAGCACATATGGGTGTGGATCTGCGTTTCGTCGCCCACGCCGGCTGCCGACAGCCGGAACGCATTGACCGCCCATTCCAGGTATGCCGCCCAGTCGTCGCGGCGCAGCGGCAGGCCTTCGCGCAGCGCCGGCTCGTCGATCTGGATCACGCGGATGCCGGCTGCTTCGAGGTCGCACACTTCGTCGCGAATCGCCAGCGCGAGCTGTTGCGTGGTGACCGAGCGCGGCTGGTCGTCGCGCACGAACGACCATTGCAGCATGGTTACCGGGCCAGTCAACATGCCTTTCATCGGCTTGTTGGTCAGCGATTGGGCGAACCGCGCGGTGTCCACCGTCATCGGCTCGGGTCGATAGACGTCGCCAAAGATCACCGGTGGCTTGACGCAGCGCGACCCATAGCTTTGTACCCAGCCGTTCTCGGTGAATGCGTAACCGCACAGTTGCTCGCCGAAGTACTCGACCATGTCATTGCGTTCGGCTTCACCGTGCACCAGCACATCGAGGCCCAGCGCTTCCTGCTTGCGCACGGCCAGTTCGATCTCACCGCGAATCCGTTCGAGGTACTCGAGCGCACCGATCTCGCCACGCTTGTAGGCAGCACGTGTCTGGCGAATCGCAGTGGTTTGCGGGAACGAACCGATCGTGGTGGTTGGCAGGGCGGGTAGCTTCAGCGCGTCGCGCTGGCGGGCAATGCGGATCTCGAACTCGCTGGCGCGATTGGCCATGCCGGTGGTGATCGCCGCCAGACGCTTTTGCACCTGCTGGTTGACCACCCGGCGCGAGGTACGGCGCGACGCCTGGGCTGCATCCGACGCTGCCAGTTGTTCCGCAACGGCGGTTTCACCCTGGTTCAGCGCCGTGGCCAGCGTGTGCAGTTCGTCGAGCTTTTCCGTGGCAAAGGCCAGCCACGCTTTCAGCTCGGGATCGAGACGGGTTTCGCCGTCGAGCGAGACCGGTACATGCAGCAGCGAGCAGGACGGCGCGAGCCACAGTCGGTCGCCCAGTTGCGCATGCAGCGGTTGCACGATTGCCAGCACGCGGCGCAGGTCGGCGCGCCAGATATTGCGCCCGTCGATCACGCCCACCGACAACACCGTGCTGGCCGGCAGCAGTGCTTGCCAGGCACCCAGCTGCTGCGGGGCCCGCACCAGATCGATATGGAAGCCCTGCACGGGCAAGGCCGTAATGCGCTCGGCATGCGGTGCGGCGGTGTCGAAATAGGTGGCCAGCAACAGCTTCACATCAGCCTCGGCCAGTACCGGATAGGCTTGGTCGAACGCGTCGAGCCATTGCGCTGGCAGGTCCAGGCACAAGGCCGGCTCGTCGATCTGGACCCATTCAATGCCGCGCGCCTGCAGTTGCGCCAGGATGCGGCGATAGGCCTGTACTACCTTCGGCAGCAGGCTCAGGCGGTCAAAGCCGGGAACATGCGACTTCGACAGCCACAGGTAGGTGACCGGTCCAATCAGTACCGGACGCGTGGCCAGGCCAAGGGCCAGCGCTTCGTCGATCTCGTCGAAGAACCAGTTGGTGCCGCCGTCGAAGGTGCTGTCGGCATCGAGCTCGGGCACGATGTAGTGGTAGTTCGTATCGAACCACTTGGTCATTTCCATGGCCGGCTGGGCGGCATTGCCACGCGCCAGTTCGTAGTACTGGGTCAGTGTCAGCGCGGACGCGTCGAAACCAAAGCGCCGGGGCAGTGCGCCCAGCAACGTGGTCAGGCCCAACATCTGGTCGTACCAGGCGAAGTCACCTGCGGCCACGGTGCTCAGGCCGGCATCGGCCTGCAGTTGCCAGTGGCGACGACGCAGCGTGGTACCGGTCTCGCGCAATGCGCTTTCGGAAGTTTCGCCGCGCCAGAATGCTTCCTGCGCGAATTTCAGTTCACGGCGCGCGCCAATGCGCGGAAAGCCGAGGGTGTGGGTGCGTGCCATGCTGTGCTCCGGTGATGTCTTGATCTGGCGCACAGTGTCGATTCGCGGCTAGAATGAATCAAGCGACATGTTTTAAACAATGTATGAATTTCATTCAACTCACACGGCCGCAAGGGTTGCGCAATGATTGAAGTCCGCCATTTCCGCTCGCTCGTGGCCATTGCCGAATCGGGCAAGCTGGCTACGGCAGCCGAGCGCGTTCACGTGAGCCAGTCGGCGCTATCGCACCAGATCAAGGCGGTGGAAGACCACTACGGCATGGCGCTGTTCGATCGCACGCGCCAGGGCCTGCGCTTTACGCCGGCCGGTGAACGGCTGCTGGCGCTGGCGCGCGATACGCTGGCCGCCATTAGCGCGGCCGAGCGCGATCTGCTGCGGCTCAAGAGCGATACGCGTGGAGAACTGCGGGTAGTGCTGGAGTGCCATACCTGCTTTGACTGGCTGATGCCCGTGATGGACGAATTCCGCCGGCGCTGGCCCGAAGTGGAGATCGACCTGGTGGCAGGCTTTCATGCCGACCCGCTGGCGCTGCTGAGCCAGGGCAAGGCGGACATGGTCATAGGATCCAGGCCGCCCAGCAAGCGCGGATTGACGGTGGCGCCGCTGTTCCGCTTCGAGATCCTGGCGGTCATTGCCAATGAAC
The DNA here is from genome assembly GCA_963543405.1 of uncultured Cupriavidus sp. GTDB lineage: Bacteria > Pseudomonadota > Gammaproteobacteria > Burkholderiales > Burkholderiaceae > Cupriavidus. Next base: position 28,921 of record CAUUBQ010000021.1, read on the forward strand.
ACCGTCTACGCAACAAGCGTCGCGTCGAGGCGGCCGACCTGGCCGGTGAGACCCTGATTACCTATCCGGTACCGGAGCAGCGGATCGACCTGATTCGCGAGGTGCTTGAACCGGCCGGTATCCATCTGGAACGGCGCACCGCGGAATTGACGGTTGCCGTGCTGCAACTGGTGGCCAGCCGGCGTGGCGTGGCCGCGCTACCGAACTGGGGCGTCAAGAACTACGTCGACCACGACTATGTGCTGGCCAAGCGGATTGGCGCGAAAGGCTTGTGGAGCGAGCTCTATGCCACGCTGCCGTCGGCGCTGGCCGACCGGCCCTATGTCGATGACTTCGTGGCCATCGTGCGCGATATCTGCGCGGCGGAGCTCGACGGCATCGAACTGCTCGGCGATTCCTGACCGCTCAGGCCACCAGCGCGACCCGTTCTTCAGCCACTTCGGCCAGCTCGACGTCTCCCGAGAACTCGGCATCGACGATTTCAAGGTCCACGCCATGCGCCACGCGGCGCACGAACAACTGCAGCAGTTCCACCATCGGCGCTTCGCAATGCAGCCGTACGGCATTGGACCGATTGGCATCGAAGCTCATCTGTTGCAGTGACAAGCCGGTGCGGCGCGCATTGGCCAGTACCCATTCCAGGCTGCCAAAGACATCGGCACGATCGAGTTGCAGGGCGAGTTGGAGGGTGGGAAGTGACATGGCTGGGTCCGGAAAATAGCGCGAAGTGATGTGCGGTCGGTCCGGTAAATTTACCAGCGGTGTCGCAAAATTGGCTTCTGAAATTTCTTCTTGCGGCGCGAAATAGAAGAACAAATATCCGTGTTAAGGTAAATTACCGGTTAATTTATCTCTACATGATTGGCCTGCCGTGACAAACGTTCCCAAACTCGACGATATCGACCGCCGCATCCTGCGCGAGCTGCGCCGTGATGGAAGGATCTCCAACGCGAAACTGGCCGAGCGCGTCGGGCTGTCCGCCACGCCATGCTGGAACCGCGTCAAGGCCATGGAAGACGCGGGCGTAATCAGTGGCTACGCCGCGTTGCTGAACCAGAAGGCGCTGGGCCTGCCGGACACGGTGCTGATCGAGGTCACGCTCGACCGCCACGACGATGACATGCTCCATCGCTTTGGCGAAGCACTCGCGCAATTGCCGGAAGTACTGGAAGCCCATCTGCTGACGGGCGAGTACGACTATCTGATCAAGGTGGCGGTGGCTGGCACGGAAGGGTACGAGGAATTCCTGCGCCACAAGCTCTACAAGCTACCGGGCCTGCGCCATAGCCATTCGACCTTTGTGCTACGTACCTTGAAGCGCGAACTGTCGGTCGAACCTTGAAGTGTTGTTAACGTGCGGACAGCCGGGCCAGGCGCGGCGCCAGCGCGGTGGTGACCACGCCCAGTGCGATCAGGGCCAGGCCCAGCGACAGGTCGGCCGAGATCCGTTCATGCCAGGCGACGGCTGACAACAGCAGGCCGATCACCGGCACCCCGAGCATTGCGATCGAGGTCGCTGCCGGCGGCAACGATTGCGTGACGTTGAGCACGACGATAAAGGTCAGTGCCGTGGCCAGCGGGCCGGTATAGGCAATCGCCGGCCAGATTGCCGTCATGGCGCCGATATCGGGTGCGCCATCGCGCAGCACTGCCAGCAGGATCAATGGAACCGTGGCAACCGTGCATTCCCAGGGAATCATGTCCGCGCCGAGTCGCACATGACGATGCGCGCGCAACTGAATGATGCTGATCGACCAGGCCAGCGACGCGCCGAGCAGCATGGCCAGGCCCATCACCGCATGCAATTCCCAGCCACCGAGCGCCGGCGCCACGATCACGGCGATGCCGGCGTAGCTGAAGCCGGTAGCCAGCCATTGCCAGCGTGACGGCCGCTCGCCGAGCACCAGCGCGGACAACGGAATCACCCAGACGGCCGTGGCGTAGGCCACCACCGAGGCGCGGCCCGGCGGCACATATTGCAACGCCCACAGCGCCAGCGCGGTAAACGCACCCATCTGCAGCAGACCCACGCCAATCACCAGCGGCCATTCCGCGCGCGAGGGCAACCGCACGCGCCGCAGCGCGCCGAGCACCACGAAACTGATCAACGCGGCCGAGCCAAAGCGTAGCGCGGCAAACCACAGCGGGCTGACGTGCGCGAGGCCGAATTTCATGACGGGCCAGTTGCCGCCCCAGATGATCACGGCGCCGAGCAGCGGCAGGAACGATTTGAAACCAGCGGAAGTTGCTGAGCCAGTGGAGGCGGTAACGGACATGGCGGTGTGGAATCGGGGGCCGGCACGACGCCGGCGGCATGGTGAAAAGTCTACGATCCATCGCCCCGCAGTATTGTTTGGATCACGCTGTCATTCCACTGGCGTTCAGCATAGAATGCCGACAATCAGTTTTTTCAAAGCGGAATATGCTGGACATTGATCTCGACGCCACCGACATCCGGATTCTGGGCGAGCTGCAGCGCGACGGCAGCCTGACCAATGTGGAGCTGGCCAGCCGCATCAACCTGTCGCCGTCGCCATGCCTGGCGCGCGTGAAGCGCCTTGAAAAGATCGGCGTGATTTCGCGGCGCGTGACCTTGCTCGATGCGCGCCGGCTCGGATTGAAGGTGGTGGTGTTCATTTCGGTGACGCTGGACAAGCAGCGCCGTGAAACGCTCGATACCTTCGAGCGAAAGATTGCCGCCTTGCCGCAGGTGATGGAGTGTTACCTGATGTCGGGCGATGCCGACTACCTGCTGCGCGTGGTGGTGTCCGACGTGGACGCGCTCGAGCGCCTGATCATCGACCAGATCACGCGGATTCCGGGGGTGGCCAGCATCCGCTCGAGCTTCGCGCTGAAGCAGGTGCTCTACAGCACCGCGCTGCCGCTGGGCTGACGTTTGTCATGGCCGAGCCTGTATCATCGGGCCCTTGCCGAGGGACCGGCGCGTTTGCTTGCCATGCGCGCGAGCCAGATACACAAGCCAAAAGCCACGAGCCATGAATCCGTCTGCGTTGAACCCGATTGCAATCTTCTTTGTGCAAGCCTGCCTGGTGGTCGGCACGCCGCTGATCCTGTGGCGTGGTTTGCGCATGGGGGGCATCGTGCCATTGGTGGTGATGCAGATTGCCGGTGGCATTGTGCTGGGTCCGTCGTTGCTCGGCGCCATCTGGCCCGACAACTGGCAGGCCCTGTTCGGTGCGCAGAAGCTGACGGCGTTATCGGGTTTGCAGTGGCTGGCGGTGGTGTTGTTCGCGTTCCTGTCCGGGCTGCATATCGGTGGCCCGGAAACCAAGGGCATGCGCCGTATCGCCATCAGCGCGGCTGCGGGCTGTGTCGCGTTGCCGTTCGTACTTGGCGTAGGCGCAGGGTATCTGCTTGCGGGCTGGCGTCCGGCGTTGCTTGGCGAGGTTGCCACGCGCTGGCAATTTGCGATAGCGGTGGGGGTGTCGATGGCCGTCACCGCGCTGCCGGTGCTCGGCGCCATCCTGCGCGAGATGAAGCTGACCGATACCACGGCCGGGCGTCTGGCATTGACCTGTTCGGCGTTCAGTGATGCAGCCATCTGGATCGTGCTGTCGTGCATCCTGGCCAGTACAGGACAGGCCGCAGCGCAGGATCCGCTGCAGCTCGTGTTCGGCGGAGCCATCTATCTGGCGGTGATGTTTGGCATCGTGCGTCCGTTGCTTGCGCGCTGGCTGCCGACCTTGCGCGGCAACGATGCGCGGCTGGCCACGGTGGTGGTGCTGATCTTCGCATCGGCTTGCGCGTCCGAACTGATCGGCCTGCATTACATCCTGGGCGGTTTCCTGGCAGGCGTGGTATTACCGCGCCATGCGGCGGCCGAGATTGGCCGCCAACTGGAACCCACGACGGTGGTGGTGCTGATGCCGTTCTTCTTCCTGATGACGGGGCTGCGTACCGACCTCAATACGGCCGGCACCGATGCACTGATCGTGTTCGCGCTGACCACGCTGGTGGCCGTGGTCGGCAAGATGGCCGGGACCGCATTGCCGGCCCGCTGGGCGGGATTGAACCGGCGCGATGCCTGGACCGTGGGCGCGCTCGCGCAGACCAAGGGACTGATGGAAGTGGTGGTGCTGGCCATCCTGCTGGAAAACCGGTTGATCAGCACGCCGGCATTCTCGGGTCTGCTGCTGATGGCGCTGGCTACCACCGTGCTGGCCAAGCCGTTCACGCTGGCCGCGCTGCGCCTGCGCGCGGACTAGGTACGCGCGCAGGCCCGGCTGCGTTCAGAAGCCAACCGGATAGCCATCCTTGCGATAGTCGGATGCGGCCGCGAAGCCATGTTCGACCTTCATCGCCATCTGCGCGCCACCAAACTCGAGGCTGTCGGCTGGCGATACTTCGAGCTTGTGGCCCATTGCCCGCAAGCCCTCCACGGTAGTCGGCGGGCAATGCGCTTCCACCGCTACGCCGATGTTGTCGTCGAGCACGCGCCAGCGCGGCGCATCATTCGCGGCCTGCGGATTCTGTCCAAAATCGGCGATACGGCTGGTCATCTGCACATGGCCCTGTGCCTGCATCGAGCCGCCCATCACGCCGAACGATGCCAATGGTGCCGCGCCGCGCATCAGGAATCCCGGAATGATGGTGTGGAACGGTCGCTTGCCCGGCGCAACCTGGTTTGGATGGCCCGGTTTCAGATTGAATCCCCAGCCGCGGTTATGCAGCGCGATACCGGTGCCCGGCACCACCACGCCTGAACCAAAGCCTTTGAAGTTCGACTGAATGTAAGACACCATCATGCCGTTGCGATCGGCCGCCGTCAGGTAGACCGTGCCGCCGCTGTGCGGTTTGCCCGGTCCCTGAAACGTTGCGCGGTCGGGGCGAATGGCGCGCGCACGCTGCGCCAGGTAGGCGGGGTCCAGCAGCGCCTCCGGGGTGACCGCGCCGGGCGCGCGCATCGCGTCGAGATCGCCAACATAGGCGTGCAGGTCGGCGAAGGCCAGTTTCATGGCCTCGATCTGCAGGTGCATGGTGCGCGCGCTGTCGCGCCCGGAATCGGCGATATCCCAGTGTTCGAGCATGCCCAGCGCCATCAGCGCGCCAATACCCTGGCCATTGGGGCCAATTTCGCAGAGCGTCAGGTCACGATACTGCATGCGGATCGGCTCGACCCAATCGGCACGGTGCGCCGCCAGGTCGGCTTCGTCGATGCGGCCGCCCGTGGCGCGCGCATGCTCGGCAATCCGGCGCGCGAGTTCACCGTGATAGAAATCGTCGCCAGCTGTGCGCGCAATGCGTTCCAGCGTTTCGGCCTGGCCCGGGCAGACAAAGCGCTCGCCGGGAAGTGGGGCACGCCCACGCGGCGCAAATGCTTCGGCAAAACCTGGCTGGCCATCGAGCACCGGCACCTGGGCCTGCCACTGGCGATGCACGGTGTGGGATACGGTAAAGCCGTTGCGCGCATATTCCAGCGCCGGTTCGAACAGGTCCTCGAACGGTAGCGAACCAAAGCGCTCCCAGGTGGCACGCCAACCCGAGACCGCACCGGGAACCGTTACCGCATCCCAGCCGATAAACGGCATCGCGTCGTATTTCGCGAACGATTCGGGAGTCCATGCGCGCGGTGCGCGCCCCGAAGCGTTCAATCCATGCAGCCGTTCTCCATCCCAGATCAGCGCGAAGGCATCGCCACCGATGCCATTCATGCACGGTTCTACCACGGTAAGCGTGATGGCCGTGGCCAGTGCCGCATCGACGGCATTGCCGCCGCGCGCCAGCATGCGCAGGCCGGCGGCCGCTGCCAGCGGCTGGGAGGTGGTGACGACGTTGTCGGCCAGCACCGGCAGTCGCCGGGCGGCGTAGGGGAAATCCCAGAATGCGTTCATGAGCGGTAATGGTGAATCAGTCGACCTTGACGTGAGCGGCCTCGGCGACCTTGGCCCAGTCACGCATTTCCTGCTGGATCATGCGGCCAAACTTGTCGGCGGGCGTGTAGGCGATCTGCACGCCTTGTGCGTCCATGGTCGCGGCCAGTTCCGGTTGGGCCAGCACCGTCTTCGCCGCTGCGGCGACCTTGTCGATCACGGCCGGCGGCGTACCCTTTGGAGCAACCAGCCCGAACAGGTTGTTGGCGCGGAAGTCTGCGATGCCGGCTTCGTTCATGGTCTGTGCATCGGGCAGCGACTTCACGCGCTGTTCCGATGCCACGGCCAGCAGGCGCAGCTTGCCCGATTTCACGTGAGGCAGCGCCGACGGGATGCTGTCGAACATCATCGCCGAACGTCCGGCCATGAGGTCGGGCAGTGCGAACGAACTGCCCTTGTAAGGCACGTGCATGACGTCGACACCGGTACGCAGCCGGAACAGTTCCGATTCCAGATGCGACAACGTGCCAGAACCCTGCGAGGCAAAGTTGTATTGGCCCGGTGCGGCCTTCAGGTACTTGATCAGTTCCGGCACGGTCTTGACCGGCAGCGTGGCCGGTACCACCAGGATATGCGGCACGTTGCCCACCCCGGCGATCGGCACGAAATCGCGGGCCAGGTTGGCGGGCTGGTTCGGGTAGGTGGCAGCGGCAATCGCGGCATTGCTGACCGCGGCCAGGTAAAGCGTGTAGCCATCGGGCGCGGCCTTGGCCGCATAGCCCATGCCCAGCGCGCCACCGGCACCCGGCCGGTTTTCCACCACCACCGGCTGCTTGAGCTCTTGCGACAGGCGCTGGCCGATCGCACGGGCCAGCACGTCGGTGGCGCCGGCCGGCGGGAACGACAGCACCAGCTGGATTGGGCGTTCCGGATAATCGGCCAGCGCGGCGGGTGAAGCCAGTGCGGTGCTCAGGCCGACGGCGGCCATCAGGACGGGAACGGCGGACATGGCGCCGCGCGACAGCCAGCGGCTCACGATGGTGCGCACATGCGCCGGGCTGGTGCGAACGGGCGAAATCGACTGCTTCAACATGATCGGGATGACTCCGAGAGTGCGTCTGCCGCGTGGCATCGGTGCGAAGAGCGACCGGCGCTCGCGGTTGGGCGAAGGGTTGCGGAACATCTGACGCCCGGCCACTTGCTGGCGGCACTGTCGCGTCTGTCATGACTGGCACCGTGCTGCGGATGGTGCGCTGTTGGGAAGTGGGATCGATTCTAGGCATGGTCTGTGCAAGGGAAGATGCAAATTGGCCATGGACCTATGCGAAAGCGGAATAGGGTTCGCGGTACATCGATGCATCCGTGCATCGATGTACCTCACGCAGGCCAGCGCATTACCGGGGTCGCCTTATGCAGTTGAAATGGATCGAAGATCTGCTCGTACTGGAGCGCACGCGCAGTTTTTCGCGGGCCGCCGAGTTGCGGCACATCACGCAGTCGGCGTTGTCGCGCCGGATTCGCTCGCTGGAGGAATGGGTCGGTGCCGAACTGGTCGATCGCAATATCTATCCGCTGGCGCTGACGCCAGCCGGGGCCACGTTTTGCGAGAGTGCGAGCCAGGCGGCCGATCTGCTGACGGAAGCGCGCGCCGCATTGCGCCGCGAGTCGACCTTGCCCGACCGGACGCTGGACATTGCCGCTGGTCACACGTTGTCGCTGGCGTTCCTGCCGGCATGGCTCAAGCGCTGCCGCCAGCAGTTCGGGGACTTTCACGCGCGCGTGGTGGCCGCCAATGTGCTCGATGCCGTGGTGGCGCTTGCCGAAGGCCATTGCGACCTGATGCTCGGCTATAACCATCCGCGCGTACCGGTGTCGCTCGATGCCGAACGCTTCCTGAGCCTGACGGTCGGCGCCGACACGCTGGTACCGGTATCGGTCCCAACCTCGCGTGGCCGGCCGCTCTACACGGTGCCGGTCACCGGCAACCCGCCCACGCCGTTCCTGGCCTACACGCCGAACACCACGCTTGGCCGCGTACTCGATACCGTGCTGGAAGCCCGTGGCGCCCATCGGGGGCTGGTACGTTGTTATGAGGCCGATATGGCGATGCTGTTGCTCAAGATGGCCACCGAAGGGCACGGCCTGGCCTGGCTGCCGCTCAGTACCGCGGCCGAGGCGCTGGCGGACGGCACGCTGGTGCGGGCCGGCGATGCAATGTGGCAGGCCGACCTGGAAATCTGCGCCTACCGGCCCGTATTGAGCAGCAATCCAACCTTGCTCGAACTGTGGCGCATGCTGGCCTTGCCGGCCGGGGTTGCAACGGCGCATCATGCGGTTTCGCAAGCCAGTACGGTGGTAGGCTGGCGGCCGACTACATCGCACAACGTCCATGCATCCGTCCATCCGATTCCGCGGTATCCAGCGCCTGCCGATCCTGGCGGCGATGATCTTCACGCTGACTTCCGCGTCCATCGCGCTGGCCGCCGCTGAAGACAAGCCACAGCCACCGGCACCGGTGGCCGAGGCCGTCGAGATCCCGGTGCCTGGCGCCGGCACCTTTGGCGGTAGTATCGCCATGCATGCGGAGCTGTTCAAGCCGGATGGGCCCGGGCCGTTTCCAGTCCTGATCTTTTCCCACGGACGTGCATCTGACCGACTGGAACGCGCGAAGCTCAAGAATCCGATCCAGAACTGGCATGTGCGGTACTGGCTCGACCACGGTGTGGCCGTGGTGGCGGCGATCCGGGTTGGCTACGGAGACACCGGCGGTCCCGACCGCGAGACCAATGGCGCCAACTTCGACACCATGGGCCACTGCACCAGCAAGCCCGACTACCGTCACGTTGCGACGGCGCTGAACGATGCCACGCTGGCCACCATCCAGTGGTTGCGCACGCAGCCGTGGGCCGATACGCAGCGTATTGTGCTGGAAGGACGCTCTGTGGGTGGTTTTGCCAGCGTAGCCGCTGCTGCTGCCAAGGCGCCGGGCGTGATCGGCTATGTTAATTTTTCGGGTGGCGCGGGCGGTTCGCCCGAGCGCTCGCCGGGCCGTAGTTGCGATCCGGACCAGATGCGCGATGTGATGGCCGAGTTCGGCAAGACGGCGACGGTGCCGGGACTGTGGCTCTACGCGAAGAACGACCAGTATTTTGGCGCCGAGGCGCCGCTGGGCTGGTATCAGGCGTTTGCGGCGGGCGGTAGCCCGGTCAAGCTGGTCAGCGTGGAGGAAGTGCCGGGCCGTGACGGCCATTTGCTGCTGTCTTTTGGGCAGCGCTACTGGCGCAAGGACCTCGACGCGTTCGTGAAATCGCTGGGACTCTAAGCGTTGTAGCTATAGCCGTGCGCGGACCGCGGCCTGCAATACGGGCAACAGTTCGGCCTCGAACCACGGATGCTGGCGCATCCAGATCGCCACGCGCCATGACGGATGCGGCAACGGCACGACATGCGGCCCGAAGCGCCTGAAGTCCGCCATCCTTTCTCCCATCGATTGTTTCGCTGCACCGGGCAGGTAATGTGCCTGCGCGTAGGTACCTACCAGCAAGGTCAACCGGTCTTCCGGCAGGCATTGCAGGATTTGCTGGTGCCATAGCGGCGCACATTCACGGCGCGGGGGCAGGTCGCCACCTTTACCTTTGCCCGGATAGCAGAACCCCATGGGCATGATGGCGATGCGCGTGGCGTCGTAGAACTCGTCCTTGCTCACACCCATCCATGACCGCAAGCGGTCGCCACTCGGGTCGTCGAACGGCACGCCGCTGGCATGCACGCGCGAGCCAGGCGCCTGGCCGATCACCAGGATTCGGGATGTCGCACTGAATTGCACCACGGGGCGCGGACCAGCGGGCAGGTCGGCGGCGCAACGGGTACAGGCGGCGATCTCTTGCTGCAGGGTCTCGATGACACCCTGCGCGTGGTGTGGGGACTTCATGCGCTTCGAGCGAACTTGAACGGGTGTGCGTATAGTACTGGGCTCTGAAAGGCGACACGGACAAGAGGACCCAGACATGACTACGCAAACTGAAACCGCAATCCTGGCCGGCGGCTGCTTCTGGGGCATGCAGGACTTGCTGCGCCGCTACCCCGGCGTACTGACCACGCGCGTGGGCTACACCGGCGGCGACGTACCCAATGCCACGTACCGCAACCACGGCACCCATGCGGAAGGCATCGAGATCGTGTTCGATCCGAAGCAGATCAGCTACCGCCAGATCCTTGAGTTCTTCTTCCAGATCCACGATCCATCGACCAAGAACCGCCAGGGCAACGATATCGGCACGAGCTATCGCTCAGCGATCTTCTATCTCGACGACGAGCAGAAGCAGGTAGCGGAACAAACCGCGGCCGATGTGGATGCGTCAGGCCTGTGGCCGGGCAAGGTCGCCACCGAGATCGCTCCCGCAGGACCGTTCTGGGAAGCCGAGCCCGAGCATCAGGACTATCTGGAACGGATCCCGAACGGCTATACGTGCCACTTTGTGAGGCCGGGGTGGAAGCTGCCGCAGCGGGGGTGATGGCGGGAGAGCCTCGCCCTTCGAGGCTCTCGCAAACGGATTACTGCTCAACGATCAAGTCCAGAGGCACTTGCAAGGCCGCCGCTATCGCGACGTACATTGCGGGCTCGCCCACAAACTCGCGCCGCTCAATTCGCAGCAGATGGTCTTCGCTGATTCCTGTCGCCTGAGCAAGTGCTGTCGTCGATTGGCCGCGATGCTCACGCCATGCTCCAACTGGGTGCCTTCCCGCAAGTTCGGCATCGAGTACTACGGCCGGGATCCGAAAGCCATCGTCGGCTGCGACGGCTGCGTCAAACGCGACCAGTAGGTCGTCCTCGGCTTCGTTCAGAAGCTGCAGATCCCCAGGCTTAGTCGGATCCACGTGGTTGGATCTCCGCGATGATCTGCTGCTCATGTTCTTCCCGCGCGACCTTGAGATCGTATGTTTGCTGCAGGTTCATCCAGAATTCGGCCGTACCGCCAAAATAGCGTGCAAGCCGCAGGGCAGTGACCGGGGTAACGCCGCGCTCACCGCGCACGATCTCGTTGATTCGAGCCGGCGTGACACGCAGGGAAACCGCGAGCGCGTTCGGGGTCATGGAAAGTGGCGCAAGAAATTCTTCGCGCAATACTTCGCCAGGATGTACGGGCCGCATGCCGTTCTCAAATTTCTGCATCGCTCATTCCTTCTAAACGTGCGGTCATGGCGGACCGCGTGGGATCAGTGATAATCGATGATCGCGACATGGGCCGGGCCGTCACGCGTCCAGGTGAAGCAGATTCGCCATTGATCATTGACACGTACGCTGTACTGCTCGGGGCGGTCGCTATACAAGCGTTCCAGTCGATTGCCCGGCGGCGTGCCGAGATCATCAAGAATGGCTGCAGCGTCCAACATCGCGAGCTTGCGTTCCGCGGTCGATTGGAAGTTCACAAACCTTGGAACGCGCCTGCCTTCGAACAAGGCTTGCGTCAAGCGGCAACTGAATGACACGATCATGGTGAAGTATATCGGTTATCGATAAACAGTCAATCCCGTTTTGAAGTTTGGTGGTCGCGTACGTCAAGTCGAGGCCTGTATGTTTGTACAGGTGATGATAAGGAGTTTGCGCCACTCGATCCACTGATGAAGTGCACCAAATTGCACCAGCGATCTCTGACCTACTCGCCATGAACTTGTCCGTAGCCTGTCAGGAAGCCTGTACGTTTATACAGTATAGTTACGACATTTCCGCGCTCCTGGCGCGTATGCAAATCTCTTGAAGCGCTTTAAATATCGCTTCCAACTCATTGATTCGGGGCAAGAAATTGTCAGATTCCGGCACGATCCGCATTCGCGGGGCCCGTCAGCACAATCTCAAGAACGTTGATCTCGACCTGCACACGGGGCAGATGACCGTGGTGACGGGGCCGTCGGGGTCGGGCAAGTCGAGCCTTGTGTTCGACACGCTCTATGCCGAGGGCCAGCGGCGCTACGTCGAGACGTTCAGTGCCTACGCGCGCCAGTTCCTGGATCGCATGGACCGTCCGCAGGTGGACAAGGTCGACGGCGTGCCGCCGGCCATCGCGATCGACCAGACCAATCCGGTACGCAGTTCGCGCTCGACGGTCGGCACCATGACCGAGTTGAACGACCATCTGAAGCTGCTGTACGCGCGCGCTTCGGAACTGTTCGACAAGCAGACCGCGTTGCCGGTGTGCCACGATTCGCCGGAAACCATCTATGCGGAACTGCAGGCCCGTACGGCGGCAGGGCAGCCGTATGCCGATGCCCGGCTGGTGGTGACGTTTCCGGTGGAACTGCCGGAATCGGCCACCGAGCAGGAGGTGGAGCAGTGGTTATCTGTGAGTGGCTATACGCGGGTGCACGGACAGCGCACCGTCGAATCGCCCACCGGCAAGCGCAAGGTGCTCGATGTGGTGGCCGACCGGTTCCGCATCGGCAATGTCGAAAAGGCGCGTGCGGTCGAGGCCATCGAGGCCTCTCTGAAACGCGGCGGCGGCCGGGTCAGCGTGAACGTTGTGACCGATGACGGCGAAGGTCCGGTGTGGAAGTTCTCGACCGGGCTGCACAGCCCCGAGAGCGATATCCGGTATGCCGATCCGCAACCGGCGTTGTTCTCGTTCAACTCGGCCTATGGCGCTTGCGAGACGTGTCGCGGTTTCGGTCGCGTGATCGGGGTCGATCTGGGCCTGGTGATTCCCGACGGCCGCAAGTCGCTGCGCGATGGTGCGATCAAGCCGATGCAAACGCCCGCCTGGAAGGAATGCCAGGACGACCTGATGCGCTATTCGGCCAAGGCCGGCATTCCGCGCGACCTCGCCTGGAACCAACTGAGCGAGGCCGAGCAGCACTGGGTGATCCACGGCTCGCCGGACTGGGATGGCCAGTGGAACAAGCAGTGGTACGGCGTGATGCGGTTCTTCAACTACCTGGAGTCGAAGGCCTACAAGATGCACATCCGCGTACTGCTGTCGAAGTACCGCAGCTATACGCCGTGCGAAACCTGCGGCGGCGCGCGCCTGAAAACCGAGGCGCTGCTGTGGCGACTGGGTAGCAAGGACAACGCCGATGCGGTGCTGGCGCCGGCCAGCCGCTTCCTGCCGCGTGGTGTGGACTGGAGCCGCGCGCAGCTTGAAACGCTGCCGGGCCTGACCGTGCACGACCTGATGCTGATGCCGATTGCACGCATCCGCCGTTTCTTCGACGACCTGACGCTGTCAAGCACGCTGCTCGACGATGCACTGAAGCTGTTGCTGGCCGAAGTCCGCACGCGCCTTAAATACCTGTGCGATGTGGGGCTTGGCTACCTCACGCTCGATCGGCAGAGCCGCACGTTGTCGGGTGGCGAGGTGCAGCGTATCAACCTGACCACGGCACTTGGTACCTCGCTGGTCAATACATTGTTCGTGCTCGATGAGCCGAGCATCGGCCTGCATCCGCGCGACCTGAACCGCATCGTCGAGGCCATGCACCGGCTGCGCGATGCCGGCAATACGCTGGTGGTGGTGGAGCATGATCCGTCGGTCATGCTGGCCGCGGATCGGCTGATCGATATGGGACCCGGCCCGGGCGAGCGCGGCGGTTCGATCATCTTTGACGGCACCCCCGAATCAATTCGCAAGGAGCGCACGCTGACCGGCGACTACCTGGGCGGGCGCCGGCGCGTGACCGATGCCACGGACTGGCAGTTGCGGCCGGTCGACGACCAGACGCCGCGCCTGAAGCTGGAAGGCGCAAGCGAACACAATCTCAAGGATGTCACGGTCGAGATTCCGTTGAACCGGCTGGTGTGCGTGACCGGGGTGTCGGGATCGGGCAAGTCGACGCTGCTGCAGGATGTGTTGTATCCGGCCATGGCCCGCCATTTCGGCAAGGCCACCGAGTCGCCGGGTGCGTTCCGCGATCTGGTTGGCGCCGAACTGGTCGACGATGTGGTATTCGTCGACCAGTCGCCGATTGGCAAGACCGCGCGCTCGAATCCGGCCAGCTACGTTGGCGCCTTCGACGAGATCCGCAAGCTGTTTGCCAAGGCGCCACTGGCGCTGCAGCGTGGCTACACGGCCGGCACCTTCAGCTTCAACTCGGGGGACGGGCGTTGTCCGACCTGCGGCGGCTCGGGCTTCGAGCATGTCGAGATGCAGTTCCTGTCGGACGTGTACCTGCGCTGCCCAGATTGCGATGGCACGCGCTACCGGGCCGAAGTGCTGGAAGTCAAGATCGAACGTGCCGCACGTGGCCAACCGCCGCGCACGCTGAGCGTGGCCGATGTGCTGGAGCTGACCGTCAGCGAGGCAACGGCGCTGTTCGAGGCCGATGCCGCCGTGCTGCGCGTGCTGGCGCCGATCGCCGATGTCGGCCTGGAATACGTAAAACTGGGCCAGCCGGTACCGACACTGTCGGGCGGCGAAGCGCAACGCCTGAAGCTGGCGGGCTTCCTGGCCGAGACGGCTGCCGCGCAACCGGTGAAGAACCGCAAGGCAGTGGTATTGCCCAAGCGCCTGTTCATGTTCGACGAGCCCACCACCGGGCTGCACTTCGACGATATTGCCAAGCTGATGCGCGCGTTTGGCAAGCTGCTGGATGGCGGCCATTCGCTGATCGTGATCGAGCACAACCTTGACGTGATCCGCGCCGCGGACTGGATCGTCGATCTTGGCCCGGAAGGCGGCGATGCGGGCGGACAGGTGCTGTGCGTGGGCGCACCCGACGACGTCAAGCGCTGCGCCGATTCGCACACCGGGCATGCGCTGGTTGCCTATGACCAGGCGTTGGGCGAGTCGGGCACGCTGGCGGCCGAACGCGCGGAGCACGGCCTGCCGCTGCAGGCAGCGGTACAGGCGGCGCGCGCGCGGCGAGCCGTGGAAGGCGAGGGCGTGGTGCGTATCGTCAATGCGCATGAACACAACCTCAAGGCACTCAATGTCGATATTCCGCACGGCAAGTTCAATGTGATCACCGGCGTGTCGGGGTCGGGCAAGTCGACGCTGGCCTTCGACATCCTGTTCCATGAGGGGCAGCGCCGCTATCTGGAATCGCTCAATGCGTATGCGCGTTCGATCGTGCAGCCGGCGGGGCGGCCCGAGGTCGATGCCGTGTACGGCATTCCGCCGACCGTGGCCATCGAGCAGCGCCTGTCGCGCGGCGGACGCAAGAGTACGGTAGCCACCACGTCCGAAGTCTGGCATTTCCTGCGGCTGCTCTACGTCAAGCTGGGTATCCAGCATTGCGTACACGACGGCGCACCGGTCACGTCGCAAAGCCCGGCATCGATCGTTGCGCAGTTGCTGCGCGACTATCGCGGCCAGCATGTGGGCCTGCTGGCGCCGCTGGTGGTGAATCGCAAGGGGGTCTATACCGACCTGGCCAAATGGGCCAAGGCGCGCGGCAATACGCATCTGCGCGTCGACGGCGAATTCCTGCCGGTGGATCCGTGGCCGCGACTGGATCGATTCCGCGAACACACGATCGAACTGCCGGTGGGCGATATTGTCGTCTCGGCTGACCACGAGGCCGAACTGCGGTCCTTGCTGGAGCAGACGCTTGAGCTGGGCAAGGGCGTAATGCACCTGCTGGCGCCGCTCGATGGTCTGCACGATGCGATGCAGGACGGCGCACGTACCGCGCAACTGGGCGAGACCAAGGTGTTCTCGACCAAGCGCGCCTGTCCGGTTTGCGGCACCAGCTATCCGGAACTCGATCCGCGCATGTTCTCGTACAACAGCAAGCATGGCTGGTGCGGTACCTGTGTGGGCACTGGCCTGGCCCTGACCGGCGAGCAACGCGCGGCGTTCGATGACACCGTGCTCGGTGGCGACGACCGAGGCCGTGAGCAAAGCCTGCCGTCCGAGGAGCAGGAACCGGAGGGCGTGGTGGATACGCCGTGTCCGGACTGCAACGGCACGCGCCTGAACCACGTGGCGCGTGCGGTGACCTTCGATACCAATGCCATTACCGACGTCGCGCAATGGACCGTATCGGATACGCGGCGCTGGGTCGATGGGCTGAGTCTGACGGGCCGCGACGCCGAGATCGCACGCGACGTGGTGACCGAGATCGCCAGCCGCCTGCAATTCCTGGAAGAGGTGGGCCTGGGTTACCTGAGCCTGGATCGTGCCGCGCCGAGCCTGTCAGGGGGCGAGGCGCAGCGGATCCGGCTGGCCGCGCAACTGGGCAGCAATCTGCAAGGCGTGTGCTATGTGCTGGACGAGCCGACCATCGGCCTGCATCCGCGCGACAACCAGATCCTGCTCGATGCGTTGCGCAAGCTTGGCGACAAGGGCAATACGCTGGTGGTGGTGGAGCATGACGAAGACACGATCCGCCGCGCCGACCATATCATCGATATCGGCCCCGGTGCCGGCAAGCGTGGCGGACACCTGGTGGCCCAGGGCGGCGTGGCCGCGCTGTCGGGCGCGCCAGATTCCACCACGGGTCGGTTCCTGGCTCACCCGATGATCCACCCGTTGCAGACGCGCCGTGCGGTACGGCCGGCACGCGCGGGCAAGGAAGCGGAACCCGCGCACTGGCTGACCGTGCAAGGCGCGCACCTGCATAACCTGCGCAATGTCACGGCGCGGATTCCGCTGGCGCGGCTGGTGGCAATCACCGGTGTATCGGGCTCCGGCAAATCCACGCTGGCGCGCGATGTGCTGATGACCAACCTGCTCGACGCGGTGGGCCGTTCGGTGATGTCGTCGCCGGCCACGCGGCGCGCACGTGCTGCGGCGGAGAAGGCTGGCAAGCCCACCGCAACGCGGGCGCTCACGGTTGACCACGCCTGGCACGGTTGCGAAAGCATCAGCGGCTGGGAATCGATCGACCGTGTGTTGGAAGTGGACCAGACCCCGATTGGCAAGACGCCGCGTTCGTGCCCGGCAACCTATATCGGCGTATGGGATGCGATCCGCAAGCTGTTTGCCGAAACGCTGGAAGCCAAGGCACGCGGCTACAGCGCCTCGCGCTTCTCGTTCAATACCAGCGACGGCCGCTGCCCGGCCTGTGAAGGGCAGGGCGTGCGCACGATCGGCATGAGTTTCCTGCCCGACGTAAAGGTGCCGTGCGACGTGTGCCATGGCCAGCGCTTCAATCCGGAAACCCTGGCGGTTACATGGCGCGGCAAGAATATCGGCGATGTGCTGACCATGGAAATCGACGAGGCGGTGGACTTCTTCTCCGCCATCACGCAGATCTCGCATCCGCTGCAACTGATGAAGGATGTGGGGCTGGGTTATCTGACGCTGGGGCAGCCATCGCCGACGCTATCGGGAGGCGAAGCGCAGCGCATCAAGCTGGTGACGGAGTTGTCGAAGGTACGCGACGACATCACGCGTCGCGGCCAGAAGGCGCCGCACACGCTCTATGTGCTCGACGAACCTACCGTGGGCCTGCATATGGCCGATGTGGCGCGGCTGATTCGTGTACTGCACCGGCTGGCCGATGGCGGCCATAGCGTGGTCGTGATCGAACACGATCTCGACGTGATCGCCGAGGCGGACTGGATCCTCGATCTCGGTCCCGAAGGCGGCGCCAATGGCGGCACCATTGTCGGTGCGGCCGATCCGGAAGCGCTGTCGCGCATCAAGGCCAGCCATACCGGGGCGGCGCTGGTGCCGGTCCTGGCCCGCACCGCACCGGCAGAGGCACGCGCCGCGGGTTGATCAGCGCGAACGCGCGGCCCTGGGGGTGGGCGGTGGCCTTGGTCCTGCCAGGGCCGCCGCGCAGAAGTCCACCAGTTCCTCAACCGGGGGCTCGGTGCGCGCGCGCTTGCCGCGCTCGCGCACCCAGTGGGCCAGTGAGTAGACCACCGTGTCCATGAACCAGATCATGCGCAGCTTCATGACGTTGCGCGGTACATCGGGCAGCAAGCCGTAGACGTGCTCGCGCACGCGATACAACGCACTCATCGCGGTCTTGTCGACCAGACCCTTGTTGAGCAGGCCCGGACTGAACGTGGTCTGCGCCAATACCTGCAGGTAGTTGGTGCCCCATTCCGTATGCAATACCACTTCGACCAGCGGGCGGATGGTGGCCTCGACCACGCCGTGGATATCGATCGGACGGCCTTGTGCCTCAAGTTGATCGAGATGGCGGTGGCGCACCTGGTTCACCTGATGCAGGCGCCGGTTCAGCAGATGGCTGACCAATGCCTCGCGAGAACCGAAGTGGTAGTGCAGCGCCGAGCGGTTACGCTGCCCGCTTTCCACCACGATCTGCCGTAGCGGCACCTGTTCCACGCCTTGTTCGGCGAACAGGCGCTCGGCGATTTCCAGTATGCGCCGAGCGGTATCGGTCAGACCGTCATCGGTGTCATGGCCGTCAGCGGCCGCGGGATCCGTGTTGGCCGCGCGATCTGCATCGGCGCTGGCGGCCCGGCGGGTTTTGCCCGGGGCCGGTGTCGGTGGCTCGTCCGCGAAAATGTCGCGCGCTTGCTTGAGCTTCATGGAAGTACTTGCATGCCTGGTTGGCCTGGCAGGCCGTGCAGGCTTGTCGTTATGAAAATGAAAGCTCCGCAAGGATACGTAAAAATCTGACGTCCGACATCGGGTAAGCGTCGGATTATCTGCAAATGTGCGCTCCGTTCGGGAAAGCCCTAGGTATCTGAATCCACGGATGCCGTTAGCCTGCGCATCATGCCAATTTAATACGAGGGATTAAATTGGCACAAGCGATCGACAAGGGTCGCAACGCAGGCGCTGGAAGGAGGAGACTGCTGGCGCCATCAGCCACCACACCAGAACACGGAAGCACTACATGAAAAAAAAGACGCTGTTCGCCGCCATGGCCGGCGCACTGCTGGCGCCGGGAACCTGGGCCCAATCGTCCGTGACGCTCTATGGCGTCGTGACCACGAGCATCCAGTATGTCAATCACGTACAGAACACCAGCAACGGCGTACTGACGCCGGGCAGCGGTTCCGCGGTGTTCATGAACTCGTCGGGCATTGCCCAGTCGCGTTTCGGCTTGCGCGGCGTGGAAGATCTCGGCGGTGGCCTGAAGAGCCTGTTCGTGCTCGAAAACCAGTTCAACACCGACGATGGCAAGATGGGCAACGGCGGACTGCTGTTTGGCCGCCAGGCGTTTGTCGGGCTGCAGAACCAGTGGGGCAAGGTAACGTTTGGCCGCCAGTACACGTCCGGGTTCCTGACGATGGGCAGCTTCACGCCCGTTGCCTATGCGCCGGAGTTCGAGCCTGTGGTCGGTATCGCAGGCCCGAACTTCCGTGAGAACAACATGGTGCAGTACCAGGGCACCTTCGGTCCGGTGACGGCCATCGGGCACTGGTCGTTTGGCGAGCGCTCGGGCACCTTCGCGGCCGGTTCGGCCTACGGCGTGGGCCTGTCGTATTCGAGCGGACCGCTCGGCCTGGCTGCTGCGTACGACGAAGTCAAGACGCTCAATACCGCGCAGGCAGCGGGTACGTCTGGCTCGAACGACTATGGCCGTGACATGCGTGCCACGGTTGGCGCCAGCTACCGGCTGGGGCCGGTCAAGATGGTGGCTGGCTATCGCTGGGGCAATTCCGTGGCACCGGCCACCGGTACGCCGACGCTGCTGCCGCATCGTGACGACATGTACTGGCTCGGCGTGAACTGGGATGCCACGGCCGCGCTGCGCTTGTCGCTGGCCTACTACTACGACGACATCAAGTCCGCCACGATCGGCGGTGTGAAGACCAATCCGAAGAATCCGCAGCAGTATCTGGCGATGGCGGACTACAGCCTGTCCAAGCGTACCGATGTGTTTTTCGCGGTGAACTATGCGCGCAATGCGTCGCTGAACTGGGACAACATCGCCTACCTGCCCAATGGCCAGTCGGTAGGCTACCTGCCGGCGACGTCGCAGGTGTACTACAAGACGCCGGATGCAAGCGGCCAACTTGGCGTATCGCTGGGTCTGCGGCACATCTTCTGAGCAAGCAGTAAGCGAGGGGCCGGCGCGAGGACTCCACTACGCGCGCAGGCATTCAGGCGTCGCAACTCTCACGGGTTGCGACGTTTTTTTTGGGCAGGATCGGTTAGCCGTTTTGCGGAATCTGGTCGCCTATGGGGTCCTGGTGGATCTGCATCACGGCGTCCCGCTTTTCAAGCAGGTGGTGACGCAGAATGCCAGCCAGTTTCCGTCCGTCGCGCGCTTCCAACGCGCCGATCATGCCTTCGTGCTCCTCTACGGCGCGGTCCCATTTGTCGGTCTGATGATTGGAGCGGAACCGTAGGGCCTGCAGGCGATGGTTCATCGACTGGTACGTCTGGCTCAATGCGGCATTGCGTGCCGCGGCCACGATGCGATTGTGAATCTCCTGGTTCCGGGCGTAGTAGCCCGGCAGGTCGTTCTGCACTTTGCAGGCCAGCATCGAGTAGTGCAGGGCCTTGATCTCGGCGAGTTCGGCAGGCGTGATGCGTTCGCAAGCCAGCTCGCCGGCAAACGCTTCCAGCCCGCTCATCAGCTCGAACATCTCCCAGACCTCGCCTTCGCTCAAGCGCGAGACCGAGGCGCCCCGGTTTGGCAACAAATCAATCAGCCCTTCGGCTGCCAGCACCTTGAGTGCCTCGCGCAAAGGCGTTCGGGAAATGCCGAGCGTTTCACAAAGCTCACGTTCGTTGAGCTTCATGCCTGGTGACAACACGCCTTCGACGATAAAGCGGCGCAAATGCTCCACGACGGTGTCGTGCAGACGCATGCGCTCCACTTTCGGGAGCAATGCCGCTTGTCTAGCGCCATCGTTAAGAGGATTTTGCATTCAAAGTTCCTTGGTGGGACCGCTGGGTCGCATTGTAGCCCAAAGCAGGAAACCCATGTTCATACGGGTTTACGAGCGAGAAGTTTACCTTGAGGTCTCCGGAAACCGGGTGCTAAAGTATTTTGAATTCAAAATTCATAATTCAATTCACCCAGGAGAGACGTAATGATCAAGCTCGATTTCCACCCTTCCGGCCGCCACTTCCTGCAAATTCCCGGTCCGAGCCCAGTGCCGGACCGCATCTTGCGGGCGATGAGCTATCCCACCATTGACCATCGCGGCCCCGAATTCGGCGCCTTGGGCCGCAAGGTCCTCACTGATATCAAGAAGATCTTCAAGACCGAGCATCCGGTCATCATTTACCCGGCCTCCGGCACGGGTGCATGGGAAGCCGCCCTGACGAACACCCTGAGCCCGGGCGATTCCGTGCTGATGTTCGAGACGGGCCACTTTGCAACGCTCTGGAAAAAGATGGCCGAAGCGTTGGGCCTGAAGCCGGAGTTTCTGGGCTTGCCCGGCATTGAAGGTTGGCGACACGGCGTCAAGGCAGACAAGATCGAGGCGCGTCTGCGTGAAGACGCCGGACACACGATCAAGGCGGTCTGCGTGGTGCACAACGAGACCTCGACGGGCGTCACCTCAAATATTGCCGCCGTTCGCCGTGCTATCGATGCTGCGGGCCATCCGGCGCTGCTGCTGGTCGACACCATCTCCGGCCTGGCCTCGGCCGACTACAGGCACGACGAGTGGGGCGTTGACGTGACGGTGTCGGGATCGCAGAAAGGTCTGATGCTGCCACCGGGCATCAGCTTCAATGCGCTGTCGCCCAAGGCGATTGCCGCAAGCAAACAGGCACGCTTGCCACGCGCGTTCTGGGGTTGGGACGAAATCATTGAGGCCAACAAGACCGGCTATTGGCCCTACACCCCGAATACCAACTTGCTCTATGGATTGTCGGAGGCTCTGGACATGATCCTGGAGGAGGGCCTGGACAATGTGTTTGCCCGTCATCAGCGACTCGCCGAGGCCACGCGCCGTGCGGTGCGTGCATGGGGACTGGAGATCCAATGCGTGGATCCTGAAGTTTACAGCCCCGTGTTGACCGGCGTGCGTGTGCCGGAAGGCGTGGACGCCGATGCCGTGCGCAAGATCATCTACGAGCGTTTCGACATGTCGTTGGGGCAGGCGCTCGGCAAGATCCGCGGCACGATGTTCCGGATTGGCCATCTTGGCGACTGCAACGATCTCATGTTGATGGCCACCCTGTCGGGCTGCGAGATGGGTCTGAAGATGGCCGGCGTCAAGCTCGCCGGCGGCGGCGTCGCAGCTGCCATGGACTACCTGTCCTCCCTTGAGAAAGTTCCAGCGCTCAGGATCGCCGCCTGATCGACGGGAGCACCCCGCGCAGTTCATCGCGCGCATTCCCTCTTCCAAACGCCATGCAACTACGCCGCCATGGGTGGCGTAGGGAGCGGCTTCGCCGCGCCAGACATTGCCGGACCGCATCCGCCGCAGAGCCAGGAGCGGGTACGGCATTGCCCCCGACGATTGCCAAATGATTTCCCGGAGACAGAATCATGAAGCGCTTCCGTGCCACAAGCATTGTTCTATTAATGCTGTGCATCATGTATTTCATTACGTACCTGGACCGCGTCAACGTTAGCACCGCAGCCGCGGGCTTCGGCCAGGAGTTCGGCCTCAACAAGACCGAGATCGGACTGGTCTTCTCGGCATTTGCCTATCCGTACCTGGTATTCCAGATTATTGGCGGCTGGGTTAGCGACCGCTTTGGCGCGCGGCGAACCTTGCTTGTCTGCGGTGTGCTCTGGGCCATTGCCACACTGTTGACCGGCCTTGCCGGGGGCCTGGTTTCGCTGCTTGCCGCCCGTTTGCTTCTGGGGCTTGGCGAAGGTGCAACCTTTCCGGCGGCAACCGCGGCGATGTCGCGCTGGGTGGCGAGGGAAAAGCGCGGATTTGCGCAAGGCATTACCCATGCATGTGCCCGGGTCGGTAACGCGGTTGCGCCGGCCGCGGTCGTTGCGATCATGGCGGTGTATGGCTGGCGCGAGTCGTTCTATATCTGCGGCGTCATCAGCCTTGTGTGGGTGGCACTCTGGGCAATCACCTTCACGGAATTCCCCAAGGATCATCCGCGCATCACGCCTCAGGAGCTGGCCGCGCTTCCCGAGCCGAAAAAGAAGAACACCGCGGTGCCCTGGAAGCGGCTGTTTGCCCGGATGGCGCCTGTCACCGTTGTGTACTTCTGCTACGGGTGGACGCTCTGGCTGTTCCTGAGCTGGATTCCCCAGTACTTCCTGCACAGCTATTCCCTTGACCTCAAGAAGTCCGCCATCTTTGCCTCGGCCGTGTTCGTCGCCGGCGTGGTCGGCGACACGTTGGGTGGCATCGTCACCGACAAGCTCTACGAGCGTACCGGCAATCTCAAGCTCGCCAGAAGCTGGATGGTGGCGGTCTGCATGCTGTTGACCATGGTTTCCCTGTTGCCGCTCATATTCACCCATGACCTCTATATCTCCATGGGCTGTCTGGCAGCTGGCTTCTTCTTTGCCGAGATGACCATTGGGCCGATGTGGGCCGTTCCGATGGACATCGCCCCCGATCACTCGGGTACGGCAAGCGGCATGATGAACTCTGGTTCGGCATTGGCCGCCATCATTTCCCCGGTGCTTTCCGGATACCTGATCGACAAGTATGGCAGTTGGGAACTGCCGTTCGTCGGCAGCATGATCCTGATGGGGATAGGTGTGGTGCTGGCTTTCCGGATGCAGCCCGAACAGCGTTTCGAGCAGGACGAAAACCCGGCTACCCCAAACACAGCGCGATCACGCGTCTGACATCCGCAGTATTTCGATCATCGAGACAGCGCCATGACCTTTCGCTTATCCACCCCCGAACACCGCATGCTTGTAGAACAACTGGCGACCGCCGCCAACGGCACGCTCGACGTCCCGGCGCTTGCGCCCGAGGCGCTTCCACAGAGCACGGCAATGGCATATGCCATGCAGGAGGCATTGCTAGACGCCCACGGCGCGGAGGTGGGCGGGTGGAAGGTCGGCGCCAGGAGCCCGGGTGGCCCGGCGAACGCGGCGCCGCTGCTTGCCCGCGGCGTATGCGAGAGCGGCCACCAACTCGATGCCATCGATTTTCCCGTACTTGGGGTGGAGCTGGAGATTGCATTTCGGCTGGGCCGCTCGTTCTCCCCAAGGCGGGAAGGCTATGCCGAGGCAGAGGTGATGGAAGCTATCCGATCCATGGCCGCCACCATCGAGATCGTTACCAGCCGATATTGTTCATGGCCAGACGTCGACAAGCTCTTGCAGCTTGTCGATTTCCAGAATCACGGTGCGCTGATTGTTGGAGAAGACGCACCGTACGACGTCGACTTTCCCTATCTGGACCCGAGCATCAGCCTGACGCTCGATGGTGTCGACATCCTGAAGTCGCTGCCAGCCAATCCGGCCGGCGATCCGCGCCTGCTACTGACATGGCTGGTGAACCACGTTACCGGCCGTGGCATGTCATTGCCAACGGGAACACTGGTCACCACGGGTTCCTACACCGGCATGTTTTTCCCTCAGAACCCGGGTGTCGTAGAGGGACGCATCGCGGGGCTTCCCGCCGTGTCTGTCGTCCTTGCGTAACCCTGCATTTCATTCCAGTTCGGGTATTGCTATGAGTTCCCCATCGTCCTTGGTCAAGCCAATTCATCTGCTCCCGCCGTCCATGGCCACGAGCTTGTCGCCGCTTGCGACGCGACTGCGCAAGGAACTGCGCGGCGACGTACTGTTCGATCGTGCCAGTCGCGGCCGTTATTCCACGGATGCGTCGATTTACCAGATCATGCCAATGGGCGTGGTGGTACCGCGCGACCAGCAGGATCTGCTGACCGCCCTCGATATTGCTCGCGACGAGAAGGTCCCGGTACTCGCCCGTGGCGCCGGCACAAGCCAGTGCGGTCAGACCGTCGGGGAGGCCGTTGTCATCGACAACAGCAAATGGCTCAACAAGGTCATCTCTTTCGACGCCGAAGCACGCACGATCGTCGTAGAGCCGGGCATGGTGCTGGACCACCTCAATGCCTGGCTGAAGCCACATGGCCTCTGGTTTCCCGTCGATGTCTCAACGGGCGCACAGTGCACCATCGGGGGCATGGCTGGTAACAACTCGTGTGGCTCCCGATCCATCGAGTACGGCAACATGGTGCACAACGTGCTTGCCATCGATGCCATTCTGGCCGATGGAAGCCACTGCCATTTTGGTTCGCTTGCCGCCCCTGTAACGGATCCGCGGGTGCAGGGCATTGCCGCGGAACTGGCCCGGATCGCGAAGCGCGAGCGCGACGAAATCGCGGAGCGCATCCCCAAGGTTCTACGCCGTGTAGCCGGCTACAACATCGATCTCTTCGATTGCCAGAACCCCCGGCAGTACACCGACGATGGGCACGCAAACCTGTCACACATACTTGTGGGCTCGGAAGGCACGCTGGCCTACAGCAGGCAACTGACGTTGAAGCTGTCCGCGCTGCCCCAGCACAAGGTGCTAGGCGTGGTGAACTTCCCGACGTTCTATCAGGCAATGGACATGACGCAGCACATCGTCAAGCTCAAGCCTGTTGCGGTGGAACTGGTGGATCGGACGATGATTGACTTGTCCATGGAGAATCCTGCATTCCGGCCGGTCATTGAAACCGCGCTGGCGGGCGATCCTCAGGCGATCTTGCTGGTGGAGTTCGCGGGGGATGACCATCGCGTGCTGTTGAGCAAGCTCGATGAACTCGTCACGCTGATGAGCGATCTTGGGTTGCCCGGGAGCGTTGTCAGCATGTCGGACCCGAAGGCCCAGAAATCATTGTGGGACGTGCGCAAGGCGGGCCTGAACATCATGATGAGCATGAAGGGCGATGGCAAGCCGGTATCCTTCATTGAAGACTGCGCGGTGCCACTCGAACATCTCGCCGAATACACGCGGCGCCTGACCGAGATCTTCCACAAGTATGGAACGGAAGGTACCTGGTACGCGCACGCCAGTGTCGGCACGCTTCACGTCCGGCCGGTGCTCGACATGCGCCGCGATGGCGCGCTGCACATGCGGGAGATTGCCGGGCAGGCTGCCGAGTTGGTTCGCGAGTACAAAGGTGCGTTCTCCGGCGAGCATGGCGATGGCCTGTGCCGTGGTGAATGGGTGTCCTGGCAATACGGTCCCCGGATCAATCGCGCGTTTGCCGAGATCAAGGACATTTTCGATCCGGATAATCGCTTCAATCCGGACAAGATCGTTCGCCCGCCTCGCATGGATGCCCGCGAGAATTTCCGCTTCGCTCCCGGCTATTCCGCATTGCCCATCGACCCGGCGCTGGACTGGTCGGCGTGGAATGTCACGCGCGATCCATTGACGGGCGAGGAATCGGCGCCTGGCACGGGCTATGACAAGGCCCACGGCCTGGCCGCTGCGGTCGAGATGTGCAACAACAATGGCCATTGCCGAAAATTCGATGCTGGAACCATGTGTCCCAGCTATCGCGTGACAAAGGATGAGCAACACTTGACGCGTGGTCGCGCCAATACGCTGCGGCTTGCTGTGTCGGGTCAGCTCGGTACCGAGGGGCTGGCAAGCCCTGAAGTCAAGGAAGCGCTGGATCTCTGCGTGTCCTGCAAGGGTTGCAAGAGAGACTGTCCAACTGGCATCGACATGGCGCGCTTCAAGATCGAGGCCCGCAATGCCTGGTCCAAGGTGCATGGCACCTCATTGCGCGACAAGATGGTGGCCTATATGCCGCGCTATGCGCCGCTCGCGAGCAAACTCAGGGGTGTCCTTTCGTTAGCCGAGCGCATCCCGTTTGCCGCCGGCCTGGTAAAGCGCTCACTCGGGCTGGCGCAGGCCCGGTCGTTGCCACGTTTTGCGAAACCGTTCCTTTCCGGCATACGTGGCGTAAATCCCGCCAATGCCGCCAATGCCGCCAATGCCGGGGCAGGCAAGGAAGTGCTCCTGTTTGTCGATACATTCAGCAACTACATGGAGCCGGAGAACGCGCGGGCCGCCCAGCAGGTACTCGAGGCGGCAGGGTACACGGTCCACTTCAACTCCCGTGAGGGCGAGCGTCCGCTATGCTGCGGCCGGACCTTCCTGTCGGCGGGTCTGGTAGATGAAGCCAAGGCGGAAGCGAAGCGTTTGCTGGAGGCGGTCATGCCTTTTGTAGAGCGCGGCGTGCCCGTGGTGGGGCTGGAGCCCTCGTGCCTGCTGTCCTTGCGTGACGAGTTCCTGGGATATGGATACGGTGAACAGGCGGTGCGTCTGGCCGCGCATGCGTTCCTGTTCGAAGAATTCCTGGTGCGCGAGAAGCAGGCGGGCCGTTTCGAACTTGAACTTGCCGGCATCGACACACCTGAGGTTCTGGTCCATGGCCACTGTCACCAAAAAGCATTCGATGCCTTCACCCCCGTGCAGATCGTCCTGAACTGGATTCCACGCCTCAGGGTCTCGCCAATCGAATCATCGTGCTGCGGCATGGCGGGCAGCTTTGGCTACGAAGCCGAACACATCGAGGCGTCCAGGGCCATGGCGGAGCTCTCATTGTTGCCGGCGGTCAGAAAGCGCCCGGAGAATGCGTGGGTCGTGGCGGACGGAACCAGTTGCCGGCATCAAATTCACGACGGCGCCGATACCGAGGCCATTCATGTGGCGCGGGTTCTTGCGCAGGCGCTGAAGGCATCCGGTAATGGACGTTGAAGCGCCGTGGTTGCTCACCATCCGCCGCCCAGCGCCCGGAACGTGGCTACCGCTGCGCGTGCATTGTCGGCGGTCACGCGCGCCTGCTGGTCACGTGCGGCCAGTAGTTGCCGGTCTTCGTCGAGGACTTCATAGAGGCTGACCGCGCCACCTTTGTAGGCGTCCTCGGACGCATCGCGCGCTCGAACATGCGCATCGACCTCGGCGCGCAGTTCGACCGACTGCTGCTCCAGTTCGGTCAGCGTGACGATGGCATTCTCGACATCCTCGGTGGCGCGCAGCATCGACTGGCGGTACTGGGCCAACGCTTCGGCATTGGCGCCGCGCGCCTGTTTGACTTCGGCATCGACGCGGCCGAAGTCGAACAGTCGCCAGCGCAGGCCGGCCGTTGCGGCAGGCTGGAAGGCACGCGCGGTGAACAGCTTGCTGGCGGACAAGCTTTCAAAGCCAAGCAGCGCCGAGAGCGACACCTTGGGGTAGTACTCGGCGGTGGCAACGCCGATGCGTGCATTGGTTGCGGCGAGCCGGCGTTCCGCCGCCATGACATCGGGTCGACGTCGTAGCAGCCCGCCCGGGCCCTCCGCAGCAGAGATGGCGGGCACGGCCGAAGCTTCGGGCAGGGTAGCCAGTTCACTGGCATAGGTGCCAGGCTGGGCGCCCATCAGTACATCGAGGCGATTCAGCTGGGTCTGCAACTCGATGCGCAGCGGCGGCACCGTGGTGCGCGCCTGGGCCACCAGTGCTTCGGCCTGCGCCACTTCGCGACGTGCGGACAAGCCGTCCTTTTGTCGCGTGCGTACCAGATCGAGCAACCGGCCATTGGTGCGGATCTGGTCCTCGGCAATCGCAATGCGGCGTTGCGCGCCGCGTACGCGGAAATAGGCATCGGCGGCCTCGGCCGCTACCGTGATCCGCACGCCCAGATGGTCGGCGTCGGCCGCCTGCGCTTCAGCCGTCGCGGCTTCGGCGCCGCGCCGCAAACCGCCCGCAACATCGATCTCCCAACTGGCTGCAGCGCCCACATCGTAGACGGTGCGGTTGCGGTCATAGCCAGGCATCGCGCTTCCCAACTTGCCCAGCGGACTCTCCAGCGATTGACGCTGCTTGCTGACGCTGGCGCCAAGGCTGCCTTCGGGATAGAGCGCCGCACCAGCCTCCTGGGCCGCGGCGCGTGCCTGCGCCACGCGCGCCAGTGACGCTTCCAGATCGAGGTTCTGGTCCAGCGCACGTTGCACGATCCGGGTCAGCGCCGGGTCATCGAACCCAGTCCACCATTGGTCCAGTGCGGGCGCCCCGAGCGTGGTCTGACGTTCCGCAAGCCGGTCCGCATGCGGATAGGTGGCCGGAACGGCCAGATCGGGCTGGCGGTAGTCGGGGCCAACCGCGCAAGCGGCAAGCGCCATGGTGGCAAGCACCACCGAGAGTGGACGAATCAAAGCGGGAAGTGACTTGACGGGCATGGCGAACATAGTAACTTGCATAACGATAGTTACGTCACTATACTCACTTGCATTGTGAAAGCAAGTCGAATTCGCAGAGTCCGCCCCACGCGGTACACGCCAAACGCGACCAGATGCTTGCACAGCTCCACGCATCGTTTTCTCCAGATCTCGCATTCAAGGAACACCCTATGTCCAGCAGCACAGTCGCCGAGCGCGCGCCTTCGGAATCCATTCCCGCCACGCGACCCGGTCTCGGGCGCAAACGGTTGGCGACCATCGTCGCCGTGGCGGTTGTTGCCGGCGGCCTGATTACCTACGCCACGCACTGGTGGAACACTGGACGCTTCATGGAGGAAACCGACGACGCATACGTGGGCGGTGACGTGACCGTGATCGGCCCCAAGGTGCCTGGCTATCTGACCGAGGTGCTGGTGACCGATAACCAGGCCGTGCATGCGGGCGACTTGCTGGCACGTATCGACGATCGCGACTATCGGGCGGTACTGGCCAAGGCTGAAGGGGCGATTGCCGCGCAGCAAGCGCTGCTGGCCAACCTCGATGCCACGCAGCGGCTGCAGGAAGCGGTAATTGGGCAGGCCCGGGCTGCGGTATCCGCAACCGATGCCGAGACCGTACGTGCACGCGACGATCAGGCACGCTACGCGAGCCTGGTTGCCAAGGAAGCGGTATCGGTGCAGAGCTCGCAGAAGGCCGACGCCGACTACAAGCAGTCGCGCGCCAATGGAGACAAGGCACAGGCAGCGCTGGTGGCGTCGCAACGCCAGCTCGATGTGATTGCCACGCAGAAGCAGCAGGCCCAGGCGGCCCTGACGCAGGCCATTGCCGAACGCGATCTGGCAAAGCTCAATGTCGGCTACACCGAATTGCGTGCCCCGGTCGATGGCACGATTGGCAATCGGCGGGCCAGGGTGGGCGCGTACGCAGCGAGCGGTGGCGCGTTGATGTCGATCGTGCCGGCCAGCGGCCTGTGGGTCGATGCCAATTTCAAGGAAAGCCAGCTGGCGCATATGTCACCGGGCATGCGCGTGACGATCGTGGCCGACATCCTGCCGGGCCGCGTATTCCACGGCCGGCTTGCCAGCGTGGCGCCAGCCACCGGCGCGCAGTTCAGCGTGCTGCCACCCGAGAATGCCACGGGCAACTTCACCAAGATCGTCCAGCGGGTGCCGGTGCGCATCGTGCTCGACGAGCAGGATGCCAGGCTGGGTCTGCTGCGTCCCGGCTTGTCGGTAACGGCCGAAGTGGATGGTCGCAGCGGCGCCGAACACAAGGCATCCACCGTCGCGCAGGTGAAGCCATGAGCGGCGGCAGCGCGGTGGCTTCGGTTCCACCAGCCGTACCGCTTGCGCCGGTGGGGCAGGGTGGTTTGCTGACCCCGCCGGGCGAGTTGTCGATGGGCGCCAAGGTGTTTGCGTTTGCCACGATGTGCGTGGGCATGTTCATTGCGCTGCTCGATATCCAGATCGTGTCGGCATCGTTGCGCGATATTGGTGGCGGCCTGTCCGCCGGTGCCGATGAGACGGTCTGGGTCCAGACCGCTTACCTGATTGCCGAGATCGTCGTGATTCCGTTGTCGGGCTGGCTGTCGCGTGTGATGTCCACGCGCTGGCTGTTCGCAGCCTCGGCCGCAGGCTTCACGGTGACCAGCATGTTGTGCGGGCTGGCCTGGAATATCCAGAGCATGATCGCGTTCCGCGCCGCGCAGGGTTTCCTGGGCGGTTCGATGATCCCGATGGTATTCACCACGGCCTTTGTGTTCTTCGCGGGGCCGCAACGCGTGATCGCGGCCGCCACCGTAGGCGGCTTGTCATCGCTGGCGCCGACGCTGGGGCCCACGGTCGGAGGCTGGATCACCGACAACTTCTCGTGGCACTGGCTGTTCTTCATCAACCTCGTGCCGGGCTTGTTCGTCACCATCGCGGTGCCGCTGCTGGTCAAGATCGACAAGCCGAACCTGTCGTTGCTGCGCGGTGCCGACTATCTTGGCATGGCCATGATGGCCGCATTCCTCGGCTGCCTCGAATACACGCTGGAGGAGGGGCCGCGCTGGGACTGGTTCGGCGACCCCGTGATCCTGACCACGGCCTGGATTGCCGGCTTGTCGGGGGTGGCGTTCATCTGGCGCAGCCTCACGCATGCGCAACCGGTGGTGGACCTGCGCGCGCTCAAGCAGCGCAATTTCGCGCTGGGCTGCCTGTTTTCGTTCGTGACCGGCATCGGCATCTTTGCCACGGTGTACCTGACTCCGTTGTTCCTGGGACGTGTACGCGGATTCAGCGCGCTGGAAATCGGGCTCGCGGTATTTTCCACGGGCCTGTTCCAGGTTGCGTCGATCCCGCTCTACACGTACCTGGGCAACCGCGTTGATCTGCGCTGGCTGCTGATGTTCGGGCTGGCGATGTTCGGCCTGTCGATGTGGTGCTTCACGCCGATCACGCATGACTGGGGCTGGAAGGAACTGCTGCTGCCGCAAGCATTGCGCGGCGCCGCGCAACAGTTCGCGGTGGCGCCGGTGGTCACGCTGACATTGGGCAGCCTGGCGCCGGAGCGGCTCAGGCTGGCGTCGGGCCTGTTCAACCTGATGCGTAACCTCGGTGGCGCGATCGGTATTGCCGCGTGCGCGACGATCCTGAACGATCGCACCAACCTGCATTTCTTCCGCCTGGCCGAGCACCTGAACGCCAGCAACGAGGCCATGGGTGGCCTGCTCGACGGCGTGGCGCGACAATACCTGTCGGCGGGCTACAGCGCGATCGAGGCGCATGCCGCGGCGTTGAAGCAGTTGTCGCTGCTGGCCTTGCGCGAAGCCCAGACGCAGACGTTTGGCGACACGTTCCTGGTCATCATGGCCTGCTTCCTGGGCGCCCTGGTGCTGGTACCGTTGATGAGAAAGGTGGCGCCGCCGAAGGCACCATCAGCCGATGCCCACTGAAAGGTAGGTATGATCGAAGTTGAATTTCGTACAAGGGTCCGAACGACATGCAACGCAAGACATTCCGAAACCTGCAATGCCCGATTGCCCGCAGCCTTGAACGCGTGGGCGAGTGGTGGAGCATTCTGATTCTGCGCGATGCGTTCTATGGCACAAAGCGCTTTGACGAATTCCAGCGCAACCTCGATATCGCGCCAAACATGCTCACGCGCCGGCTCAACGGCCTGGTCGAAGAGGGACTGCTCGAGAAGCGCCAGTATTCGGAGCGTCCGCCGCGCTACGAGTACGTGCTGACCGAATGCGGCCGCGATTTCCGGCCGGTACTGCTGGCGCTGCTGGCCTGGGGGAATCGCAATTTCGCGCCGGAAGGTGCCAGCGTGCAGATTGTGGACCGCGATACCGGCAAGGTCGTCGAGCCATTGCTGGTCGATGCAACCAACGGTGAGCCCCTGCAGATGGGCAAGCGGCATGTGGTCAAGCCCGGGCCGGCGGCGGACGAGCGTACGCGTGCGCGGCTGTCGTCTGCCGCATCGCATATGGCGAATCCGGTCAAGACCCCGGCGACGACAGCCTGAGCATCGAACTCGCGGCCAAGCATCGGGAAAAAGCGATCGTTCGGGGATCGCTCAACGATCGCTCAGGTTGCTCCGAGAGCATTTCTGGCATAGAGTCGATGGCATCGCACCCCGTCTTCCGACGGTTTTTCGCCGACTCCGGATACGACCCGATGCCACGCTCTCGTTTTGCCGATCGTTTCGCCGATCGTTTTGCCGGTCTTTACCCCGTTGCAACAACATGCCTGGCCGTTGTGCTGGCCGGATGCGCCAGCACACCGATGCCCCCGCCGACGCCACAGCGCATGCCGCAACAACCGACCACCATCACCACGCCGCCTGGAGGTGGCATCAGCCGCGCCCAGCTGGAAGCCGCCGGCAATGCCTGCGAGAAGGTAGTCGCCAATGCCGTCAAGACGCGTTATCCGCAGCCCGGCAGCGTCATGATGATGCCGGACCGCGAGCGTATCGCGCAGCCGACCGCCAACCAGACCGCCGTCAGCGGCGAGGGTACCTTCGAGCCCGATGCCAGTGACGAGTCGATGACCTTCCGCTACACGTGCCTGTACAACATCCGCACGCATCGCGTCGATGATGTGCAAATGAAATACGGCGCGTACTGACAGGGCAGGCAACCTGCGGTTGACCGACGTTGGTCGGCGTTTCTGCAAGAAAAGGGTGGAAAGTCACCTCGATCGCGCCATAAGGGCCCGAATCCGACTCAAATCCATGTAATTCCAGGGCAAAGCGCTGCCAGCACGCGCCGGCGTTTTGTCGTATTGTCTCGATCTGGTGATAATTGACGCTGCAACGATTTTTTGCGGCGGTCAGCGCCGCAGACTCCCATCCGTTCCAGTCCGCCCCCGGATCGATATCGTGCAGAACCACGCCAGCCAGCCAGCCAACGGCACCCCGCCAGCCGCGGAATCCCCCGATAGTCCAATGACCGCACGCGAAAAGCGTGGCATGGCCGCCATCATGATCGCGGTCTCCCTGGCCACGCTCGATACGGCCATTGCCAACACCGCGCTGCCTAATATTGCCGCCGACCTGAACAGCACGCCGGCCGCTTCGGTCTGGATCATCAATGCTTACCAACTGGCCATGGTGGCTACGCTGCTGCCATTTGCCGCGTTGGGTGGCATCCTGGGTCACCGGCGCATCTACCTGGGCGGTGTGATGGTGTTTATCGTCTCATCGGTGGTTTGCGCGATGGCGTGGTCGCTGCCGTCGCTGGCGGCGGCGCGGCTACTGCAGGGCGTTGGCGCGGCCGCCATCATGAGCGTCAACACGGCATTGATCAGCGCGCTGTTTCCGATTCACCGGCTCGGGCGCGGCGTCGGCCTCAATGCGCTGGTGGTAGGCGTGTCGTTCGCGGTTGGGCCCACGGTGGCATCCGTGATTCTTTCCATCGGCCCGTGGCCGTGGCTGTTCGCCGTGAACCTGCCAATCGGCTTGCTGGCGTTGGTTATTGCATGGCCGTCGCTGCCACAGACCAAACGCAGCCAGCACGGCTTCGACCCGGTGGCGGCGCTGCTTAACGCCATCACGTTTGCCGCACTGATCTTCGCCCTGGGCGAAGGCGTGCAACGTGAGCCTACCGAATATGTAGTGGCCGCCGCCGCGGTGTTCCTGGTGTCATTTGTGCTGTTGCTGCGTCGCGAGCGCGGCCATCCCGCGCCGATGTTGCCGATCGACCTGCTCAAGCGCCCGATGTTCGCGCTGTCGACGGCGACTGCCGTCTGCTCGTTTGCCGCGCAAGGCCTGGCATTTGTTTCGCTGCCGTTCTACTTCGAGCACGTGCTTGGCCGCAACCCGGTAGAGACCGGCTTCCTGCTGACGCCGTGGTCGGCTGTGGTGGCCCTGATGGCGCCGATTGCCGGACGCCTGTCGGACCGCTATCCACCAGGCCTGCTGGGCGGCATCGGCCTGGCCATCATGGCAGTGGGCATGGCTTCGCTGGCAATGATGCCGGCTGATGCCAGCGTGCTCAATATCGGCATCCGGATGGCGATCTGCGGCGCGGGTTTCGGCTTCTTCCAGTCTCCGAACCTGAAGGCGCTGATGGCCAGCGCGCCGCGTGAACGTGCGGGCGGCGCCAGTGGCGTGGTGGCCACGGCGCGTCTGCTGGGGCAGGCCACTGGCGCGGCATTGGTGGCACTGTCATTCGGCATTGCCGGATCGCATGGTCCGACGCTGGCCCTGGCGCTGGGCGCAGGCTTTGCCGCCGCCGCGGCAGTGGCCAGCGGACTGCGGCTGGTGACGCCGCAAAGCTCGGATAGTGCGGCGATGCAAGGCGCCCGCAAGTCTTCCTGAGACACAACGAGCTTCACGGCACGGGTTGCGACATCGACGCGCAAGACCTGCGCGCATGATTCGCGCGGGATTTGTAGAAACTGCATGGCGCCGGTGGTTCAGGCGCCATTTTTCATGGCCTGCGGCGACGGTATGAAACTTGCCCGCATTGGAGTATCGGGGCCTACGCGCCCCTGTCCAACGGAGGCAAGACGATGAAGCGATCAGACGAGTACGGCCGTCGCCATCGGCCCGACCAGCAGTATGGAGGCTATGAGGAAGGCTACGGTCCCGTGCCGGGCGACGACCGTCATTGGCGCCGTCGCGACCTGTCAGCCGGACGGTATGGCAACGGCGGTGAACGCAATCCGTACGATCCGTACGCCACCCGCGATGCGCGCGATCCGCGTTGGCAAAACGATGATCCTCGTAATGACAACGCATGGCGCCAGGGCCGTACCGCACAACTGAGTGGCGGATGGCGTTCGCGTGGCGCAACGGTCTACTATCCCGGCCGCTCCACCTACGATGAAGCACCCGATGAAAGCACGCCGCATAGCCGTGGTTATGTCACCGCGTACAGCAGCGGTTATGAGGATGGCTATCACGCAGGTTCGCAATCGTCGCGTGAGCAGCCTTCTCAGCCTGCTGGCCCCGATGAACGTTGGAGCGGCACGCGTAGCGGATACGGCAGCGGCTACGAAGACTATGGTGTCGAGGGCGGACGCAATTTCCGTCAACGTCCGCGTCCAGGTGAATCCGTCGAGCGGCGCGGGCCATACGGCTATGCAGGCGCCAGGCCGGCCGGTCCCAAGAACTACACGCGTTCGGATGAACGGGTGCGCGAGGAAGTCTGCGAGCGCCTGGCGGATACGCCGGCGCTGGATGTCAGCGACGTGACCGTGACGGTTGCCGCCGGCGTGGTCACGCTGACCGGCACCGTTGACAATCGGCGCATGAAATATGAAGTCGAGGATATCGCTGACGATACCTACGGCGTTGCCGACGTGGTCAACCAGATTCACGTGCGACCATACGGCGTGCTGGCATCCGAGTAACGAGTAACAACCGCGCGGCCATTCCGGACCACCCGCGCGCCCCGGCCCTGCCGGGGCTTTTTTCGTCCTGGTGACGCGTAGCGCGGCTGATCAGGCTGCTCCGGCCGCTCCAGTTAGAGGTCGCGCCCGCTCGGCGGGGTCTCCATCCGCTTGTCGGTCTGGTCGGCGCGATCGACGGGTGTATCCGAGGGCAATTCCTCGGCGGCGTGGATCACCTCGTCCGAAATCTCTTCCTCTGGAATTTCATCGTCGGATCCCATATGCCGCCTGTGTCCAGCATCGGCAAGTTCACGTTCGATTTCCTCGCTGGCTTCGTATTCCAGATCCGGATCGAGCGTGCTGGGAACGCTATCGGGATCGCTGGCGCCGGTGTCGTCCACCGGCATGTCCGGATGACTGCGTCGAGAAATCTTGCTCATCATGACTCCTGTCGGTTCGATGTGGCTGGAAGGTACAAAAATGGCAAGTTGCATGCCAGAAGAGTGGGTGGTCCAATCCGGGTTTCCACGAGTGTCGCCCGACGCCTATAGTGATGACAGGGGACCACCCCGATGCGCCCTGCCAGTGCCGTCGCCCGGAAGAGGCTGGAACGGCAATTGCGGTATGCAGGCGTGCACGAGGGCGTGTGGCGTGGATCGCGCAAGGGAGCGAGCGATGAACCTTTCCAGCATTCTGGTCACCCTGAGCCTGGCATCATCGGTGGCCGTATCGTCGACCCCGGTCGAGAAGCAGTTGCTGGGTATCAGTCCCCATGATTTCGCTCAACAGTTCAATGCCGTGGCCCACGACCTCGGCGCCAAGCTCAAGCTCCCCGACTTTCGCGCCAAACCGGGCTGGCATCGCGCCAGGACCAGTGAAGGCATTTCGGTGCTGGTACGTGCTGCGCAGACTGGCTATGCCATCGATGAAGTGGTGGTGGTCTGTCGGGCTGCCGAGCAGTGCATGTCGACAATCGCCGTCGCTGCGCGCGCGATCGATGCCAGTGTCGATCCCCATCTGCTGCAGTACTTTATTGCTGCAAGGATTGCCGCGCAGATCGGCGAGGTGGCGCTGGTCATGTCAGGCCTGGTTTATCTGGTAGTCAATCCCGATGACCAGGACTACGTTGCAGTCGTGATTCGTCCCTACCAGCCTCAGCAGGAACTTACCGCACATCGGCAGGCGTGATGTCCTGAAACCTCCATGTTCAATGAAGCGGTGGCACGGAACGGCGGGCGGCAGCACCCGGCGTGCGCGAAGGCGTGAATTCCAGCGCCCGTTGTTCAAGCAGCCGTTGCAATTCGGTGGCTCCCCGATAGTAGTGCGCCAGCAGCAGTCGCAATTCGGCATCTGCCAGCGGCTCGCGCAGCAACTCGCCGTAAGCGGCTGCCGCGCGCGCAGCTTGCTGCGTGGCATGGCGCAGCAACGGCAACTCTCCCATTTCAACCGGTGGCGAGACGTGTGGCGGATCACCGCGCCGCTGGCCTGCCGAGAATGGCTCCGGTGCCGCGGGCGCACCGTCTTGGGCACGTCTGCCCAACTCGGCTGCCGCACAACGCTGCATGTTGGCCCGATGCGCGAGCACTGCCCGGATCTGCGGGTCCGGGGCGGAAGCGGCCACGGCCGACAATGATTCCGCACACGCCAGTGCCAGACGGGCAAGCCGTGCCAGTGTGGTGTTCAGTGCATCCATGTACGTCTCCGGTTCCCGTACTCATTCACGTTCTAACTGTAGATGACGCACGCGGCCAGACAGTGAGATTCGATACCGCGGGCGTGGTTAATATTGTGCAGATCCGAAATTCAGTTGCGTAACTTCACTCGCACCCAAGAAGCACAAAAGAAGCCAGACAAGCACAAACCAACACACGCAAAAAACGCGCCGCATCCAGGCTCGAAAGCCTGAATGCGGCGCGCCCGCCGTGACTTGCAAGGGCGAAGCCCCGGGAAAGGGAAGTCGCGGCAATACCAGTATGGACCGTCTTGGCAGATTCCGTGTTACGCGATCACGTTACTGTTTCGGTGCCGGATCGGGTGAGTCACCCTTCGGGCCGGAAGGGGCATCCGCGGTCGGGTAGGGGGGCGCATTCTGCTGACGCGGCTTCTTGGCCCGATCGCCGGTGTTCTTCGTCGTGGACTTGGTGGAATCGTGCTGCATGCCCGATCCACTGCTCATGTTTCCGCTCATCGCACTGCCCGGCATGGTGCCCGGGGCGGTATTGCTGCGGGGGTTTGCTGGGCCTTCCGGGGCGGGTGGTGCGCTCGGATTCGGCGCGTTGGGCGAGACCGGAGCCTGTTGCGCCATGGCGGGCACACAGAGAATCGAACTCAGGGCCAGCGCGGTGGTGGCAAGGATGCGTTTCATATTGCGTCTCCCGATATTGGTAACGGTGTCTTCACGATATGTGCCACGTACCCCCGCGCTCAGGGGCATGCGCCTGAATCGGCTGTAGGAACTCGACTACAGGTTGTGGGAGCCGCCTGCAGGATTTATAGGGTCATGTAAATAGGAGCTTTCGTCTCGGGCGGAACGCGCCGGCTGGAGCGCATCTGGACAGCGCGAATGGCGCGGTACGGAACTTGCGTCGGCATACCCGTATTGCCCTAAACCGGAGACGCTCATGAACCAGGGACATAACAGCGGTAGTGGTTCCGACGACCGCTACGGAAACAATGAAACGGATCGTGACAACGCTCGTGACGACGATAGCAGCCGTGATACACGTCGCGCGTCGTATCCGTCGCGGCAACGCCAGCAAGAGCAGTTCAGCAGCGATTGGCTGACGCATCGGCAGCAGGGCGGTAGCAGCGACTGGCAAGGGCGCGCCAGCTCTCAGCCCGGGTCAGGCAGCGATTGGCAGGGCAGTGGTCAGCAACCGGGCGGCGCGCGCAGCGCATCGTCGGTTTCCTCCAGTGGCTACGGTGGCTATGAAGCGCAGCCGCAGCGTCCTTCGCAACGTCAGTCGCAACCGCAGGGTGGCGAGTATGGTGAAGGGCGCTATGGCGAATATGGTGAAGGCCGACAGCGTGAAGATCGCGATGCGGGCCGACGCTACGGTTTCGGATCGGACGAGGCTGCCGGTCGCGAAGGCCGCGAAGGTCGTGAACGATGGGGGGACTGGCATCAGGAGGAAAGAGCCGGACGCGGTAGTCAATGGTCCAGCCAGCAGGGCAGCCAGCGCGATGAGTGGGGTCAGGGGCGTGCGCAGTGGGACCAGCCTGCGCGAGGCGGCTCGCGTGGTGAGGGTAGCCGTCAAGGCGGATGGGAAAACCAGAGGCAGGGTGGCCGCGAGGCATGGCGCGACAGTTCGTTGCCGGCCCCTGACATGCGCACGCATTATCGCGGCGGTTATGGTGTCTCGGACTACGAGCCGCCCGAAGGTCAGAGCTATCGCACATGGCAACGTGGTGCGGCTGCGGACTGGCTCGAGGGCCAGGACCGGCGCGAAGATCGTTACGGTGGCAATCGCATGCGCAGCGGACAGCGCGGCTATGGTTCCGACGATCGCACCGACGATCGCGCGTATGAACACTTCACGGGCGCCAGCGAGCGCGACAGCATGAACCGCGGTTATGGCGGTGCCGGTGGTTCGGCAATGGCCAGGCGCGCGCGCCAGGTTGGTCCCAAAGGCTATCAACGTTCCGACGAGCGGATTCGCGAGGATCTGTGCGAGCGGCTGGCACTGAGCAGTCGCGTGGATGTGCGCGAAGTCGAGGTGGCGGTCAGCGCGGGCGTGGTGACGTTGAGCGGTACCGTGCAGGACCGTCAACAGAAATACCGGATCGAGGATATGGCCGACGACGTGTTCGGGGTCAAGGACGTTCACAACCAGATTCGCGTCACACGGGAAACGGCCGGTCGCTCCGGGTCATCGAGCCTGTCTCAGATGGCGCAGGCAGGCGGCGGTCTTGCTGAAAACAGTGGGCAAGGCAGGTCGTCGACGGGTACCGCTTCGTCAAGTGCCGCAGGCAGCAGCGGCAGCCTGGGTAGTGGGCTCGGCAGCGGTGGCCTCGGTGGTTTGAGCGGCAGTTCCACTTCCGGCAAATCAGATACCTGATCAGCCTCGCCGGCCGGCATGTGGTCCGTGCCGGCCGCGCCTGGACAATGACAACGAGACGCAGGAGACGCCATGCCATTCGCCTATGCAGGTACCCGACGCCGTCGCAACCGGGCTCGTCGCCGCAATGCCGACGAACACAACACGACGCAGCAGGAAGGACCGTCGGGTGCCGAAGCACGTGATGAGCGTGACCCGGTTGCAACGCGCCGGGCATCCAACCCCGATGTTCCCGTAGCACGCGACACGCAGGGCAGCGAGGCGCCACCGCGCGGTGGCAGTCAGGATCTGCTGGATCCCGGTAGCCGTGACCCTGATGCGCCTTCCACCGATAACCATTCGTGACATGCGATAAGGCCGCACCGCCCCAAATGACCAAGGGCCCGGAACGGTAGCTAGGGCAATACGGCAACCGCCTCGATTTCGAATAGCATGCCGTCCAGCGCCAGGCGTGGCACCGGGATCAGCGTGCACGCCGGCGCAGGCCAGTCGCCCAGCAGTTCACGCCATGCGCGGCTGAAGATGGCCAGGCGCTCCATCGAGTGGTCGACGATCATCACGGTCACTTTGGCTATATCGGGAATATCGGCGCCTGCGGCTTGCAGTGCGGTGCGCAGGTTGGCCAGCGCCTGTTTGACTTGCACCGCGAAATCGGCGCGCAAGCCGCCACACATGTCCTCGCCGCCCTGGCCTGCGGCAAAGATGATCTTTGCAGCGTGGTTGGCCACGGCAACGTGGGAATACCCGTTGATGCGTGGGTCATAGAGATCGGGCGGATTGATAAATTCGAGGTAGGGTGCGCGGGGCGATTCAAGCAGCATTGCAGGGTCCTCAATGGATGGGGCGCCAGTATCAAACCTAAAGTGCACTTGAGGTCAAGCACGATTGCGCTACCATGCTGCCGGTACGGTTTCTTACCGCAGTCCTTGCCTCAGTACTCGCTTCAGTCACCATGGCCCGCCAGCTAAAATCCTCTACAGTTACCGAGCTTGCCGAGCGCCCCAAGCGCTCGCGCGATCCGCTTACCGTCGGCGAAGTCGCCGAGCGCAGTGGCATCGCGGTATCCGCGCTGCATTTCTATGAATCGAAGGGCTTGATTTCAAGCGCGCGCAGCACGGGCAACCAGCGTCGCTATCCGCGGGGCATCCTGCGCCGGCTGGCGGTGATCCGCGTGGCGCAACGCATGGGCTTGCCGCTATCGGTGATTGCCGAGGCCTTTGAAAAATTGCCGATTGGCAAGGCGCCTACCGTGGCCGACTGGCGCCGTCTGTCAGCGGCTTGGCGCGAGGACCTTGACGCGCGCATCCGCACGTTGACCATGTTGCGTGACCAGCTCGACGGCTGCATCGGTTGCGGATGCCTGTCGCTGAAGGCGTGTCCGCTGCGCAATCCGCAGGACGTGATGGCCATGCAGGGGCCCGGGGCGCATGTGGAGGAAGGCACTTGCCAGCACCGCAAACGCAAGCCGTGACATCGCAACAATACCGTGCAATCGCGCAAGAGTGGATCGTTGTTGCAGCGCATGATGGGTGCAGACGCTGAGAGGCGTCGTTGTTCAAACTTCTGACAAGGAGCACCCTCATGAAAACGTTGAACCTGCTGGCCGCCGCCGCGCTTGTTGCGGTACCGGCCCTGACTTTCGCCCAAAGCATCCAGGCACCTGTGACCCGCGCCCAGGTGGTAGCCGATCTTGTCCGTGTGGAGAAGGCTGGCTATGACCCCGCGGGCAACAGTGACAACTATCCGGCGGATATCCAGGCTGCGGAAGCCAAGGTCGCCGCCAGCGAAGGCATTCCGGCGGTGCAGCCCGAAACGCGTGCCCAGGTTCGCAAGGATCTGCTGCAGGTGGAGAAGGCCGGCTACAATCCGTTCCGGGTCAGCAATGACTATCCCGCCGATATCCAGGCGGCGGAAGCCAAACTGTCCGCTCAGGCTGCGACGACTGTATCGACTGCGTCCACCGTATCGACCGCAACGCAGCCGCGTGTGGTGAAGATGGCATCGGTGCAAGGTGGACAGGCAACCTACCGGATCGACCGTCCGCGCAATCCGTTCTTCGATGGGGCCTGAGCGTCGTGCAGCGCCACCGGCGACCGCCAGCGCATCTCTCGTGCGCTGGCGTCCATTCCTGCTACTGGTTCTTCATCGCGGCAGCCAGGCGCTCGATGATCTCGCCTTCGCTCTTGAACGCCTTCTGCGCATAGGCCGCGTACTGTTCCGGGTTCATGTAGTTGGTGACCATGCCGTACTGGCGTGTCACGTTCAGGAACTTTGGATCGGTCAACGCCTTGCGGAAGGCCTCGTCAAGCCGCTTCACGACCGCCGGTTTCATATTGGCCGGGCCAATGATGCCGAACGGCGAGTTCGACCAGACCGGATAGCCGATCTCCTTTAGCGTTGGCGCATTCGGGAAATCCGCGGCGCGTTTCTCGGACAGCGTGGCCAGTACGCGCATCTGCCCGCTCTGCACATACGGCAGCAGCGTATTCGAAAGTACCGCCACATCGGACGAGCCACCCAGCAGTGCCGTAATGGCTTCGGCATCGCCCTTGTACGGTACGTGTGTCCAGTTCGATTGCGATACGCGCGCCAGTTCCGAGATGGTCAGGTGCTGGCTGCCGTAGATGCCAGTGGTGCCATAGCTGATGCCTTTCTTGTCGGCCTTGGCATCGGCAATCAGTTCCTGCATGGTCTGCCACTTCGCGTCCTTCTTTACCGCTACGGCGAAGTTGTAATCGGCAATCATCGACACGTACGTCAGGTCCTTGAGCGGGTCGTAGCGCATCTTCTGCACGTGCGGCAGCCGGAAGATCACCACCGGCGCCATGCTCAGCGTGTAGCCGTCGGGCTCGGTAGTCACCATCTGCGTGGCACCTAGTGTGCCGCTGACGCCGGGCTTGTTCTCCACCACGATCGATTGGCCCAGTTCGCGGCCCGCTGCATCGGCCAGCGCGCGCGTCACCTGGTCGGTCACGCCACCGGCGCCATAGGGCACGATCAGCTTGATCGGGCGGGTAGGGAAATCATCGGCTGCCAGAGCGCTGGTGGACAGCGTTGGTGCCAGCGCCAGACCGGTAGCGGCGAGCGCGATGCGAAGCAAGCGACGTCGTTGCATAAAGTTGTCTCCTGAATATGTCTGCCGGATCTGTCATGTCCGGTCTGCGAGGTTGTTCGCGCAGTATGACAATGCCGCCGGGTGGCGGCTATCAGGGATCGGCGGACTGGCGTCGCATATCCGCCGATTTCATCTGCCGCATGCAT
This sequence comes from uncultured Cupriavidus sp., assembly GCA_963543405.1. GTDB lineage: Bacteria > Pseudomonadota > Gammaproteobacteria > Burkholderiales > Burkholderiaceae > Cupriavidus. The sequence goes on from CAUUBQ010000021.1 coordinate 71,836, forward strand.
CGTGCGCATGCGGCACGCAGGGTCAGGCGCCCACGATCACGCGCGTGCGGATAAAGGCCTCATGCTCCATCAGGCGCTCCGCCCAGCCAGCCGGCGGCACCAGGCTGATATCGGTGATGGCATAACCGATATCGCCTTCGGTCTGCAGTTGCTGCGCTTCGATATTGGCGCCGATCTCGGCCAGTGCCTGGTTGAAGTGCGACAGCGTGCCGGGCCGGTTGTAGTGGATATTGAGTACGCGGGCCGGCGAATCAAGCGGATTAGGCTGGATCTGCGGCAGGTTCACCGCGCCGATGGTCGCACCGGTTTCAAGGAAATTGGCCAGCTTGGTGGCCACTTCGACACCAATGTTCTCCTGGGCCTCCTCGGTGCTGCCACCCACATGCGGGGTCAGGATGACGTTGGGCTTGCCCTGCAGCGGCGTGATGAACGGATCGGCATTGCTGCGCGGCTCTTCCGGGAACACGTCGATGGCGGCACCACCGATATGGCCCGTGTCGAGCAGTTTTGCCAGTGCCTCGATATCGACCACGGTACCGCGCGACGCATTGAGCAGGATGCTGCCCGGACGCATTCCCGCCAGCGCCTTGGCATTGAGCAGGTTGCGTGTCTGCGGCGTGGCCGGTACGTGCAGCGTTACGACATCGGCCGCCGCCAGTGCGTCTTCCAACGAGTGCATGGGCACCGCGCCACCGATCGACAGGCGCGGACGGATGTCGTAGAACACCACGCGCATGCCCATGGCTTCGGCCAGGATGCCGACCTGGGCACCGATATTGCCGTAGCCGATCACGGCCATGGTCTTGCCACGGATCTCGAACGACCCCTTGGCGCTTTTCTGCCATTGCCCCTGATGGGCCGCACGGCTCTTCTCGGGAATGCGGCGCATCAGCATGACGGTCTGGCCAATCACCAGTTCCGCGACCGAGCGGGTATTCGAGAACGGCGCATTGAATACCGGAATACCCGCGTGCGCGGCGGCACCGAGGTCAACCTGCGAGGTACCAATGCAGAAGCAACCCACGGTCAGCAGGCGCCGGGCCTCGGCGAAGGTGTCGGCGCCCAGATGGGTGGCCGAGCGGATGCCCAGCAATTCGTGGTCGCGCACCGCCGCAAGCAGTGCATCGCCGGCGAGGGCCTTGCTTTGCGTGGCTACGTCGATCTGGTGGCGGCCCAGCAGTTGCTGCCCGCTGGCGTGGATGTTTTCGAGGAGGATAGCGCTGGCCATGATGGTCGGGCGGACTTCAGGAGAGTTGAGAAGGCATGTCGGGCGTCCTGTCCCGGACGCGCACATCCAGACAATAGCACCGAGCCTTACCCGTGCTGGTGAAGTGGGCAAGACACTGAAGGTCGATGTTGTCGTACAAGTGCTTGCTTATGAGTAATTTTCCTCATAGGATGTCGGACAACTATAAAAGTTTGATAACGGGCAAAGCCCATCGATGAGGAGACAGCATGGAAGACAACAAGACGGGCGTGGATGCCCAACGCCGTCGTTTGCTCAAGACCGGCGCAGCGCTGGGCGCCGTGGCCACCAGCGGCTCGGCGCTGGCGCAGGCGTTTGAGTTCAAGGCTGCACAGCGTTATCCGGATCCGGCCGTCGAGATCCTGGATCCCAGCTTTGGCAAGTACCGGCTGTTCAGCTCCACGGTCGAGCAGGTAGCCACGGGATTCCGTTGGGTGGAAGGGCCGGTCTATTTTGCAGACGGCCGTTACCTGCTGTTTTCGGACATTCCAAACAACCGCATCATCAAGTTCGATGAAACGTCGAACCAGTGGAGCGTGTTCCGTTCGCCGGCCAACTTCACCAATGGCCATTGCCGGGACCGCCAGGGCCGCCTGGTCAGTTGCGAACACCTGACCCGGCGCGTGACGCGCACCGAATACGATGGCTCGATCACGGTGCTGGCCGATCGCTACCAGGGCAAGCGCTTCAACTCGCCCAATGACATCGTTTGCAAGTCCGATGGCTCGTTGTGGTTCACCGATCCGCCATTCGGCATCGCGGGAGACTGGGAGGGCGACAAGGCAGCGTCGGAGCTGCCGCATGCGGTGTATCGAATCGACCCGAAAGACAACAGCGTGACGCAGGTCATTGCCGACCTGGCCGGCCCGAATGGCCTTGCGTTTTCTCCGGACGAAAAAAAGCTCTATGTCATCGAGTCGCGCGCCCAGCCGTACCGCGTGATGTGGGCCTATGACGTGGGTGCCGATGGTCAGCTTGGTGGGAAGACCAAGGTGATCGACGCCAACGGCCCCGGTGCACTCGACGGCTTCAAGGTCGATGCCGACGGCAATATCTGGGCGGGTTGGGGCAGCAGCGGCGCGCCGGGCGCCGATCCGTCGAAGCTCGACGGCGTGCGGGTCTTCAACCCGCAGGGCAAGGCCATTGGCCATATCCACCTGCCCGAACGCTGCCCGAACCTGTGCTTTGGCGGTCCCAAGCGCAACCGGCTTTATATGGCCAGCAGCCATTCGGTCTACGCGCTCTATGTGGAGACGCGCGGCGCGGTCTGAGTCTGGTGCCTGGCCGCAGGCCCTGCCGGCATTACCGCTGGCAGGGCCTTAAAACATTCAACTCTCGAACTTAGAAAACTAAATTCCATTCCTTGTGGAATCTGCGACGATGCTGCATCCACATCGCCATGATGGATGCCGGCACACGTCCACAAGGAGACCGCATGAAACGCGCAAGTACCGCAGTTCTTGGTGCCCTGGCCGCGGGCGGAATCCTGACGCCGGTGGCCGCGCATGCGACCGAGGGCGCGCTGGGCCGGCCGGTGGCGGGTACCAGTGTGTCAGCCAATATCGGGGTGATTCCGGACCAGCCGGTCTGGATTGCCAACCTGCAAGAGCTGTATATGGATGGTTCGATCAGCGGCGGGCGCGAGGTGCCGGTGGGCGGGCGCACTACGGCGGGTATCGACGCCAAGATCGCGTTCACGCTGGCGACGATCATGAAGGTATGGGATACCGGCCCTGGCGCGTGGAATTTTGCGTCGAGTTTCACGCTACCGTATGTGTGGACCACGGTCAGGACCAACGCCGTCTTCAGCGGCCCCGGTGGCAACTCGTTTTCCCGCGGCACGTCGGACCGGGCATCGAACCTCTACGACATCTATTTCAGCCCACTGATCGCCGGTTACCACTTCTCGAAGACCAGCCATATGGCGCTGAGCTTCAATGTGTGGGCGCCGACCGGCCAATATGACAAGAACGCGCTGGCCAATCCGAGCCTGAACACCTGGACTTTCGTGCCACAGGTAGCCTTTACGCACCTGATGCCGCAGTACGGGCTGGAGTTCAATGCCGTTGCGGCGTTCCAGTTCTACACACGCAATTCGGCTACCGATTACCAGAACGCGCCACTGTTTACGCTCGATGTGATGGGTGTAAAGAAGTTTGGCAACTGGGGCGCCGGGCTGGTAATGGGCACGGTCCAGCAGCTTGGCAACGATACCGGGCCTACGGCCGACCGCCTCAACGGCTTTCGCGGGCACGATTTCACGATCGGCCCGATCGTTACCTATGACACCAAGCTTGGCGGCAAGGCGCCACTGTCATTCAGCTTGCGTTGGGTGCCGACCGTGACCAGCAAGAATCGCCTCGACAGTACCGCCACGGTCCTGGCCACGGCGACGCTGGTGTTCTGATATTCAGAACACGACGCTAAAAAATCACGAAAACATCACTTTCCTGTAACGCCTGTCGTTCAGTATCGCGCCCGCTAATGCCATGCCAGTGCGGCTGGGACCTTGCGCGGACTGATCGAACGATATCAACCTTGCAGGCCGAAGACGCACGGCCAAATGGGTCGAGAAATCAAAAGCTTATCAGGGAAGTTTCATGCGTCACATCAAGTCTGCAATCAGCGCTGCGGCGGCCATGACCGTCGTATTGTCGTTCTACGGCTGCAACGGCAGCGACGACAAGACCACAAATACGACCACGCCGCCTGCCACCCAGCCGACCGCGCCGTCCACGCCGGCCGCCGAGGTCACCGGCAAATGGACCACCGGCGACCTGCATGTCCATACGATCGAATCGGACGATGCCCAGGGCAAACTCGTCGACGTGCTAGACCAGGCCATGGTCACCAATAATCTCGACTGGACCGCGATCTCGAATCACCTGCGCGTATCCACGCGCGACCAGAACGGCACGGCCATCGTTGGCGGCCCGCTGCCGTTCTCGCAAGCCATGGCCCAGTATGAAATGCCGGCGGTACGCCAGTTGCAGGTCAATGGCAGCTACACCGGCAAGCTGATCTTTTCGGCCTTCGAATGGGACATGCCGACGCATGACCATATGAACGTGGGCATCTTCACGGGCGCACCGCTGGGCACCGCGGCCAAGGCTGCCAACCAGTTCGAGTACTACTTCACGAATCGTCCCGATACCCAGTTCGACGCGGTGGACGTGGCCAACTGGAATGCCACCGGCGCGCGGGCATTCACGACCCATGCCGACGCCGTCAAGGCCGTGGCGTGGCTGCGCGACAACTATCCGGATAGCAGCTACGCGCTGATCAACCATCCGTCGCGCAATACCGGCAAGTACACCGCGGCGGACTATCGCGAGTTCAACGACACGGCGCCGAAGATCGTATTTGCCGTGGAAGGCATGGTCGGCAACCAGATGGAGCCGGACCGCGGTGGGTACACCACGGCCTATGTCGATGCCAACCTGAAGAACCGCGTCTACGGTGGCGTGGACTATGTGGTGGCGCAAGTCGGCGGTATTTGGGATGCGCTGCTGGGTGACGGCCGCCGTTTCTGGAACGTGGGCAATTCCGACCATCACTTCAAGACCATCGGGGCCAACAGCAGCGGCTATTTCCCGGGCGAGTACGCCAGGACCTATGTGTGGATCGACAACCAGAACACCGGTATCAAGGGCGTGCTCGAAGGCGTACGCTCGGGCCGGATGTTCTCGGTGTTCGGTGACCTGATCAACGCACTCGACTTCAACCTTGCCAGTGGCGCCAGCAAGAGCGAGATGGGGGGCGAGCTGAAGGCGAAGGCAGGCGAAACGGTAACGGTGACGATCCGCTTCAAGAGCCCGGATCGTAACAACTACCAGTATCCGATCAATGGCGGTGTCAACGTCAACATGCGCCCGGTCGTCGATCATATCGACCTGATTGCCGGCGATGTCACGCCGCGCGCGGCCGCCGGTACGCCGGGCTACAGCAAGGAAACCAACGATTCGACCAAGGTCATCGCCACGTTTACGTCGGCCGACTGGAAGCTCGACAAGGATGGGTATAACAGCGTGACCTATACCTATACGGCGACGAAGAACCAGTACTTCCGCCTGCGCGGCACCAACCTGGGCATGAACGTGGCCGGTGAAACGTCGAACGGGAATCCGCTGCCCGACCTGAAGACCACGGTGACCGAGGACACTGCGCGTTTCAACGCGATCAATGCGCGCAACTATAACGACCTGTGGTTCTATTCGAACCCGGTGTTCGTGACGGTCGGATCGTAAGCGGGGTCCGCCCAGCCTAGCGGCCCAGCGTATGGAACCAGAAGGGCAGGGCGGAAGCGGCCATGGCCACGGCCAGCGGTGCAAGCTGGGCCAGGCCGGCGCCAAGGCTGCGTAGCGTTGAGGAATGCAGCCAGGGAGATGGGTTCGAGCGTGACATGGTGCCGATGTTGTGGGAATCTTGAGGGCATCATGCGCCGGGGAACCTGAATGGCGCCTGAGCAATCCGTTCAGGTACCGTTCAGCTTGCTTGCCGGACAATGCTGCCGATGACTGCTGCGCCCCTTTCTCGTTTCTTCCCATTCCGCCTTAACGCTTTGCTGCGTGCTGGCGCCCGAATGTTGCTGCTGCTGGCCGTGCTCGGTGCGGCTGGCACCGCCAGCGTGTCGCATGCCGACACTGATGCGGACCGTGCCCGCGCCGCATTGCGGTCCGGCGAGATCCTGCCGCTGTCGCGCATCCTGGAAACCGTCTCGCGCCAGTACGCCGGTGACGTGATCGACGTCAAGCTCGATCGCGACGATGGCATCTGGAAGTACGAGGTCAAGCTGCTGCTGCCTACCAGCACCATCGCCAAGCTCGAATACGACGCACGCGATGCGAAGCTGCTCAAGGCCAAGGGCCATGATCTCGACCGCGCACGCAAGCCCTGATCATCCATGCGCATCCTGCTAGTCGAAGATGAAAGCACGCTGGCCGACCAGCTCTCGCAGGCGCTGACCCAGGCCGGTTATGCGGTGGACCATGCCGCCGATGGCATCGACGCCGAACATCTGGGCCGCGAACATCCCTATGACACCATCGTGCTCGACCTGGGTTTGCCCCGGCTCGACGGCCTGACCGTGCTCAGGCGCTGGCGGCAGGCCGGCAACAACGTTCCCGTGCTGATCCTGACCGCGCGCGACAGCTGGGTCGAGAAAGTGGAGGGCATCGACGCCGGCGCCGACGACTACCTGACCAAACCGTTTCGTACCGAAGAGCTGCTGGCGCGGATTCGCGCGCTGATCCGGCGTTCGGCCGGCCGTGTTGCGCCGACGATGTCATGCGGACCGGTGCTGCTGGTGCCCGGGACCGGGCAGGTCAGTGTCAACGGTACCCCGATCACGCTGACCGCCCATGAACTCAAGGTGCTTGACTACCTGATGCACCACCAGGGCACCATCATCAGCAAGACCACGCTGACCGAGCATATCTATGCGCAGGATTTCGATCGCGACAGCAATACGATCGAGGTCTTCGTGGGGCGGTTGCGCAAAAAGCTCGGCGTCGATGTCATCGAGACAGTGCGAGGCCTTGGGTACCGCATGCGCGCGCCGGCCGGGGCTGCATGAAACGCACTTCGATTGCCCGTCGGCTGCTGGTGATTGCCACGCTATGGATCGCGGGCACGCTATGTACCACCGGCTGGTTGCTCGACACGCTGTTTGGCCGGCATGTCGACCGCACCTATATTACCGAACTCGACCGCGACCTCACCAGTCTTGCCGCTGCGCTGGAGTGGCGCGCCGACGGTCAGCTTGAACTTACGCGGCAGCCCGCCGATCCACGCTTCGACCTGCCGTACTCGGGTGCCTACTGGCAGGCCAGCTCGGGCACCCAGACCTTGCGCTCGCGCTCGCTGTGGGACATCGATATCCCGACGGTGGTCGAGCGGCAGGTGGGCCATGGCGATGCCGATATCCGCATCGGACCGAAGGACCAGTCATTGCTGGTCAAGTCCCGCCGGTTGCAACTGGCCGGTGCTGACGGGTTTGTCGATATCACGGTGGCACTGGATCGTACCGAGCTGCGCCAGGCCAAGCGTTCGTTCCGGCATCTGCTCTGGCTGTCACTCGGCGTGCTGGGACTTGGCATCCTTGGCGCGGTCTGGGCCCAGATCCGCTTCGGGCTGGCACCGCTGTCACAACTGCGCGCTGCGGTGGCCCGCCTGCATGCGGAGCGCGAACCGACGCTGCCTGGCACGTGGCCGCCGGAAGTGCAGCCGCTGGTCGATGAGATCAACGTGCTGCTGCAGCGCAATCACGAAGCCGTTGAACGATCGCGCCGCCAGGCAGCGGATCTGGCGCATGCGGTCAAGACGCCGCTGGCAATCCTGGCCAATAGTGCCGCCTCGCTGCCTGCGCCAGCAGCGCAAGGTGTCACGCAACAGGTCAACGCCATGCGCCAGCAGGTGGATCGCCATCTGGCCCGTGCCCGCGCTGCGGGGGCGAGCGGGGCTTCACGCGGCAAGGTGGCCATCCGCCCGGCGGTGGAGGAACTGGTACGTGCACTGACGCGGCTGCATGCGGAACATCCGATCGAGGTCCGTATCGATGGCTCGGCCGACTTTCCAGGCGACCGGCAGGATCTGGTGGAGATGCTGGGCAACCTGCTCGACAACGCCTGGCAGTGGTCACGCGGCGCGATTCACGTAACCCTGGCTCGGCATCCGGACACCGTGGAGATCCGCATCGACGATGACGGTCCCGGCATGCCGGCCAACGTCATGGCCCAGGCCGTGCAGCCATTTGCCAGGCTCGACGAATCGGTGGAAGGCAGCGGACTGGGCCTGGCCATCGTGCGCGATGTCAGTGCGCTGTATGGCGGCGTGTTCGAACTGGGGACGTCACCGCTGGGTGGGCTGTCGGTGAGTTTGCGGTTTCCAATGACGACCGCATGCTGAGGGTTTGCTCCCCTCTCCCGCGCGCGGGAGAGGGGAGCGGTGTTACGAGCAGGAGAGGGGAGCAAACAGATTGGGATATCATCGCGCCCTTCGCCGTTTTTGTATTACCGCCTTGTCCAATGCCACACCTGTCCGTCGGCGCCAGCGTCCGCCGGTCGCGCCTGCCCAACTGCTCGGACCGCATCACTTTGCCTACTACCGAGGTTACCTCCAAGGGCTGGAGTTGGGGCGGCTGGCCAGTCGCTACCTGTCGCCTGGGCTTGACCTGCGGCAGGCGCGCACGATGCTGGGTTGGATCGAAAGCGAACTGGTGCGTGGTGTCAAAAGACTAGCCACGCGGCCGCGCCATGATGGCGAAGCCGCGATCCTGACGGAAAAATCCTGGCTGGCGATGATCCAGCCTCCGGCGAACGAAAGCGTGGCTACGCGCCAGACGCGTCAGCGCAAGCTATTACGCGCACTCGACGCGCTGCAGCCGTTGCTGCTGACGCGGCCCGCACCCGGCGACGCGGTGGCCGGCTGGTTCGCGCCTGCCATCGCCAACAAGCTCGTGACTGCAGGATGGCCGACGTTGGGCACCCTGCGGCAGGCCGTAGCCGACGATCTGCGAAACTGGTATCGCGCAGCACCTGGAATTGGCGCGACCACGGCACGCCAGATCGAGGCGTGGCTCGCTGAGCAGTCGATGGCAACCGGCATGGCGCATCGGCCAGTGGCCGTGGCGCCGCTTGAATCGCTACAAGGCCGCGCCGCGCAAGCCGATGCAGCGGCCATCCAGTCCTGGCTGCAAGGCTATCGGCCCGAGACCAGTCACACATGGCGTGCCTATCGCACACAGGCTGAACGTTTCCTGCTGTGGGCCGTGTTCGCGCGAGGCAAGACGCTTGCGGCGCTCACGGCGGAAGACTGCCACGCCTATCAGGCTTTCCTTGCCGATCCACAACCTGCCACGCAATGGGTGGGCCCACGCGGCACACCGCGTGACCGGCACGACTGGCGCCCATTCGAAGGCCCGCTATCGGCATCGAGCATTGGCCACGCCAGCAAGATTCTGAAAGCGCTCTGCGCATGGCTGGTCGAGCAAGGGCATTTGACGGCAAATCCGTTCGCAACGGTGGCTCGGCCAGACGGCACGCCGCCGCGCATCCAGGCGGACCGCAGTTTCAGCCGCGCGCAATGGCAATACCTGAAGACTTTCGTCGCCACGCTGCCTGACGTCGATCCACGCACCACACGGTTGCTATTCATGCTGCGGCTGGCCTATGCCACGGGGCTGCGCATTTCAGAGCAGGCGCAAGCCACCGTCGGCAACCTTTCCTTTGCCGATGGATGGACGCTCACCGTCAGCGGCACACGGCCACGCACGATTGCGCTACCGGAAACGGCGATCGATGCGCTACGCAACCATACCGAGGCGCGTGGTCTCGGTCGCGATGTGGAGCGGCTACCGGCCGCTACGCCGTTGATTGGCCGGATCAAGGAAGGCGGTGATGACGGTCCGCTATCGGTGGCACAGGTCGCCGCCATCTGGAAGCGCTGTTTCACGCACGCGGGCCAGGCACTGCAAGGCGACGATGCCGAAGGCGCCACGCATTTCGCGCAGGCCAGCGCGCACTGGCTGCGGCATACAGCCGGCGCCCACGCCCTCGCGCGTGGCGTGACGCGCAAGGCCGTGCAAAAGCAGCTTGGCCATGCGTCGGTCAGCACCACGGCGGTATATCTGGACACGGATGCTGGCTGAGTTGCCGCCGAAATCGTTCAATTGGCTCGACTAAAACGTTTAATTCGGTTTCCGTACACCACGCGCTAACCTGCGGGCATGCCAGCCTTTGGCATTGCGACGGAGATTGCCGACGGTGAACGACCTGGCCGATATCGTCTTGCCGCTGCCACCTGCCTGGTTACCCCGGACGGCGGGTTGGCTGGTGCTGGGCATTTGCCTGCTCGGTGCGGCGCTATGGCTGGGTTGGCGCGCATGGCGTCACTGGCGGGCCAATCGCTATCGGCGCGAAGCACTGGCGGAACTGGCGCGGCTGCAGGCCGCCCTGCGTAGCGATGGAGCACCACGTGTGCAGGCGCTGCTGGCTCTGGCGGAACTACTCAAGCGCACCGTGCTGGCAGCGTGGCCGCGCGAGGCCGTGGCCGAGCTTTCGGGCGCGGCATGGCGTGACTTCCTGCAAGCCCATGCCGGCAAGGCCGGCGATGCCGTGGCGCCGCTGGCGGTACTGCTGGAAAGCGAATATCGCGGCGCCGTGGCGTTGACACAATGGCCCGCGCAGCAGGCTGACGCCACCGCAGTGGCTTGCCGGCGCTGGATAGCCGGACACCAGGCGCCGGTGCCATGATCGCCTTTGCCTACCCGTGGCTGTTCGTGCTCCTGCCGTTGCCCCTGCTGGTCTGGTGGCGGCTGCCGCCATATCGTGAAGCGAGCGCCTCGGTGCGCCTGCCATTCTTTGGCGAGGTGGCCGACGCAGCGGGACTGCAGCCTGCCGCTGGCGCCCATGTGCCGCGTCGCAACCTCGTCCAACACCTGCTGGCACCACTGGTGTGGGCGCTGGTGGTGGTAGCACTGGCACGTCCACAGTTTCTGGAACCGCCGATCTACAAGACCGAGCCGGTGCGTGACCTGCTATTGGCGCTCGACCTGTCGCAATCGATGGACACCCGCGATTTCAAGGATCCCTCGGGCGCGGTGGAAGCGCGGGTGCAGGCCGTGCGGCAGGTGGTGAGTGACTTCGTTGCCCATCGCCCTGGGGACCGCATCGGCCTGATCGTATTCGGCGATGCGCCGTATCCACTGGCTCCATTCACGCTCGACCATGCGCTGGTTCGCACCCTGATCGACGATATGGTGCCAGGCATGGCAGGCGCCAGTACCTCGCTGGGCGATGCGATCGGACTCGGGATCAAGCTGTTCGACAATAGCCATGCCGCGGAGAAGGTGCTGATCCTGCTGACCGATGGCAACGATACCGCCAGCCGCATGCCGCCAGTGCAGGCGGCGGCCATTGCCAAGGCGCGTGGCGTGATCGTGCATGCCGTCGGCATTGGCGACCCGGCCGCCACCGGTGAACAGAAGGTGGATCTGGATACGCTGCAGCGCATAGCCAGCACCACCGGCGGACGCTACTTCTTTGGCGCCGACCAGACCGCGCTGGCCTCGATCTACGCCACGCTTGACCGGGTGACGCCGCACCGGGAAAAGAAGCTGAGCTGGCGGCCGCGGCGTGAGCTGTTCATGTGGCCGCTTGGCGCGGCCATGCTCCTGATCATGGCCTACCAACTGGCGATGGCCGGCTACGCAAGGTGGGTAGCGCGCGCGCCGCTGCCAGCTGCGCGCAAGGAGCCTGCCGCATGAGCGACTGGTTCCACGCTATCGCGCAGTTCCATTTCCTGCGGCCATGGTGGCTGCTGATGCTGTTCGTCGCAATATGGCTGCCGTGGGCTGTGAATCGGCAAGGCGATGTACGGCGTCGCTGGCGCGGCACCATCGCACCGCATCTGCTTGACGCGCTGATCGTCGGCGAACGCCGCCATCGTGCGCTGCGTCCGGTCCACCTGACCACGCTGGCGCTGGCCCTGGGCGCGCTGGCACTGGCGGGTCCGTCATGGGAGCGCGAGCGTCCGCCATTCCTGGCCGACAAGGCGCCGCTCGCAATTGCCGTCGACCTGACGCCCACGATGAACGCGATCGACGTCACGCCCACGCGGCTAGAGCGGGCCAAGCTCAAGTTGAAGGCGCTACTGGCCCATCGTGACGGCGGACGTACCGCCCTGTACGTCTACGCAGGGTCCACGCACCTGGTGCTGCCGCTGACCGAAGACGCGGCATTGCTGCAGACCTTTGCCGATGCGCTGCAGACCCGCATCATGCCGGTGCCGGGCAAGGATACCGGGCTGGCGCTGCGCACCATTGGCGCTGCCATGGCAAAGGAACCGGTACCCGGCACGATCCTGCTGCTGACCGATGGCGTCGAACCGGCGGCGGCCGAAAGCCTGCGCAAGCGTGATCCGCACACCCAGGTCGTGGTGCTGGCAATCGGCACCGAGGCCGGCGGCCCGCTCAAGCAGGGAGACGGGTCGGCACCGGGGCTCGATGCCGCGGCACTGCACCGGTTGCGCGATGCCGGCGTTGCGGTGGCGACCTTGACGCCCGATAGCGATGACGACGTGGCGTGGGTGCAGCGTCACGTCCAGTCACATCTGGAACAGTCCAGCTCGCAGGACACTTTGCGCTGGCACGACGCCGGCTGGCCACTGACCATCCCCGTTGCATTGCTGGCACTGCTCTGGTTCCGCAAGGGCTGGACCATCCGCTGGATTGCCGGACTGGCGGTGGCCATGGCGCTTGGCATGCCACTGACCGATGTCCAGGCGCAAGCCACTGCGGCGGCGCGCCCATGGCGTTTTGTAGACCTGTGGCTCACGCATGACCAGCAAGGGCGCCGCGCATTCGAGCGTGGCGACTTCGACGCTGCCGCCACACTGTTCGATGATCCGATGTGGCGCGGCGTGGCCTACTATCGCGCCGGAAAATTCGCCGATGCCGCGCGCGCATTCGAACTGATCAACACCACGGACGCGCAGTTCAACCTCGGCAATGCACTGGCGCAGCAGCAGAAGTACAAGGAGGCGGTGGCGCACTACCGCCTGGTGCTACAGCAGCGCCCCGGCTGGCAACCTGCGCAACGCAACCTGGCGCTGGTGCAGCAACGGCTGCAGCAAAAGCAGAACCAGGACAAGGGTGATGAGGAACCACCGGACCTGAAACCCGACAAGATCGAGCTCGATGCCAGCAAGCCGCCTCCGCCGCCCGATGGTGACAAGACGCAGCAGGGGCTGATCCAGCAGAACGCCGACATGTGGATGCGTGCGATCCAGACTTCACCCACCGAAATGCTGGCGCGCAAGTTTGCACTGCAGGAGGCCAAATGATGATCGTGCACTGGCTGGGTACCTTGCTGGTATGCGTGAGCGCCACGGCGTGGGCAGCGGAGCCCACCATCCGCATCAAGGTTATCGGGCAGCAGCCCGTGGTGGCGGGGCAGTCGCTACAGATCGAAGTGACGATCCTGGCACCGAATTTCTTTCTGTCGGCGCCGGCATTTCCATCGTTGCAGGTGCCGGGTGCCGTGGTAACCATGCCGGATGAGCGCGCCGCAAACTCGACCGAATCGATCGATGGCGTCAGTTATGCAGGTATCAGCAAGACCTACTCGTTTACGCCGCAGACGGCCGGCGACTTTACGCTGCCATCGCCCGAGATCCGCTTTACCTATGCCGGCGACGACGGCAAACCGCGCGAGGCCAGCGTCACGTTGCCCGCCACCACGATCCACGCGGGCGGCCAGCAGGGGGCACCGGCACAGGCATCCAACGTTCCCTCGACGCTTCCGGCCGCACCCATCCATATCACCCAGCAGTTCGACCAGCCGCTCAGCGGCAAGGATGCCCACCTGCGCGCAGGCGATGCGCTGGTGCGCACCATCACCATCTTCGCGCCGGGCACCCCGGCAATGATGATCGAACCGCCCACATTGGCGGCCACCCGCGGCGTGAAGGAGTTCCACGCCGATCCTCAACTGCGCGACGGCGTAGCGGCGACTGGTGACGAGCCGGCAGGCACTAGCGGTGGCCGGCGCGTGGAGACCATCACCTATGTGTTCGAAGGCAGCGGCCGCTTTACGCTGCCGGCCGCATCGGTGGCGTGGTACGACCCGGCCAGCGGCAAGCGGGCGCAGTCTTCTGCCCCGGCCGTGACGGTGGAAGTCAGCCGCGCCGCGCCCGGCATCGGACTGGCACCGACCGGCGGCGCACCGTTCAGCTGGCCAGACTGGCTGGACTGGCGGCTTATGGCGGGGCTGGCCGCGCTGGCCGTCGTGCTCGGCTATGCGGCATGGCGCTGGCATCGCGGGCCACGCCTGCTGCACGTGCGGCAGGCGGACGCCCGGGCAAACGACGGTTCGCACCTACCGCCGCTGAATCCGTAGCGCGACAAAATCATTCAGATCAAACAACCAAAAGATTGCATTCCTCTCGCATGGGGTCGCCACCCATACTTGGGTGGATTGTCCGGCTGACGGCAACGGAAAGCGCATTTGCGAGGCAACGCGCAAGGAGTGTCAATGGGATCGAGGCAGAGCGGCAGGGCGGTAGCCGCTTCCACCGCAAGGCGGCGGTACGCATTGCTGGCGACTTTCGCACTGGTCATGGCAGTGGCCGGCGCCGGCGCGACTTATTGGTACACCGCGCACGTCAAGAGGAGTGCAGCCACCACCATCCAGCCCGGCGATGGCGTGAATGGCCCGCGTGGCATGGTTCACGTGCCCGGCGGTGATTTCCTGATGGGCAGCGACCACAAGCTGTCCCAGGCCAATGAACGGCCAGCGCACAAGGTACACGTCAACGGCTTCTGGATGGACCAGCATCACGTCACCAATGCCGAGTTCCGCAAGTTTGTCGAGGCCACCGGCTACCTGACCACGGCCGAACGCGTGCCGGACTGGGAGACCATGAAGGTCCAGTTGCCGCCCGGTACGCCACGTCCGCCCGATAGTGCAATGGTGGCAGGTGCCATGGTGTTTGTCGGCACGAATAGCCCGGTGCCATTGCGCGAGTATTGGCGCTGGTGGCGCTTTGTCCCCGGCGCCGACTGGAAGCATCCCACAGGCCCGGGCAGTTCGATCGACGGCAAGGATAACCACCCGGTAGTGCAGGTCTCGTACGAGGATGCGCAAGCCTATGCCAAATGGGTCGGCAAGCGGTTGCCGACCGAAGCCGAATGGGAATTCGCGGCGCGTGGCGGACTGGAGCAGGCTACATATAGCTGGGGTGACCAGTTCGCACCCGATGGCCGGCAGATGGCCAATGTCTGGCAGGGACAGCAGGTGCAGCCGTTCCCGGTGGTCAGTGCCAAGGCCGGCGGCGCCTCCGGTACCAGCGCGGTGGGCACGTTTCCCGCCAACGGCTATGGCCTGCTCGACATGACCGGCAATGCGTGGCAATGGGTAGCCGATTGGTATCGCGCCGACCAGTTCCGGCGTGAAGCCACGGTGGCGGCCTTGATACAGAACCCGGCGGGGCCTACCGACTCATGGGATCCGACCGAGCCTGGCGTGCCCGTGAAAGCGCCCAAGCGCGTCACGCGCGGCGGCTCGTTCCTGTGCAACGAAGACTTTTGCCTCAGCTATCGCCCCAGCGCGCGGCGCGGTACCGATCCCTACACGAGCATGTCGCACCTGGGCTTCCGGCTGGTGATGGATGACAGCCGCTGGGCGGCCACGCGCGAGCCGCCGGCACTGGCATCGATCAGGCAATAGCCACAGCAGCAGGTGTAGCAGTAGCAGCAGACAGTTCGGACACTACCAACGGACAGGAGACGTGCGCATGTCAGTTGCCGGGGCAGGAAGCGTTCAGCGTATTCGTCATGGGCTCGCACATGCCGTCGTGCTTGCGTCGCTGCTTGCGACGCTGGGCGGGTGCGCATCGACACCGGGCAGCAGCGCGGCGGGTGCCACGCAACCATCCGGCGCAGCCAACGCCGCGAGTGCCGCCACTGCACTGCCGTCGTGGCGTGACGGCGCGTCGCGCCAGACCATCGTCCGTTTCGTGGAAAGCGTTACGCGGCAGGGCTCGCCCGAGTACGTGCCACCAGCCGAGCGCATTGCGGTCTTTGACAACGACGGCACGCTATGGAGCGAGCAGCCGCTGTACTTCCAGTTCTTCTTCCTGCTTGACCAGGTGCGCGCCGCGGCGCCGCAGCATCCCGAATGGAAAAGCAATCCTGCCTTCAAGGCCATCATGGCCAACGACATGGCTGGCCTGATGCGCGAGGAAAAGCGCCTGCTGCCGCTGATTGCCCAGGCAAACAGTGGCATGACGGTTGACGAATACGATCGCACGATCCGCGCGTGGCTCGATACCGCGCGCCACCCGAAGTTCAACCGGCGCTATACCGACCTGGTCTTCCAGCCTCAGCTCGAATTGCTGAACTACCTGCGCGCCAATGGTTTCAAGACCTTTATCGTATCCGGCGGCACCATCGAGTTCATGCGCCCGTGGTCCGAGCGCGTGTATGGCATTCCGCCGGAACAGGTGGTCGGGTCCACACAGTCGGTGACCTATGAAATGCGTGGCGGCCAGCCCACGCTGGTACGCGGCCCCAAGCTTGAATTCATCAACGATGGCGCCGGCAAGCCAGTGGGCATCTACCGCCAGATCGGCAGACGGCCGATCCTGGCCGTGGGCAACTCCGACGGCGACTTGCAGATGCTGCAGTACACGATGGCTGGCACGGGCTCGCGACTGGCCGTGCTGGTGCACCACGACGACGCCGAGCGCGAGTTCGCCTATGACCGCAAGTCCGGTATCGGCAAGCTCGACCGTGCCCTGGACGAAGCCAGGGCACGTGGCTGGACCGTCATCAGCATGCAGCAGGACTGGTCGCAGATCTATCCGCCCGCACGACCCCAACCGTGAACGCATAACGTCCACAACAACGGGAGCAATCGATGAGCCCCATACCGCGTACCCGCCTGCGCAGGCTGGCCACCACCGCAGCGGTCATTGCGATCCTGGCCGTGGCCGGCTGCAAGAAGGCCGACGAGAACAAGCCCGCACAGACGCCCGCCGCACAGGCACCGGCTCCTGCTGCGCCACCGCCGACGGCATCGGTGCCGGCAACACCGGTCACGCCAGCACCGGTGGCATCCGCGCCCGACGCTGCCGGCGCCTCGCCGGTGGCGGCCACGCCCGCCGGTACGCAGGGCGGGCAGACCGGCAAGCCCAATATCCTCGTGATCTTTGGTGACGATGTGGGGCTGGGCAATGTCAGCGCGTTCAGTCACGGCGTGGTGGGCTACAAGACGCCGAACATCGACCGCATCGCGCGCGAAGGCATGATGATGACGGACTACTACGCCGAGAACAGCTGTACGGCGGGTCGGTCGACGTTCATCACCGGCCAGACCGTGTTCCGTACCGGCCTGTCGAAGGTGGGCCTGCCAGGCGCGCCGGTTGGCCTGCAGGACCGTGATGTAACCATCGCGCAGGCATTGAAGCCGTTGGGGTATGCCACCGCGCAATTCGGCAAGAACCACCTTGGCGACCAGGACCGCTTCCTGCCGACCAAGCACGGTTTCGACGAGTTCTTCGGCAACCTGTACCACCTGAATGCCGAGGAAGAGCCTGAGCGTCCGTACTGGCCCAAGGACAACCCCGACTTCCTGAAGTTCTACAACCCGCGCGGCGTCATGCACAGCACCGCGGATGGCAAGATCGAGGATACGGGTCCGCTGAACCGCAAGCGTATGGAAACGATCGACGACGAAACCACCGGCGCCGCGATCAACTACATCAAGAAGCAGGCCGATGCGAAGCAACCGTTCTTTGTCTGGATGAACTTCACGCGCATGCACCTGTTCACGCATGTGCGCGCCGAAAACCGCGGCAAGGCCGGACTCGGCGCGGGACACGAGTACGCCGATGGCATGTGGGAGATGGACCAGAACGTGGGCAAGCTGCTCAAGTCGCTGGACGACTCCGGTATCACCAACAACACGATCGTGGTCTACACCACCGACAATGGGCCGAACTTCTTCACGTGGCCCGATGCCGCCAACACACCATTCCGCAGCGAGAAGGATTCGAACTGGGAAGGTGCGTACCGGGTGCCGGCGATGATCCGCTGGCCGGGCAAGATCCAGCCCGGCGGTGTCAGCAACGGTCTGATGTCGGGCCTCGACTGGTTCCCGACACTGCTTGCGGCTGCTGGTGACGGCGACGTCAAGGACCGGCTGCTGAAAGGAGCAAGCCTTGGCGGCAAGAGCTTCAAGGTCCATCTGGACGGCTATAACCAGCTGCCCATGCTGACTGGACAGACCGACAAGAGTGCGCGAAGCGAGTTCTATTACTTCAATGACGATGCCGAACTGGTAGCCATGCGTTACGACGTGTTGACGCAAGGCGCCACCACGCCCACGGCGTGGAAGGTGGTCTTCTGCGAGCAACGGGCGCCGGGTGGGTTCATGGTCTGGAAGGAGCCGTTCACATGCCTGCGCGCGCCGAAGTACTTCAATCTGAGGATGGATCCGTACGAACGTGCCGATACCGGCCCGACCAACCTCTACCACCAGCTGGAGACCGAGAATCCGTACCTGTTTATCGAGGGCAACCGCCGCGCGATCAATTTCCTGCAGACCTTTGTTGATTACCCGCCGAGCCAGATCCCGGCAAGTTTCACCATCGACCAGGCCAGCGAGAAGATCAAGCGTCAGGTAGCGGATCAGCTTCAGAAGCAGCAACAGCAGCAGAAGAAGTGACGGCGAATAGCCGCAAACTGGGAGCTGGCATGGTACGCAATCATGCGCATCGTGCCAGCATGCGCCGCGGCCTCTGGCAGGCTGCGGCGTTGTTGTTCCTTTCCGGCGTGGCCGGCCTGGTTTACCAGGTGCTGTGGATCAAACAGTTGTCGCTGGTGGTGGGTGTTGACATACACGCCGTGACGATTGGCATCAGCGCGTTTTTTGGTGGGCTGGCACTCGGCGGCTGGGTAGTGGGCCGACTCGCGGATCGAGCAACGTCGGCATGGCGGCTCTACCTGTGGCTGGAATGCGCGATCGCCGTGCTGGCGATTGGCGCAACCCTGGGCCTGGCTCATGCGGCCGCGCCTTTTGCGTGGCTGGAATTGCGCGTTGGCGCCGCGGCATGGGCCTTGCCGGTATTGCTGGTGGGCCTGCCGGCCATCGCGATGGGTGGAACACTGCCCGCACTGATGCGCGCAATCCGTACCGAGGGTGCGCAACTGGGCGCGCATGGTGGTCAGCTATATGCGGTAAACACCGCCGGCGCGATTGTCGGGACACTGCTTGCCGCATTCGTCTGGATTCCGCAGTTCGGCATCACGGGCAGCGCCGTGACCGCGGCATTGCTGAATGCGCTGGCGGCGTTCGGCGCGTGGTGGTTCGGCAGGGGTGCGACGTTGACGCGTGGTGATGCCCCCACAGCCGGCGCGACCGCTTCCCATAGGTCTGGCCAGCGCATGCTTGCGCTGGGCCTCTATGCCTTGGCCGGCGGCATCGCGCTCGGCTATGAGGTGGTCTGGTCGCAAGCCATGGTCCAGTTCATGAGCACGCGCGCCTTTGCGTTTGCGGTGATGCTGGCCACCTATCTGGCCGGTCTGGTAATCGGCAGTGCCATGGTGGCCAGGCGCGTCGACCGCACCAGCGACCCTTGGGGAATGTTTGCGCTGCTGATCGTGGGCGCCGGACTCGCGGCGCTGGTTGAATTCGCATGGCTTGGCGAATGGCTACCGGCCGCACAGCAGTTGGTGTCGCAGCGCGTGCTAGGGGCCACCGGCAGTTTGCTGGCTGCTACCTGTGCCAGTTTTGCGGTGGCGGCGTTGTGCGTGGTTTTCGTGCCGACCCTGTTGCTGGGCGCGGCGTTTCCGTACGTGGTGCGCTTGTCGGTCGATCCCGCACGCGTCGGTACGGGTGTCGGCACCGTGCTTGCGCTGAATACGGTCGGTGGCATCGCCGGTTCGGTGCTGGCTGGCTTCGTGCTGGTGCCATGGCTTGGCGTGGTCGAGACGCTCGGGGTGCTGGCCGCAGCAGGCGGCTTTGTCGCGGTGCTGGCCGTGGCGTTTGGTGATGGCGTACAACGCCGCGCGCGGTTTGCCGTACCGTTGCTGGCCGTGATCACGCTGATCGTGGCGGTGGCCACGCCTGCCGACCGCTTCGCCACCTTGCTGGCCAAGTCGCGTGGCGGATCGCTGGTGTTCTATGAAGAAAGCCGTGGGGCCACGGTGGCCGTGGTGGAGCAGGGCAAGGCGTCGCAACGCTTTCACCGGCTCTATATCCAGGGTGTCTCCAACTCCGGCGACACCATGACGTCGCTGCGCTATATGCGCTTGCAGGCCTTGCTGCCGTTGATCGTGCACAACGGTACGCCGCGCGCCACGCTGGTGATCGGGCTTGGCACCGGTATCACGGCGGGTGCCACGTTGCAGTATCCAGGCCTGGAGCAGCGCGTGGTGGCCGAGCTGCTGCCGGCCGTGGTACGCGCGGTACCGAGCTTCCAGGGCAACTATGGCGCAAGCACCGATCCGCGCATCGACGTGCGCCTGCGTGATGGGCGTCGCGAGCTGCTGCAGAGTTCGCAGCGCTATGACCTGATCACGCTGGAGCCGCCGCCACCATCGGCCAGTGGGGTGGTCAACCTTTACTCGCGCGAGTTCTATCGGCTGGCTGCGGCGCGTTTGCAGGACGGCGGCATCGTGGCGCAATGGTTGCCGTTGCCTACCCAGAACCGCGACGACACGCGCTCGCTGGTGCGCAGCTTCCTGGATGTGTTTCCGCACGCCACGCTATGGACCACCGAGTTGCACGAGATGCTGTTGGTTGGATCGCTGCAACCGGTGACGCTCGATGCCGCACGCATCGCGTCGCGTTTTGCCCAGCCCGAGGTGTCCGCTGCGCTACGTGCGGTGGGCGTGGCGTCGCCCGCCGCCTTGCTGGCCACCTATGTCACCGATCGCGCGGGGCTGGACTGGTTTGCCGGTGATGCGCCGGCCGTAACCGATGACCGTCCGCGCATCGAATATGCGACCTGGGTGCGGCGCCAGGATTTTCCACCGGTGCTGCGTGAACTGATCGACCTGTCGTCGGACCCGCCATTGGTCGGCGCCAGCGATGCGTTGTTCCAGGACATCCGCCGCGAACGCGCCACGCTGCAGACGTTCTATGCCGCCGGGCTCGACGCCTATCGCGGCGACCGCGAGGAATGGCTGCGCGACATCACGGCAGTGATGCGTGCGGACCCCGACAACCCTTACTACAACTGGTTCACCGGCGGCCGGCCGGGCCACTGAGACGGAGGCATGCCATGAGCGCGCGCGACGAGATCCTGGCGCTGCAAGCGCGTATGGGCGAGTCAATCGTCGGACAGGAACGGATGATCGAGCGGCTGCTGCTGGGCCTGCTGGCGGACGGGCACTTACTGGTGGAAGGCCTGCCAGGACTGGCCAAGACCCGCGCGATCAAGAGCCTGGCCAGGCAACTCGATGCGCGGCTGTCGCGCGTGCAGTTCACGCCGGACCTGTTGCCTGCCGATATCACCGGCACCGACATCTACGTGACCGACGGCGGCAAAGGCGAGTTCCGCTTCCAGCCGGGGCCGCTGTTCGCCAACCTGATCCTGGCCGACGAAGTCAATCGCTCGCCTGCCAAGGTGCAGGCGGCATTGCTGGAAGCCATGGAGGAACGGCAGGTAACGGTGGGTGGCAACACCCATCGGCTTGAATCGCTGTTCCTGGTCATGGCGACGCAGAACCCCATCGAGCAGGAAGGCACATATCCGCTGCCCGAGGCGCAGATGGATCGCTTCCTGATGCACGTGAACGTCGGTTATCCGGAGTCCGCCGCCGAAGTGCAGATCGTCCGGCTGGCACGCGCGGAAGAGGCCGCCACACGGGGCGCGGCAAGCGGGCAGGGTGCCGGAGCGCGCCTGTCGCCGGAGATCATCTTTGCCGCGCGCGAAGCGATTCATGGCATAACCGTCAGCGAGCCCGTGGAGCGCTATATCGTCACGCTCGTGCAAGCCACGCGCGATGCGGCGCGCTTTGATGATGAGCTCAAACGCTGGATCCAGGTGGGGGTGAGTCCACGTGGCTCGATCGGACTCGACAAGGTGGCGCGCGCGATAGCGTGGCTGCGCGGCCGCGACCACGTCACGCCAGAGGATGTACAGGCCGTGGTGCACGATGTGTTCCGCCATCGGCTGATCCTGTCCTATGAGGCCCACGCAGCGGCGATTGCAGCCGATGCGGTGATCGATCGACTGTTGCAGCGCGTGGCGGTGGCGTAGGGAGCCGACCATGGTCAGCGATACCGCCGCGCGCGCACGCACCCATGTGGATGCGCCGGCCGCTACCTCAGAGGCCGTGCCCGGCGTCAGCGTGGACCTGGCCGCGCTGGCTGCGCTTGAAGCCAGCGTACGTGACTTCCACTTTCGCACGCGCCAGCCCGTGCATAGCCTGCTGTCCGGGCGCCATGGGTCGCGCGTGCGCGGCCGCGGCCTGGCTTTCGAGGAGCTGCGGCCTTACTTGCCCGGCGATGATGTGCGGACCATCGACTGGCGTGTCACGGCGCGTACCGGCAAGCCGCATGTGCGGATTTATGCCGAGGAGAAGGAGCGGCCGGTGCTGCTGGTGGTGGACCAGCGCATGAACATGTTCTTTGGCAGCCGGCGCGCCATGAAGTCGGTGACGGCCGCCGAAGCAGCCGCGCTGGCCGCGTGGCGCATCCTGTCGGACGGCGATCGTGTCGGCGGCGTGGTGTTTGGCGACACCGAGCAAAGCAATGTTGCGCCCCAACGCAGCCGGCATGGCGTATTGCACCTGCTCGGAGAGCTGGCCCGGCACAACCAGCGCCTGCGCGCCGACGCGCCGGCGCGGCGTGGCGCGGTCCAACTCAACGCCGCGCTCCAGCGCGCGCTGCGGCTGGCCCATCATGATCATCTGGTAATCGTGATCAGCGATTTCGACGGCGGCGATACCGCCACGCGTGACCTGATGCTGGCGCTGCGCGGCCGTAACGACATATTGTCGGTGCTGGTCTACGACCCCTTCCTGCTCGAGCTTCCGCCATCGGGCCATCTGGTGGTCAGCGACGGCGAGCTGCAAGTCGAGCTTGGTTTGGGGCAGGAAGCACTGCGGCGCAACGTGCGCAGCTTTGCCGATGCGCATAGTGCCGCGCTGATGGACTGGCACAAGGGCATTGGCGTGCCGCTGCTGCCGTTGTCCGCTGCCGAGGATACGGCAGCGCAATTGCGCCGTTTGCTTGGCAGGGCTGGCGGTTCGCTCTGAAACTGGTCGCGATTTGAATCGCCGTGCCCTCTCCCCCGGCCCCTCTCCCGCATCGCGGGAGAGGGGAGCAAGACAGGCTACGAGCAGGTTTAGTCTGCCGTGATGTTGCCGGTCTGGATCACCTTTTTCCAGCGCTGGAACTCCGATGCCTGGAACGCCGTGAACTGCTCCGGCGTGCTGGCAACCACTTCAAAGCCCAGTTCCAGCAACTTCGGCTTGACCGCCGGGTCGTTCATCGCGGCCACCACGGCGTTGTACAGCTTGGCCTTGATATCGGCGGGCAGCCCCTTGGGCGCGGCAATGGCCTGCCACGAGTAGACCGTCACACCCTTGTAGCCCAGCTCTTCCATGGTCGGCACGTCCGGCAGGATGGGCGAACGCTTGCTGCTGGTGATGGCCAGCGGGCGCAGCTTGCCGGCCTTGATATGCGGCACGGCGGTGTTGATGTTCATGAACGTCGCATCGACCTGGCTGCCGAGCAGGTCGTTCAACGCCGGAGCGCCGCCCTTGTACGGCACATGCAGGCCGGTGGTATTGGTCTGTTGCCAGAACAGTTCGGCGGTCAGGTGGTCGCTGGTGCCATTGCCAGCCGATGCGAAGGTCATCTTGTTCGGATTGGCCTTTTCAAACGCAATGACATCCTGCAGCGACTTGTACGGCGAACTGGCGGGCACCGCCAGCACATTGGGCGCCTGCACCGCGACGCTGATGTAGTCGAAGTCCTTGGTCGGGTCATATCCCGCGTTCTTGGTCAGGTGCGGGCCGATCACGAACGGGCCGAGCGACGATACGAACAGCGTATAGCCATCAGCCGGCGCGCGCTTGGCGGCGGCGGCGCCGATCATGCCGGCCGCGCCGGGACGGTTATCCACGACAAAGCTGCCGCCGAACGTCGACTGGAACTTGGCACTCAGGATGCGCGCGATATTGTCGGTGGAACCACCGGGCGGGAACGGCACGACCAGCGTGACCGGCTTTTCGGGCCAGGCCGCTTGCGCGGCAGTCATCGTCGCACCCAGCAACAGCGATACCAGCATCTTTTTCATGGTTGTCTCCTCTTGTTTGATTGGATTAGATTTGGCTGTTCAATGCGTACCGAACTCGGCCTGCTCGCGCGTCCACGCACGTGCCTGCTCGCTGATGCTCAGGCCCAGGCCCGGTCGGGTGGGCACCTTGATACGGCCATTGCCGATCTCCAGGCGTTCGTTGAACAGCGGTTCGAGCCAGTCGAAATGCTCCACCCACGGCTCGCGCGGATATGCGGCGGCCAGATGCACGTGCAGCTCCATGGCGAAGTGGGGCGCAATCATCAGGCCCGCATGCTCGGCCAGCGCACATACCTTGAGGAACGGCGTGATACCACCCACGCGCGGTGCGTCAGGCATCAGGTAGTCGGCAGCGCGGTGACGGATCAGGTCCCAGTGCTCGGCGGCGCTGGTCAGCATCTCTCCCGTGGCAATCGGCGTGTCGAACTGTTGCGCCAGCGCGGCATGGCCTTCGTGGTCATAGGCATCGAGTGGTTCCTCGATCCAGACCAGGTTGAACGCTTCAAAGGTGCGGCACATGCGCTGCGCGGTCGGACGGTCCCATTGCTGGTTGGCATCGACCATCAGCGGCACGCCATCACCCAGCTTCTCGCGTACGGCGGAGACGCGCTGGATGTCGATCTTGCCGTCCGGCTGACCGACCTTGAGCTTGATGCCGCCAATACCGCGTTCCACCGACGCCGCGGCGTTGACCAGCAACTGGTCCAGCGGGGTATGCAGAAAACCGCCCGAGGTGTTGTAGCAACGTACCGAGTCACGGTGCGAGCCCAGCAGCTTGGCCAGCGAGAGTCCCGCGCGCCGCGCCTTCAGGTCCCACAACGCCACGTCGAATGCGCCGATGGCCTGCGTCGACAGGCCGCTACGGCCCACCGATGCACCGGCCCAGCAGAGCTTGTCCCACAGCTTGCCGATATCGCTTGGGTCTTCGCCCAGCAGGGTAGGGGCGATTTCCCTTGCATGCGCGAACTGGCCAGGGCCACCGGCACGCTTCGAGTAGCTGAACCCGAGCCCTTCGTGACCGCTGGCGGTGCGGATCTCGGCAAACAGGATCGCCACTTCGGTCATCGGCTTCTGACGGCCGGTCAGCACCTTGGCGTCGCTGATCGGCGTAGCCAGCGGCAGGTAGCAGGACGACAGGCGAATCGAGGTAATGGCGTCGGCGGAGGGCGAGGTAGTCATGGGCTGGAGCATCCTGAATCAACAATCACAGACTTCGGACATCGTATGACATCGTTGTCAAAAAACGGCCAGAAATTGGCCGGACAGCGTTGCTATAATGCGGGCCGCAGCGTTTCTTTACACAACAATGGCGCTCAACGGCAACGAAAATGCATTCGGGCTGCAGGTTCAAGGCAATTGCCTCGCACAGCAGGTGGGATGAATGCTAACGTTGTCATTTTGGCGGGTCAACTGCTACGGGGGCACATCGCGTAGTCGTTTACCCGCACCAATCCAATATTTTCCAGAGTTGGCATGTCCGATTCATCCGGGCGCAAGTCCGTCACGCTGCACGATGTGGCGCGCGAAGCAGGGGTTTCGCTGATCACTGCGTCGCGTGCGCTCAGCAATCCGGGCCTGGTCTCGGCCAAGACCATCGCCCGCGTACAGCAGGCCGTGGAGGCCACCGGCTATATCCCGAACCTGCTCGCTGGCGGCCTCAAGTCGCGCCGTAGCCTGACCGTGGCGGCACTGGTGCCGAACATCGCTGTGGCGCAGTTCATCCCGACCGTCAAGGCATTGACCGATGCGCTCGACGCGGCCGGATACCAGTTGATCCTTGGGCAGACCGGCTATGACCACGCCCGCGAAGAGGCGCTGCTCAGCACCATGATCAGCCGACGCCCCGACGGTATTGTCGTTACCGGCCTGGTGCACTCGCAGGTCGCACGCGATCAGTTGCGCCGCTCGGGCATTCCAGTGGTGGAAACCTGGGACCTCAGTGACCGCCCGGTCGACATGGTGGTCGGGTTCTCGCACCTCAAAGTTGGCAGTGCCGTGGCCGGCTATTTCCTTAACAAGGGCTGGCGGCGCTTTGGCATTGCCACTGGCGACGATCAACGCGCGGCCGTCCGGTCAGAGGGGTTTCTCTCGACGTTGGGCCATGCTGTGCCCACCGCCCGCGTGCCATCACCAAGCAGCCTCGGGCTGGGCCGCCAGGCGTTACGCGATCTGCTGGCACAGGACCCCGGCATCGAGGCCATCTTCTGCAGTTCGGACCAGCTTGCACAAGGCGTGATCGAAGAGGCCAGGGCGCGCGGATTGCGCATCCCCGAGGATCTTGCGATCTGTGGCTTCGGCGACGCCGATTTTGCCGCCGATATGGCGCCATCGCTGACCACGGTGCAGATCGACGGCGCAATGATCGGCAAGACCGCCGCACGCCTGCTGCTGGAACGCTGCCGTGGCGAAACGGTCCCCGAATCAGTGATCGACATGGGCTTCCGCATCGTCGAGCGCGAGTCGACGTGATTGTGCTCTCCCCTCTCCCGCACGCGGGAGAGGGGCGGGGGAGAGGGCCGGCGCATCAACATGCGACATACCCATCCACTACTCGCAAACAGCTTTGCCAATAACCCCACCCAATCTCCCCGCCGCCACCTCGATCTCCCGATCCCCGAACCCGCCAAAGCCCAGTATCAACCCCGCCGGGCCTTTCCCGTCCGCGTACATCGGCGATACCGCGCGCACCGCAACGCCAACGTCGGCGGCTGCTTTTGCAACCTGCCGATCGTCGATGCCCGGCGCCAGCCAGAGCACCAGATGCATGCCCTGGTCCGACGGCTGGAGCCATGCCAGATCGGCAGGGATGGTGCTTTCGATGGTCTGCATCACGAATGCGCGCCGTTCGGCATGAACGCCGCGTACGCGACGGATATGCCGGTCGAGATGGCCTTCGTCGATAAATGCGGCCAGCACATGCTGGTCGGCGGTTGGTGGATGGCGATCCATCAGGATGCGGGCGCCAAGATAGGCGTCGACCAATGCGTCGGGTACCACCGCATAGCCAAGTCGCAATGACGGATAGAGGATCTTGCTGAACGTGCCAAGGTAGACCACGCGCTCGGGCGCCAGCCCTTGCAGCGACGGGAACGGATGGCCGGCGTAGCGCAGTTCGCTGTCATAGTCGTCTTCCACGACCCATGCCTGGTTGGCCTCGGCCCATGCCAGCAACGCCTTGCGGCGCGCCATGCTGAGTGGCATGCCGAGCGGATACTGATGCGAGGGCGTGACGAACGCGGCGCGGGCATGGGGGGCAAGGGCGGTGCCGGCATCGACATCGATTCCGCCGTCATCGACCGGTACGCGCACGATGCGCTCGCGCGGCCCGATGCTTTCCAGAATGGCGGTGATGCCGCGATAGGCGGGGTTCTCCACCCATACCGCATCCGCGTGGTCGAGCAACACCTGACACGACAGGAACAAGCCTTGCTGTGTGCCGGTGGTAATCACGATCTGGCTCGCATCGCAATGGACCGAGCGTGACCGGCGCAGATAGTCGGCAATGGCCTCGCGCAATGGCAGCGCGCCTTGCGGTTCGCCATAGCCCGCCGGTGCGGCCAGGCCGCCGGCGCGCAAGCGGTTGCCGAGCTTGCGCCATGCCTCGTTGGGCGCGGCAGCCCCGGCCGGTACCGACACCGCGAACGGCGCTTGCGGCAAGGCCGTGAACTCCTTGGCAATCGCTGCAAACGACTGCGCGGACGGCGGCAGATTGGCCACCTTGCGCTGACGGCGCGGCGCCGGCTGGGCACTCGCCATTGCCGCCACACGCGTACCGGCACCATGCTGTGCCGAGAAAATGCCTTCCGCCACCAGTTGTTCGAAGGCATCCACCACCGTGCCGCGCGACACGCCGAGCGCCTCGGCCAGCGCCCGCGTGGACGGCAGGGATTCGCCGGGCTTCAGGTCGCCGCGTGCCACGGCGTCGCGCATGGCCTGTACCAGTTGCCGGCTCAGGGGGCCCGCATCGCGCTGCAGCGTGCCAATAAAGGGGATCTCGGGCACCTTGGCGGTTCTGGACATGGCAAAGTGGTCTGGTGGAAAACACATAAACTGGCCCTACACTCTACTCCAGTTAACCGCGACAATCCGTTCCATCGTCCGCCAGAATTCCCGGAGCAGTCATGTACGTTCCCGCCCATTTCGACGTTTCCAGTACCCAGACCATGCACGCACTGATGGTCGAGCACCCGTTCGGCACCTTGTTCACGCACAGTGCGAGTGGCCTCGACGCCAACCATATTCCGTTCGAACTCGATGCCGATCGCGGCGAACTGGGCATGCTCAAGGCCCATGTGGCGCGTGCCAACCCCGTGTGGCAGGACGTGGCCAATGGCGACGAAGTGATGGTGGTGTTTCGCGCAGGCGATGCCTACATTTCGCCCAACTGGTATCCGAGCAAGCACGAAGCGCACAAGCAGGTACCCACGTGGAACTACCAGGTCGTGCATGCGCATGGGCGGATCACGATCCACGATGACGAGCGTTATGTGCGCGGCGTGGTTGCGCGCCTGACGCGCAGGCATGAAGCGGCGCAACCGCGCCCATGGAAAATGTCCGATGCGCCCGCCGATTTCACCGATACGTTGGTCAAGGCCATTGTCGGCATCGAGATCGAGATCACGCGGCTGCAGGGCAAATCAAAGCTGAGCCAGAACAAGGAGGTGCGCGATATCCGCGGTGCCGGCAACGCGCTGATGGAGCAGGGCAGCACGGCCATCGGGCAGGCCATGCTGGCGAGTGCGGAACAGAAAGAGCGCGGGTAATCAACCTCAACTTCGCGTGACGTGGTGCACGCAGTCCAGGAATTCCTGCGCCAGCGCCGGCACCGGGTGCTGCTGGCTGTGCAACACATAGCTTTCGAAGTAAATGGCCGGCTCGAACGGGATCACCTTGACGCCTGGCAGCTTGAGGCTGCGAGTGACCACGGGGTTCACCACGCTGACACCGAGCCCCATCTCGACCATGGTGCAGATCGTCGCGGCGTAGGGAGTTTCAAGCGTGAGCACGCGGCGGTCAGGCACGAAGGCGGCATCGACGATCGCGCGCGTGCCGTCACCATACGTCAGCGAGATAAAACGCTCTCCGGCGAGATCCTCGGCACGCACCCGGCGCTTTCTTGCCAGCCGATGGCCGGTCGGCACAATGCACACGCCTGCTTCGCGCCGCAGCGGCTCGTTGCGAATACCCGCGCTCTCAGCCAGGTAAGACACCAGTCCGAAGTCACAAAACCGCGCGGCAGTCCATTTGGCCACGGTGGGCGAATCGCTGGTATGCATGGCGATCGGCACATCGGGATGCCGCTCCCGAAAGCGTGCGATGGCCAGTGGCATCACGGTCATCGCGATCGACGGCACAGTACCTACTCGCAACGTGCCCACGCCTGATTCCCGGATCGAGCGCGCCGAAGCCTGCAGACTGTCGAGCCCCACGAACGCGCGCTCGACATCGCGAAACAATGCCTCCGCCTCTACCGTCGGAGTCAGTCGACCCGCGATGCGCGTGAACAGCTTGAATCCGCTTTCACGTTCCAGTTGCGATATCACGCGGCTGATATTCGGCTGTGAGGTATGAAGCTGCGCGGCGGCGACGGTCATGGAACCGGACAGCATCACGGTACGAAACGCTTCGATCTGCTTGAAATTCATCGTGCATCGGCGGCCATGGAATGCGACCAAGTGCCAGGGAGTGGTGCATCGATGGTATATCAAATCCGTATGTGGAGGACGAAACTACTGATTTGACGATATGAGCACCCGATTCCCATACTGGTCTCCAACACAGAGGAGATCGTTGTATGGAATCGAAGGTAAGCCGTCGCCTGACGCAAACCACGGCCCCCGAGGTCTGCGCGCATATCTACATGCCGCGCCTCACGCGCGAGTTCGGCCCCGGGTTTCGCTATCTCACCGATATCAACCAGGCGCACCTGCTGATGCTGCATGGTGCGAACCTGATTCCCGCCAAAGTGGCGGCAACGCTGGCGCAGGCACTGGTTCGTATCGAGCAGGAAGGGCCCGACGCCGTACCGCTTGATCCCGAACGCGAAGACGCATACTTCAACTACGAAGCCCGGTTGATGGAAGTGGCGGGAGCCGACGCCGGCGGCCGCCTACATGTGGCACGCAGCCGCAACGACATCCTGGCCACGCAAGACCGGCTACGCGCCCGCGATGGCGTACTGGCGTTGCTTGGCGCGTTGGCCGATACACGTGAGGTGGTGCTGCAACAGGCAAGCGCCCACGCCGATACCGTAATGCCGGGCTACACGCACCTGCAGGCAGCGCAACCGATTACCTTCGGCTATTACCTCTCCGGCGTGGCGCAAGCAATGGGGCGCGACATGGCACGCCTGCGCCATGCGCTGGACCGGCTCGATGCTTGCCCGCTTGGTGCTGGAGCACTGGCCGGCACGGCCTTTCCGATCGATCGCGCGGCCACGGCCCGCTGGCTCGGGTTTTCCACCTACGCGCCGAATTCGCTGGACGCAGTTGCTTCACGCGATTTTGCATGGGAGATCCTGTCCGCGATCACGATTGCCACGGTCACCTGGGGTCGCGTGGCGCAGGATCTGTATATCTGGTCGACCCCCGAGTTCGGCCTGATCGATTTTCCTGACAGCGTGGCTGGCACGTCGAGCATCATGCCGCAGAAGAAAAACCCGGTAGTGCTCGAATACCTGAAGGGCAAGGGCGGACATCTGATCGGCCTGCTGACTGCGTCGCTGGCCGCGCTCAAGGGCAGCAACTTTACCCACAGCGGCGATGGCAATCGCGAAAGCATGCGTGGTTTCTGGGAAGCGCTCGACGAAAGCCTGCGTTGCGCCGACCTGCTGAAGCTGGTACTTGGCAACGCGACGCCGCAGCGGGCCAACATGCTGGCGCGTGCGCGCCGTGACTTCTCATCGGCAACCGATCTGGCCGACCTGCTCGTGCGCGATGCCGGCATGTCGTTCCGCGAGGCGCACCACGTGGTGGGTGCCGTGGTGCGTGATGCACTCGACCGGCATATTCCCGCGTGCGAGATCGACAGCGCAATGGTCGACCAGGCCGCCTTGCATCACACCGGACGCGCCTTGCACCTCGATGCCACGGTAGTGGCGCGCTGTCTGGACCCGGAGCAGGGCGTCGCGGCACGCTTGGCTGCAGGTGGCCCAGCACCAATCCTGGTACGTGACCAGGTGGCGACCCAGCTTGCTGAACTGACCACCGACCGGCACGCAATCGACACGTTGCGCAACCGCATTGGCACGGATCGTGCCACCATGAAGCATGCGGTCGAACAACTCGCCAGCCTGTGTGCATAGCAGGCAAGCGACTTTCTTTTCCACGATGGTTTGGATGTTTGACCCGGAGATCTGCCCCTATGAAACCGATTGCGCGTGCACTGGTTGCCGTTTGTCTCACACTAGGCACCACCCTGGCTTTTGCCGGGACTTTTCCCGACAAGCCGATCCGGCTGGTAGTGCCATTTCCACCGGGCGGCACCACTGACCTGCTGGGCCGCGTGCTGGCCAACCGCTTGTCCGAAACCCTTGGGCAACAGGTCATCGTCGATAACCGTCCGGGCGCCGGCGGCACGATCGGTTCCGACGTGGTGGCAAAAGCGCCGGCCGACGGTTATACGCTGATGTTCGGCACGGTGGGCACCCAGTCGATCAACAGCTCGCTCTACAAGCGCCTGCCGTTCGACGCACAGAAGGATTTTACGCCGGTTGCGTTGTTTGCCGGTGTGCCGAACATCCTCGTGGTCAATCCCAAGGTGTCGGCAAAGAACGTCAAGGAACTGGTGGACTACGCCAAGACGCACCCGAATGCACTGAATATGGGCTCGGCCGGCAATGGCACCACCAACCACCTGTCTGGCGAACTGTTCAAGTCGATGGCGGGCGTGCAGATTGTGCACGTGCCCTATAAGGGCAGCGGCCCGGCGATGGCCGACCTGCTGGCCAACCAGGTACAGCTGATGTTCGATAACCTGCCCGGTTCGCTGCCCCATGTGAAGGCTGGCCGCCTGCGCGCACTGGCTGTGACCAGCGCCATGCGCTCGCCGGCGCTACCCGATGTGCCGACCATGGCAGAGGCCGGCATCACCGGTTACGAAGCCGATGTGTGGTTCGGCGTGGTCGGTCCCAAGGGTATGCCGGCTGACATCGTCGGCAAGCTGTCCGGCGAAATCACACGCATAGCCCAGGACAAGGCTATGCGCGACAAGCTGCTGCAGGCTGGCGCATCGCCGCTGACCTCGACGCCGGAACAGTTCTCGGGCCTGATTCGCCATGACACCGTGAAGTGGTCGAAGCTGGTACGCGATTCCGGTGCCAGCATCGACTGATATAGGCACATCAACCAGGCAATATCGATAGTCAAAAGTCTTCGTTGTGTGGATGTGCGCCGGTTCGCAATACTGCGAACCGGACTGCACTCATCACACAACTAGAAGATCTGACTATGGCCTCGACCGACCTTACGCCGCAAACGTTACCTGCGCCCGCGCGCCGTGGCGCGCTCAAACAACTGGCATCGCTGGCGGTAGCCGGCAGCATGGGTTCGCTGCTGGTGGCGTGCTCGAAGGGTGCCGACGAGGGCGGCAAGCAGGCCGCCCAGCCTGCGGCGCCGGCCGTGGTCGGCAAGGTTGGCGACAAGGTCAGCTTCCGCTATCCGGACAATCCGACTTTCGACCTGGTGTACCTGGCGGATCAGCTTGGCTATTTCGAAGGTACCAATACGCGTCCGAACTACATCGGCAAGGTGGCGGCGCCGCAGATCATTCCGTTGACCGGTACCGGCGAGATCGACTTCGGCTCGCGCATGGTGCCGCTTGTGATCTCGGCCGTGGCCAGTGGCGCCGACATCAAGATAGTGGCGGCCGGCAACAAGACGCTGCAGGATGCCCCGCACATGAAGTATTTCGTGCGCAAGGATTCCGGCATCCGTGCACCCAAGGATCTCGAAGGCAAGACCATCGGCATCAACAGTTTTGGCGCGTGCGCGGAGTTCGTGACCAAGACCTTCCTGCGTCAGAAGGGCGTCGACGTCAACAAGATCAACTTCGTGGTGATTCCCGATGACCAGGCCGAGCAGACGCTGGCCACCGGCAATACCGACCTGGCCATTATCCACGCACCGTTCTCGGGCCGCGCCGATCATGCTGACAAGCTCACGCGCCTGTGGAGCGATTTCGACCTCGATGGCGGGCTCGGCGGCATGCAGCCTTACAGCGTGCACGGCAAGTTCATGCGTGAACACCCGGAGTCGGTGGGCGATGTAGTTGCCGCGCTGGCCAAGGCGGCGAACTGGGTCAATGCGAATCCTGAGGAAGCGCGCAAGCTGGTGTCGAAGCGCATCAATCTGCAGCTCGATTTTGTCGATCGCTATGCCTACGTCGACAATCTCGTGGTGACCGAACCGCCGATCCAGTACTACATCGACGTTCTGGAAGCCGAAGGCAAGCTCCAGAAGGGCAAGGTCGCCGCGCGCGATATCTATACGAACGAGTTCAATCCGTTCGCGAAGCCTGCCAAGGCATAAGGCGGCAACCATCATGAGCCACAAGATCGTGGCGCGCGGCGTGACGATGGACTACGCCGTGCGCAATGAAGCCGGGCGACCCGACAATGTGTCGGTGCTACGCGACTTCGACCTCGATATCCGCGAGGGAGAGTTCCTGTCCATCCTGGGACCATCGGGCTGCGGCAAGTCGACCTTCCTGAGCATTCTGGCCGGACTGACCGACCGTACCGGCGGCGAGATCAGCATCGACAGCCAGCCGCTCAAGGGCATTCATCCCGCGCAGGGCGTGGTGTTCCAGGGCTACGCGTTGTTTCCCTGGCGCACCGTGCTGCAGAATATCGAGGTCGGGCTTGAAATCCGTGGCGTCGCGCGCACGAAGCGGCGCCAGATCGCCGAAGAGTATCTCGAACTGGTGGGCCTGTCAGGCTTCGGTCAACGCTATCCGCACGAAATCTCGGGTGGCATGAAGCAGCGCGTGGCCATCGCACGTTCGCTGGCCTACCAGCCTGAAGTCTTGCTGATGGACGAGCCGTTCGCCGCGCTTGACGCGCAGACGCGCGAAATCCTGCAAGGCGAACTGCTGCGCATCTGGGAGCAACGACGCAAGACCATCGTGTTCATCACGCACAGCCTGGACGAGTCGATTTTCCTGTCCGACCGGATCGCGGTCATGACGCGCCGCCCCGGCACCATCAAGCAGATCATTGATATTCCGTTGCCCCGCCCGCGTGCGCCGGAAGTGCGTAATTCCGAGGCGTTCATCCGCTTGCGCCAGCAAGCGTGGGACATCCTGAAGGACGAAGTGCAATTTGCCAATGCCGCAACCGCGCCACGCCCGCTAGGCGCCACCGCCAATCCGACAGAGCGCCTGCATGGCGAACCGGCAGTCGCCAGGGTGGCATCATGAGCCGCGCGCTGTCATCGCGCGTGGGAGACCGCGCGCTTGGAATACTTGGCATCCTCGGCTTCCTGGTGCTGTGGGAACTGGTGCCGCGGCTCGGCATCATCAGCGAAGCCTACCTGAGTCCGCCTTCGCAGGTACTGGTCACGATCTGGGATCTGGTCAGCAGCGGCGCGCTGTTCAAGCATCTGCTGGCCAGCCTGCAGCGTTCGTTGTATGGGCTGCTGTCGGCAATTTTGCTGGGCGTGATACTGGGCCTGCTGATGGGCTGGTTTACGCGCTTCGAGGCAATTGTCGATCCGATCCTGCAACTATTCCGGCAAACCTCGGCCTTCGCGCTGTTCCCGGTGTTTATCCTGTTCCTCGGGATCGGTGAGACATCGAAAGTGGCGATCATTTTCTGGGCGTCGTTCTGGCCGGTACTGCTCAGCACCATCAGCGGGGTCAAGCAGGTGGATCGGCTGCTGATCGATTCTGCGCGCTCGATGGGCGCCAACCGCCTGTTCGTGTTCCGCAAGGTGGTGCTGCCCGCAGCGTCGCCATCGATCTTCACCGGCGTGCGGCTGGCCGGCACCTACTGCATCACGGCATTGGTGGCCGCAGAAATGATTGGTGCGCATTCGGGCCTGGGCTTCCTGACGCTGAATTCGCAGGAGGTGTTCCAGATTCCGACCATGTATGCGGGCATCCTGTTGCTGGCATTGCTGGGCCTGGCGTTGAACTATGTGCTCGCCGTGGTGGAGCGCCGCCTGACGCGCTGGCGCAAGGGGTTGACGCTCAATGCCTAGGCCGCGCCGTTTCTGGTGGAGCGCCGCGACTTTGTTCCTGCTCGGCATCGGCGTGGCGATCTCGGTCGCTTACGGCTTGGTCCGTCCGCAGCCGCAAGGCCCGCTGCTTGAAGCGGTCATGGCGCGCGGCAAGCTGGTGGTCGGCGTGCGGCAGTATGCGCGTCCAGCACCGCCCAAGGCGCCAACCGCGCCGGAGCCCGATCATTTCGACGTGGCAATGGCGCGTTTTATCGCCGAGCGGCTTGGCGTCGAACTCCAGGTAGTTGGTCTGCCGGGAGAGCCCGGTTCCGCGGCGTGGCATACCGCGCAGCGCAATGTCGATATCGTGGTTGCAGGGGCCACGCGGGCCGGCGATGGCATGTCCACGGCTCCAGCGGCCTACGCCACTGGTGCAGGGACTTTGCTGGTCCTGCGCGGCAGCCCGTATCAACACGCCAGCGACTTGCGCGGCAAGCCGGTGTGCGTAGGGCAGGGCAGTGCCTACGTGGCGCAACTTGAACGCGACGCGCAGGCGGTGCCGAAGATCTATGCCTCGTCGATTCGTGCTGCCAGCGGCTTCATGGCAGGCGAATGCCAGGCGTTGGCCGATGACCAGCCCGTGATCGCGCGGCTGCTCACGCTGCAGGAATGGCGCTTCTATCGCGCGCTGGACACCGTCGTGCAAGCGGACGGCAATGGTGCCCGCATTGCCTTGCACGTGCCTGACCCGCAATCCACCGCATGGTTGGACCGTGCCGTACGCGACTGGCGCCGCAATGGCGCGCTGGAGCGCGCCCGCGAGCAGCGCGCCGGCGATATCGCCTTCGAGGCCAGCCAGTTGCAGGACGGATTGGTCTGCCACTCGTGAGGTTCAGGACCTGAGGTAACGCGGTGCCGGTGTATTGCGCGACAATTCGCCGGCCATCGCACCGCGCGCTGCCTCGTACGCGTTCCAATGCTCGATGGCATGCAACGGCGGGATCGTGATCAGTTCGCCGTTGTCGAAGCCCACCAGCGCTGCATCGACCATGTCCGTGGCCGACATCACGATCGATTGATCCAGATGTTCCACTGGCAGGCCGCCGGTCTCCCAGAAGTCGGTGGCCGTGGCGCCGGGCAGTACGGCCTGCACGCGTACGCCCTTGGCGGCCAGTTCATGATGCAGTGACTGGCTGAAGGCCGTCACGAACGCCTTGCTGCCGCCATAGACGCCGTTGAGGATCTCCGGTGCGATGCCAACGATCGAAGAGATATTGATGATCGTGCCACTACCGCGTGCTACGAAACCCGGCACGGCAGCGTAGGTCAACCGCGTGAGCGCGGTGACGTTCAGCTCGATCATGCGCGTCATCTGGTCCACATCACTGTCGAGCAGCGGCGTATGCGTGCCGACACCGGCATTGTTCACCAGCAGCGTAATGCTGGCATCGGTGCGCAGCTTCTTCTCGACGGTTGCCAGCGATGTGCGATCGTTGAGGTCGGCGGGAAATACTTCCACGGCCCGCCCGGTTTCGTTCGAAATGCGCTGCGCCAGTGCATCGAGCTTGTCGCGGTTACGGGCCACCAGGACCAGATCGTAGCCACGGCGCGCCAGGCGCTCCGCATAGATCGCGCCAATGCCTGACGATGCGCCCGTCACCAGGGCGGTGCCAACGTGTTGCTGCGTGGTCATGTTGCTGCTCCTTTGATTGAGTATGGAAGCATCGTAGACCGGGTTGGCGTTGGCTGAAATGACGTATATAGTCAGTTTTCAGGACATCGGTCATGACAAAGGAAACCGGCATGCATCGGGTGGGATTTCTGTTGATGGATGGCTTCCAGGTCATGGCGCTGGCGGCACAAAGCGTATTCGAGTACGCCAATATGGTGACTGGCGAGCCTTTTTACGGGATCGATAATTTTTCGGTGGACGGCGGCCAGGTGCGGTCCTCGCTTGGGATGTTGGTCGATACCCGGGCAGCCAGCACGCGAGTGGCTATCGACACCTGGATACTGACCGGTGTTGGCGATCCATTGGCCGTGCAAACTCCGCAACCGGTGCTCGGATTCGTTCGTAAGGCGGCTCCCCGGGCACGTCGCGTGGCATCGATCTGTACCGGCGCGTTCGTTCTCGCGGAAGCTGATTTGCTCGATGGGCGCCGCGCCACCACGCACTGGGCTTTCGCACGAGACATGCAGCGACTCCATCCGCGGATTCAGGTCGAGGATGATCGCATCCATATCGTCGACGGGCCAATCTGGACCTCGGCCGGCATGACGGCAGGTCTGGATCTGGCACTGGCAATGGTCGAAATGGATCTTGGCGCCGACGTGGCGCGTTCGGTCGCCCACAAGCTGGTGATGCACCAGCGGCGTTCAGGAGGGCAGTCGCAACATTCCGAACTACTGGACCTGGCGCCGAAGTCAGACCGTATCCAGAGCGCGCTCGACTATGCGCGCAAGAATCTGCACCGCTCACTGACTGTGGAGGACTTGGCCGAAACAGTCCATCTGAGTCCACGCCAGTTCAGCCGGGTGTTCACTGCGGAAACGGGGCAGTCGCCAGCCAAGGCGATAGAAAGCCTGCGGCTGGAAGCCGCACGGTTGATGGTCGAGCAAAGCCGGCATTCATTGGATGTGGTGGCCAAGGAAACGGGATTCCGTGACCGTCGCCATCTGCGCGAAGCATTCATGCGCGGCTTCGGCCTGCCACCGCAAGCGGTACGACGCGAGGCAAGAGGGTAGGTTGTCTCCCCTCTCCCGCGCGCGGGAGAGGGGCGGGGGAGAGGGCCAGCGCGTCAAGACCCGATCTCGGCAATTTGAACCGCCAAGCCCTCTCCCCCCGCCCCTCTCCCATTGCATGGGAGAGGGGAGCAAACCGGCGGTGATGTTTCAACCGTCGATGCGAACCTGCACGCCATTCGACGTATAAAGCGCCGTGGCCTTGAAACCGTCGACGGTGACCGTGGTGAACTGGCCGCGGATGCTGCTGCCGGTGATGACGGCAATCGTGTCGCCGGCCTTGGGCGCGTAGCCGTCGACAAATGCGATACGCAAGGTGCCGCCGGCGATGGTCGTCATGCCTGCCACCGTCATGCGGCCCTGGCCATTCGGGCCTACGCGCAGGTCAAGCGTGGTATCGGCAAGCTGCGTGAACTTGCCGGCAATGGCCACGCTGGCTGGCGCGTTGATGATCACCGAACCGGCGCCCAGATAAACGTCACCGGTACCAAATGCCTTGGCAGATGCCGCCTCCAACGCGCCGCCTGCGACCTGCGTGCCACCGGAATAGGTGTTGGCACCACCGAGCTTCAGATTGCCAGTACCCGCCAGCGTCAGCTTGCCCGCGCCTGCAATGTCATTGCGCCAGATATCTGTCGCATTGAAGCCACCCTTGCTGGCATCCATCGACACCACCACATTGCCGTTGAAGGCGCCATAGCCGTCGCCCGCGGCGAACAGGTTCAGGCGACCCCAGCCTTCGGCATCGTCCATGACCGGGTAGCCCGAGGCGATTTCAGTCGTCTTCAGCACCACGCGGCGCTGGTCGGCGCTCAGATACGGGAAGCGGGTCTCGAGCATGACTTCAGCGCCCTTGGGCACCACCGGATCAACCGTGGTGGAACCGATCTGTGCAAAGCCATACGTCATGCGGCGCAGGAAGTTGGCCTTGTTGCTGGCGTAGTCGGTAAAGCGGTCGTTGCTGGCCGTGCCCGATTGCGCAAAGGTGCGGAAGGTAGCCGCCGTTGTGCCAGTCGCGGCCATCAGTGCAGTATGCGCCTGCGTATAGGCCGAAGCCTTCAGCGTGGCATTGGCGGGTTCGTACAGGTTGGCCGCAGCCGAGGCGATACCGAGCATGCGTCCGCCGATGACATCGAACGGGGAGTGCATGCCCGCGATGATGCGGTTCTCGCCAAGCTCCATGCCACGGCTCAACATTTCCTGGAAACGTTCCGGCACCAGATAAGCCATCACCACGGCGTTGCGCAGCGCTTCGGCGGTATGGCCGCTGACGAAGCCACCATCGGTGGTCGGGGTCGGGCTTTCAGCCGGCACCAGCGTCGGCGCGACCACCACGCTGGCACTCCAGCGGAACGGGCGTGCGTACTTGTAGAAGCGCTTGGCCGGCTCGGTCGATGCGTTGTCACCCACCTTGTTGACCATGGTGATGACATCGCCGAACGTCGCGTTGGTGGCGCCAGCCACGCCGGTATTGTTGCCGCCGTCGTTGTACAGCACGGTGGTGGCGTCGGCCGGAATCGAGTTGATCGTGGTGGTTTGCTGCGCGGCGGCACGCCATGCGGCCGTAAGCGGACCCATGCCGTCGGTCACGCTGTAGTTCTTGCCGCGACGGTCATCGTAGTAGGCAGCGTCGGCCTGTGCGGCCGTGCGCGACGTAGTGGCATTCACCACGTATTGCACGTTGGCATTGTGAACCGCGGCATTGACCACGGTACCGCCGGGGGTACCGTCGGTAGGCACACCAGTCCACGAGGATGCCACCACGGCCGGATACGAACCGTCTGCCGGGGCGGTCTGGCCAGCGTCGACGATACGCGTGAGCGGCTCCCACACGTCGAGGAAGCGGGCCATCAGTCGTACACCTGCATTGGTATCGAGCGTGGCATAGCGTGCCAGGCCGCGCTGGTTGCTGGCGATATTGTCGACAAACGGCACTACCGATGCCTGCACCGGTGCGCTATCGACAAAGCCCGGGTCGGCCGGCGCCGCCGGAACTGCCAGCGGCGTGGCATTGGTGCTGTTGTTCTGGTTATTGTCGTCACCGCCGCAGGCGCTGAGCAGGAAGGCAAGGCAGGCGACCGCAATGGCCGACGGCATTCCCGGCTTGGAATAAGACATGACTGGTCCTTGGAAAACGCGGCGGAAAAGGTCCGCCAAAAAAGGACGCAGTCTAGGGTTGTCGTATGTCAGTTATGTGAAGAGGGCGGCACCAGCTTAGTGGAGTGCCACTAATTGGCGGCAGCGAGCGTCAGCCCCAGCGACGTACGCGACCGGTATCGACGTGGATGAAGTTCTCGGTCTTGTAGAACCCGACACCGCCGACCTGCAATGACTGCGCGGCGTCGCGCAGGTCTGCCAGTGCCACGCCGGGCAAGCGGACGTCGATCGCCATGCCGTCCATATGCAGGCTGTGCTTTGCCACGCCACCGCCGCGTGTGCGGCGCAGGCGGTCGTTGGTGATCGGGCAGCGATAACCGGAAATGACCTGGAACGGCGCGTCGCTGCCGACCTCCCGGCGCAGTGCGAACAGCAGGCCGAACAGTTGGGGATCGATCTGGCCCACGGTGCCTGAGTAGTGATCGCGCAAGAAATGATTGAGCGAGGCCTGCGCTTGCGGAATCACCTCGTCACCCATCGCATAGACCAGCGACAGGTGTTCACCCGTATGGGTGTGTTCAAACGACAGCGAACGCGCATCGGGGCTCTGGGACGCCAGCGCAAGCCGTGGTGCCAGCGTGGTAAGTCCGGCGCCAAGTGCGATGGCGCCGGTGCGATGCAAAAAACGGCGACGCTGGCTGGGATTCGAGTCAGGCATGGAAATTTCTACAACGGGGCGGCATTCAGGAAGGCCGAACGGCAGGCCTGGTACCAGCGCGTTGCCGCAACGCCTGGTCCAGCAGTTGGTCCTGACCGTAAATATCAGGCACGAAGTATACCCGCCCATCGGCGCGCGCGATGGCCGTGCCGTACGCCAATACCACCGGAATTGGCTGCTGCAGCGACACGGTCTTCGACTTGCCAGCCGACATTGCCTCACGAATGCGTGGCTCGGTCCATTCGGGCATGCCCTGCATCACGAACTTGGCCAGTTCAACCGGCGCTTCGACGCGGATGCAGCCATGGCTGAAATCGCGCCGCCCACGGCTGAACAATTGTGGCGATGGCGTATGGTGCAGATAGATGGCCTGGTTGTTCGGGAACACAAACTTGATATCGCCCAGCGCATTGAGCGGACCTGGCCGCTGCCGGATGCGTGCCTGCCCGTTCAGCACCGCATCGATATTGGCCTGGCTCACCGCGGTGCTGGCCTGGGTGCCATTCACGAACTCGAAGCCCTGCTTCGTGAAATATGCCGGATCGCGCTGTATCCGCGGAATGACCTCGCGGCGCGTGATCGACGACGGCACGTTCCAGTAGGGACTGAACTCGATATAGCGCATGTCCTCCTTGAACAACGGTGTCCGGGTATCGAGCGCCTTGCCGACGATCACCTTCATTTCCAGCTTGATATCGAGCTTGCCATTCTCGTAGTCATAGGCGCGCAGCACGAACTCGGGCACGTTCACCACAATCATGCGCGGGCCTTCGGCCAACGGCGTCCAGCGCAGCCGCTCCATGGTCAGCATGATCTGCTTCACGCGCGCGGCAGGCGCGACATTGAGCTGGGCGAGCGTGCCGGTGCCAATCACGCCATCGGCGTCGAGCGCATGGCGCGTCTGGAAAGTCTTGACCGCGTCGACCAGCGCGCCCTCATAACGCTGCGGCACCACCGTGCCGGGCGGCAGGTCTCCCAATGCTTCAAGTCGCTGTGCCAGTTGCGGCAGTCCTTTGTAAGCTTGTCCCGCACTGAGCTTGCCTTCCGGCAACCCGGGTAATGGCGTGCCCCAATACGGCAGCGAGGCCAGTTTGCGATAACGTGCCAGCGCCTCGCGCAGCGTGCCGTACAGCGGGAACGAAGGGGCCGCCTCGTGCAATGCGTCCGCGAGCCGGTTGGCGGCCATGGCATTGCGCAGATAGCTGTCGGGATCGAACGGCGGCAGATTGCTCGCCGAAAAATTCGCATGCACCTTGCGTGGATCGACCCGTCCCCGGTGCAGATCGGCCAGATAGCGGGTCATCGCGGCGGTTAGCGCGCTGTCGAAGCGCTGCGCCGCATCGGCTTGC
This sequence comes from uncultured Cupriavidus sp., assembly GCA_963543405.1. Taxonomy (GTDB): domain Bacteria; phylum Pseudomonadota; class Gammaproteobacteria; order Burkholderiales; family Burkholderiaceae; genus Cupriavidus. The sequence continues at coordinate 113,956 of CAUUBQ010000021.1, forward strand.
AGGGCGGGGCCGCCCATGGCCTGTGTCAACGTCTGCTGGAGCCCCTCGGCATCGTAGTCGCGTGGCTCCAGTCCGTCGGCGCCGGCATCGTTCAGGGCTTTGACGGCGGCCTGTGCTGCCTGGGATGGGTGTCCATCGACGATCCATAACGGCCCAGACGGTGGCTGCGCCCAGGCCGCCGTGGCACTGCACAGCAGCCATGCGAACGCGGCAAGGGCCGATCGGAAGGCGGGGCGGAGGAGCCGGATGGCCGGCGTCGGCGTCCGGGTAGTGGTAACTACGGTGGTGTCAGTGGCTGCGGTGGCTACAGTGGCTACAGGCGTAACAGTCATCGTACGAAGGTCTATAGCGTTTCTCCACTACACATCGTAGCCGAACATCGTGATGAAACCGTCGCTTCAAGCATTCAGAAACAAAGTTTCTGCGATTGCAGAACACTTTGATTCATGTCAACTCCGCCGACTCACGGAGAACTATGCTGTCAGCAGAGAGAACGTAAACAGCGGGGGTGAAGCAATGTACGAGCGCATTCTGGTAGCGGTGGACGGCGGCCCGTCGTCCGAACTGGCGATCGCGCAGGCAGTGGGACTGGCCAAGCAGATCGGCGCCGAAGTGAAGGTGCTGTTCGTGGTCGATGACAGTGACCTGTTCTTTGAGTCGGCTTATATTGATCCAAATGAAATCGTGAGCGGCATGATCAACGTCGGGCAGAAGGCCTTGGCCGCCGCCGCGCGACGCTTCGAGAATGCCGGCGTGCGTTGCCTGACGGAGCTTGCCGAAAAGCCGGTATCCCCGGGCAATATCTCGGGCACCATCGTCAGCCACGCCGACCAGTGGCCGGCGGACCTGATCATCATGGGCACTCATGGCCGGCGCGGCGTACGGCGCGTGATCATGGGCAGTGTCTCGGAAGGCGTGATCGCCAAGACCGCCAAGCCGGTGCTACTGATACGGGGAGAATCGGTGCATTGAACAGGGGGAGTTCTGCCGGACGTCATCTAGAACGTTGCCGGCGAATTCACCCACAGTACCTTGGCGACGACGTCTCCGACGTTCCGATACCCGTGCGGCACCTGGCTGGAAAACGTAAAGGCGTCGCCGGGGCCGATCAGGTAAATGTCGTCGCCAAGCATCAGTTCAAGCTGGCCTTCCAGCACATAGCCCACTTCCTCGCCCTGGTGCTCGATCTGGCCATCGCTGGCCTCGCCGGGCCAGACGATATGGATATTGGCCTGCAGCAGTCCGCCACGCTTGGGCAGCACCACACGTTCCAGCGCCACGCCACCCACGCGGATCACTGGCCGTTCTCCGTTGCGCAGAATCGGTGACTGACTCGGCTCGTCCTCGCTGGTCAGGGTGCCGATATTGGTGTCCAACGCCACGGCCAGTCGATGCAGCGTGGTGAACGACGGCGTGGCCAGTCCGCGCTCGATCTTCGAGATCAGACTTTCAGAGCAACCGGCCTTGTTGGCCAGTTGCAACAATGTCAAGCCGGCCACAAGCCGCGCATGGCGCAGCTTGACACCAAGCGTCAGCGTGGGCGACTTGATGTCGGCCGGGTCTTGCGGTGTGGGGCGCGCGGTCTTTGCCATGCGGGCTCTTAGTCTGTTTGCTCGTGGGTTGTACCTTGGACCGCCCAGCGCCGTGCATTGTCTAAGCGGGACGGCTGGCCAGTTCGGCGACAGTGTAAGCCAGCGCCTGCGCTCCCAGGAACAGGTCGACGGCGGCGGTGTCTTCAGCGGCATTGTGGCTGATACCGTTCTTGCTCGGCACGAAGATCATCGCCGTGGGGCAATGGTCGGCCATATACATGGCGTCGTGGAATGCGCCCGAGGTCAGGCGCATCGGCCGCGCGCGTCCGGCATTGAGGCTGGCACGCGCGCAGGCACGTTCGATCGGCGCGAGCATCGACTCCGGGAAATGCGTCGGCTCGCGGTGGAAGAAGCGCGTGACCGCCACGGCCTCGGGCGCCGGCGCGTGGCGCATGCAGGCCGCGCGCAGCGCCGCTTCGGCACGATCCAGTGCGGCATCGTCGAGGCAGCGCATGTCCACCGTAAACGTGACCTTGCCCGGAATCGTGTTGACCGAATTCGGTACAACCGTCCATTGGCCGAGCGTGAGCCGCAGTTCGGGGATTTCCGGCGCCTGCGCGGTGCGTGGAGCCAGTGCGTAGAGATCCTGTGCGATTGCCACGGCCACAGCCATAGCATCGCGCCGCACCGCCATTGGCGTGGTACCCGCATGCGCCATCGTGCCGGCGCATTCGATGCGGAACCAGCGCACGGCCTGGATGCCGGTGACCACGCCCAGCGGCACGTCGGCAGCTTCCAATACCGGACCCTGCTCGATATGCAATTCGACGCAGGCCGCCATCGGACGCGCCATCGACACGTGCGTCACGTCCTTGCTGGCCGCCAGCGCCGCATCGAGCGCAACGCCAAAGCGTATGCCGGCCGAATCGGTGGCCTCGCGATAGCCAGGCAGACGCGCGGGCTCGACAAACGCGCTCGAACCCATCGCGCCTGGCCCGAACCGGCTGCCTTCCTCGTTGGTCCATGACACGACCTCGATGGGCCGCAAGGTCTCGATGCCTGCCGCGTTGAGTGCCGCGATCACTTCCAGCCCAGCCAGCACACCGTAGGCACCATCGTATTTGCCGCCTACCGGCTGTGTATCGGCATGGCTGCCGGTCAACACGGGCGGCAAATCCGCACTGCCCGCGCGACGGAAAAACAGGTTGCCACAGTCGTCGATGCTCACCTGACAACCGAGCTCGCGCGCCTTGTCAATCAGATGGCGGCGCGCGGCCAGATCGATATCGGTCAGCGTTTCGCGCGATACACCACCGTCGTCGCGTCCGCCGAATTGAGCCAGCGCGGCCAGCGATGCGGCAAGGCGCGCGGCGTCGACATGATCCTGTGCCCGCTCGGCGATGGTTTCGATTGCGGCGGACGATTGAGCTTGATTCACTGCATTCTCCTGATCTCAGGCCGCTTGCGCGAGCGCCTGTTGCAAACGATGGGCGACTGCCAGCGCACGGGCATCGGCGTGGCGCGGTGCGCACACCGTGACGCCTACCGGCATGCCTGTGGAGCCCGTACCCGTGGGCACATGCACGCAGGGTGTACCGAGCAGCGTCCACATGCGGCAAAAAATCGGATCGCCGGTGGCGTCGAGCCCTGCCGGCGCTTCGCCTTCCGCACTGGGCGCCAGTACCACGTCGAATCCGGCCAGCGTTACGGCCAGCGCCGTGCGCGCGTGGTCCGCATAGGCCTGCGCAGCGTGAAACCGTTCGCCGGTAACGGCGCGGCCGGCTTCGAGTTGTCGCGCAAACGCAGCACTGAAGCTTGCGGACTGCTCACGCGCCTCGGGTGCAAACGCCGCCACGGCCTCGAAGCCCATGATGTCGAGTTGCGCTTCGGTAAGGTTGTTGCAGGCGGGCGGCAGTTCGAAGTCCAGCACCGTGGCACCCAGGCTTTCCAGCGCGCGCGCGGCCGTTTGCAGTGCTGCGCGTGAATCGGCACTGGCGCGATCCCAATGTGGCGTCTGGCAGATGCCCACGCGCAGCGGCGTTGACGCAGCCGCGCAGGCTTCGGCAATTGATGCATTGCGCGCCAGCGTGCCGATGAACAGCGCGGCATCATCGACGCGCCGCGCCAGCACCCCGACCGTATCGAGGCTCGGCGACAGCGGCTTGATACCGGCCAGCGGCAAGGTGGCGTGCGTGGGCTTGAAGCCGACTACGCCGCAGTAGGCGGCCGGGCGGATGATCGATCCAGCGGTCTGCGTGCCGAATGCCAGCGGCACCATGCCGGCCGCCACGGCGGCGGCGGAGCCGCTTGACGATCCGCCCGGCGTGCGCGGCGCGTGTGCCGGCGCGCGCGGATTGCGCGTCGGACCGGGCTGGAACGTCGCGAATTCGGTGGTCACGGTCTTGCCAACCACGACAGCGCCAGCGCCGCGCGCCAACGCCACGGCAGCGGCATCAAGAGCAGGGCGATGCGCGGCATAGATCGGCGAGCCATAGGTGGTCGGCATTTCGGCCGTATCCATCAGGTCTTTTACGCCGAGCGGTACGCCGTGCAGCGGCCCGGTGGCGGTGCCCGCATCGAGCCGCCGCGCCTGCGCGACGGCGGCTTCGCTTCCCACGTGCTGCCATGCGCGAATGAGGTCGTCGTGCGCGACAATACGCTCGAGCGCCGCACGCACCACGGTTTCGGCGCTCAGTTCGCGGCGCGACAAACGCGCCGCAAGCTCGCGGACGGGAAGATCCAGACAATGTTCCATGACTGCGTTCCTCGAAAGCAACCGATCGAAGCGGTTAGCCGAAATATGCGGCGCGTACTTCGTCGTTCTCGCGCAATGCCTGCGCCGAGCCCTGGGCAACCACGCGTCCCTGTGTCAGTACATAACCCTGATGGGCGATTGCCAGTGTCTGGCGCGCATTCTGTTCCACCAGCAGCACGGTCATGCCCAGTTCGTTGATCTGCTGGATGACCTTGAAGTTCTCTTTCACGTAGAGCGGCGACAGGCCCAGCGACGGCTCGTCGATCACCAGCAGGCGCGGTTGCGCCATCAAGCCACGACCAATCGACACCATGGCCTGCTCGCCGCCCGACATCGTGCCGGCCAACTGGCCCGACCGCTCGCGCAGGCGCGGGAAAATCTCATAGACACGTGCGATACGTTCACGAACCTTACCGGGATCGCTTTCCAGGAATGCACCCAGCGCGAGGTTCTCGGCCACGGTCATGCGCGGAAACACCTTGCGGCCCTCCGGAATGCAGGAAATGCCGCGCGCAATGATGTTGTGGGTCTTCTCTCCGGCAAGGTCGACGCCGTCCCAGAGAATGCGTCCCTTGCGTGGTGGGGTCAGCCCCAGTATCGAGCGGATCAGCGTGCTCTTGCCGGCGCCGTTGGCACCGAGGATGCAGGTGATCTTGCCGGGTGGCACCTCGATCGAAACGTCATGCAGCACGTTGACCTTGTCATAGCCCGTGCTCAGGCCTTCCACGCGCAGCGTGTTGTCGCTCATGCTGCTTCCTCCCCGAGATAGGCGGTCTGCACGTCAGGATCGGCGGTGATCTCGGCATACGTGCCTTCGGCAATCTTCTTGCCGTAGTTCAGTACGATGCAACGGTCCGTGATGCGCTCGATGACGTTCATCTCGTGTTCGATCAACACCACCGACAGGTCCTGCAGCTTGCTGCGTACCTGCAGGATGTCGTCCATCAGTTCGTGCGTTTCGTCATGCGTCATGCCAGCCGACGGTTCGTCGAGCAACAGCAGGCGAGGGCGGCTCATCAGCGCGCGGCACACCTCGATGCGGCGGCGGTCGATCATGGTGAAGGTTTCCACCGGTTCGAACAGACGGTTCACCAGCGGCGGACTGAAAATGCCCAGCAGCTCGCGCACCGATTCCACGTAACGTTCGTATTCGGCGCGGAACGCCTTGCGCCGGAACAGGTTGAACACCAGCCCGTGCTGCATGTGCTGGTAGTCGCCGACCGCGATATTGTCGAACACCGTCAGCGGCAGGGACAGCCGCGAGCGCTGGAACGTGCGCGCCACCCCGCTGCGATAGATATCCTGCGGCGTCTTGCCAATGACGTTCTCGCCGTTGTACGTGATGGTGCCGGCGCTGGCCTTGTAGAGCCCGGTCAGCACGTTGAAGAACGTGGTCTTGCCCGAGCCATTGGGGCCCAGCAGGCCCAGCACCTCGCCGCGCCGGATGTCGAGTTGGAGGTTGTCCAGCGCGGTCAGGCCGCCAAAGCGCATCGTAAGGTTGCGGACCTCGATCATCGCGTCACTCATTGCGCATCCTTGGTCGGGAAGAACAGGCGGGTCTTGCGCGGCAGCAGTCCGTCAGGGCGGAACAGCAGGATGGCGATCACCAGTGCCGCATAGAACAGGAAGCGGTATTCCTGGATGAACTGCAGCTTCTCGGGCAGCACCAGCACGATAATGGCCGCCGGAATCAGTCCCACCACATTGCCCAGGCCACCGAGGATCACGATCGACAGCATCAGCAAGGAATCGGCAAACGTAAAGTTGTTGGGCGCCACGAATGCCGTGACCATGCCGTACACGCTGCCCGCCACGCCGGCAAAGAAGTTGCCGAGCATGAATGCGATGACCTTCCAGCGCGAGATATGCAGCCCGAACGTGGCAGCGGCGGTTTCGTCGGTACGTACCACATCCATTGCCAGTCCGATCCACGACCGCTCCAGCGCCTTGACCACGGCAAAGGTGCCCGCGCAGATCAGCAGGCTCAACAGCGCGTAGCTGGCATAGAACGAGATGTCGATGCCAAACAGCGTCACGCCTTCGTTGAACTGGAAGCCGAACAGCGTCATGCCGGGCACCTGCAAGCCTTGCGGGCCGCCAAGGACGTCGTTGACTTCGAGGAACGTCTTGAACAGGATGCCGAACGCAATGGTCACCAGCGCCGCATAGTGGCCGCGCGTACGCAGCACCGGTGCAATCAGCAGCGAGCCGATCACCGCCGCAGTGACGCCAGACAGCACGATTACCAGGATCATCGGCACCGGCGTATGCGCGGCGAGTACAGCCGTGGCGTATGCGCCGATACCAAAGAATGCCGCTCCGGCAAAGTTCGACACCCCCGAGTAGCCGAACTGCACGGTCAGGCCCAGGCAGGCGGTGGTGTACAGCAACACCGCGCATAGCATCAGCAGCACGAAATGGCTTTCATGGAACAGCACGATCAGCATGAGCGTGCCCGCCACAGCCCATAGCCGCGACAGGCCGGGACGCCGCGCGGCGGCCTGTTCAATCGATTGCGTGACCTTGAACCTGCTGGCCACGATCGTGGTTGCGACGGCCAACGCCAGCAGCACGGCCACGGCGACCTGCGATTCCGCGTGCAGGAACAGATAGAGATAGGCCACCACGGCGATGGCTGCGACTGCCAGCACCATGGCCGGCCGGCGCTGCTTGCCGCTGGTGCCGACAGACGCCGGGGGCAGCGGATTCGAGACGTTATCAGACACGTTCACTGGCTTTCTCCGCAATCAGTCCGGTCGGCTTCCATGCCATCAGTACGATGACCACGGCAAACGCGAACACGTCCTTGTAGGCACTGGGAATATCGGGCACCAGGGCCGGCAGCATCGCGCTGCCCAGCACCTGCAGCGCGGCAAACAGGAAGCCGCCCAGGATGGCGCCGTAGAGGTTGCCAAGCCCGCCCAGGATGGCGGCGGCAAAGCCGATCACGCCGAGCAGCAACCCGACGTTGAAGTTGATTTCGTTGTAGTAGAGCCCATTCATCACGCCAGCCAGCGCGGCCATGGCCGAGCCCAGCGCAAACGTGACCAGTACCACCACCTCGAAGTTGATGCCCATCAGGCGCGCGGTCTCGCCGTCCTGCGCCACCGCGCGGATGGCCATGCCAAAGCGCGTGCGCGTGATCAGCAGGTGCACGCCGATAATGATTGCAACACCGGCGGCCAGCAGGATCAAATTGTCGGCACGCAGTGTCAGACCGCCCAGCGACCACTCGGTGGTTGGCAGCAATGCCGGAAACGGCTTCGGATTCGAGCCATCCGGGTAGAACAGCCGTACCGCTTCACGTAGCACCGTGCCCAGCATCAGCGTGGCCAGCAGTGTGTTCAGTGGCGGCGCCTTGCGCAGCGGCAGGATCAGCAGGCGCGCTATGGCCGCGCCCAGCAGGCCGGTCACGATGATCGCGCACATCACAATGGTCAGCAGTTGCAGCCATGGTGAATCCACGTGCAGTGCCACCACGCCGGCCGAAGCGGCCAGACCGGCAAATGCGCCCACCATCAGCACATCGCCATGAGAAAACTTGATTACGTCGAGCACGCCAAAGAACAGCGTGAACCCGACCGCCACCATGGCGTAGATCATGCCGAGCATCAGCCCGTTGAAGACGTACTGTCCCAATACACTCATCGGTATCCCCCGGAATTTGCCGGTCAGGACCGGGCAGGGCGCGTACGCCCCGGCCCGGCGCCATGCTTACAGTCCGGCCAGCTTCTTCTTGCCCTTGCCGTACGTGCTGTCTTCCCAGATGACCCACTTGCCGTCTTCAACCACGTACTTGGTGATCAGCGGCACCACGTTCTGGCCGTGGTCGTCGAACGTGACCTTGCCGATGACCGTGTCGACATCCTTGGTACCGTTCAGTACATCGCGCACCTTCTTGCGATCTGGGCCGACCTTTTCGACGGCGTCCATGATCAGGTTGGCGGCGGCGTACGCGAACGGGCCGTATGCTTCAGGCGGTTCGCCGTATTTCTGCTGCGTGTAGCGTTCCATGAACAATTGGCCACCCGCCAGTTTCTCGACCGGCGCGCCTTCGATAAAGGCCAGCGAACCTTCGGACAGCGGCTTGCCCACGCCCTCGATATAGGCATCGGACTTGATACCCGAGGTGCCTTCGAACTGGGCCTTGATGCCGAGCTTTTCCATCTGCGTGCGGATGCGCACGCCCAGCGGTGTGAGACCGCCGAAGTACACCACGTCCGGCTTCAGTTCACGGATCTTGGTCAGTTCGGTCGTGAAATCCTGCTGGTCGGCGGTCACGCCAAACGTGCCGACGATCGTGCCACCGTCCTTCTTCAGGAATTCGCTGAAGTACTTGTTGTGGCCCTTGCCGTAGTCGGTGGTGTCGTGGATGATCGCCCACTTCTTGTAGCCCAGGCCGGTCATGAACTTGGCCGCCACTTCGCTCTGGTTGATCATCGTGCCGTTGACACGATGGATCTCCTTGAAGTTGTTGCCGTACGTGACTTCGGGCAGGACCGCGCCCCACACCACGGCCGGCATGCCAAAGCGGCTGTAGACGCCCACCGTGCCCATGGCCACGGCCGAGCAGAAGTGGGTAACGCCGCCAACGATGGACTTGTCCGCCGCGATCTTGGTCGCAACCTGCACGCCCACGTTCGGGCGGCATTCGTCGTCCTGCACCACCAGTTCGTAGGTGTACTTGGCCTTCGGGTCAGCATTACGCAGGCGCACGGCCAGATCGGCGGAATTGCGGCCACCCAGGCCAATCGAAGAGACCCCGCCCGTCAGCGGGCCAACAAACGCAATCTTGACCACTTCCTTGCCTTGCGCCGGCGCGGACAGCAGGACCATTCCGGTAGCCGCGGCGGCCATCGCGGCAGCAGCCGCAGTGTGTTTCTTCAGCACTCTGATTCCCCTATGCATGACATGTCGGACGGGCGGCAAGCCCGGATGGGACCGAACCGATGCAAGGCGTCGACCGTCGCCGGGAGGCTTTCTTGAAAGCTCTCTGCACCAAATTCAAGTCACTTGAATGCTATGCAACAGACATGCCAGGCGGCAACGGGCGATAACCCGTAATACTTTTGGGGGGTAAGGCGGGGAAAATGGGCGGTGGAGGACGACGGAATCGGGCGGTTGCCCCGGGGTTGGCGGTCCAATCGAGGCAAGGAGCCCGTGCCGCCGGCACCGCAAGCGTGCATCCATGCGCCGCAAATGCGCATGGCGAAGTTGCGGCGGGTTTAGCCCGATGCGTCAGACCAGATGGCAACTCACCCAGTGGTCGTCGCCTTGCTGTCGTAGAACCGGTGCAGTCTCCCTGCACCGGTCAGTCGCCTGGGGACACCGGGTGTGGAAGCGGCAACCTGTCGGTGGATCCAGCGGGCTCGGCAATTCGCCTTCGATGACCACCCGGGGGCGCTTGCCGGCTTGCGCGCGTGCCGATGGTGCGGCGGCAATCAATGCGCGTGTGTAGGGGTGCAGCGCACCGTGCCAGACCGCGTCGCGTGGTCCATGTTCGACGACCTGCCCGAGGTACATGACCGCGATGCGGTCGGACATGTGGCGAACCACGGCCAGATCATGGGAAATGAACAGGTAGGCGATACCCAGCGATTCGCGCAGGTCGAGCAGCAGGTTCAGGACCTGTGCACGCACCGAGACGTCCAGTGCTGATACGGCTTCGTCGCAGACGATCAGCTCCGGGTCCAGCATCAGCGCACGGGCAATGGCCACGCGCTGGCGCTGCCCCCCGGATAGCTCATGCGGAAACCGTCTGGCCATATCAGGATGCAGGCCCACCTTGCGCAGCATGTCCGACACCCTGGCCCTTCTTGCCTTGGCGTCACCACGCCGATGCACGATCAGCGGCGCCTCAAGCGTCTTGCCGATGGTTGCGCGCGGATTCAGCGACGCGGCGGGGTCCTGGAACACCATCTGCATGCGGGGGCGTACTGCATCGAGCGCTCGACCGCGTGCGGTGGCGATGTCTGCGCCATCGAGACGGACCTCGCCTTCGTCGACGTCGGTCAGCCGCATGGCCACGCGCGCGACCGTTGATTTTCCACAGCCGCTTTCACCCACAAGCCCCAGAGTCTGCCCCCGTTCCACCTTGAGCGAGACGCCATCGAGCGCGCGGACGATACCCGCCTCTGTGCGATAGTGGCGCGATACGTTTTCCAATGCCAGCAATGGCGTGCTCATGCGGCTGCCTCCTCGGGCTCGAATGCGTGCTGCACCACGTAGCGCAGCGGTGCGTGGCAAGCCACGCGCCCGTGATCCGTTGGCCGGAGCTCTGGAACATCCACACCGCACTGGGCCGTCGCGTAGCCGCAGCGCGGCGCAAAGGCGCAGCCAGCCGGCATGGCTGACAACTGTGGCACGGTTCCCGGTATTTCCGGCAGACGGGCGCCGGGCGGTAGCGTTTCGATGGCCAGCGAAGCGAGCAGGCCGGCAGTGTAGGGGTGCGATGGTCGTGCCAGCAGCGCATCGACCGGGCCTTGCTCGACGATCCGGCCGGCGTACATGACCGCCGCGCGGTCGGCAGTCTCGGCCACCACGCCAAGATCATGGGTGATCAACAGCATCGCCATGCCGGTTTCTGCCTGCAGGCGCTTGAGCAGATCCAGGATCTGCGCCTGCGTGGTGACGTCCAGGGCCGTGGTCGGCTCGTCGGCAATCAGCAGGTCGGGTTCGCAGGCCAGTGCAATGGCAATCATCGCGCGCTGGCGCATGCCACCGGATAACTGGTGTGGATAGTCGTTGGCGCGCTCGCGCGGCGAAGGCATGCGAACCTGTTCCAGTAGTGCCATGGCCCGCGCCACGGCCTGGGCATGGCTGGTGCGCCGGTGCAGGCGGATGGCCTCGACGATCTGGTCGCCAATGCGCATGACCGGATTCAACGCCGACATCGGTTCCTGGAAGATCATTGCAATGCGGTTGCCACGAACGGCTTGCATCGCACGCTCATCGAGCGAGAGCAGATCGGTGCCATTGAAATGGACCTGACCGCCAGTCACGCGCGCCACGCGACGCGGCAGCAGTCGAAGGATGGCGCAGGCAGTAACGGATTTCCCTGATCCGCTTTCGCCAACCAGGGCCAGTGTTTCTCCGCGGTCGATCTTCAGCGACACATCGTGCAAGGCGGTCATCGGCCCGGCCGCCGTGGCAAAGCTGGCGCGCAGGCCACGTACATCGAGCAGCGTCATGTGTCAGCTCCGTCGTTGGCGCAGATGCGGATTCAGCGCATCGTTGAGCCCATCGCCAATCAGGTTGAAGGCCAGCACCGTCAAAACGATGGCAAAGCCGGGCAGGCCGCAGATGTACCAGGCATCGGCCACTTGCTCGCGGCCGCCGCCGATGATGGTGCCCCAGCTCATGACGTTGGGATCGCCGAGCCCCAGGAATGCCAGTGACGCTTCGGTCTGGATTGCCGTTGCCACGGTCAGCGTGGCCATGGCAATTACCGGTGGCAATGCGTTGGGCAGGATCTGGGTGACGATGATCCGTAGATGGCTCATGCCGATGGTCTCGGCCGCCAGCACGAACTCGCGCCCGCGTAGCGACAGGAACTCGGCGCGAACCAGTCTGGCCGTGGCCGGCCACGATACGATGCCGATGGCCAACACCACCGTGGTGACCGACGGCTTGAAGATCGCCACCAATACCACGGCGAGTACGAACTTTGGTACCGTCTGGAACACCTCGGTCACCCGCATCAGTGCTGCATCGACGCGACCGCCAAAGTACCCGCCCAACGCGCCCACGGTGATACCGAGCGTCGCGGCCAGGGTGGTGCTGACCAGGCCAATCAGCAACGACACGCGTGCACCGGCGGCAAGGCCCGTGGCCAGATCGCGGCCCATGAAGTCGGTGCCGAGCGGGTAGGCCGGATCGTCGCCAGGCCATAGCATTGGCGGACCTGCCATCTCCCAGGGATCATCAGGAAAGACGAAGGGGCCGGCCAGGGCCACCAGCACGACTGCCAGCATCAGGAGCGCGCCGAGCGTGATCGAACGGTGATTGCGTGCGGCGCGCCAGAGCGCGCGTGGTGCCGTGCGCGAGGGAATCCATTGCGACAGGACTGCGGCAGCGGTATTCATGTCCGGCCTCCGGCGCGAGTGACCGATACGCGCGGGTCGATGGCGGCGTAGATCAGATCCACAAAGATGTTCACGACGGTGACCAACAGTGAACTCAGCAAGAGGATGCCGAGCAATAGATTGAAGTCGCGCGCCAGCACGGACTCGAACGCCAGCCGGCCCAGGCCCGGCCAGCTGAACACGGATTCAACCAGCACAGCACCACTGAGCAGCGAAGCCACCTGATACCCGGCCATCGTGACCAGCGGCAGTAGGGCGTTGCGCAGCGCATGAACCACGGTCACGCGAATCTCGCCGGCGCCCTTGGCGCGCGCCGTGCGAACAAAGTCCGCACCGTCGAGTTCGAGCATCGCGGTACGTACGAGGCGCGTGTAGACGGCCAGGTAGAACGTTGCCAGCGTGCAGGCCGGCAACACCGCATGACGTGCCACATCGTGCCACCAGGCCAACCCTGTGTACGCCGCGCTGACGTCGGTCATCCCGCCGGAGGGCAACCAGTTGAGCCGCGCGGAGAACAGCACGATTGCCATCAGCCCGAGCCAGAACGTGGGCATGGCATAGGCCACGAGGGTAGCCAGCGAAACCAGCCGGTCCGGCCAACGATGCACGCGCACGGCAGACAGCACGCCCAGGCCAACCCCGAGCACGAGCGCGATGGCCATGGCCAGCACCATCAACAGCAGCGTGGCCGGCAGACGGTTCATGATCAGGTCGAGCACCGGCATGTTCTGCCGGTACGAGAAACCGAGATCGAGCGTGGCGATCTGTTTCAGGTAGTGCACCAGTTGCAGCCACAGCGGTTGGTCGAGTCCGAAACTTGCGCGCAACTGCGCCATGGTCTCGGGTGTCGCCGCGCCGGCCTCGCCGGCCAGCACGTCGACCACATCGCCTGGGGCAAGCTGCAGGATGACAAAGTTCATCAGTGCGATGCCGAGCACCACTGGCACCACCTGCAATAGCCGTTGGCGCAGGAACGCGAGGGCGGGGCGGCCGCGCATCGCCTACGCCCTGGGGGTCAGCCACGCATCGGCATACGATGCGAACAGCCCGTCACCCTGCGCCGTGCTCTTGCGGAACCGCGCGGTGGAGACCGTCACCCAGGTTTGTTCGACCAGGTCGAGCACTGGCACGTCGTCCTGCACGATCTGCTGCCATTGCTTGATCAGTGTCTTGCGCTTGCCCTCGTCGGCCTCGCGGCCAGCCGCCTCCATGATGCGGTCGAGTTCGGGGTTCGAATAGCCCGAGCCATTGGTCCATGGTGCGCCCTTGATGATGTTCTTGGTCCAGAACAGCCGCTGCACGCCCAGTGTGGGGTCCGGCAGCCGGTGCAGGCTGGAGATCATCAGGTCGTAGTCCTGATCGGTGAACACGCGGCGCAGGTAGGTGGCCGTGTCTCCGGCGCGTAGCTCAACGTCAACGCCCACGCGCGCCAGCGACTGCTTGATGAACTCAGCCGGCCGGCTTGCCGTGACACCGCCGCCACCATCGTAGTCGAGCGTGATGCGTAGCCGCTTGCCATCCTTGCCCGGCTTGTAGCCGGCCTCGTCAAGCAGGGCCGCGGCCTTCTTGACATCGAACGGGTACTGGCGTGTATCGGGCGAGTAGTAGTTGACCACCGACGACGGTACCGGCCCGGTCGCCGCCTTGCCATAGCCGAGGAACACCACCTTGAGCAGCGCATTGCGATCGATCGCATAGGCCAGCGCCTGCCGCACGCGGCGGTCGGCGAAGTAGGGCTTGCGTACGTTGAACTGGGTCAGGAAGATCGTTGCCAGATAGCGGCCGTCGTCGGTATTGATGCGGTAGCGCTGCTTGTCCTGGAAGCGCCCCAGGTTGGACAGCGGAATGCTGGAACCGAGCGCTACGTCGATCTCACCGGCTTCGAGCGCCACGGTACGCGCCGCAGCATCAGGGATGAACTTGAAGACGATGCCGTCCAGGTATGGCTGGTCCTTCTGCCAGTAGTTTGGATTGCGTTCCAGCCGCACATGGCTGCCCTTGACCCACTCCTTGAACACGAACGGGCCAGTGCCAACAGGCGCGTTGTTGAGCGGGTTGCTCAGCACGTCCTTGCCTTCGTAAAGGTGGCGCGGCAGGATCTGCGCACCGTAGGTGTTGATGTAGTTGATGAGATAGGGTGCCGGCGAGGACAGCCGGATGATGACCGTGTGCGGGTCGGGCGTGTCAACGGCCGTGACATTGGCGAAAGCGGCACGGCCAAACGGATGGAGCTTCTTCCATACCTCGAGCAGCGTGTACTGGACGTCGGCGGCAGAGAAATCCTTGCCATCGTGCCACTTCACGTTCTTGCGCAGTTGGAACGTCGTGGTCAGCCCATCGGCGGAGGTCTTCCACGAGGTGGCCAGCGCCGGCACCGGACGCAGGTTGAGGTCATATGCGACAAGCCCTTCCAGAACCTTGCTCGACACCTGGCCAATGTTCATCGTCGTAATGAACGCCGAGGTCAGCAGCGTAGGCTCTGGCGAGACCGCAACGTTGAGAACACCGCCGCGCACAGGTGCGCCTTGTGCTGCGACGGCAGCAGCGGTTTCGGCGAGGGCATCGGCAGAGAACGGTACCCCGATGGAGAACAGCGTGGAAGCAGCAAGGAAATCGCGACGGTTCATGGTGATGCGGCAGGGTTGGCTGAAGGTGACAGCCATCGAGTCTAGAGACAGCCTGCCGCGCCGCGAACGAAGGATTTCCTCTTTGCTATCGCGTTTGATCGGAAATGCGCGTCAAACCTCGTCCTTCAGGGCGAGGAAGGATAGCGCG
>CAUUBQ010000022.1:0-125283 GCA_963543405.1 uncultured Cupriavidus sp.
TCTACACTTCTAGCTTCGTCGGCAGCGTCAGATGTGTATAAGAGACAGCAGGGGCAAAGGGGAACGTCCCATCGACGCAAATTCGTTGCCATCGGCATGCATGATTCGCGCTGTGCCGTGGGCCCTTGGCGCGCCGAGTTTCGCATTGCACGGACCTTTCCTGACACCTAGACTGAAGTCCCCGCCGGTTGGGGAGGATCCTTGCAAACGCGGCGGCGATACGCGGATCATTGCGTTGGTGAAGCTTGCACCCTCAAGGAGAGCCTGCCATGTCGAATCTTTCACGACGTTCCTTCGTCCAGTCCATCGGCGCCGCAACACTCGCGCCAGGCGTGTTGCTTGCCGAAGCCGAGGCTGGGACCGGGACGGCGGGGACGGGAAGCTCCGTACCGCCCCAGCGGACCGGCACGAACTACGCCGATTACAAACACATCCAGGTTAGCCAGAACCGTGGCGTCGCTACCGTCACGTTGAACTATCCGCCGTTCAACCTGCTCGACGAGGTACTGTCGGACGAGTTCGACCGGGTGACCCGACAACTGGAACAGGATGCCGCGGTACGCGTCATCATCCTGCAGAGCGCCGTGCCGAAGTTCTTCATTGCGCACTCGGGCTTGCATCGTGTCGGGCTGGCACCGAAGACTACTTCGAATACACGCACTTTCCGCCTGACCCAAATGCTTGGCGAGCGTCTGCGCAACATGCCCAAGGCTGTCATCGCCAAGGTCGAGGGCATCGCCCGTGGCGGCGGCTGCGAGATCGCGCTGGCCGCGGACATGTGTTTCGCCGCCATCGGCAAGGCTGTGTTCGGGCAACCGGAAGTCGTCTGCGGACTGGTTCCCGGCGGCGGCAACACACAGCGGCTGCCACGGCGCATGGGGCGCGCACGCGCGCTCGAGGTGCTGCTGGTCGGCGGAGACTTCCCCGCGGAACTGGCCGACCGCTATGGCTACATCAATCGTGCGCTACCGGCCACGGAACTTGGCCCATTCGTGGACCAGCTCGCCCGCCGCATCGCGACCTTCCCCACCATCACGATTGCCCACCTGAAGAAGGCCGTGGACATGGGGTCTGACGTTTCCTTCTCCGAAGGGTTGCTGGTGGAAGCGCACGAGGCTGATCTTTGCGTCGCCAACGATTCGATACAGGCGCGCGTGAAGGCAATACTCGATGCCGGCGCCGAGACCTATGAGGGCGAACTCCACTTCCCCGACCTGGGCGCGAAACTGCCGCCCGCCGATTAAGCACCAGACTAAGCGCCAAATTCAGCGCTACACCCGCTCATCGTTCAAACGGAGCCCATGATGACGTCCCAAACAGACAACAAGCAGCCTACGCCTGACCCAGCCGAGCGCAAGGCGTTCTTCCCATCGCCCTACTCACTCTCGCAATTTACATCGCAAAAATCAGACCTCTCGGACGCCGACTATCCGGACGCCTATCAGGGAGGTCGCTGGAAGATTCTGTTGGTGGCTGCCGATGAGCGCTACCTGCTGACCGGAAACGGGACGTTCTTTTCGACTGGCAACCATCCCGTCGAGACCCTCCTGCCCATGTATCACCTGGACCGCGCAGGCTTCGAGTTCGACATCGCGACTTTATCGGGCAATCCAACCAAGTTCGAATGGTGGGCCTTCCCTTCGGAAGACGCGGAAGTAAAAGCCCTCTACGCGAAGTACGAGCAAAAATTCCAGCAGCCGCTCAAGCTCGCTGACGTAGTGGATAGCCTGGACAAGGACACCAATTACATTGCCGTATTCGTCCCCGGGGGACATGGGGCCCTGATGGGCCTACCGTTCAGCACAGACATGAAGGCGACCCTGCAATGGGCGATGAAAAACGACAGGTACGTCATCACGCTGTGCCACGGCCCTGCCGCCCTGCTTTCCGCCGGCGTCGATGAGCCCAACGGGGGAGACCTATTTCAGGGCTACCGAATCTGCGCATTCCCGGATGCCCTGGACAAGCAGACGCCGGAAATTGGCTACATGCCCGGTCCGTTGCGCTGGTTCTTCGGCGAGAAGCTTGCCGCCATGGGCGTTGAGATCATCAACACCAACATTGATGGCAGCACGCTCCGGGATCGCAAGCTCCTCACAGGCGACAGCCCGTTTGCGGCCAACAATCTTGGCAAACTAGCTGCACGCGCGTTGCTGGATGAAGTGCATAAAGCCAGCTGACCGCTAGTTCTCGCACCGCGGCGCGGGCTGCTTCATGCAAGCCTGCACCGCGCAGCCATCCCGACCGAAGTGTAGTCATACGGTCAATTCGCCATCGAATGGCTTGGTGTGCGTCAGCACACAATTGTCATTCGTTATCTTTCGATTTATCGATATGCTGAAGCATGCGTGGCGTTCTAGACCAAAAACCTCGGGCGAAAGGATACGGAGATGGCCAGGATACGCTTGCTTTTGCTGCTAGCATTCACCACGCTGCATTCTTTCGCCTGGGCCGCCGAGTTGTCGGACTCGGACGCAGGCACGTATGAGATGCTAAAAGCAGATCGTACGCCAACTGGATTTCTATACAAATTCAGCCGCTCCGGCAACAAATGGATTGCTTTCGCTAAATCGCCCGGCAAAGAGTGGAAGAATATGTCCTGCGATCCTGGCTGCGAATATAGAAACAGTACCGCGAAAGATATTCAGACCTTCTTTCCTCCCAGCTTCAGGGAGGAAAATGAGCTCGCCTGCATCCAGAATATCGCTCAAGTCTTCTGCCGATTCGTGCCTGTCAACGAGCCGCGGAGTCGAGGCTATGTTTTCATCATTCTCGTGACAGGAAAGCCGATCCCGGTGAGGACTCGGAGGGTTGCAAACGAGCCGTCTGCCGCGATTTCCAAAAGCAGTCGCCGCGACGAACGTGGATCTGCGTCGCATTGACTATGACGCAATCCCGAGGCAAGCCGAAGCAGTGAGTGACGAGGTGGTTTTCTGAACCCCTCCTCCATCCACCATGCTCATCGATCCATGACTGTGAATATCGAAATCGCCCAAAGCACTCCGTCCACGGCGGCCATTGCAACAGCGGTTAGCCTGGGTTACGCGCTTGGCTCAGTGGTGGAATGCGAACTGTTGCGACGCGGCTTTAACCATGTCTACGGACTTCGCTTTAGCGATGGCCGACGCGCCGTAGCACGTCTTTGCGCCCGCCGCCCACGTGGCGCGCCCAATATCGAGTATGAAGCAGCACTACTGCGCCACCTGAAGTCAGCTGGCGCTCATGTCGCGGCGTCGCTGCCGGCCCGTTTGGGCGTTGAGGCGATTTCGATGGACCTTCCCGAAGGCAGCCGGCCCTTGATGCTGTTCGAGTATCTTGAAGGTGAGCCGCCCGATGACGCTTTGGTCGACATTGAAGCAACTGGCCGCGGACTCGCCCTTCTTCACGAGGCTGGCCAGCACTACAGCGGCCCGGCAAGCCGGTATGCGCTTGAGCTCCCGCAATTGCTTCATGCTTCGGTTGATCGTCTCTGCACAGCACCAGCGCTTGACGATGGACTGCGAGACGAGCTCCTCACCATTGCCCAGCGGCTGGACGCTCGCCTCAGCGCAACACATGGATTGAGCCACGTGAACTGCCACGGCGACTGCCATGGCAGCAATAACTTCATGACCGATGGCCCGGATGGCAGCCGCATCGCATCGTTCTTCGATTTTGACGATGCTGGCCCAGGCTGGCTAGCCTACGAACTCGCGGTCTATCTGTGGGCGATGCTGCCGCGTACGGCAGGCGCCGAACTGGATGCACGATCAAAAGAACGGTGGCTACGCTACATTGCCGGCTATAGCAGCATCCGCCCCATCGAAGCCGCGGACTTTTCCGCCATAGCCCCGTTTGTCGCGATACGGCATTTTTGGCTCCTGGCAGAATATGCCGGCCGAATCGATGTCTGGGGAACGCAGACGTTGAACAGTGCCACGTTGCGAAGGAGCGCGCAGTTGTTGTCCCAATGGGAAGCGATGGAGATACCCCAATGAGGCAACCGGGGCCGCCATCGCGGCCAGAAGTCTTACTTCGTACCGGCGGCCAGCAGATATTTACGGCACACGATGCTGGAGACCTCACCCTACAGATGGGGTATGCGAGGCGCTGCGATACGGTGAACTGAGGAAGCGGCCACCATTCGATCAATGGCAACCGCCAAGGAGAAAACTGCCGATACGGACCACCAAGACTTTGTGTCGGGCGACCAGCTCTCAAGCAAACCTACAGCGTCGCACGGAGGATCGTTCCAGTCTCTGACTCGGTCACGAATACTTCCAGGGATGCTGAGGGACCGAACGTAAGGTTTGTTGTTGTCGCTCCCGTTGGACTCGTCAGAATGCGTTCAGGCTCGCCTCTGCGGTTCAGAATCCAGACGCAGCCCAGGCTTGCGTGTGCAACGTACAGACGGCCTTCCTTGTCCATCGCCAGACCGTCCGGGCCACTGGCACCGTAAAAGGTAAAGAACTGGCCCACCTTCGAAACGCTGCCATCTGATTGCAGCGGAGCGCGCCAGATGCAGTTTCCACGTGTAGCGGCGACGAACAGCACCTTCTCATCGGGCGACAGAACCAGACCGTTCGGGCTCGGTACGTTGTTCAGCAACATATCCAGCTGCCCGGACACTCGCAGGCGGAAGACACGGCCCGTTGGATCGTGCAGACCTGTTTGCCCCTGGTCGGTGAAGTAGATATCCCCGCACGACGAGACAATCAGATCATTCAAGCCTTTGAAGCCTTCCGCATTCCTGCGGGACAGGATGGGCCGTATTGCGCCGGATTCCACGTCGAGTTCAAGCAGCCCCTTCTTGTAGTCCGCAATCGCAAGGCGGCGATCATCGAGAAAGGCCATCCCGTTAGGCTCACCGTCGTACTCCGCCACCAGCAACCATTCGGCCGCGGGCGAGATACGGAAGATGCGCCCGTACGGTATGTCGGTTACGTAGAGATTTCCCGCACGGTCGAAGACCGGTCCTTCGAGGAAGCTTGCGACGCAGTTTCCAGCCTTGTTGGCATCGGCCCAGTCCGACCGAGTGTTCACCTTACGGAACCGCTCAGGCATCGAAGTGAATATCTCGAGCGGCGTCTCTCTTGGCACAGTCCGGAAGTACATATGGATTCCTATCGTGACGATTTATTCTGGCTTGACGTCGGCAGACTTCGCGACGTCTGTCCACATCTTGGTATCTTCCACAATCCGGCGCGAGAAAGCCGCTGACGTTTCGCCTCCGGGCGTCGCGCCCATGCTTAGCAGGCGCTCCTTCACGTCCTTGTCATTGACGCTCTTCTGCACTTCCTTTTGCAGCAGCGCAACGATCTCAGGTGGCGTGCCTTTGGGAGCAGCCAGGCCGAACCAATTGCTGACGTTGTATGTTTTCAAGCCTGCTTCGGCAAATGTGGGGACGTCCGGCGTGGACGTCAGCCTTGCGTTACCGCTTACGGCGAGAGCTCGCGCCTTCCCTCCCTTGATCTGGGGAATCGCGGTCGGCGTAGCGGTAACAAGCACGTCAACGTTGCTGGCTACCAGTCCCATCAGTGCATCGCCTGCCCCTTTGTACGGAACGTGTGTCATCTTGATTCCAGCTTCCCGTTCGAACACGGCGGCGGCGAGATGGGTCGAACTGCCTGCACCACCCGATCCAAAATTGAGCTTGTTCGGATTCTTCCGCGCGAAGTCAATCAACTGCTGAAGCGACTTGAACTGAGACCCCGCCGGTACGATGAGGATGACCGGCGTCTGCGCGATCACGGTGACAGGCACCAGATCCTTGGCATGATCCCATGGCAGTGTCTTGAACAGCCCCGGCAACATCGTGTAGGTCGTGTCGTTTGCCAGCAGGGTGTATCCATCGGGCGTCGCGCGAGCTACCTGCACGGTTCCGATCGTGCCGCTGGCGCCCGGCTTATTCTCCACGACAAACGATTTGCCGAGGTTTTCGGAAAGCTTTTGTGCTGCCTGCCGCGCGACGAAATCGGTGGTTCCGCCTGCCGAGTACGGCACGATGACACGGACAGGTCTCGACGGATAGGGGTCGGCTGCCATTACTTGCGCAGAGATTGTTAGCGATACTAAAGCGATGACGAACTTCGGGAACATGTCAGTCTCCTTGAGGCTGCTATTGGGCAGCTCGGCAGGCTGCCGGCCCAGGGGGCGGAAGCGGTTCTGGTGAAACTAGGTTAATGCACTCAAACCAACAGGTGGGCTCGGTAATCAGTTGTCCAACTTGATGTTCGCTTCCCTGACCACGCCTCCCCACTTCGCATGCTCGGCTTGCATGAACGCGGTGAACTCGGCAGGCGTGCCGCCCAAAGGCTCCGAGCCTTCGGCGTGAAGCTTCTCAATCGTCTTGGGGTTCTTGAGCGCCTGTTGCAGACGCGCATTGAGTTGATCAATGACCGCTTGCGGCGTGCCGGCCGGCGCGACCAGCCCCGTCCATGCGCTCGACTGGAACCCTGGGAAGCCAGACTCCGCTACCGTTGGGACGCCAGGAAGTGCGGGCAGGCGCTTCGGCGAGGTTACCGCCAAAGCGCGCAGCTTCCCCCCTTGGAGCATGCTAAAGGCCGACTGCGGTGTAATGAAGTAGAAGTCCGTTTGCCCACCGAGGAGGTCGGTCATGGCAGGCCCCGCCCCTTTATAAGGAACATGAAGGAACTTCACCGCCGCCTTGCGCGCGAGCAACTCGCCCGACATATGCCCGATCGTTCCATTGCCCGGTGACGCCATTCGGACGGCACCAGGCTTCGCCTTGGCCGCCGTCACGAGATCGGCAAGGGTCTTGAATGGTGAGTCCGCCTTCACCACCAGGATGACCGGCTGTGCGGCAACCAAGCCAATCGGTGCGAAATCCTTAAGCGGATTGAACGGCATTGATCGGTACAGCCAAGGATTAATCGCAAGGTTGGCCGCCTGCCCCATCCCCACGGTGTAGCCGTCGGGTTGAGATTTCGCTACGGCGTCCATACCGATGTTTCCGGTCGCTCCTGGCTTGTTCTCAATCACGATAGTCCAGCCGTTCGCATCGTCGATGCGATCCGCAATGATTCGAGAGATGGTGTCGGTACCACCGGCCGGGGGCATCGGCACAATCAATCTGATGGGCTTCGCAGGGTACGCCTTTTCCGCGGATGCCCCGGTGCTGGAAAGCGCTACCGTAAGCGATGCAAGGACCGTGACAAACGCTCGTGGTGCGAATGGAATCTTCAAGATCTGTCTCCAGTATGTTTTTGCGTTCAGTGCTGGCCGCTACTTCAGGACAGAGGCCCGACGACGCCCGCGCGCTTCAACTCATCCAGCTCTGCGCCGTTTAAGCCAATCTCGGAGAGCAGTTCGAGGCCGAATTCACCGATCTTCGGCGGATTGGTCCGCACACCCGGCCGACGACCGTCCAACGTGAACGGCAAGAGCGGCGACCGGGTCGCCTGGCCAGCCCGAGGCCCTTCTGGCACAACGATGTCGGCCAACCCCCCGGTGGCAAGCAGATGCTCGTCTTCGAAGAGGTCTTGGGGCCGGGCAATTGGCGCGTAGGGAAGCCCATTCTTTTCAAAAACATCGGCGATGTCCTGCTTTCGCATAGCTGCAAGACGCTCACGCACGATAGGCATCAGCCATGGGCGTGCATCGACGCGCTGGTTGTTGGTCTCCAGGCGGTCGTCCGCAGCCAAGTCAGAGAATCCGAACGCTTCACAGAACGTCTTCCATTGCGTGTCGGAGACCACAGCGAGGAAGATTTGCTCGTCGTTGGCGACGTTGAATACGTCATAGATCGCCCAGGCGGAGATGCGGCTCGGCATCGGCGCGGCAGCAGCCCCCGTTACGGCGTACTGCATCATGTGGTGCCCGACGAGGAAAACATTGTTCTCAAACAATGCGGACTGGACTTCCTGGCCCTTTCCCGTTGACTGTCGCTCCCACAGGGCGACGATTGCACCAAGCGCGCCAAACACGCCGCCCATGATGTCGTTGACCGCTGCGCCCGCTCGCAGCGGACGTCCCTCAGGTCCCGTCATGTAAGCAAGGCCGCCCATCATCTGAACGACCTCATCGAGCGCGGTGCGATGATCGTACGGCCCCGGCAGAAAGCCTTTGTGGGAAACATACACAACACGCGGATTCAATTTGCTCAGGCTGGGATAGTCAAAGCCGAGCTTTGCCATGGCGCCGGGCTTGAAGTTCTCGGTCACCACATCTGCAGTTCCCAGCAGGCGCAAGACAAGTTCGCGGCCACGAGGATCCTGGAGATTGACGGGCAGGCTTTTCTTGTTTCGATTGAACATCGTGAAGAAGCCCGCACCCGAACCCTTTAGGCGGCGCGTATTGTCGCCGGTGGTAGGTTCAATCTTGATGACTTCCGCGCCCAGGTCTGCAAGCACCATGCCGCAGGAGGAACCCATGATCATGTGCGAGAACTCAACGACCCGAATTCCTGCGAGCGGCAACCGGGGCTGGTCTTGATTGGCGTTGGTGTCTTGGCTCATGCCCGCTCCCGAGCATAGCGAAAGTCTTTGGGCAGGCCAGCCGAGGGGACGAAACCGTAAAGCGGCTCACCCGGAAGCGCACCCGAGAGAATATTCCTTGCGGCGTTGAGCTTCTCGATATCAATTCCGGTATCAATGCCGCTAGCCTCCAGGAGGAACACCAAATCTTCGGTCACGATGTTGCCAGTGGCCCCCGGAGCATATGGGCATCCGCCCAGCCCGCCCTGGCTTGCGTCAAAGGTGGACACGCCGACTTCGAGAGCGGCCATGACATTGGCCAGGCCCTGCCCGCGCGTATTGTGGAAGTGCGCACCGCCCGCCTTCTCGCCAACTTCCGCCTGCAACCGCTTGAAAAGGCGCTTGACCTGGACTGGATTGGCATAACCAGAGGTGTCCGACAGGCCCACCTCGTCGACGCCAAGTTCGGCCATTCGCACCGACATGCGAATCGTGTCGTCGTCAGGCACATTGCCAGCGATGGTGCAGCCGAATGCGACGGACATGCCGGCCTCTATCGCAACCGTGGGGAATGCTTCATTGCGCAGGGCCACGATTGCCGCCACTTCGTCCTGCATCTGCCGATGCGTCTTTCGAATGTTGGCGAGCGAATGTGCCTCGCTGACTGACACCGGAAGCGTGATTTTGTGGGCGCCTGCTTCGAAGGCAGCTTGCGCACCTTTCAGATTCGGAACAAGGGCCGCGACGTGCAAACCGGGAATTGTGCATGCATGCCGCACAACTTCTGCTGCGTCCGCCATCTGCGGCAGCAGCTTGGGAGAAACAAAGGATGCGACTTCAATTTCCTGCAGGCCGGCCGCTGCCAAGGCGTCGATCCACCGGCATTTCCGCTCGGTGGGCATGGTTTGATGAATGGCTTGTAGGCCGTCCCGGGGGCCAACTTCACTGATGAGGACCTTCTTCACTTGACGCTCCGTTATCCGTTCCATAAGATGGAACTATGTTCTGATTTAGTGTAGGGTATGCTTTCGACGAAGGTCAACCTTCGGACTTACCCTTATCCAACTTATGCCGCGCAAGCCACAAAACACCCCGATGGCCGAAGAGGATTCGGCGCCCGGCGGGGCATCCACCGTCGATCGCGCGTTGTCCTTGCTCGACGTATTCACTTTTGAAGACACCTCCCTCACGCTCACCGAGATGGCCGAACGCGCACGGCTCTACAAGAGCACCACGCTGCGGTTGTTAGCGTCGTTGCAACACAAGGGGCTGGTTCAGCAGAAGGCGGATGGGAGCTACAGTCTCGGCCCTGGCGTCGCAAGGCTGCACGCCATTTACTCGGCTTCGTTTTCGCTTGAAGAGATCGTCATGCCCGCGTTGCGCGAGCTCATGCGCGAGACCAAGGAAAGTGCCGCGTTCCACGTACGCCAGGGCGATTTCCGGCTATGTCTCTATCGCGTCGATTCGCCCCAACCGGTTCGCGACCACATACGCGCAGGTGAATTGCTGCCTATTGATCGCGGCGCTGGTGGTCGCGTCTTGATGGCTTATTCGGGCGCCGAAGGAGAAGTCTACGAACGAGTGCGTGAAGCGGGGATAGCGATGCTGGTGGGAGACCGGGTCCCAGAACTAGGGGGTGTCTCTGCCCCGGTATTCAATGCCGCTGGCGAGCTTGCCGGTGCCGTTACGTTGACCATGCCAACCGCACGCTATTCGGAATCTTTTGCGAACCCCGTTCGGGCAGCCGCATTCAAGATTTCCACCGCGCTCGGGGGCGGTGTGCCACGCCGCAGTTAAGGCGCTCCTGATGGCGACGGGCGACCAATGATCCCTTCCCGACTCCGATCTAATCGCTGTTGTGATCCTGCGTGCGGTGGCGCACATACCGTGCGCCACGGCTTCCGGAAGCCGGCTTGTTGACACGAAGTGATATTGCTAGGCTGCATTGACGTGCGCCGGCGATGTGTATGTCGCGATCCGTAAGTCCCACCATGCGGCGCGCCATCGATGGGGAAATCAAGATGGAAAACGACCGGGATCCGGAATCGGGGCTGACTCGGCGCGATTTTCTCCGCGCTACCGGCCTGGGCGCCGCGGCGTTGGGCCTTGGCGGGGTCCACACCGCCCAGGCTGCGGCGCCCGGCACAGATAGCGCCGTGCCCTCCACGGCGAGCCAGGCGGCCGGCCCGTACAACATTCTTCTTATCCTTGTCGATCAGGAGCGCTATTTTCGGCCGGGAGAACTGCCGGTGGGCTACAGCCTGCCGGCACATGAACGCTTGATGAAGCGTGGCACGACGTTCCTGAACCACCAGATCAACTCGTGCGTCTGCACGCCGTCGCGGTCAATACTCTATACAGGCCAGCACATCCAGCAGACGCGGATGTTCGACAACACCAATTTTCCGTGGATCACCAGCATGTCGACCGACATACCGACGCTTGGTGACATGCTTCGCGACGCAGGCTACTACACCGCGTACAAAGGCAAATGGCATCTCACCAAGGAGTTCGAGACCGTTAACAAGCTTGGCACGCCAACGAAGATATTTACCGCAGAAATGGAAGCCTATGGCTTCTCGGACTACATCGGGATCGGCGATATCATTGCCCACACGAGCGGCGGCTACCTGCACGATGGGGTGATCGCCGCCATGGGGACGAGTTGGCTGCGCGGGAAAGGCCGCGATCTTGCGACACAAGGCAAGCCATGGTTTCTGGCGATGAACCTCGTCAATCCGCATGACGTGATGTTCTACGACACCGACCCGCCCGGAACCACGGTTCAGGCAATGCGCGGCCTTGCGCATGTTGCCCGCGATCCGAACGATCCGCTATATGCGAAGCAGTGGAATTTCACACTTCCGGCCAGCCACGCACAGGCGCTCGACGCACCGGGGCGTCCGCCCGCCCACCGGGATTTCCTGCGCTCACACGACGCCATGGTAGGCGCCATTCCCAACGAGGAAGCGCGTTGGCGGCGGCGACACAACTATTACCTGAACTGCATGCGCGACGTCGACCGCAATATCGCATCTGTACTGGCCGAACTCGACGCCGCGGGCCTGACCGACAAGACCATCGTGATCCTGACGTCCGACCATGGCGACATGGACGGGGCCCACCAGCTTCACGCCAAGGGGGCCGTCTCGTATCGCGAGCAGAACAACGTACCGCTGATCATCTCCCATCCGGCCTATCCGGGCGGCAAGCAATGCCGCGCCGTCACCTCGCACCTGGACATCGCGCCGACCCTGGTTGCGATGACTGGCGTGGATGCCACCAAGCGCGCGGCGCTGGTCAAGGGCCTTGCGGGCAAGGATTTTTCGGGCCTGCTAAGCGCCCCGGAAAAGGCCAATGCGAATGCGATTCGCGACGGCGCGCTGTTCTGCTACAACATGCTGGCCTACATCGACGGGGATTTCCTCTACAAGGCCGTGGAGTACCTGCAAAAGGGCGGCAAGCCAGACCAGTTCAAGAGCACAGGCATGCGGCCCGACCTGATGAAGCGCGGCGCCGTCCGCTCGGTGTTCGATGGGCGCTACACGTTCGTCCGCTACTTCTCGCCCAAGCAGCATAACCGGCCCGGGACGTTGGAAGAGCTCAACCGCTTCAATGACGTGGAGTTGTATGACCTGCAGACCGACCCGTTCGAGATGCACAATCTGGCGACCGAAAGTCGATACCGTGAGCTTGTCGTTGCCATGAACGACAAGCTGAATCGGCTGATTGATGCGGAGGTAGGCGAAGACCGTGGGCAGATGCTTCCTGGCGGCA
Source organism: uncultured Cupriavidus sp. (assembly GCA_963543405.1). GTDB lineage: Bacteria > Pseudomonadota > Gammaproteobacteria > Burkholderiales > Burkholderiaceae > Cupriavidus. The sequence continues at coordinate 12,192 of CAUUBQ010000022.1, forward strand.
TCGATGCAGGGTGGGAGGTCACGCCGGAGACCATGGCCGGAGCGTGATGGCGAGCCGGCCGACATGTTGCATCGTCACCCATCGGCCATCGACCATCGACCATCGACCATCGACCATCGACCATCGACCATCGACCGCGATTATCGGGCGGTGCTATCGGCTCATCTTGCCTGCACGGCTTACTCAGACTGGAGCTTCGCCTTCGACGTGCTCAGACAAAGCAGTGTCGTCCAATGACTTCCATAGGTCTTGCAGCGTAGGGTTGGTGTTGGAAATCGCCCGATAGCATCTTATTTCCAGTTGAGCAGTCCAGGTGTCGTGGCCCGCCTGGACCAGGCGCCCCGCTGCGATCTCCTCCGCTACCGCGCTTACCGGTAACCACGCAATGCCGTAGCGTTCGACCACCATCTTCATCAGCAACATCGCCATGTCCGCTTCGTAGCAGCTTCGCAGATGGTACGTTACGTCGGCGCTGTTCAAGATCATGTCGACAACGCGTCCCATGAATGTCGTAGCCGTGTACGCGAGGTATGGGAGCGGATCGCCGGGAGCGCCCGGCAGCGAGAACAACGGGTTTCCGCGGTCGTCTGGCGCAGACACGGGGATGAAATCCTCATGCCCTAAAGTCAGTCCGGCAAACTTGTCTCGGTCGAGCAGGATTGGCACAAGCGGATGGTGATATCCGATCATCAGGTCGCAACTGCCTTCCGCCAATGCCACAACGGCGTCGTGAACGTTTGCAGCAACGACCCGCGCATTGAAATCGCCCGTCTGCTGATGGAACTGCTTCAGCCACTTTGGCAAGAACGTCAACGAGAGCGTATGGCCAGCGGCGATCTGGATGGAACGGCCTGGCATCTTTGCTTCCTGACGCAATTCCGACCGCAGTTCCGTTATCGCACCGACGGATTCCTTGCTTTGCTCGCAAAACCTGCGGCCGGCAGGCGTCAGTTCGACCGGGTAGGTACCACGATCTACCAGTTCGACGCCGACCCAATCTTCCAGCGATTTGACGCGTCGTGAAAGCGCGGATTGGGTAACAAACCGAAGCTCGGAAGCTCTGGAAAAGCTGCGAGTTTGCTCGATCGCCAGGAGATCTTCTATCCATTTCAATTGCATTGGGCGCCCCTTTGCGTCTGACGTTTAAAGCCCCATGAAAGGCTTGAGATTGCCGTTGCAGCGCACTGTCTGGAGCAAAAATGCAAAATAAATATGCCTTATACAATACAAAACTGCCGATAAAGTGCGCCAAAAATCGCTCATTGCAAAACTATTCTGGTATGGAATAGTTTCATTTTACATCCTCATCAAGTGGTTTCCGTTGCTCTCCTAGAATCCGGTTGCGCACCAAGGCGCACTGACAAGGGATGCGATGGCTATTCAACAAAATTTCAACGGAACGCGACGCGAGCACGACCTGCTTGGTTATCGCGAGGTGTCGGCAGACGCGTACTACGGCATTCATACGCTGAGGGCACTGGAAAACTTCCCGATCACCGGCGACCCGATCTCGAAGTACCCCGAGCTGATCGTCGCCCTGGTCGATATCAAGGAAGCCGCGGCGCTTGCAAACCTCGAATTGGAACTGCTTGATGAGCAGCGCGCCAACGCAATTGTCGAGGCCTGCAAGGCCATTCGCGCGGGCCAGCACGCGGACCAGTTTGCGGTCGATCTGATTCAGGGCGGCGCAGGCACCTCGACCAATATGAATGCCAACGAGGTCGTATGCAACAAAGCGCTGGAAATTCTGGGATGCAAGCGCGGCGAATACGACGTGCTGCATCCGAATGAACACGTCAACATGAGTCAATCGACCAACGACGTGTACCCAACGGCGCTAAAGATTGCCACCTATCGTAGCGTGCTGCGGTTGCTGGACCAGATGGCGCTGCTCGAGTCGTCCTTCGAACGCAAGTCCGCGGAGTTCCGCGACATGCTGAAGGTGGGTCGCACGCAGCTCCAGGACGCCGTGCCCATGACGTTGGGACAGGAATTCGGCACGTACGCCGTCATGCTGAATGAAGACCGCCAGCGATTGGGCGAAGCCTTGCCGCTCATCAGCGAAATGAATCTCGGTGCCACGGCGATCGGCACCGGCATCAATGCCCATCCGGACTACGCGGTTCTCGTGCGCAAACACCTGTGCACCGTAAGCGGACTACCGCTACATACCGCGCCCTACCTCATTGAGGCGACACAAGACTGCGGCGCGTTCGTTCAGCTCTCAGGGGTGCTCAAGCGGATTGCCGTGAAGCTCTCCAAGGTTTGCAATGACCTGCGCCTTCTGTCCAGTGGTCCGCGCTCCGGGCTGGGCGAGATCAACCTGCCTCCTGTGCAGGCAGGATCCAGCATCATGCCCGGCAAGGTAAATCCGGTGATTCCGGAAGTCGTGAATCAGGTGGCCTTCGAAGTCATCGGTAATGATATGACCATCACCATGGCCGCTGAGGCCGGCCAACTGCAGCTCAACGCCTTTGAGCCGGTCATTGCCTATTCACTGTTCCGCAGCATCAGCCATCTGACGCAAGCCTGCGCCACGCTTGAGGAAAAGTGCGTGCGCGGCATTACGGCGAACCGTGACCATATGCGTGAAATGCTGGACCGGTCCATCGTGCTCGTGACCGCGCTGAACCCCTACATCGGATACGCAAACTCGACCGAGGTCGCACGCGAAGCGCTGGAAACCGGCCGCAAGGTTGCTGACATCGTGTTGGAGCGAGGCCTGCTGTCTCAGAACGCCCTGAATGAGATTCTCCGGCCGGAAGTCTTGACGTCGCCCCGCGCGCCGATCGCATTCAACAAATAGGCATCGGGGCTACGAGTACCCGGTCAGACCATCTATCGGAGGAGAACACAAATGAATACAAAACGACTGACCACACATATCGTGGTTGCAATGGTGGCCGGCATAGCCGTTGGATGGCTGTGCCACACCCTGGCCAAGGATGCCCAGGCCGCGAAAGAAATGGCAGGCTATTTCGGCATCGTGACCGATATTTTTCTGCGCATGATCAAGATGATCATTGCACCACTGGTGTTCGCCACCTTGGTTGGTGGGCTGGCCAGCATGGCAGACAGCGGCGCCGTCGGGCGAATTGGCCTGAGAGCCATGATCTGGTTCATTTCCGCCTCGGCCATCTCCCTCGCGCTGGGCATGCTGCTGGTCAACCTGTTCCAGCCGGGTGCCCATTTGAACCTCACCATCCCCGAAGCCAGCGCGGCAGCCACCAACCTCAAGGTCGGCGACTTCAGCCTGAGGGGCTTTATCACACATGTGTTTCCAAAGAGCATCTTCGAAGCCATGGCCAACAACGAGATTCTCCAGATTCTGGTGTTCTCGCTCTTCTTTGGCGCGGCGTTGGCGTTCGTAAAAGGCAGCGGCAAGTCGACCCTTGTCAACGCGATCGAAGAACTGACAAAGGTCATGTTTCGCATCACGGACTACGTGATGCGCTTCGCGCCGGTCGGCGTCTTTGCCGCGATGGCGGCTTCCATCACAGTGGAAGGTGTCGGCGTTCTGGTCAGCTACGGCAAGCTGATCGGCGAGTTCTACCTCGGGCTCGCGATCCTCTGGGCAATCCTGTTCGGTGTGGGTTTCCTGTTCCTCGGCAGTAGGACCTGGCAGCTTGGGAAGCTGATCCGCGAACCAATTCTGCTCGCATTCTCGACCGCCAGCAGCGAATCGGCGTACCCGAAGACCATCACGGCCCTGGAACGCTTTGGCGTCTCCAAACGCGTGTCGAGCTTCGTCTTGCCACTCGGATATTCGTTCAACCTTGATGGTTCGATGATGTATCAGGCGTTCGCCGTCATGTTCATTGCACAGGCGTACAACATTGAACTGTCCTTTACCCAGCAACTGACCATCCTCCTGGTGCTTATGGTCACGAGCAAGGGCATGGCTGGCGTTGCACGGGCTTCCCTGGTGGTGGTAGCAGCTACGCTGCCCATGTTCCATCTTCCGGAGGCCGGCCTTCTGCTCATCATTGGCATCGACCAGTTCTTCGACATGGGCCGAACCGCAACCAATGTCGTCGGCAACAGCGTTGCCACCGCGGTCGTGGCAAAACTTGAGAACGAAACATCACCTGAGACGGTCGATGGCGCCACGGATGCCGTGCCGTCGGGTGCGCTCGCCACACAGGTGAGCGCCACGCATCCATGAACTAAGCTTAATTCTCCCCGCACGGAATCAGCCTCGAAACCGAACCTACTCACAGACGCAATGCAAGACCTTACCTTTGGAATCATCGGCGGCCTCGGGACGCTTGCCGGGGCTGATCTCTTCCTCAAGCTTGTGAAATGCCGCGCGGTAATGGCAGATCAGGGTCGCTATCACTTCTTGTTCGAGCAGCATCCGTTTCGAGACGTCGCCGCCCCGCTTACCCGTGATGCCGGCATGACAGGGCGTAAGCTCTACGTCTTCAAGACGTGCCAATCCTTTGAAAGCAGAAAGGTTGACGCGGTGCTCATGCCCTGCTTCGCATCCCACACCTTTCGCGATGAACTCCAGTCGGAGCTTTCGGTTCGCATTGTCAACATGATGGATGCGCTGGCCCAGGCGTTGCGTGACGCATTGCCGGACGGTGGACGCATTGGCGTCCTGACGTCAGATTACGTTCGCGTTGCGGGCTTGTTCGATACGCACTTCCGTCAACGCTATGAGATCGTATATCCGACTGCCACGACACAGGCTGCACTGATGGAGGCGGTGTACGGTGCAGACGGCATCAAAGGCGGGAACACCGAGGGCATCGCCCTGGAGCACGTCCATCAATCGTGTCTGGAATTGCTCGACGCCGGGGCCGCCTTGATTGTCCCGGGAATGACCGAACTTTCACTGGTCGCCACCGCGTTGCAACGTCGTGGCATCCCCATTGTCGATGTGAACCAGGTCTACGCTGACTATGCTACGTCCATGGCGGACGGACAAGTCAGTCCGGCCTTCAAGCTCGGCATCGTCGGCGGCGTGGGCCCTGCCGCAACGGTCGACTTCATGGGCAAGGTCGTGAGCAACACCGTCGCGACCAGGGACCAGGATCACATCAAGATGGTCGTGGAGCAAAATCCGCAAATCCCGGATCGCACCGCAAATCTTCTGCGCCACGAAGCGGACCCGACAGTTGCACTCTATGCGACCTGCAAACGTCTCGAATCCGAGGGCGCCAACGCCATTGCAATCCCCTGCAATACCGCCCATGCGTATGTCGAGCGGCTTCAACCGCATCTCTCGATCCCGATTGTGAACATGCTGACGGAGACCGTCGGGCACATTGTGAGCAAGTATGGAAAGGGCACGAAAGTCGGACTACTCGCGACGTCAGGCACAGTGGAGAGCCGGGTCTATCACGATGCCGCCGAGGGGCAGCTCGAGTTGATCACGCCGTCGCCCGACTTCCAGGACATGGTGATGGACGCCATCTACGGCCCGGCAGGCGTGAAGGCCGGCTACACGCAGGGGCACTGTGCCGAGTCACTTCGGGCGGCCATCGAGCACCTTCAAAGTAAGGGCGCACAAGTCCAGATCCTCGGCTGTACCGAACTGCCGCTCATTTTCTCGCAGGCCGACAGCTTTCCGGTCGGGAGCGCGAGCGTAGCACTGGTGGACCCAACCGATGTCCTTGCAAAACGGTGCGTCCAGCTAGCGACCTCCACCAAGGCGTAGTGCGAGCCACGCTCTCAGTCCGAATCAACGCCGGTACGATAGGTCGCTGGCGACATCAGGACATAAGGCGATGGCTAACCAGTATTTCGCCCAAATTCGGTGCACGCACAACCGTCCCTGACCTCGGCTAACATGCTCAAGGGACGAGCGACACATTTGCACACCAGCAGGGGAAGCCGGGAATACCGATGACATCGATCGCACAGGTTTCAGATATCCATGTTCGACCTCAGGGCATGCTTTACCAGAACCTGATCGACTCGAATGCCATGTTCCTGAGCGCCATCCATGCGCTCAACCGTCTGGACCCCGCCCCTGACACCGTCCTGATCTCCGGAGACCTGACCGACGACGGATCGCCAGAGGCCTATGCCATGCTGAGAGAGCTACTCGGGTCGTTGATCCACCCCTATGCACTCATGCCTGGCAATCACGACAATCGGGATGCTCTGCGGGCGGCATTTGGCGACCAGCCATGGTGGCCCGAGGCCGGCGAACTCAATTTTGGTTTCGACGTTGGCGCTGTGCATGTGTTGGCAGTCGACAGCACCGTTCCGGGCTTCCACCATGGCGAACTAAGCCCATCGACGCTTGCGTGGCTTGAACGTGAACTCGAAGCGAACCGGGACAGGCGAATCGTCATTGCGATGCATCACCCGCCGTTCGACACCGGCATCCCCTATCTGGACAAGTATGGATTGCGCGAGTCTGGCGTTGTCGATCAAGTATTGTCGCGGCATCGGAATGTCGACTTGATCATCGCAGGACACGTTCACCGTGCCATGCATGCGCGTCTAGGTACGATACCCGTGTTGACATGTCCGAGCACCACGACCCAGATTGCCTTGCGATTGCATGCCGATGCAAAACCAGCGTCGTACATGGAGCCCCCGGCCTTCATGCTGCATCGATGGGGAACAACTGGCGGCACCGTATCGCACCTATGCTACGTAGACCATTTCGAGGGGCCGATGCCGTTCGCGTGAGAAGATTGTTTCTTGCGGAACGAGTGCAGGCCCAGCGGCTCAGCGGCGCAGCCGCCGCCATCCCACCACCACGCCGCTGACAGACATCGCCAGGCCGACGATCGACAGTGCCCAGACCACAACATCCCACCAGGGACGGTTTTGCGTCAACGCCACGAAGTCGTAGCTGTGAACGGCGTTGAACAGCCAGCGGTAAATGCGGCGGCTATCGTCGCTACGGCCGATGACCTGCCCGGTCGCCGGATCGACGTAGACCCAGGTATGGCTGGCATCGTCGAAACCAATGCGCAGTACCGGGAAGCGGCGCGCATGGTGATGGCTGTACCAATAAGCATCGGGTTCGGTTTGCACATCTGTTGACGCGATGCGTGCCTCGGGCATCAGCGTCGCCGCGGCACGGATCAATGCATCGTCCCGCCACTGCAGCGGTGCACCACCGTGTGGATCGATCGCACGCACGTGTCCGTCACTCGAAGACGCCAGCAGCACCGGCCTGCCTCCCGTCCACGTCATGCGGATCTCGCGCACGCCATCACCAAGCGCGTGCCAGGCCGGTGTCGGGAATGACGCGGCCGCATGCCCGGCGTAGCGCTGCAGCGCCGCCCCTTCGAAACCGCGCCCATTGAACCACTGGTTCGGATTGACTGACAGCCAGCCCGAGATCAGCCAGAACAGCAGGAACAGCGCGCCGACAAGGCCCGCGGCGTGGTGCCACGCCATCCAGCCGTGATAGGGCGACGTGCCGCCCATGCTGCCGTGCGCAAAGCGACGCCGCACACGCAACCGCAACCAGCCAATCCAGATACCGCTAATGGCCACCACCACGCATGGCCCCGACGTCCACAACACCACTTGCCGCCACAACGGCGGATCCTTGCGGATTGGCGTGAAGTAGAGCCAGTGTGGCACCGCGCCCAGCCAGTTCCAGAAGCGTTCGGTGCGGTGTGTATCGCGCATGACCTCGCCGGTCTTCGCCGAGACGTAGAGTTCGGTGCCAAGGCCGTCGTCGATAGCGAGGCGGTGCAACGGCCGCCAGGCGTTCAGCCCATTTGGCACGGTCCACTGGTCGCGCTCGGCCGTCTCCAGCCACTGCGCCGGCTTGCCGGCAAACCGTTGTGCGATAGCCTGCGCCGTGGTTGCGTCGATTTGCGAGATCACTCGGCCATCGACCGCGGAAACGGTGTACGGCCTGCCCTTGCCATCGATCATGCGATAGACGGGTAGATCGCCCGCCATCTCGAGCCGCAGGCTACGCGGGAAGGTATCGAGCCCCGCCGCTACCATGGCTGCGTCGGGCGTGGTGGCGATCGAGCGCAGCGCCAGCGGCGGCAGGCCGGCCAGCCGTTCGGTATCGGTCAGCGCGGGAAATCCCACATACATCATGACCAGCCCCGAGCCAAACCACATCGCGATCAGCAGGCAGCCGGCTATCCCCATCCAGCGATGGATCAGGTACAGCCAGCGCTTCACCCTGAGCTTGCGCCACACGGCCGCGGCCTCAGAAGTAGAAGTTGACTGACAGCTCGGCCGAGCGAGGACGCCCCAGCAGCCATTGCTGGCCGCCGTTCGAGAACGATTCGGCGTAATCGCGGTTAAACAGGTTGTAGACGCGCAGCGTCAACGCCGCCTGCTTCGACACGCGCCACGACAGTGCAGTGTCGACCGTTGTGTAGCTTGGTACGCGCACACGATTGGCAGTATCCGCATAGCGGCCACCTACGTAACGCAGGCCCGCCCCCAGCGTCCACTGTGGCACGAAGTTCCAGGTCAACCACGCATTGGCCGCCTGCTGCGGTACGCTGGTCGGCACATTGCCGGCGCGCGACACCAGTACGCCACCGACCGATTCGTTGAAGTCGTCGTAGCGCGCACGCAGCACCGTACCGTTGACATCCAGACGCAGGCCGCGCACCACTTCCACGCTGGCTGAGGCTTCCAGTCCGCGTGACGATTGCTCTCCTACCTGCTGCGTGATGGTCGGATTGACCGGGTCACGCGACAGCAGATTCTTCTTGCGGATCTCGTAAGCCGCGAATGTCCATTCACCGCGATTGCCCCAGAACGCCTGCTTCACACCCACTTCCACCTGCTTGCCGGTGGCCAGTTCGAAGTTCCGTTGCGCATCGGACGTAGTAATCAGCGCGCCGAGCGGATCGGTGGCCGTGGCGTACTGCGCATAGACCGACAGGCTCGGTGTGAACTGGTACACCGTACCCACGCGCCACGTGGTATTGGCGAAGGTCTTGTCCCAGGCCGTGTTGGCCACCAGATCGGTACGGGTCATCGCCGCATGGTCGAAACGCACGCCACCGATCACGGACCACTTCTCCGTCACGGAAATGCGATGTTCGCCGAACAGCGCGTACTGCGTGGTGTTGGTGCGGAAACGCGGTGACGTAACGATGCCCGGCGGACTGAAGAACATTCCCGGATCAAAGTCATACGCATTGACCGTCGACGAGCCGCCATACGGCGAGTTGTTGGAATGCGTGAAATTGATCTTGTTGACGTCGAAGCCCACCGTCGTGGCGTTGTCGAGGCCGAACAGCCTGCTCTTGACCGTGATGTCCGCGCGGTTGCCCACCTGTTCCTGGTCGTGCAGGATTTCCAGGTAGTCGGTACGGCGTACCTGCGAGGTGGCCGGCAGGAACGTATAGGTCTCACTGTCGCGCCAGTGCCGATGGCTGGTCAGGTAATAGAACTGGTTGCGCACCGTGACGCGGTCATTGGGCGTCCATTCGGCGTTCAGGCGCGTCCAGCGGTCGCGATAGCTGATCTGGGCATCGCCCACGTTGTAGTTTTTCTTGCGCAGCGAAGTATCCAGGCTGCCGTTCACCAGTGGCGTGCCAAGGTACTGCTGCGGATGCTGGGTGCCGTCGTCATAGGACAGCGTCAGGTTGAAGTCCGGGTTGACGTCCAGCCGCACCGACGCCGACACCATCAGGTTGTTCGAGTCGCCGCGATCGACCCAGCCGGCCGAGCGGTTGTAGGCGGTGGCGAAACGGTACGACAGGTTGTCATTGACCTTGCCGCCGCTGTCGAACGCCACGCGCGCGGTTTTTTCAGTGCCGCCAGTGATCTGGAGTTCGTTCTCGATCGGGCCGCGGATCGGCTTCTTCTGCACCACGTTGACCACACCGCCGATTGCCCCTTCGCCATACATGACCGAAGCGGGACCACGCAGGACCTCGATGCGATCCACCGACCAGGTGTCGAACGGGAAGGTGACGGTGCCCGACGCCACGTACATGCGCGTGCCGTCGAGCAGTTGCATGACCGAGCCCTGCCCCGCGAAACCGCGCGCGGCCAGCGACGTGCCGCCGTTGCCCGGCGCCGGGTTCGCCGTGATACCGGTGGCCCGGGTGACCGCTTCGCGCACGCTCAGGTCGCCGCGCGCGCGAATCGTTTCGCCGATGAGCACTTCAACGCTCGCGGGTGTTTCCAGCGGCGTCAGGCCAAGCCGGCTGCCGGTGTATTCGGGCTTCGACAGTGCGAGTCCGGGTTGCGCGACCTCGCTGACCGTGATGGCCGGGAGCGTGCTCTCCTTCCTCTCCGAAGGGATCTCCTGGGCAAATGCGTAGGGAAGGTTCAGGCCGGCAACGGTGCCGAGCGAGGCAGCCAGCAGGCGCGGCTGGCGTCCATACGACAAGCGCAGGCGGAATTGTGCCGAGCGCGAGCGGCCAGCGGAAAACGCAGACAAGTTGTATTTCATCGTGAAGCCGGACGACCCCGTCCGTGCAATGAGTGTCGATGATGACAACAGGCCGGTATCCGGGCTTGCAGGTTGGAAGCGTTCGCTTCCAGGATGCCATCGCCTTCCCGCGGCAGCAAAGCTGTTGCGCAGTGACTGTCGACTCGAAAACTCAGAGCCGACGTGATGGTTCCCAAACCTGCTTACCGTTGCGGGGGCAGCACAGGCTGGCCGAGTTTGCGGCGTTCCTGTTTCCCGTTTAACCAATGGGATTTCCCATCGGCACCTGCATCACGTTCGGCGCGCAAGGGGTACGCGCCGCGAGCGCATTCTACTCGTAACTATCCATTACGAGCCCAACTCCGTAACAGAAACAACACATTTTGGATTCGAGCCGGCGACAGAGGGCTCGATTTGATATCGAAGTTGGCGTATTTGGTAGATATCCAAGTCCGTCGATGGATTGGTGCGGTGAGACAGAGCATCCAACTTGTGAGCGACGCGGCTCAGCCGTCAAGGCTGCGACAGCGTGAACTCATGATGCGATGTGTTGAGCTTTGAGACGCGATACTCGATGCGTTCATCGTGGTATGAATACGCTACCCGCAAGACCAGCAGCAACGCACAGCCTTCAGGCGCGCCGATCAACTCACTATCTTCCTTGTCCGCCAGGGTCGCACGCAGCCGCTCCTCGGTGCGGATGATGTTGATGCCAAACTCATCCTGATAGAAGTTGTATAGCGTATTCGGTCGCTCACGAAGTTGCGCCTCCGTGAGCGTCGGGAACCTGTCTGCCGGTACCGTAATGTCATCGATCATGACCGGCGTTTTCTCCAGCGAAAGCGCGTTGGAGAACCTGAAAACGGGGTCACCGACCGATAGTCCCAGCGCCGCTGCTTCGGCCTTGTCTGCCTTGGCACGTCGGAACTTCACAAGCCGCACGGTTGGATAGTCGCGATGCCCGTCCTGGCGCACCACACGGAAGAACCGGAAGAAGTGGTCTTCCAGCCGATGCGTTGCTACGAACGTGCCCCGGCCCTGATGGCGAATCAGGATGTTCTCCGCCACCAGCTCATCGATCGCTTTGCGCAGTGTCCCGACGGAAACGCCGAACCGCTCGATCAGCTTCCGTTCCGACGGAATTGCTTCGGCCGGCTTCCACTCGCCTTCCGAAAGCGCGGCCAGAATGGCGCGTTTCACATCCTTGTACAAAACGCCACCAATGGAAGCGCTGGCGTCGAATCTGGAACCCACGACGAATATCCTCAGGTTATGCGGTTTCAAAGCCGGCAAGCCGACATTCATATAGATAAACTACATGATACTGAACTTGCTCCCAGCCCCCAAGAAACCGGTGCGTCCCATTGGCAACCAGCGCGGAACATCGATGTCACTCAACCCGGATGCGCTTCTCTTCGATGACTTTGGCCCATCGCGTCACTTCCGTACCGAAGTACTCGGCAAACGGCGGACCGCTTTGCGGTGCCGGTGTGAAGCCCGCTGCCGCAATGCGCTGGCGCACCGATTCATTTGCCAGCATGCGCGCCACGGATGCGGAAATTTTCTCCACAACGGGGCGCGGCGTACCGGCTGGCACCATCAGGCCAGTCCAGTTCTCAACAATCAGGTCGGGATACCCCGCCTCCGCGACGGTCGGCACATCCGGAAGCAATGGGTGACGCTCGCGGGTGGTGACCGCCAGGGCCCGCAGTTTCCCGGCTTTCACGTACGCCAGCGATTCCGGGAAATTGGAGAAGACCACATCGATCTGGCCACCGATCAGATCCGTCATGGAAGGCGCGCCGCCCTTGTATGGCACGTGCGTCAGGTTGACCTTACTCTGGCTTTCGAACAGCGCAAGCGTCAGATGAGGCGGCGTGCCATTCCCACTAGATCCGGCATTCAATGTCGACCTTTGCGCGGCGGCCGCCAACTCCTTCATTGACTTGATCGGAGAATTGGCCGGGACCACCACCACCATGGGCGACGAAGCGACTCGAACGACAGGCAGCAAATCCTTCTGCATACTGAACGGCAGCGTGGGAAACAGCGTCACGTTCGACGCATGCGTCAGCGTTACCGCCAACCATGTGTAGCCGTCCGCAGGCGCTTTCGCAACCTGGTCTGCCCCGATGTTGGCATTGCCACCGGGCTTGTTGTCCACGACGATGGGCTTTTTCCATTCTTCCGACAGTTGCTGGGCCACCGTGCGCGCCATGAGGTCAGTCAGGCCGCCTGCGGCGAACGGAACCACATACCGGATTGGCTTGTCCGGATAACTCGCCACGCCATCCTGCGGCGCTGCCGCAGCCACGGTTTGAGGCCCTGCCAGGGCCGCGATCACTGCCAACGTCGTGAACGCACAGCAAAAGCTTCTGCGCGCGCCAAGGTTAAAGCGTCGATGCATGGTTTGTCTCCTTTGTGGTCGTCAGCCCGTCTTACGCAGGCTCGCCGCTGCTCGGATGATGAAATGCGCTAGGCTTTGATTGATTCTCCTGCCGACTCCCCTGCTGTCTCTCCTGCCATTGTGCGAAGCTCGCTCCACAACGCGTCCGGGATCTCTACTCCATGTTCTGCGGCTTCCTTCTGGGCGCGATGCCGCCGTGCGCCCGGCAGGCGCGCACCTTCGTCGCCCAGCATGGCGCTTAGCAGGGCTTCCACACGCTCCGCGTAGGCTTCGCTACCCGCGAATGCGCCGGGATCCAGCACCAGGAATAGCTGGCCGATGCGCGGGCGATTCCCTGCGTCTTCGAAGAACGAATCGGCTTCCGCACCAAACTGCGCGCCGGCCAGCGATGTCACCAGCAGTTCGACCATAAGCGCCAGCATCGCGCCCTTGACTCCGCCAGCCGGCAACATGGAACCGCGCAGCGCTGCCTTGGCATCGGTGGTTGGCTGACCGTTCTCGTCCAGTGCCCAGCCCAACGGGATTGCCTTTCCTTGCTTGGCGGCGACCATGATCTTGCCGCGCGCCACCTCGGACAACGACAGGTCGATCACGACGGGAGCCTTGCCGCGCCGCGGAAAGACGGCCGCGATGGGGTTCGTCCCGAACAGCGGCCGCTTGCCTCCCCATGCGGGCATGGCTGCCGGAGAGTTGCCCATTGCAATCCCGATCATGCCTGCCTCGGCAACCGCATCGAGCGGCAACGCCGCCGCGCCAAAGTGGTGGCTATTGGTGACCGCGGCAACGCCGACCCCGGTCACACGGGCGCGTCCGATAGCCTCTGTCACAGCAAGGTCGCAAGCTGCGAAGGCGAAACCGCAGCGCGCGTCGACAAGCACCGCACTAGCACGTTTGGCACTTGCAGTTGGCTCGGCATTGCCGTCAACCCGGTCATGGCGAAGATGTGCCACATACATCGGTACACGGGAAACGCCGTGCGATGGCAGCCCTGCTGCATCGGCGCGTGCCAGCGCGGCTGCCGTTGCCGAGGCTTGTGTCGCGCTCGCACCGGCACGACGCAAGGCTGACGCCGCAGTACGCTCCAGGACGTCAAGGCGAACAAGAGTCATGTGCTTGCCTCCAGGGTTTTCCGCACTTCGTTGGCGATCATCATCGACACACGGGCATTGGCCTCCTGCGTGACTCCACCGATATGAGGCGTAAGGATCAGGTTCGGTGCGTTGACGAGCGGGCTGCCGGCAGACAATGGCTCGACCTCGAATACGTCCAGCGCAGCGCCGCCGATATGTCCCGCACGCAAGGCATCGGCCAAGGCAGATTCATCCACCACGCCACCTCGGGCGGTGTTGATCAGCACTGCGCCCGACTTCATTGCCGCGAGCCGGCCCACATCGATGAGGTTGCGCGTGGCGTCGACGAGCGGCACATGCAGGCTCACTGCATCGGCCTGTGAAAGCAGTTCGTCGAAGGTCACGCACCGCACACCTGTTGCTGCCCACACAGGATCGGCCGCGGCGAGCATCGGATCGTGCGCGATCACCTCCATGCCGAAGGCCTTCGCCAATGACGCCGTGCGCCTGCCGATATCGCCGAAGCCCACCAGACCGAGCGTCTTGCCCAGGGCCTCCCTGCCATCGGACAACTTCGCGCGCGGCCACTTGCCAACTGCCACCTCTGCAGTGGAAAGGTAGGCGCCGCGTAACAGCACGGCAGCCGTGGTCACCACGTATTCGGCCACGGACCTTGCGTTCGCACCGAGTGCCGGGATGACGCGAATGCCGCGTTGGCGACAGGACTCGACATCGATGTTGTCCAGGCCGACGCCGAGCCGACCAACAACCTTGAGCTGGCTAGCCGCCGCCAGCAGCGCCGCATCGACCTGGGTGCGGTTGCGCACGATCAGCCCGTGCGCATCGCCCAGGCCGTCCAGCAGATCGGCGCGCTGGTCCACCCACCCCGGTTCGTATTGCACGTCGAAACCAGGGGTGAGCGTCTGCACCGCGGCTGAGTCCATGAACTCGCTGATGCAGATTCGCTTCATCATGCGGACTCGTGGATGCGGGTCAGCACGAATTCGCGGTGACCAAGTGCTTCGGCAGCGGTCCAGCGACCGTTGATGGTGGCCAGCATGCATTCGAGCAGCTTGTCACCGGTCTGGTCCAGCGTCTGCTCGCGCTGCAGAAGTCCCGAGCAGTCGACGTCCATGTGTTCGCTCATCAGGCGCACCGTGCGCGGATTGGCACACAGCTTGATGACGGGGACGATCGGGTTGCCGATCACGTTGCCCTGCCCGGTCGGGAAAAAGTGTACGACGTAGCCGGCGGCCGCGCACAGCGTCACCATCTCGGCAGCGGCAGACGATGAGTCCATGAACCAGAGACCCGGGTGCGTCGGCTCTTCCGCCTTGTCAAGGACGCCATCGACGGTGCACAGTTTGCCGATCTTCTGGATATTGCCCAGCGCCTTTTCCTCGATGGTCGTGAGGCCGCCGGCGATGTTGCCCTTGGTCGGCTGCGACTCCGAGAGGTCCGAGGTTTTCCAGCGATCGATCATGCCCTGATAGCGTTCGAACATTGCCATGAACTGGTGACGGACTTCGTCGTTCGCGCAGCGGTTGGCCACGATATGCTCGCCACCTGTCAGTTCCGAGGTTTCACCGAACACCAGTGTCGTACCGAGCGGATGAAGCTTGTCGAATGCATTGCCGACCGTCGGGTTGGCGCCGCAGCCGGACGTGGTATCCGATTCACCGCACTTGGTTGAGATCCACAGATCGCCGATCGGGCATTCAACGCGGTGCTGCGACGTGGCGTACTGCACGAATTCCTTCGCGGCCTTCGACGCACGCATGATGGTCTCGTGATCGCCGTGGCCTTCGATGCCGAAGCCCACCACCGGCTTGCCCGTCTTGGCGATGCCATCGACCACCTTCTTGGTCCAGCCATCTTCAATGCCAATCACCACCACCGCTGCGACGTTGGGGTTGCTGCCCGCGCCGATCAGCGTACGGAAATGCAAGTCCAGGTCCGGACCGAACTGCAACCGGCCATAGGGATGGGGAATTGCCATGGTCCCCTTGATGGCCACCGCAACGGCTTCGGCGGCGGCGTTGGACAGGTCGTCCAGCGGCAGGATGATGACGTGGTTACGGACACCCACGCGACCATTGTCGCGGCGGTAGCCCCAGAACGTGGTGTTTTGATCGATTACGGACATGACGGGGTCCTCAGGTACTTTTTGCAGGGAAGCGGTTTCGGTGACTACGTGACTAACGCGCAAGCCGGCGTGGCTTACCAGCGCTTCGTCTTGATGTTGTGGACGTGAGCGTGCTCGCCGGCCTTGATGGGCGCCACGACCTTGCCGATGTCGATGCCGTACTTGTAGACCGTTTCGTTCAGGGCCATATCGCGCAGCGCGACCTTGTGCCCGATTGGAATCGGTTGCAGCGCGGTCACGGTCACCACCTTGTCTTCATCCATGATCCAGGCGTTGAGCTTCGTGCCGGGCTCGATCCCTTCGACCACTGCCACCGCAACGGTGTCCTTGGCGTCATGCAGTACTACGTGAATCATTTTTGTCTCCTTCGTGTGGGTCAAACGTGAAACCGTGAAAACATCGTAGGCGCTAGATTCATCCATGTCAACTAGCTCATATATATGAGTTGAATGACCAAAAAAATCCGGGAGCTCTTTTCGAGAGCACCCCGGCAGGAATTCAGCCGAGTTCGGGGATCAGCACGACCTTTCCCGCCGCGACGCGCCCTGCGGCAAGATCGGCAAAAGCAGCCGGGCCGTCTGCCAAAGCCCGCGTTTCCACCCATTCGAGGGATCCGAAGCTGCCATGTTCCAAGGCCCGTACGGTGGCATGCATGTCCGCCATCGTATAGGTGTAAGTCCCTAGCAGCGTGATCTCAGCCAACGTCAGCTTGCGCATGTCGATCTCGCTCGACCACGCCTGCAAACCAATATGCATGATCACGCCCCCAGGCCGCGTTGCCGCAATCGCCAGATTGCGGGTGGGCGCCGCCCCGACCGCGTCGATGACAACATCGAAACTGGATTCGCCTGGGGGATTGGCAATCGGATCGATCACCTCGCATCCGAGATGGCGGCTGACGGACGCCCGCCTCAGTGAATTGGTTTCCGCAATGCATAGATGCCTGCATCCATACGAATGCACCAGCGCCCCGGTCAACATGCCGATGGCCCCCCCGCCAATGATGAGGACACGCGCCTCCGGCAAGGGCCGCGTCAATGCCCGCATGGTCAGGTTGATCGCATGTAGCGCCGTGGCAGCCGGCTCGGTCAACGCAGCAGTTACGCTCGGCAATGAACCGGGAATCGGAATTGCACATCGCGTTGGTATCGCCAGGTACTCTGAAAGCGCTCCCGGCCGGTTCATTCCAATCATGCCCCGGTTTGCGCAGAGGTTGTCTCGCCCCTGAAGGCAGTAGTCGCAATGACCGCAGGTGACAAGAGGATTCGCTGTGACGCGCTGCCCCACGGGCATGCGGGATTCATCGGAGGAAGCGACGATGGTTCCGGCGAACTCGTGGCCCAGGACCAGCCCCGGCTTGCGGCGGGGATCGTGGCCATGGTACGCGTGAAGGTCCGACCCACATATTCCACTCGCATCGATGCGCAATAGCAGTTCGCCGGGTACCAGGGTCGGCATCTCGCGGTCAAGTACCGCGACGGCGTCAGGCTCAGTGTAGACAATGACTTTCATTGGATTTCTCATCCGTATTGGACGGTAAGCTGAGAGCTTGTGAGAGTTGCTGGTGCTGGGTCGCGGATGGCGCTCAGGTCTTCGATGGCTCCAGCCTTACCGCCGTGGCGTGCGAAGAGCGAAATGCGATCCACATCGTGCAGCCGGCACTCATGAAGCCAATCACGAGTACGTAGGCACACAGGTACCACGGCTCTCCGCCGGCCTTGGCATTGAGCCAGGTGGCAATGATCGGAGTCAGGCCGCCCGCGAAGACACCGGCAAACTGATAGACAAACGAGATGCCGGTGTACCTCACGCTCGGATCAAATACTTCCGAGAACATCGAGGACATGGTCCCAAAGACTGCCGCGTGAAACACGCCAAACGGGATGATGATGGCCGCCCATACCAGCCACACATTGCCGCCGGAATGCTGCATCAGCCAGAAGGCCGGGAAGGCTGACAGCCCAGCCAGCAGCGCGCCGGTGCCATAGACAATTGGCCGCCCCACACGGTCAGATACCGCACCCCACAGCGGGATAAAGAATGTCATCACAAAGGCGCCGATCAACACGCCAAGCAGCGCCTGATCGCGGGACAGTTTCAGTGTCTGCGTGAGATATGAAAGCGAGAACACGCCAAACACATTGAAGAAGACGCCATCGATAAAGCGCGCGCCCATGCAAGCCAGCACAATGCCCGGATAGCGGCGCAGCATGGCCATGAAGGGCAAACCCGGCGTCTTCTCGCGGCTGTGCTGGGTCGCCGCAAACTCCGGAGACTCCTCGACGTGGGTACGCATGTACGAGCCGATCAATACCATCGCCGCACTCAGAAGGAAGGCGACACGCCATCCCCAGGCAAGGAAGTCCTTGTCCGACAGCAGCAGCGACAGGACTGCGATCACGCCACTGGCCAGGACCAGCCCAAGCGACATGCCCGTTTGCGGCAGGCTGGCGAAGAACCCACGACGTTTGACCGGAGCGCTTTCAAAGGTCATCAAGACCGCCCCGCCCCACTCCCCGCCCAAACCAATACCCTGGGCCACGCGGCACAACAGCAGCAGGATCGGCGCCCATACGCCGATCTGGTCATAGGTCGGGATCAGGCCAATCGCCGTGGTCGCCACGCCCATGATCATCAGCGTCAGCACCAGCATCTTCTTGCGTCCCAGCGTATCGCCGAAGTGCCCGAAGATGACGCCACCCAGCGGACGTGCCACGAAGCCCGCGGCGAACGTCGCATACGCAAGCAGCGTGCCGACTACCGGGTCGCTGGTAGGGAAATAGAGCTTGTTGAATACGAGGCCAGCGACCACGCCGTAGAGAAAAAAGTCGTACCACTCCACCATCGCGCCGATCGTGCTCGACGTGACTACCTGGCGCAACTTGCGTCGCGCGTCCTGCGCGGACTGCGGCGCCGTTGTCTGCTTCGTCATGCTTGTCTCCTGTGAAGTCTCATCCCGGTGGCGCGTTTGCGGCGCTCTGCTCGGGTTCCGGCGCCGACATTCGCGTCGCGCCGTCATCAGTTTGTTTGCGTGCTTTATCGAGCGGTATAGCCCCCATCCACCATGAACGTCTGTCCGGTGATGTACGCAGCCATATCACTGGCGAGGAATGCAGCGAGCCCATGCAGATCGGCCAACTCGCCATTCCGGCCAACGCAGGTACGGCCGGCGTGATGTTGTGCCAGAGCCTCGTCCGCAAAAACAGGACCTGTCAGCGCGGTCGGAAAGAAGCCCGGCCCGATCGCGTTGCAAGTGATGCCATGGCGCGACCACTCCTCGGCAATGGCACGTGTCAGTTGGACAATACCGCCCTTGGCCGCACCATATGGCGCACTATTGGCGAAGGCGCGATAGGACTGCAGCGAGGCAATGTTCAGTATGCGCCCCCACCCTTGTGCCTTCATGGCCGGCGCCAGGGCCTGCGTCAGAAAGAACGGCGCGCCAAGGTGCGTATCGAGTTGGAGCCGCCACGACGCTGGCGTGATCGCGCCGAAAGCTTCCCGAAGATTCATTCCTGCCGCGTTGACCAGGATATCAACCGTACCGTGCTTGCGCTGCAACCCCTCGGCCGAAGCCGCAATGGCATCGAGATCCGAAAGATCGCACTGGTGCGTATTGACCGAAACGCCCAGTGCGTCAAGCCTGGCTGCTGCCGTTTCAAGCTGTGACTGACGTCTCGCGGCCAGTATCACACGGGCTCCGGACAACCCCAGCGCCACTGCAATGGCCTCGCCGATGCCCGAACTTCCACCCGTCACCAGTGCCTGCCGCCCTGTAAGGTCGGGCGCCGGCCGGGCAACTGCATTTTGCGGTTGATTCATGATTACACCTCGACCGGCGTGCCCATTTCGAAGCGCGAGTTGGGGAAGTACTTCGCCATGCGGTCGTCCGCCGTGCGCGCATGTGCCTCCATACCCTCCAGCCGGGAGATGCGTGCGGTGACCTGGCCGATCTGTCGCGCCGCCTCGCGCGTCATCTTTTGCCACGTCAGCGTCTTCATGAACTTGTGCACGGACAAGCCGCCAGAGTAGCGTGCCGCCCCCTTGGTCGGAAGCACGTGGTTCGGACCGCTGGTCTTGTCACCGAACGCCACGGTGGTTTCCTCGCCAAGGAAGAGCGACCCATAGCACGTCAGGTTGTCCAGCCACCAATTGAGATCGCCGGTATGGACTTCCAGATGCTCCGATGCGTAGCGGTCGGACACCTCGACCACATCCTCGCGGCTGTCGCACAGGATCACTTCGCCATAGTCACGCCAGGCCGCGGTGGCGGCATCACGCGCAGTCGGCGGCAACTTGTCGATCAGCGCTGGCACCAATTCCATAACCCGCTCAGCCAGCACGCGCGAGGTGGTGAACAACCACGCGGGCGATTCATGTCCATGCTCTGCCTGCCCGACCAGATCGCTTGCGACGATCGCCGCGTCGGCGCTGTCGTCCGCAATGACCGCCACCTCCGACGGGCCGGCAAACACATCGATGCCGACTTGACCGTACAGCGTCCGCTTGGCCTCCGCCACGAACTTGTTGCCGGGGCCGACTACCACGTCGGCAGGCTTGCCGGTGAACAGGCCATAGGCCATCGACGCAATCGCCTGTACGCCGCCTAACGCCATGATCACGTCAGCGCCGGCGGCCTGGAACGCATAGAGAACATGCGGATGGATACCCTGGCCGCGGAATGGGCTTGAACAGGCGACCACGGTCTTGACGCCGGCCGCCTTGGCCGTCGCCACGCCCATATAGGCCGACGCGATATGTGCATAGCGCCCTGCCGGCGCATAACAGCCCACCACATTCACGGGAAGCACACGCTGCCCTGCAATCACTCCCGGGTGCAATTCGACGGAAAATTCCTGCAAGGATTCGCGTTGCGCCAATGCAAAGTCGGTGACCTGACGGATCGCGAAATCAATGTCGGCGCGAACCGCCGCCGGCACGTCACGAATCTGTTCGCGGATCTGTTCGGGCGTCAGCACGATGTCGCCACTCCAGCCATCCAGTTGCTTCGCATACTCGCGGACCGCGTCCTCTCCACGCGCCTGGATCTGGCCGAGCATCTCGGTCACCACCTTCTGCGCGGTGGCTGTTTCGGTCTGGGGCGACTTTTCCGCTTTCTTCAGGTACGAAATCATTTCTGCAGGTCCTCCATGGATGGTCTAAATGTAAGCGCTTGCATTTTGTGGCGAGTTTCTTGGCTCATATCCAGATTTCTCCTACGACTTTTCCAATGCAAGCGCTTGCATGGAGAATAGGAAACGAGAACAGGATCGCAAGAAAGGGTTTTCCCGCAGACAAATCCGCGCACGATTACCGCTCCTTCCCAGCGCCGTCCTGCAGGATATCGGTCACAATTGAGCATTCGAAGGCGGAGCCAGGAAGTGCCTAAATCAAGACTTGAGGATGTGGCGAAACTTGCCGGCGTATCCACGGCGACGGTGTCGCGCGCCCTCTCCTCGCCGTCGCTGGTCCGTGAAGGGACCCTGAACCGGGTGCGGGAGGCGATTGAAAGCCTTGGCTATGTTCCCGACGCTTCGGCACGGACCCTGGCTTCCGGGCGCTCACATACGATTGCCGCTGTGGTACCGACCCTCGACAACGCGATCTTCTCCCATGCCATTCAAGGGATGCAGGGCGTGCTGGCCGCAGCCGGCTACCAGCTTCTTCTGGGGTCCCACAACTATGATCCGAACACCGAGATCGATGTAGTACGGGCGCTGTCCGAGCGCGCGGTTGATGCCATGGTGCTGGTCGGAGCGGACCACGCACCTGAAACGCTGTCGATTCTCAAGCAATCGCACACACGGACCATCGTCACGTGGGCACTATCCAACCAGTGTCCCTGCATTGGATTCGACAACTTCGAGATCGGCGCGTTGGCCGCCAGATACCTGTACGACCTGGGGCACCGTCATTTCGGCATGATTTCAGGGATATCGCGCTACAACGACCGCGCACGGCTGCGGACGGAAGGATTTGCGAGCACACTTCGGGCGCTGCGCGCCGAGCTTTTGCCGCAAGCCGCATGCGAGCAGCCCTACACGTTTGCCGGGGGGCGCGCCGGGTTACAGGAAATCCTGCGCAATGCACCGACCAGGCCTACGGCCATCTTTTGTGGCAACGACGTGCTCGCCTTGGGCTGCCTGTTCGAAGCTACCACACTGAAGCTGAGCGTTCCCGGCCAACTGTCAATTGTTGGCTGCGACGACTTGCCAATCTCCGCGGAAGTCGCACCCGGTCTGACAACCATCGCCCTGGAAAGCAGCTTGCTGGGCAAGAAGACCGCAATAGCATTGTTACGCTGGCTCCAGGACGGCACTGATCCCGGACGCACCGAGATGCCGGTATCCCTGATTGAACGCGGTACCACCGCACCGCCTTCCTGAATTTGCAGATCCACCAGCCCTGCACGTCCGGTCGGCTATCATGCCAGTCTTCTCAGAAGTAGCTCCCTATGATTTCCGTCCGTAATGTCACGCTGCGCCGCGGCGTCAATGTCGTATTAGACCGCGCTTCCGTCACCTTCAACCCTGGCGAGAAAATCGGTCTTGTCGGCCGCAATGGCGCCGGAAAATCGTCCTTCTTCGCCCTTCTCAACGGCACGCTGCACGAAGACAGCGGCGAATTCTCGATTCCCGCGGCATGGAAGATGGGCCAGGTCGCGCAGGATATGCCCGAGACCGAGCAGAGCGCGACCGACTTCGTAGTCGAGGGTGACACCGTGCTGCTGGCCGCGCAAAACGAAGCAGCCGCCGCCGAGGCCAGCGACGACGGCATGCGCATGGCGCACGCCTACATGGCCCTGCACGACGCCGGAGCTCACGACGCCCCCTCACGTGCCGAAGCGCTGATCCTGGGCCTTGGCTTCACCGCTGCGCAGCTTAGCCAGCCGGTCAACAGCTTCTCCGGCGGCTGGCGCATGCGACTGCAACTGGCGCGCGCGCTGATGTGCCCGTCCGATCTGCTGCTGCTCGACGAACCGACCAATCACCTGGACCTCGACGCGCTGGTCTGGCTGGAAGCATGGCTCAAGCGCTACCAGGGAACCATGGTAGTGATCAGCCACGACCGCGAATTCCTCGACGCGGTGACGCAGGTGACGGTGCACGTCGACAACGCCAAGCTCGTGCGTTATGGCGGCAACTACAGCAAGTTCGAAGACATGCGCGCCGAACAGCTCGTATTGCAGCAGGCCGCGGTGGCCAGGCAGACTGAAAAGATTGCTCACCTGCAGAAGTTCATCGACCGTTTCAAGGCCAAGGCCTCGAAGGCGAAGCAGGCGCAGAGCCGCGTCAAGGCGCTCGAGCGCATGGAGAAGATCGCACCGGTGCTTGCCGACGCAGAGTTCAACTTCGAGTTCAAGGAGCCGCTCAGCGTCCCCAACCCGCTGTTGTCGATGCTGGACACGAGCTTCGGCTACCCGGCGCCGACCGACGCACTGCCGGGCACGCCGCCCACGGTCATCGTGCGGGGCATCAACCGTTCCGTGCTGGCCGGCCAGCGCATCGGCATTCTCGGTGCCAACGGCCAAGGCAAGTCCACGCTGGTGAAGACCGTGGCGCACGCGCTGGCGCCAATTGCCGGCGAAATCAGCGAAGGCAAAGGCTTGAATATCGGCTACTTCGCACAGCAGGAACTCGACGTGCTGCGCCCGCTCGACACGCCGATGGAACACATGATCCGCCTTGCCAAGGACACGCCGCCGCATATGCGCGCCCCCGGCCAGAGTGGCACCGAACAATCGCTACGCACCTTCCTCGGCACCTTCAACTTCAGTGGCGACATGGTCCATCAGGCGGTCAGCACGATGAGCGGCGGCGAAAAGGCGCGGCTGGTGTTGTGCATGATCGTCTGGCAACGCCCCAACCTGCTGCTGCTCGACGAGCCTACCAACCACCTCGACCTCGCCACACGCGAAGCGCTGGGCATGGCCCTCAACGAATTCGAAGGCACAGTGATGCTGGTCAGTCACGACCGGGCCCTGCTACGCGCCGTGTGCGACGAGTTCTGGCTGGTCACCAAGGGCGGCGTCGAGCCCTTTGACGGCGATCTGGAGGATTACCAGCAGTTCCTGCGCGACGAAGCCCGCCGCATGCGCGAGGAAGCGGCCGCAGCGTAGCGCGGCATCGACTTGAAACGATGGATCACGGCGCCATGCTGGTGCCGTAAGCCATCAGTTGTTTCGCCTGTACATGGCCAGTCCGGCCGAAAGCGTAAACATGACTGCCGCATAACTGCGGTTGAGCCGAGTTATGCCTCGTTCCGTCATGACACGCGCCACTTGAGCCCCTCCAAGCGCGTACAACGCCATTACGACAACATCCACACCGGCTGAAACAAGGCCGAGGATCATGTACTGAACCGTAACTGGCTGCGACGGATCGATAAACTGCGGAAGGAATGCCGAAAAGAACAGGAGCAGCTTGGGATTCGAAAGCGTGACGCCGAAGCTCCGGAAAAAGACCCGTGACATTGGCATGTTCGGGTTTTCCTCGACAGAAGCAAACGCCGTCGGACTACTCCTCCACATCTGAACCGCAAGCCAGGCCAGGACTACGACACCGATCCACTTGACGGTGGAAAAGAGGGTTGCGGAAGTAGCCAGTAGCGCCCCCAGCCCGAATCCAACGGCGGAAACTATCAGCAGGTCGGAGAGTGCAGCGCCAAACATCCCGGCAACAACTACCTTCCAGTTTCGCGAAGCGCCGTTGGTTAACGCCAGGAGTGACGTAGGACCCGGAATCAAGGCGCCGGCAAAACAGGCCGTTGCATAGAGAATTGCAGTCTTTGTTTCCATTCTTCGCTTTTCCTCGTCGCGTACCGGGAAGCTCGTTAGCTTTCCGAGTTGGCTATTGCACGCGGTCCGCTCCTGCGTGCTCGCTCCGCCAGCATTCCATCAGCAACGGCTCTCGCGTCCATCCTCACCCCTGCATCGGCTTTCAAAACGTGACGCTGAACAAGTCGGTGTATGCGCGCCCCATCTCTTTCACGCAAGGCCGCAATCATTTCGCGATGCTCCTCTGCGCTTCTGACCAGCGCATCATATGAAGGCCACACGGTGACAGCCCCGCTGCCTGCGCGCGCGCGCATGGACCAAATCAGCTCGAGAAGAACAGGATTGGCGCAAGCCGCGTAGAGTTGGCGGTGGAACACCTGGTTCTCTTGACTCTGTTCCGCAATCCGTCCCGCCTTCGCCGCTTCTTCGAAACGGGTCGCGCTGTCCTCCAACTCCTTGATGCTCTCCTCGCTGATGCGCTGGCAGGCTTCAGCAGCCGCGGCCGCTTCCAGAATCGCCCTGACTTCTCGTACATGCCGAAGCGTGTCCGTATCCGGCTCGGACACTCTGTACCCACGGTTAGGCATATGCTCCATGAGCTTGCGAGCCACAAGTTGCTCCAGCGCCTTTCGAACGTCAAAGCGCGATGCACCAAAGCTTTGCTCAAGATCGATTTGCCGTAGCCACTCGCCTGGCCGGTAGGCGCCCTCCGCAAGAGCCTTGGCAATCTCTTCCGCTAAATTGCGTTTCGTTTCGCGCGCCATCTCCGCCCTAAAAAAGTTCTCAACGAGGCCAGCAGTATATGCTACATTTCTGTGACCGAAATTGGCGCCAATTTTGGTTTACTTCAAAAAGAAGAGTGCCGTTCACATGATTGGCCCCGCCCCTTACTGCAACCCAACAGGAACATGCTCATGACGCAATCCTTACGCGCACTCGCACTTGTCACGATGCTGGGCGCTGCGAGTGGAGCCCATGCCCAAGGTGCAGGTGAGTATGCAAATCCCGCCTTCGACGAGATCTACAGGCAGCTCGTCGAGATTGACACTTCCCATTCCAAGGGTGACACCACACAAGCATCGAATGCGATGCGCGACAAACTGCTTGCCGCCGGGTTCGGGTCAGATGAAGTACAGGTAATCGCACCGTTCCCGAAAAAGGGAAATATGGTGGCTCGTCTTCGGGGAAGCGGAGAGAAAAAACCGCTTCTACTACTCGCCCATATAGACGTAGTCGAGGCCAAACGCGAAGATTGGAAGTCGGACCCGTTCAAGATTGAAGTCCGCGACGGCCAGTATTTCGCGCGCGGTGCGATTGACGACAAGGCAATGGCCGCTGCCTTTATCTCCATCCTGGCCCAGTTCAAACGTGAAGGCTTCCGTCCGAATCGCGATGTGATTATTGCATTGACTGCAGATGAAGAACGTGGCGGCTCACCATCGAACGGTGCGGCCTGGCTAATCAAGAACAAGCCGGAACTCGTATCTGCCGAATTTGGCTTGAACGAAGGTGGCAGAGGCGAATACAAGGATGGCAAGCCCTACGTAAATGTCGTTCAACTAGCAGAAAAGACCTTCGCACAGTACGAATTCGAAGCCACGGGGCCTGGGGGCCATAGTGCGAGACCAACGCAAGCGAACACGATCTACGACCTTTCTGAGGCACTCGGCCGACTGCGCGCCTTCGGCTTTCCTGTTGTTCTGAGTCCCGAGACTCGTGCTTACTTCAAGACCAGCGCCCCACTTCAGAGCGACTCAGACAAGAAGGACTACCTCGCCGTCGCAGATGGGAAACCGTCTGAAGACGTAGTTGACCGCCTTTCGACAAAACCCAACATCGTGGGGATGCTTCGCACCACCTGTGTTGCAACCATGATTCAAGGCGGCCACGCGCCCAACGCACTGCCGCAGAGCGCAAAGGCAACGATCAACTGCCGACTATTGCCAGGTGCGAAGCACGCTGACGTCGAGGCTGCGCTCAAGCTGGTTGCCGGCCCTAAGGTAACCGTGAAGGCAGTCCGCCAGGATGAGCCATCCCCTGGCTCCCCTCTGAATGAAGAACTGCTGTCGGCGGCCAGCTCGATCAGCCAAAGTATGTGGCCGGGCGTTCCACTTGTCCCGACGATGGGTGTTTCGACTACCGATAGCCGACGCTTCCGGGCGGCCGGCATCCCGATGTATGGGATCAGCGGCCTGTTTGTCGACCCATCAAACACTGGCGTCCACGGATTGAACGAGCACGTGGGTATCCGTGAGCTTCACGATAGCCGGGAATTCCTGTATCGACTCGTACGCCGGCTCGCTTCGTAACGCCCGGCAGAACCCCCAGACCTCTCGCTGGCGGGAGGTCCCTCCATTTAGGCTAATACCATGCAAGGCTCATTCTCGAAGTGCGCTCGTACACTGCTGCTTACTGCGCTGGCGCTGATTCCCGTGTATGCCACTCATGCAGCAGAAGATCAGAATCGCATTCTGATTCGTGCTGGCCATCTTATCGATGGGAGTGGAGGTATGCAGGACAATGTCCTGATTGAAGTCCAGGGCAACAGGATCACTTCCGTTTCACCAGCCGATGGTCGCAAGCCGACATACGACTTCTCCGCGCTGACGGTCATGCCTGGCCTCATCGACACCCACGTTCATATCGACTCTCACTTCAACAACGAGGGACGGATCGCGCTTCCCCTTGAGCCTGCAGGCGAACGCGAGTTCTACGCATACGAGAATCTCTATCGGGACCTCATGGCTGGATTCACAACAGTACAGGGTCTGACTTCGCCCTCGGTTGGCTCACCATCTGACTTGATCCTCCGCGCAGCGATCGCGCGCGGAACTATCCCCGGACCACGTGTGTTCACCTCCGTCGAGCTCATCAATGAGAAGACGGGAACACCGGAACAGATACGCGCCAAGGTCAGGGAAATCGTAGGCCGGGGGGCCGACGTCATCAAACTGTTCGCCTCGAAGAGCATCAGGGAACATGGCACGCAAACCATGACAGACGAGCAGATTGCAGCTGCATGCGGCGAAGCCAAGGCACTTGGGAAGCGCAGTTGGGTTCATGCCCACAGCGCGTCGTCAGTCAGGGCAGCGGTCAAGGGCGGCTGTTCGGCCATCGCCCATGGTAGTGCCATTGGCGACGAAGAGTTCGACCTGATGGCAAAGCACGGCGTCTTCTTCGAACCCGAGATTGCACTGGTTTCCTTCAACTATCTGGAGAACAAGGACAAATTTCTCGGTGCCAGCAACTACTCGGAAGACGCTTTCAAGATCACGCAGGCCAGCATTGCAAGCAAGCTTGCGATGTACCGAAGGGCAATTCAGCACAAGGACCTGAAGATTGTGTTTGGCACTGATTCCACTGCGGGCGCTCATGGCCAGATGGCCCGAGAGCTGATCTACCGCGTCGAAGTTGCAGGGCAGCCCCCGATGGATACCATAAAACAAGCGACATCGGTAGCGGCCGAAGCCTTGGGAATGCAAGGTTCGCTTGGAACGGTAGCTGCCGGGTCTTTGGCCGACATCATCGCAGTCGATGGAAATCCCATGTTGGACGTGCGTGCGCTCCAGCGCGTCTCTTTTGTCATGAAGGATGGGCGCGTGGTCAGGAATCAGCCACTCAACTAGCGCTCAACGTAGGGCCCCCAAGGCCCGTACTACTCTCCAGTACCTGCCACACACATGGTGCTGCACGCGTCCGCACACCTTGCATGAC
The DNA here is from genome assembly GCA_963543405.1 of uncultured Cupriavidus sp. Lineage (GTDB taxonomy): Bacteria > Pseudomonadota > Gammaproteobacteria > Burkholderiales > Burkholderiaceae > Cupriavidus. Next base: position 40,647 of record CAUUBQ010000022.1, read on the forward strand.
GCCGCATGGGCAGGCATTGCGCGGCTTCAGTGCCGAGCGTCCTCCTGCTCCAGGAAAATGTCGTAATGCAGCTTCAGTAGTGCGGACGCTGGCCTTTCTTCCACCTTATCAGGAAGAACTTGTAGAAATTTTGCCTGGTACTGCCAATAAACGGTCCAGCGCAAGGCCATTGCCACGCCGATACGAAATGTCGTATCCACGGAGATAAGGTGAAGCTGAAAGAGCCGTCTCACGTCAGACCGCAACAGTATGTAATTGCTTAACGAGCGGTCCAAGGCCCCGGATTCCCCAAGGATACGGGCAGGTTCCAGCACTGGTTCCACGCGAGTACCAGTCACGGCGCAACTGGTGTCGTACGCGCGAAGGACCAGCGTGCGGAAGTGATTGTCGTGCTCAGTCATGTTGTGCCAGGAAGGTGTGGGGTGCGACTCCTGGAGCGCGCCTCTTTACCTTTGTCAGTCGACATTTAATCACGTCTGAGAGGCCGCACGTTTCCGCGCTCTCCGGACCGGTGATGTTCAGCCTTCCGGCTACCCCTTCCCGCTCCCCCTTCCAGCACCGCCCCACCTTTCTGAATGAACAGACGCCTAAGACGCCTAAGGGTTTTCCATAGGCCGTATGCGCGTACGCCACCCTTCCTCCTCCGGATTTATATGCTACATTTTCGTTACCACGATTGGCGCCAATTTATGCGCCATACAGGATCGCAAAATGTGTAAAGGCATCCACATGACCATCGCTTTTTCCTCAACCGCGTGCGACGTGACGGTTCCGTTCGTGCCGCATCCGGCCTTGGTATTCGATTCACCACATAGTTGGCGAAACCCTCCGATGGGCGTCCGCGTTGCTGCCCCGGAAGCCGCCCTTCTCACAAGCTGGGACGCCTTCGTTGACGAGTTGTTCGGTCACGCCCCCTCCGCAGGCGCGACACTGATTTCTGCACGATTCCCGCGCTGGCTAATTGACGTCAATCGTGCCCGCGACGACATTGATGTCGGGATGATTCAAGGCACCTGGCCACTCCAGGCACATCCGACGCAAAAATCGCGAGTCGGCATGGGCGTGCTTCGACGCTATGCATTGCCAGGCGTTTCCGTACATGAGGCTGCCCTCCCGGTCCTGACCGTGCAGAACTGGCTGCAGGACTTCTACGACCCCTACCACCGTGAACTCAGGCACCATCTGGACGCCGCCCATCGAGCACACTCGGCGGTCTGGCACTTGAATTGCCATTCCATGAAGTCCGTCGGCAACGCCATGAATGCGGACAATGGAGCGAGACGCGTCGACTTCGTCATAAGCAACAACGACGGCAAAACATCTTCGTCCGACTTCCTGCACACGGTTGCAGACCTTCTCAAGGTTCGAGGCTTTTCCGTCGGCATCAACGACCCATACAAGGGCGCCCACCTCATCGATGCGTATTCGGACCCTGCCATCAATCGTCACAGCATTCAGATCGAGGTCAATCGTTCGCTATATATGAATGAGAAGAAGTTCGAGAAGAACGACAATTTTTCTTCGCTGCAGACGACGCTTTCAAGTGTGATTGACGAACTCTCTGCCTACGTCCGCGCCCAGCTATAAATCGGAGTCCACCTTGAAAGCAACTCGCCGCACCATTCTCAAAGCTGCCCTCGCAGCTAGCAGCCTGCCTGCCTTGCAAGCGGTTTCAGGCATTGCTCGCGCAGCGCAGTATCCGGATCGCCCTATTCGGCTCGTGGCCCCGTTCTCTGCGGGTGGAGTCACGGACCTGGTCACCCGCATCGTCGCCCAACAACTGAACGGCATACTCAAGACTTCGGTCGTGGTGGACAACCGCCCCGGCGCCGGTGGCAACATCGGCTCAACCTTTGTCGCCAAATCCGACGCCGATGGCTACACATTGCTAGCTGGCTCGCTGTCAACGTATGCGCTGAACGCTGGAATGACGGACCGCCTGGGCCACAACCCACTCACGGACCTCGTGCCCGTTGCCCTGACGGCGATGATTCCCATCGTTCTTGTCGTGCCACCGTCGCTGGGCGTAAAGGACCTCAAAGGCTTGATTGCGCTGCTCAAGGCCAATCCGAACAAGTACAACTATGGCTCCGCAGGCAACGGCACATCTGCCCACATTGCTCTGCACATGTTCCTGCAGCGCACGGGCACGCAAGCAACGCACGTCCCGTACAAGGGTACGTCTCAAGCACTCATCGACCTGCTCGCGGGTACGGTCTCGATGGCAGTTGCCTCGCCAAGTGTCGTGCAGGGCTATGTTCGCGAAGGGAAGCTGATTGCCATTGCAGCCGTGGCACCTTCACGATTGAAAGCCATGCCCGAGGTACCGACCATGGCGGAAGCCGGACTGCCGAACTTCGACGTCTACTCGTGGAACTGCATCTTCGCCCCCGCAAAGACTCCGCCGGCGATCCTGGACCAACTGCATGACGCGGTAGAGAAGGCCGTTTCTACACCCGCAGTTCGCGCCACCCTTGAGAAGGAAGGCACCATCCCGATGATTGGCTACTCTCGCGCCGCGACCGACAAGTATGTTCGCGACGAATACGCGCGCTGGGTTCCGTATGTCAAGAAGCTTGGTGTTTCTAACGGCTAAGAGGTGTTGAAAATGGAAGCAACGTTTGCAAATCTCTCCGTACCGGAAGAGCGCCAACTGATGAGTTCAGTAAGCACCGCAATTGGATGGAGTCTGGTCGAGGAGTTTTCCCGAACCCGCCGCGAGCATCCGGATGAAGTTCGCAAAGGGGCGGAGATTCTCCTCGCCAAGCTACGCGAAGCGGGCCTGGACCCGCATGTGCATGACCCTGAAATTCATCTCGTTCTGCCGGTGAACGTCTCGCTGACAGTTGGCGGGAAGTCCTTCCGGTCCAAGGCGATGGCCGGCTCGCCAACGACCCCTGCATTTGAGGCCAGGCTGATTCATCTGCCAGCCAGGCATGCGGTCCAGCGCGTACACACCAATGACCCTGCAGTCCTGTTCGGCAAGCACTATACGACCGAGTCGCTGCGCGAGAAGGTCAGAGGCAAGGTCGTACTGACTAACGGATTGTCGAATCCAGGCCGCAGTGAACTACTGGAGAATCTTGGCGCGCTTGCCGTTATCGCCATCAATCCTGGCGAGCATGTCCACTGGGGCGCCAGTTCCACCGTATGGGGCTCGCCAACGCTAGACGACCTGGACCGTTTGCCAAAGATTCCGTCCCTTTCAGTCGCCAACCCTGACGGCCCGGCCTTGATTGCCGCTGCCGAAGCCGGGGACAGCGTACGTATCGAAGTGGAATCCCTCAGCGGCTGGTTCCGGCAACCGATTCCGGAAGTCAGAATCCGGGGCCGAGAATCCGATGGGCGTTTTGTGCTGATGCACGGCCACTACGACTCCTGGGACGTCGGTGTTGGCGACAACGCAACCGGCAATGCGGTCCTGCTGGAGGCGGCCAGGGCACTGAAGGCATGCCCGCCAAAGCATGACGTTCGCATCCTCTGGTGGCCCGGCCACTCGGCAGGTCGATATGCGGGCAGCACCTGGTATGCCGACGCCTTCGCGCACGAACTCCATCATGATTGCATCGTGCATTTGAATTGCGATTCCCCGGGCTCGAAGGATGCGACGTACTATGGGAGCATCCGAGGCATGGCAGAGGCACAGGATGTAGTTGCAACAGTCGTGAGAGACCTTTTCGACCAGGAGTGCGAGCTGGAGCGTCCCTCGCGAGGCGGCGACTACTCGTTCAACAACCTCGGGGTAAGTGGCGCGCTGCTGGCCAGCTCGATGGTGCCGCCCGAGGAGCGCCAGCGGCGCGGTTGGTACTCAGTGGGTGGCAACGGTGGAAGTCCGACCTGGCACACCGAAGCAGACACCCTCGAAGTTGCGGATCGGATCATTCTGGAGAACGATACCCGCCTTTACACGCTGCTCGCCGCACGGATCGCAAACGCAGACGGAACCGTACTCGACTATCGGCGCCCATTCGCCGACATCATCGGCAGATTCGAGGAATGCAAGTCTGCAGCCAAGTCCTCGGTGGACTTCGGTATTCACACGCAGCTCTTCCACGAGGTACGCGCAGGAATCGAAGCGATGTATGCCAGCCTCCAAGGCTCGGCGGCAGCGGCGTCGGCATTCCGCAGCCTGGGGCGGGAAATTGTCCGGCTGGGCAATGGTGTCGGCGACGTCTACAACCACGACCCGGCAGTAGCTTTCCCGATTCTTCCCATCATCAAGGCTGCGTTCGCCAATCCGTCGGAAGATCCAGCCGCACGAGTCACGCTGCAACGCGGTGCCAACACGCTAAGACTCCGGCTTGAAGGACTGCGGTCCATCGTGTCGGCGGCCCTGACGCCAAGCGTAGCTTAATCCAGCAGGGCCTCGCGCCCTGCCACTCCTTTCCAATCAAAGCCAGATTCCCGCGCAGACGGGAAAGGGACTCGTTTTGTCCAAAACCGCCAAAACGAAGGTCTCCAGTCCAAAAAGCTGGCGGCAATGACTGCCAGCTACTCACCCCGAAGTACCCTTAAGGAGAAATCACCTTGTTGCTCAGAAATGGGAGCCGTTTCATCGTCTCCACGGCATTGGCCGGGATGTCATTTGCCGCGGTGGGCGCCGACAGCGTCCTTATCTATGGAAAGATCGACACTGACGTTGAGTACCAGCGCGCCGGTGGAAAGTCTGTCGCGCAGATGGTCGACAACGCATCGCGTTGGGGGATGCGTGGAACGGAAACGCTCAACAGCGAGCTTTCGGCAGCGTTCGGGATTGAATATGGATTCAACGCCGACAGCGGATTGGGGACGAGCCCTGACCTGCGGAACTCGTATGTCGGCATGATTAGCAAGACGTTTGGCGCATTGGCGCTGGGTCGCCTTGACTCGGGTGCCATTAGCGGCTCGCCAATCTATACCCAAAACAGCGGGATCGTCGACTACGTCATTCACGACGCCGGTACCACCGCAATTGGCACGAAAGTCCTGAACGGTCGCAACCGCGTATCGAATGCTGTTGGTTACCGATCCCCTGAATTCGGCGGGCTCTCGATGAAGGCCCGAATGAACCTGGCGGGGCCCGACCCTGCGGTGTCGAGCACGACCTCGCCAATCCAGTCGGAAGACGATATCCGCGCTTATGACGTTGCGCTTGACTATGCCTCCAAGAACATCACGCTCGGCGTAGGGTACTCGCGCGACAGCCGTACCGGCGGCCTTGCTTCAAATAACTTCCGTGACAAGGTTCAGACCGGCGCCGCCTATACGTACAACGACCAGTACAGCGTCTACGGCATTGTTGGCCGTGATCGCTATGCGCCTGGCACAACCACCCGTGGGAACGTGCTCTACTGGCTCGCAGGAGCAAGTACGCAACAGGGGCCGCACAAGATCATGATCAACTACATGGAGCGACAGGTTCAGAGCGACCGCCAGGGTACGCTAAAGAAAATCCAGGCCGGCTATCGTTATAGCCTGAGCAAGCGCACGGCCCCGTACATCTTCTTTGACCGTGAAGACCCCAACTCGAATCTGCACGGTAACATCATCACGACGGTAGGTGCCGGCATCGTTCACAGCTTCTAAGTACTCCGGGGCCGCGATGAAGCGACTGTTTGTCGACGCGGCCCTTCCCCTGCGCATTCTGCATGCAGCAGTTACCCCATCGAGGTCGGGTCGCTTTCCGGACCAGCCACGACGCCTGCATCATGCAGGCGACCAATGGCGGCACTCTCCAGTCCCAGCACACCGCTCAATATCTCGTCGGTATGCGTGCCGAGCAGTGCCGCGGCCGGGGTGGCCTCACGATCCATCCCGAAGACGCGTACCGCTGCCCCGGCGGCCAGGTGCTCGCCGACGCCCGGGGTGGCGATTCGTTCGAACACCGGGTTGGCCAGGCTCACGCGCGGGTCTTTTGACAACAGTTCGCTGACGGTGCCATAGCGGCCCCAGCAGACTTTGTGCTGGCCGAGCGCGGCTTCTGCGTCCGCCTGCGTACGCGCGGCAAACCATGGCTCGACCAGCGCGGCGATCGCATCGCGCGCTTCAAAGCGCTGCGCCTCGTCGCGAAAATCGAGTCCAAGCCGCTGTTGCAAGACGCAGAGCGACTCTTCGATGCCGCAGCACGACACCAATGCTTTCCATTGCCCGGCCGAGATCGCCGCGACCATGATGCGGCCGCCGTCGGCCGTGCCGAAGTCGCGACCGAATGCTCCGTAAAGATGGTTGCCGATGGAGGGTCGCTCCTGCCGCAGTACCTCGGCTTCCGTCAATACGCCCAGGTGCGACAGCATCGAAAAGGCCATGTCGGACAGCGCAAGCTTGAGCTCTGACCCGGCACCCGTGCGACGCCGATGGTCGATCGCGGCCACAATGGCGAACGCTGCCTGGTAGGCACACGCGATGTCCCATGCGGGCATGACATGGTTCACCGGGCGCTGCGCCGAGCCTCCTCCTGTTATGGCAGGGAACCCTGTCGCGCAATTGACCGTGTAGTCAACTGCGGTGCTCCCATCCCCATTGCCCTGGATGGTGCAACTGATCATGTCAGCGCGCCGCGCGGCCAGCACATCGTGTGTCAACCACGGTGTGCCGATATTGGTGAGCAGTACGCCGGAATCGGAGCCCGGTGCTGTAGCCAGCGACTGGATCAACTCCTGGCCTTCAGGCTTGCGCAGGTCAATGGCGATCGAGCGTTTGCCCTTGTTGAGGGCAGTCCAGTACAAGCTGCGCCCCCTTCCTTCAGCATGAGGCATCCGCGGCATACGCGCATAGTCGATGCCGCCACCGATCATGTCCACGCGGATCACGTCCGCGCCGAACTGCGCCAGCGTCAAACCCGCGAGTGGTGCCGCGATAAAGGCGGAGCTTTCGATGACGCGGAGCCGGTTCAAGTGAGGGTAAGTCATGTTGTCAGGCTCGTTCAAACACTGCCGCGATGCCCTGTCCGCCGCCGATGCACATCGTCTCCAGGCCATAGCGCTGCTGACGCCGGGTCAACTCGTGCAGCAGTGAGGTCATGATGCGCACGCCGGTTGCCCCAACCGGGTGTCCCAGCGAGATGCCGGAGCCATTCACATTGAAGCGATCCGGGTCGTTCCAGCCCCAGCCCTTGGCACAGGCCAAAGCCTGGCATGCAAATGCTTCGTTGAGCTCGACCAGACCCATATCGTCGAAAGACAAGCCATTCTTGCCGAACAGTTTTTTGACAGCGGGTACCGGGCCAATGCCCATGTGCGAAGGCTCGCAGCCAGCCGCGGCCCAGCTATGCAGGTAGCCGATGGGGGTAAGTCCCAGTTCTTCCAGCTTGTCCTCGGCCACGATCAGGCAGGCTGCGGCGGCATCGTTCTGCTGACATGCATTTCCGGCGGTGACGATACCGTCCTCCATGATTGGCTTGAGCCTGGCAAGCTGTTCCAGCGAAAGATCGGCACGGATGCCTTCGTCACGATCCACGATCAGCGCATCGCCTTTCTTCTGAGGCACCATCACCGAAACCACTTCCTCGGCGAACTTTCCGCTGGACCATGCGGCTGCGGCGCGCTGGTGGCTGCGTAGCGCAAAGGCATCCGCTTCCTCGCGGCTGATGCCATAGTCGCGAGCCAGGTTCTCCGCAGTTTCGATCATGCCGCTGATGCGTCCGAAGCGTGCTTCGGGCTGCGAGCGTTCGCGACCACGCTCCAGGCGATCATGAAACTTCACCGTGCCGGCACGCTTGCCCCAGCGCATGTCGGTGGTGTAGTACTCGACATTGCTCATGCTCTCCACGCCGCCAGCCATCACCACATCGGCCGCACCAGTCTGCACCATCATGGCAGCGGTAATGATGGCCTGCAGGCCGCTGCCACAGCGGCGATCCAACTGCATGCCGGCCACCTCGACGGGAAAGCCGGCTTGCAACGCCACCCAACGTCCGGTGCAGGGCACTTCACCGTTGGCATAGGAGTGGGCAAATATCACGTCCTCGATACGGGCCGGATCGAGTCCCGTGCGCTCGACCACGGCGCGCGCCACGGTCGCGCCGAGCTCTTCCACAGCCACGCTGCGCAGGCTGCCGCCGAAGGCGCCGATAGGCGTGCGCAGTGGGGAGACGATTGCGGCTCGTTTCATGAGAGGTCCTTTTGCTTGCTATCGGTTTGCGTCCCGGCATTGCCGAAGCGCGGGGTTTCCTTGGCGAAGAATGCGCGCACGCCTTCCTGCGCTTCCGCCGAACTGAAGGCACGGTCAGACAGCGGCAGCGCCAGCCGCATGGCTTCGTCCTCGGTGGTATCGAAACTCAGGTCGATGGCCTGCTTGCACAGCCGCAACGCCAACGGTGGTCGCTGCGCCAGGGTGGCGGCCAGCGCCAGTGCTGCCGGTAACGCCTCGCCGGCTGGAGCCAGTCGATTCACCAGCCCCCAGGCCAGCGCGGTGGCGGCATCGATGGGTTCGCCCAGGAACATCAACTCCTTGGCGCGCCCCTCTCCCACGCGGCGCGTCACACGCACCGGGCCGCCGCTACCGGGAAAAACGCCCAGCTTGATTTCCGGCAGCGCGAAGCGCGCGTTCCGGGCCGCCACGATCAGGTCGCAGCACGCCGCGATTTCAAGACCACCGCCGAAGGCCAACCCGTGGACCGCTGCGACCGTGGGCTTGGGAAAATCATCCAGCCGGCCAAACACGCGGTGCTGCAGAGCAAGCTTGCCGGGTACGATCCGGCCCGGCGCCATCAGCGAACGGAACTCGGCGATGTCGGAGCCGGCACAGAATGCGCGTGCTCCTGCCCCCGTCAACATTACCGCGCGTACCGAGGCGTCGGCATCGAGCGCATCCAGCGCGCGGTCCAGCGCCTCCGTCATACCCCGGAACACCACGTTCAGCGGCGGGTTGTCCAGCGTCAGTGTGGCCACGCCCTCGCGCACGGTACAGCGCACGGGGCCTTCGGTGATCTCGGTCATCGCTTCGTCCTCTCTGTTGGCGGCGGTGCTCGCACGGTTTAGCCGAAGCGTCCGCCAGTCACGTGCAGCACCTCGCCAGTGATAAAGCTGGCGCGCTCGGACGCCAGGAAGGCCACCGCGTCACCAATGTCGGTGGGTTGGCCCACGCGCTTGATTGGTTGCATCTGCACGGCCCGTTCCCTGATGGCTTCGTAGGTGGGCAGCGCCTGTACCATCTCGGTTTCCATGAAGCCCGGCGCCACGCAGTTGACGGTGATGCCATAACGGCCTTGCTCGATGGCCAATGCCTTGGCCATGCCGATCAGGCCAGCCTTGGCCGCCGAGTAGTTCGCCTGGGTGGGATTACCGAGATAGGCGCGCGAGCTGATGTTGATGACACGGCCCCAGCCTTGCTCGATAAACCTCGGCATCACCGCCTTGCAGGTGAGGAAGGCGCCCTTGAGCATCACCTCCATGACGAGGTCCCAGTCTTCCTCGCTCATCTTGACCAGGTACCTGTCGCGCGGGAAACCGGCGTTGTTGACGAGGATGTGTACGCCGCCAAAGTGCGCCACGGTCTCGTCCACCAGACGCTGGACCTCGGCGGCCTTGGTAATGTCAGCGATGATGCAATGCGCCTCCAGGCCATCGGTACGAAGCTGGGCAGCGGTTTCCTCGGCTTGCTCGCGCAGGATGTCGGTGATCACCACCTTGACGCCCTCCTCGGCCAGTCGACGCGCCGTGGCAGCGCCCAGGCCACGGGCCGAGCCGGTGACGATGGCCACGCGGTCCTTTATCTGCAGATCCATGTTGTTGTTTCCTGAGTGGTAAGGCTGAGCCGACGTCTGTTCCCGGCCTCAGCAAATACTGGAGCGCACCATCCGCGCGTGCGGCGTTGCTTGCTCGCGGATCATTCGCAATGCCCGGCAACCTCGATGACCGCATCGGCAGCAAACGCGCCGTGTCCCTCGGGCATCGCGAACACCGGGTTCAGGTCGATTGACTGCAGTCGCGGACCCGCCTGATGGGCGAATACCGACAAACGCGAGAGCATGGCTGCCAATGCGCCAATGTCAGCTGGGGGCTTGCCGCGTGCACCGAGCAAAAGCGGCGCACCCTTGATGGAACGGATCATCTGTTCGGCCACGTCCTCGCCGAAAGGGCAGCGCCGTAGCACGACGTCCCCCATCACTTCCACGAAGATGCCGCCCAGGCCGAACATGGCCATCGGACCGAACACCGGATCGCGCTGGATGCCGAGGATGCATTCCACGCCGCCAGACAGTTGCCGGGCCACCAGCACACCTTCGAGCCGCGCCGCGGGTGCGGCTTGCCTGGCCCGCGACATCAACAGATCGAAGCCTTCCCGCACGCCCTGTTCATTGCCTACATCTAGCAGCACGCCGCCGATCTCGGACTTGTGCAAAATGTCTGGCGACAGGATCTTCATTACCACCGGGAAGCCGAGCGACTCCGCGGCTTCGACTGCAACGTCGGCCGTCGCGCAACTGTGCTCGGGCGCCACCGCAATGCCGGCCTGCGCCAGCACTTGCTTGGCTTCGGCCTCGCTTGGCGTTGAGTCAGGCAAGGTTACCGTTCGCACTTCGGGGGCGGGTTGCCCCGGCGCGCGGGCAAAGGCGTCTCCGAACCGCCCCATGGCCTCGATGGCTACCACCGCGCGGGTCGGGTCGGCGAACACCGTAAAGCCGTCGGCTTCATACTCGCGAACGCGCTCGGGCGCGGCCAGTACGGACAGCACATAGAGCCGGTCCGGATGCTTGTCGCGTACGGCTTTGAGCTGTTCTCGCAGCCGGGGCGCGATGGAGGCCGCACCGCCGGTATAGGTGAAGAACCCCAATACCGACTGATATCCGCCCTCTTCCACCACCGCCTCCGTAAAGCGGCCGGCGATAGTCATGTCGTTGAGGAATTGCGCGGTGCAGTCAACGGGATTGCGCGGCGCGGCGAACGGCAGCATTTCCTTCAGCCGGCGCTGCGTGGCCTCGGGCATCTCCGGCATCGGCAGTCCGGCAACCTCGGCAGCATCGGAGATGATGACACCCGCGCCGCCGCTGACGGTGATCACGCCCAGCGTATTGCCAACCGGGAAAACGCCCCGCGTTGCCAATCGTGCAACGTCCAGCATATGCTCGGTGGAGCGTGCCCGCACCACGCCGTACTCGGCCAGTACGGCATCGGTGACCGCATCGTCGCCAGCCAGCGATGCCGTGTGCGACTGCGCCGCCGCGCTACCCACCGCGCTGGTGCCCACCTTCATCATCACCACCGGCTTGCGAGCCCTGCGCGCAGCCTCCAGCGCACGCAGCAGGCGCTCACCGTCGCGAATGCCTTCGGAGTAGACCGCAATCACATCGGTGGAGTCGTCGTCCACCATGGCCTGGACAATGTCCCCCAGGCTGATGTCAGACTCATTGCCACTCATCACGCACGCCGATACGCCAATGCCTGCATCGCGCGCCAGACCTAGTATGTGGCTGCCATAGGCACCCGACTGGCTGGCGATACCCACACGCCCCGCCACCGGAAAGCCCGTTTCCACCACCGACGTGAAACTGCCATAAAAACCCAATCCCGGGTTGATCACGCCAAGCGAGTTCGGTCCAAGTAGCCGCAGGCCGTGTTGGCGCGCGGCGCTTACCATGCCCCGCTGCATCGCCGCACCCTCTTCGCCCGCCTCGGCGAAGCCAGCCGAAAAAATGATCGCCGCAGCCGTACCACGCCTGGCCAGTTGGCTCACCACTTCCGTGGCAAGCGGAGCCGCCACTGCGATGATCGCCACATCAGGCGCCTCGGGCAGATCCGCCACGCTGGCGTAAGCCGGCAGGCCCTGGATAGTCTCGCGCCTGGGATTCACCGGCATCAGCCGGCCTTGGTATGACTGGCCAAGCATGTAGTCGATAGGTCGACCGCCGATGCGCAATGGATCGTCGGATGCGCCGATCACGGCGACGGAGCGCGGGCGTAGCAGGCGCACGAGTGGATTGAAGTCGGACATGACGAAGTCAGTTTGCGTATGACAGCGAAAGAAACGGGGGATTGGCGCTTATTCGACCTTGGCGCCGGAGGTCCTTACCACCTTGCCCCAGCGGTCAATCTCGGCGTTGACAAGCGCACCGAACTGCTCCGGCGTGCCGCCGGCAGGCTCGAAGCCCTGTGCCCGCAATCGGTCGCGCAGGTCCTGACTGTCCAGCGCCCTGCGCACCTCGGCGTTAAGCTTGTCGATGATGGGCCTGGGCGTTCCTGCCGGTGCCATCAGGCCATTCCACGCCAGCACATTGAAACCCGGCACGCCGGACTCGGCCACGGTGGGCACATCCGGCAGCAAAGCCGAGCGCTTGACGTCGGTAATGGCAATGGCGCGCAGTTTGCCGCCGTTGACCTGCGGCAGCGCGGAGAACATCAGGTCCATCACCAGTTGGGCATTGCCGGCCATCACATCCGCCATCGCCGGTGCACTGCCGCTATACGGTACGTGAGTCATCTTCACGCCCGCCATGGAGCTCATCAACTCGGTGGCAAGATGGGTGGAAGAGCCGTTGCCTGCGGAGCCGTAGTTGATCGCGCCGGGCTTGGCGCGTGCCGCCGCCAGGACGTCTTTCACCGACTGGTATGGCGACGACGGCGTCACCATTACCAGCAGCGGACCGCTGGTCAGCTCGATGACCGGTGCCAGATCGGTCTTGATGCTATAGCGCAGGTTCTTGTAGATGGACGGATGGATGGTGTGGCCGGTGGTGACCAGCAATAGCGTGTAGCCGTCCGGCGTCGAGCGACCCACCTGCTCTGCGCCAAGGTTGCCAGAGGCACCCGGCTTGTTCTCCACCACGAATGGCTGGCCCATGCGTTCGCCAAGTTTCTGCGCCAGCAGGCGCACCACGATGTCGTTGGTGCCGCCCGGTGGGTATGGCACAACGATTTTCACGGGCTTGGCAGGATAGGTGTCGGCCAGCGCCAGGCTGGGCAGGGCCGCATTGAGTGCGGCCGTTACCGCGATAACGGCGGCGGCCAGCCACGATTTCGGGCTTTTCATGCATGTCTCCGGTTTATGGCGCCGCGCATTGCCTGCGCGGCGTCGGCTTCTTGATGCCTGTACCGGTTTTGATGCTAATTACTGCCCTATACTAAATCCAATACTTTAGATGGATTCACATATACACAGGATGTATGGATGGACTTGCGCCAGCTCAAACAATTTCTTGCGGTCGCCGAGACCAGCAGCTTTAGCCGCGCCGCGGAGCGCTTGCACATGGCGCAGCCCCCGCTGTCAGTGGCAATCCGCAAACTCGAGGAAGAACTACAGGTGCCGCTGTTCGAGCGCACCGCGCGTGGCGTCCGACTGACCGCGCCCGGCGAAGCCGCGTTGCAGGTAGCCCGTCGCTGCCTGCTGAACGCCGAGGCGGTGGCCACAGCGGCCCAGGCTACGGCGAACGGCAAGGCCGGGCGACTGCGTATCGGGTTTATCGGTTCCGTGACATTCGGCGTGCTCCCGCGCCTGATCAAGGCGTTCACGCGAGAACACCCGCAGGTACGTCTGGAACTGCGCGAAGGTACCAACCTCGAGGTTCTGACCCTGGTGGAGACCCAAGAGCTTGACGCGGGCTTCGTACGGGTGCCAACCACGCGGCCAGCGAACGTGCAGTTCCAGCCGGTTCAGACTGATGTCTTCTGTGCCGCGCTGCCCAGCGGCCATCCGCTTGCGAAGCGTAGAGCGGTCACCCTGCCGGAGCTGGCCGCTCATCCGCTAGTCGGCTACGCTCCCTCGCGCGTCGGGGGCCTGCAGGCAGCGTCGATGCATCTGTTCGCCCGTGCAGGTGCCAGCCCGCACGTGGCACAGGAGGCCGTGCAGGTGCAGACAGTGCTGGGCCTGGTGGACAGCGGACTCGGTGTCGCGCTGGTGCCGTCGGTCAACGCCCGTTACGCGAGCAAGGGGGTAGTATTCCGACCGATTTCAGACTTGCCGCCGGACGCCACCATCGGCATCGCACTGGCATATCCGGCGAGCGAGGAAAGCGCAGTCTGCGTCAGATTCAGGCAAAGCGTCGCCGAGATAAGCGCACAACAGCCGTAGCCATGGACCGTACAACCTGCATTGCCGCCAGCAGGGACACTTGCCTCCAGCACCGGGAACATCACCCGGCGAATCCCACTACGTCACGGAGCAAGCGGACTGCATTGGACAAGGGCTCAAGCAGCTGTGGGACGGCGGCGGGCGTCAGTCTCGTATCGAGACCCGCGATACAGATTGAACCGATTACCGCAGTGCTGCCACGGCTTCGCAATGGCAGCGCCAGGCCGGCAACATTGGCGGACGATTCGCCATGCGTATAGGCATAGCCCTTCTCGCGGACCTCGTCGAGACGGGCCTTGAAAGCGTCCGCATCCGGCATGTTCGCCGCATCTTCGGCCTGGCCGCGCGCATAGGCATGCGCGCAAACCTCCTCACTCTGGAAGGCCAGGATCGCTTTTGCATGAGCCCCCGCATAGAGCGGAAACCGTTGACCGAGCTCGATGGAAAATCGTAGCTGATGCAGACTTTGTTCGATCCCGACACATAGTCCCTCTTCACCATCGAGCCACGACAGGAACACCGTCTCACCGCTCTGCTCCGCAAGCGTGCGCAGAATGGGCTGGACCACTTCCGCTGGCGAAAACGTCTTGCGCACGACTTGACCCAGTTCGAACAGGCGCAGTCCGAGCGAATATTTCCCGCTTTCCGTGTCTTGCACCAGGAAGCCGTTCTCCGCGAACGTCGCCAGTACGCGGTGCACCACCGCTGGATGCACGCCACTGTGCTTGGCCAATCCACGGACGCCCCATGCAGGCTGCTGCACGGTGAAGCAGCTCAGCAGAGCCAAGGCGCTATCTAGCGTTTTAAGGGTCATGACTTGTAGTTCCGGAAAATGGCGAATCGCGAGTCGACTTCTCGCGAGAATGGCGACATTCTAGTCGACTCGGCAGGCTATCCTTAGCGGGATGCCTTGGCCGTTCCGCTGGTCTGGAACACGCGCAGATCCGGATACATGCCCTGGATGCGCTGCCATTCGGTGGCATCGAAGAACTCGCACGGGCCATACACGTCAGTGGTCGTGAAGCGTTTGGCAACTTCGATGCAGAAGCGGGCCGCCTCGGCCAGGTCGATCTCGTGGCTGGCACTGGAATCGCTGCCTCCCACCACCGACTGGGCGGTGATGGCCACGCCCACCACTGGCGCCGACGTGGCGATATGCGGCTGCATGATGCTGTTGAAGTGATAGAGGCCGTTATCGTAGGGTGTGATGTCCTGGATCGAGATCGGCAGCGTCACCGCCGGGCGGCCCGTGGTGGACTGCATCACGCTGACCAGATCTGGCGCCACGCGCAGCACGTACCCCTGCATGGCCGTGGGCGTAATGGCGAAGCCGCGCTGCTTGATAATGCTGTTGCCCTTCGAGGCATCGATCGACAGGATCGCGTCCATCTCGGGCGTGACCTCATACTCGTTCATGGTCTCGGATGACACCGGCATGCCCATGAAGGCGATGCCGTCATTCTTCGACATCGACACGTCGGTAGAGATATGCGTGGTTACCACTACGTCGCCACCCAGATCGTCACCATTGGCCTTCATTTCAGCCAGCTTCAGCGCTACGGCGATGGCCGCTACGGGCCCGTCGGCATCAGACACCATGCCGATGCGATGCGGCCGGGCACCGGCTGCGCCATTGCGTCCGATCACGCCCAGCGTGCGCGCCTGACCGCCGGCGTGGCGACCATGGCTGCCCGGGATCAGGATCTTCACGAAATCGCTGGTCTTCGACGTGTCTTCAGGCAACTCGTGGCTGACCGTGGTAACCGTCACGGTCACACCTTGTTCACGGTATGGGGCGAAGAGCGCTTCGACAGCCGCGCCATTGGCGCGGGCGCTGTCAATCAATTCGTAGGCGGTAATGGTCTGTTTCAAGGACATAGTGGTGACTCCGGAAGATCAGGACATCAGAATTTGTGGCGCAGGCCGACCATGACCGTGGTCTGGTTGCTCTGGCCATTGAGCTTGCGGCCAGTGCCGCCCGCCCAGTTGGTTGTATCGCTGGCAAACACGCCGTTCCAGTCGCCACCGACCCAGTCGTAGGCAGCCGCCAGATAGGCATCGGTGCGCTTGCTGAAGTTGTAGTCGAGCACCGCATAGGCGGTCTTGCGCGACCCATTGAAGCCGTCGGCCTGCGTGCGGTCGTACATGAAACTGCCAATCACCGACAGCGCTGGCGTCAGTTCATAGGTTGCGGCCAGCGTGAAGAAATCGTCCTGGCGGCGTGTGGCGAACTGGGAGTTGAATGCCGCGCGATTTCCCGGCGTGGCGGCCGTGGTCATGCTCGTGATCGTGGCAGTGTCGGTCCCACCCTTCGACGAATCGAAGTTGCTGTCGCGCTGGCTATGGATGTAGTTGCCGAAGAGCGTGGTCTTGCCAATCTTCCATTTCACACCGCCCAGATAGATGCGCGCGGCGCGCGACTGGGCATCGCGAGTCTGCTGGAAGTCGCCCACAGCCGTGACCGGACCCGACTGGTACTGCACGCCGAACGAGGTGGACGAGGTTGCGGACGTATTGCCAGCGGTCTCGCCAAACGCGTATTCGGCGATCACCCACACCGGACCCATGGCCTTCGAGTACGTGATGGCGTTGTCGTAGCGCTGGCCCGTCAGGAAAACCATCCAGGCATTCGACGGCGCCGCGCCCACCCCGAGCGGATCCACAAAGTACAGCATGGTGTTGGCCGTGGTGTACTGCCGCCCCAGGGCGATCTCGCCCAGCGAGTTGCTGGTCAGCCGAACAAACGCCTGCCGCCCGAACAACTGGCCCTGCTGGTCGAGCTTGCCCGTGTCGGCAAGGAAGCCGTTCTCAAGCGTGAAGCCCGCCGACATCCCATTACCCAGGTCTTCGTTGCCCTTGATGGTAAAGCGGCTCCCCGACAGGAATCCTTCGCCGCCTTGCTGCAATCCCATCACGCTGTTGCCATTGGTACTGGCATGGCTCTGGTACGTAACCGCGGAGTCCACCACGCCGAGCAGCGTGACACCACTGGACTGCGCGTAAGCGCTGCCGCACAGCATCGGCAGCCCTAACAAACCCGCGCCTGCAACGACCCGTTTCATCTTCTTCATGTTGTGTTGTCTCCGAATGCAACGCTGCGCCGCCGTCTCCCCTGGGGGCGCGCGTCACGAATCCTTTGGTGGGCAGTGGTGAAATGTGCGCCGGTCAGATGGCGAAGGCAGGCCACTGGTCCATATTGGCCGGGCCGCTCACGCGAGAAAGCGGGAAGGCATCGCCTTCAGCAATGTTCAATGCCTCGGTCGAACCCGGGAAGTGGAGCGCGCCGCGCTCGCCCAGCACCGTGCCATTCGTACCCTCGACGTACAGCGCCGAACCTTCTGGCAGCGCAAAGACATGCTCGCCCGGATTGATGTGCATGAATTCGGCCAGCCGCTCTTCGCGGCTTTCTCCGTTGTGACCTGCCGGCTTGCCGGGGATGAAATGCGGGTTGATCTGGAAAGGCACCAGCCCCAGCGCGCGCAGGCTGGGTGGCTGGACCACCGGCATGTCGTTGGTGGTGCGGATGGTCGGGCACGCCACGTTGCTGCCCGCGCTCCAGCCTACGTAAGGCGTGCCGGCCAGCACCCTGGCGCGAATCGCGTCGACGATGCCGGCTTCGTACATGCGCTTGAGCAGCGCGAACGTGTTGCCGCCTCCCACCGCGATGGCATCAGCCTGCTCCACTGCCGCGCGCGGGTTGGCGGCATGGTGGATCGACACCAGTTCATAGCCATATCGGGCAAACACAGGCTGAACGATGTTCTCGTAAGCATCAAAGCTGAACGTCACGCCAGCGAAAGGCACAAACAGCACCTTGCGCGCTTCCTTGCGCAGCAGCGTGTGGATTTGCGTTTCGGCATGCTCCAGGTAACCAAGTTGGTCCTTGCGCGAGCTGCTCATCAACAGGATGCGTTGGGTCATAATGTTTCTCGAATGGATAGGACGAAGAAGGCTCACCGCACGCAGGCTTCGACCAGATCCGCCACGCGGTCCAGTTCCTGCTCGGTGTTGAAGTAGTGAAGCGAGACGCGCGCCATGGTGCTCACGCCATAACGGGCCAGGATCGGCTCGGCCATGAAACCGCCGGCTTCGATGATGCATTGCTGCTGTTCGAGTGCCGCGACGATGCGGGCCGGGTCCACGCCGCGGATATTGAACGGAACGATGCCGATGCGGTCGCGCACGTCAGACGGTCCGTAAAGTTCGAAACCCGCAATGCGCGACAGCCGTTTCAAGGCATACGCGGTGAGGGCTCGCACGCGTGTCTCGATCGCCGTAACGCCGATTTTTTCGGCATATTCCAGCGCGGCGCCAAGCCCCAGGATGGCCGGCACGATCGGGCAGCCGGCTTCGAAGCGGCGCGCGCCCGGTACGAATCCCAGCGCGCCGGTCTCGCGGTTGTAGCTGCCGTTCCACCAGCCGGTCAGGCTGGGCTCGATGGATTCGATCAAGCTGCGGCGTACGTAAAGCATGCCCGTGCCTTCCGTGGCACGCAGCGCCTTGCGGCCAGTACTGGCCAGGAAGTCACAGTCGAGCGCGCGTACATCGGTTGCGAGCATGCCCACGCTTTGGGACGCATTCACCAGGGACATCACACCATGGCGACGTGCCACGGCACAGATCTCGACGGCTGGCTGGACTGCGCCCGTGGAGTTGGGCAGATGCGAGAACGTCAGCAGACGGGTGCGGCCGGTGATCGCAGCTTCGAACGCCTCGGGCGACAACAGGCCTTCGGCGTTGGCCGGAACCATCCTGATCACGACGCCATGCGTGACCTCAAGGCGGCGCCATGGCAGGAGGTTGCTCAGCATCTCCGTGTCGGCCACCAGGATCTCATCGCCGGCCTTCCAGTCAATGCCACGGGCAATCAGCGAGATGGCCTCGCTGGCATTCTTCGTGAACGCAATCTCGTCCGCGTCGGCATTGAGAAAGCGGGCCGTGGCGGCTCGTACGGCTTCCACACGTGCGTAAGTCTCCTTGCGGAATGCAGGCAGGTAGATGCCAACGTGGCCAGTGTCCAGCAGGTAGCTTCGTACGGCATCCAGCACGGCGTCGGGTGGCAGCGAGGCTGCGGCAGTGTCCAGATAGATCGTGGAGGCGGTCAGCGGCGTGTCGGACCGAATGGTGTCGATTTGCATGGGACGTAGGGATGAGTGAGGGGACGCCCCGCGCGCGTATGGCGCGGGACCTCCGCCGCAATGCGGCTTTAAGATTGAAGCGGGACGCGTTGCTTGAGCTGCGTTACTTGAGCTCCGTTACTTGAGCTTGATCATCGATCCGACGAAGCTGAACAGCGCATCGCCCGCAATGACGCCACCAGCAAAGGCTGACATCTCGGCGGAATGGCGGTCTCCGCGTAGCTTGACGACGGCAAAGCGGATTGCCAGGCCGATCAGCACCGCCCACCCGGCCAACGGCGAAGCGATCAGCATGCCGGTAGCGAGCAGAATGCCCAATTGACGCCGGGAGCCGCCCACCAGTTGCAGCAATGCGCCGGGAATCGCCCACAGCGCAAGGTTGCGCGCCACCTCGGCCGACGAGCCCGCCTGGATCGACGCGGCATACACCCGATCAACGGGGGGCAGCATGTTGGCGGCGAAGAACTTGCCGTGGAACACCACCACCACCACCGCCGCCACGGCGAAGCCGATCATGGCAGCCAGGAACTGCTGGCGGCGTCCGGCCAGTTCGAGCGCCATGTCCTTGCCTTCGCCGCGTAGCAAGTAGCCCGTCTTGAGGTCGTAGCCCATATCGGCGAAGGCCGGCCCAGTAGCGGCCGAGAAGCCCACCAGCACGGCCAGTGCGCCGGGCGGGAAGCCGATCATGATGCCGATGGTGAGCGTGATCAGCGCCACGGCGAAGGCAGGAAACCAGCCCGAATGCATGGCGGCGATACCAACGATCAGTTCGTGGATATAGGCTGCGAACGCTGCATAGACCACGAAACCGAGAAGCATCCATACCGACATTTCGGCGGCATGGCCTGACAGCAGCGAAATCAACAGCGAGATGGCAAGGTAGACCAGGAAGCCCCCGCCCAGCACGCGGCTGACGCGGCCGCCCTGCCCTGCCTCACCGGCATGCGAGGCGGCGCGGCGCGACATGTGCACCTCGCGCGCAACCTGGAACAAGGCCACCACGCCGGCGCCGATCATGAGGCCGTGCGGGATATAGGCCTTGGCGATATCGAGACCGAACAGCGGCATCGAATAGCCGCGCGTCAGCAAACCAATGCCGAACATCAGCAGTGCCGCAAGGTTGCCCAGGAACGCGGCGCCAAACGCCGACATCGGCACGCCGAACCACGAACCTGCCACGCCGCAAGCAATCCCCAGCCCCAGGAATGCCGCCTTGCGGCCACCGCGGTCGCCAGCCCAGATGGCTTCGGCCGTTGCAACGCCCGAAGGCCATGCACCGGTCGCCGGGAACACCTTGCTACCAAACAGGAAGTACAACATTGCGCCATCAACGAACATCGCCACGATCGCGCCTATCAGCATCGGGGTGGCCAGTTCAGGCATACCCATGGCGTAAGGCACGCCGATTGGAATCATCAGCGAGTTGGCGGCGCCGAATGTTGCAGACGAGATGGCGGTCTGCACGAGGTTCTGCCGTTCCAGCACCCGGAAACGCCGCGTGACTTCCAGCGGGATCCGAGCGAACACCATGGCGACCAGCGCCCCGATGATCGATGTGTTGGCCGATATGCCCAGCGAGACGATCAGTTGCATGCCGATCATTGCTCCGAACACCGACAGTCCCACAGCCACCAGCAGCAGTACCGGCTCGGACATGCGCGAGCGTGCGGCGCGCTCCACGCCAATGCCCGGAGCCTCTTGAATTGGTAGTTCCATCTTCCGATCCCTCATTGCTCAACCACCGTTATAGTCCGTCTCTTATATAGAGACAGTGTCTCTTTCATTGAACGGTTCGAATCCTAGTTGGCGCACCAGGGTGCGGCAATGCGGGTTTACACGGACATGGAAAGAAGGCGGCTGTGAACGGTGCTCCCCGTAAGAAGCACCCCTTCACATTCACTCAATGGACTGCATGCGCTTGCGCTGCCGGGAGACAACGGCACAGCAAAAACGGATCGCCAATTTCGGGGATCGACGGGATCGCCAGCCATCGTTGCGATGACTAGGCACTCGGCCGGTGAAGCGCCGCTACGCCTCGCCTTGCGTATTCTCCACAAGATTATTGCGCAACAGCACGATTTCCTTCTGTAGCTTGGAGAATCCCTGGCTGGTAAGACCGCAGGCATCCACCAGGTCAATGTCGAAGGACTTCTCGCGCAGGCGTCGTCCCGCTTTCGTCAAGCTCACCCGCACCTGGCGCTCATCGGCCGGGTTCCGATGGCGTTCCACATAGCCCATCGCCTCCAGCTTCTTCAGGATGGGTGTGAGCGTGTTCGATTCGAGGAACAACTTCTCACCCAACCCGCCGACGGTCTGCCCGTCTTCTTCCGACAACGCGACCAGCGTCACGTACTGCGTATAGGTCAAACCAAGCTTCTCGAGCATTGGTCGGTACGCCTTGCCAAACGCCAGATTCGCCGAGTAGATCGCAAAGCACAGGAAATCGGCCAACTTGAGGTCGGTGGCACCGCTACTTTCGTTCGACTTCATCTTGCACGCCCTCGCTACAGAACCAGTGATGCTGTAGATCATACATCGCATACGACTTCATCGTAGACGCCTAAATGAAGAGTTGTGCCCAGCCCGCGTGCGCCCTGGAGAACGGCGTGAAGAATTTCCTTGATCTTCCAGTCGATCTGTACCAACATTCTTTCAATCGCATACGATTGAATCGTGTACGGTATTAAAAACTGCAATTAACCAAGGAAGAAGACTCCATGACCAAGATCGACAAAGTACTGTTCACCGGCAAGACCCACACGACGGCCAGCAACGCAGACAGCAATTTTTCTGCACACGAGGGCACCCTGAACCTGACGCTGACGGCGCCGGGCAACACCTCGGCCCCGGAGTACTCCTTTGCGGCAGTCCAGCCCCACCCGACCGCCGAGCAGCTGTTTGCGGGAGCGTGGTCCGCCTGTTACAGCGCTGCGGTCGGAATTGTGGCGAAGGAAAAGAAGGTGACGTTGCCCGCGAACGCGGCAGTCGATATCGAAGTCGACCTCGGCATGACAGGACGCGAATATTTCCTGCAGGCCAGGATCAACCTTCACGTCCCCGGCGTTGATCACGCTGTTGCCCTTGAGATTGCACATGCCGCCGATCAGATCTGCCCGTACTCGAAGGCAACGCGCGGCAATATCGATGTGGCCGTGAACGTCGTGACTGCGTAACCTGACCTGCGAGTAGTAGTGTCCCGTCGGCCTCACCTTTGGTCGACGGGATTGCTCGTATTCACTCGGGCAGCACGGCGGACGGATGTCGCGCGAGCGGTGTCACCTGGATGGTCATGAACGGAAACAGCGGCAGCGACGACAGCAATGCATGTAGCTCGTCATTGCTTTCGACATCGAAGATGCTGACGTTCGAATAGCGTCCGACCACGCGCCACAGGTGGGGCCATTTGCCGGCCTTCTGGATCTCGATGGCACGCGCCTTCTCCGCGGCCTTGATGGCTTCCGCGCGCTCCGCGGGAATGCTTTCGGGAATCTTCACGTCCATCTGAACGCAGTAAAGCATGTTGTTGTCTCCTGGTATGTTGGGATATGTGGATCAGGCCTCGGGGCTATCGCCGCCAACCGTTTCAGTGCGGAACGGTTTGAGCTGGCCGATAAAGGTCTTGCCGTGCTCGAACCACGCGCGGCGCACGTCCGACGCCATATAGGTCTCATACGCCGCGTCGTTCTCGAACCAGCATTCGCCAATGGCATCCACCTGGCCGATATCGAAGTACGGCACATGGGTGTCGGTAGGCTGCTGCACCACGAGCCTGACTTCGTACTTGTGCAACCCGGGCACGTCATGCGACATCTCGTAGTGGCGCAAGCATTCCGCGCGAAAGGTTTCCTGTGACATGTCGTGAGGCTTGACCAGCAAGTACAGCAAGCGAATCATGATTTCTCCTTTGGATTGGTTTTGTATGGATGGCAGTGACCGGTATCAGGGGCGCGCGGCCGCGGCGCTAGTCACCGTGCCGGACGGCGAAGCTACCACCGGTACATCCCCGGTTGCGTCAACGTCGCCAATCGTCTCAATGGCGATGCCACGGGTTTCGGGCAGCAACAGGATGCCAAATACTGCGATAGCGTAAGCCCCCAGACAGAATGTGCCCATGGCGTTGGCCAGGCCGATATGGGTGGATAGCACGCCGACACCCACCACCGAGCCCGCCCCCACCGACTTCCCGACGTTATACGCAAAGCCCATGCAGGTAGTACGGACGTGGGTCGGGAACATTTCGCTCAGGAACGGCCCCAGCGCGGCAAACATGCCGATGGCGGAGAACCCGACCAGGAAACTGAGCACCATGGCCAACCCGGTATTCAACGGCAGGAACATATAGCCGGCGGTGACCACCCAGGCGCAGACCGCCAGGCCGATCAGCGTGGGGCGGCGCCCAATACGGTCCGACAGATCCGCCGCCGCCACGAAGCCGCAGAACGAGCCGACGGCCATGATCAGCACCGTGACGATCAGCGATGCGGCTGCCACCTTGCGCTGGTTAAGCAGCGACGGCAGCCAGACCAGAATGGCATAGCAACCGGCCTGCAGGCCGATCACCAGGACACTCGACAGCGTCAGCGAACGCGCGTACTTGCGGTCGAGCACGGAGGCCAGCGAGGCCTTCGGCGCGCGGCTTTGGCGGGCGCGCTCGAATACGGCGGAGTCCTTGACGTGCCGGCGGATAAACAGCACGATCGTCGCCGGGATCACGCCGCTCCAGAACGCTACGCGCCAGGCCATGTCGTGCGGCAGCCAGGCCAGCAAAAGCGTGGCAACGAGGACCGCCAGCGCCCAGCCCAGGGCAAAGCCCGACTGCACGTAGCCCATGGCCTTGCCGCGGTGCCTGGGGTCGATGACTTCGGCCATCAGCGCCGCACCCACGGCCCATTCGCCGCCAAAACCCAGCCCTTGCAGCGTGCGGAACACCAGAAGCTGTTGATACGATTGCGCGAAGCCTGCCAGCACACCGAAAAATGTAAACCAGATGATCGCCAGCACCAGAATGCGTGCGCGGCCATAGCGGTCGCTCAGAATGCCGGCGCCCCAACCGCCGATGGCGGTAACGATCAGCGCCACGGTGCCCAGCAGGCCAACTTCCGCCTTGCTCAGGCCCCAGACTACGGTCAGCGCAGGCAGCAGGAAGCTGAACATCTGCATGTCGAAGGAATCCAGCGCCCACCCTGAATAGCAGGCCCAGAAGGTCTTCTTTTGCTGTGCGGTGCCGCTCTTGTACCAGGTCAGCATGGTTGTCTCCTCTTTGTGTGTGTCTATTTGTGTGTCTGCATCGTGGCCACCCAGGACTCAGGCGCACTCGGGGGCCGACAGGGTCGTGAAGTCGAGATCGACATCGGTGATCGACTGCAGCGTTTCCCGCGACATGTCACCAATGATTTCAATCACGGAAACGCCTTGGGGACCGATGGCGAACGTGCCAAGTTCGGTGTAGACGCGGTTGACGCAGCCAAGGCCCGTCAGTGGATAGCTGCAATGACGACGCAGTTTGCTTTCACCGTCCTTGGTAAGGTGGTCCATCATGACGAACACGCGCTTGGCGCCGATCGCCAGATCCATGGCACCGCCAACGGCCGGAATGGCATCGGGTGCGCCGGTGTGCCAGTTGGCGAGATCGCCGTATTCCGACACCTGGAAAGCACCCAGCACGCAGAAGTCCAGATGCCCGCCGCGCATCATGCCGAACGAGTCGGCGTGATGAA
Organism: uncultured Cupriavidus sp.; assembly: GCA_963543405.1. Lineage (GTDB taxonomy): Bacteria > Pseudomonadota > Gammaproteobacteria > Burkholderiales > Burkholderiaceae > Cupriavidus. The sequence goes on from CAUUBQ010000022.1 coordinate 65,485, forward strand.
AGAACGCCGCGCCCTTCTCCAGGCGGATGGCTTCCTTACCCGCGTTGATCAGGTCCCAGTCTTCCTGCCCGGGTTCCGTGGCGGACCATTGACCGAGCACACCGTTCTCGCTGTGCAGGATGACTTCCTTGTGGCGTGGCAGATGGTTGGCCACCAGGGTCGGCAGACCGATGCCCAGGTTCACGTACGCGCCATTGGGAATGTCCCGTGCCACGCGTGCGGCCAGCAGGTTTCTTGCCAGTTGATCCATGTTGTTCTCCTTATGCGGCAGCCGGCACTGCGCACGCGCTGTTGCGCAAGACGATGCGATTGACGAAGATGCCCGGGGTCACGATGACTTCCGGATCGAGTTCTCCCAGTTCGCAAATGCGGTTCACAGCCGCGATGGTGTGCGTGGCGGCCATGGCCATGACCGGTGCGAAGTTGCGCGCGGTTTTGTTGTAGACAAGGTTGCCCCAGCGATCTGCCGCGGCGGCGTTGATCAGGGCAACATCGACGTGGATCGGATACTCCAGTACGTAGCCCCGCTCGCCGATCATTCGCGACTCCTTGCCTTCGGCCAGCAAGGTGCCAAAGCCGGTGGGCGTGAAGAAGCCGCCAATCCCGCAGCCGGCCGCGCGCAGGCGCTCGGCAAGCGTGCCTTGCGGCACCACTTCCAGTTCGATCTCGCCGGCTCGGTAGAGGGATTCGAATACATGCGCGTCACGCTGGCGCGGAAACGAACACAGCAGCTTGCGCACGCGGCGCGCCTTGAGCAGTGCCGCCAGGCCGGTGTCGCCGTTGCCGGCGTTGTTGCTGACCACCGTGAGATCCCTGGCGCCCTGCTCGATCACCGCGTCGATGAGTTCGTCGGGCATGCCCGCGCCACCGAAGCCGCCGATGGCGATAGTGGCGCCGTCGGCAATATCGCTGACGGCGTCGCGTGCTGTTTCGTAGAGCTTGTCGATCATGATTTGCGAAGGTGGATGTCCGATGAGCTCAGGTTGCCATGTAGGAATCGGACCCACAATTTCGCGATTGACAAGCGCCCTTAGGGCTTGCTTAAGAGGGTGTGTTTTACAGAACGTATGGCGACGCCAGTGTCATGCCGATGACACACGCTGTAGCGCCGGTATTACGCCGATGAAGCGTCCGGTGTCTACTGGCAAGAGGGATGGTGTACAGCGAAGGAATCAGGTTGCGCGTGCGTCCGGCGCGTAGCGCTCGATCAGCCGGTTCGCGAACTCGCGCGCGAAGCTCGACAGCCCATCGAGGTCCCGCGCGCAAAGCTGAAACGTGCGCACGGCCCAGTCATCGTGCAGGTTGCACGCGCCAATCTGCTGTTGGCCCTTCAGACGGGCAAACGCCGCCTTGGGCATGATGGCAATGCCGGCCCCGGCGGCCACCATGCGACACATGGCGTCATAACTTGCCACATGGACGCGAACCGTCATCGGCTTGTGCACCGCACCGGCGGCGCGTGTCAGGAACATCTGGAACACACTGCCTTCAAGCAATGCCACGAAGGCAAAGTCCAATGCCTGCTCGAACCACACGTCGGGATTCGCCAGCAATGGGTGCCCCAGCGGCGCAACCAGAATCAGCGCGCTTTTGACGAACGGCACGGCCTGCAGGCCAGCCGTTGGCACATTGCCGGAGATGATGCCCAGATCGGCGCCACCTTCCCTTACCAGCCTGACGATATCGTCGCTCAGGCGCTCCCTGACCTCAATACGCACATCGGGATGGGTGGCAAGGTAGTCCCCGATCACGGGCGGAAGATACTCGGTAATGGCCGTGGTGTTGGCCACCAGCTTGACTTGCCCGCTCAGCCCCGTCGTGAACGGCTGGAGATTGCCCGTCAGCCGTTCCAGTTCCGCCAGTACCACGCGCGCATGCTGCAGATAGACCTCGCCCGCGGCGGTCAGCGTCACGCCCTGTGACGATCGCTCAAGCAGACGCACGCCAAGCGTGTCTTCAAGATTCTTGATCCGATTGCTGACCGCAGGCACCGACAGGAAAGATCGCTCGGCGCCACGCGTCAGGCTGCTTGTTTCCGCAACGTTGACGAACAGGCGAAAATCGGTGATGTCGAAAGGTACTGCCATGCAAATGTCGGGGCGCGTCGGTCAAGCCTTGATCATAGCCGCGATCGGCAAGCCACAGGCCGCCATTTGCGTGGACGCCGGCGGCCACCTGTTGCCCGATGCAGCAGGGATTACCAGGTAGCGGGCTCGAACCGGAACCCCTGCCCCTGGCGTCGCACGTAGCCGCAGTATGGTTCGCCAAAATGCACGGGAAGGATCAGTGCGCCGGTGTCGGCCGCATTGTTCAGGAACGCCAGCCGGGTGTCGCGCGCCAGGTCGGGGCGGATGCAATACCCGGAGTTCACATCGGGGCGCACGATCTGGATGGGGCTGTGCAGAATATCGCCGCAAAAAGCCGCTTCCTCGCCTTGTGAGCGCACGCGGAATACCACCTGGCCAGGGCTGTGGCCCGACGCTGGCTCCACTTGCAGGCAGCCGGCGACTTCGTGCCCCGGCTCGATCGTCTCTGCCAGCCCTTCATTGACCACCGGCATCACGCTGTCGAAGAACGATTCGCCGAATACGTCCACCACGCCGGGTTCCTTGTTGCGGCCGTCCCTGCAGAAGACAAAATCATCCTTCGGCAGGTAGTAGCGTGCATTGGGAAACGTGGGTACCCACCGATTGTCCTGCCACGTGGTATTCCAGCCGACATGATCGGCGTGCAGATGCGTCATGACAACATGCGTGACTTTCTCCGGCGGAGCGCCGGCGGCAATCATCCATTCGCGCACCAGTGTATTGAGCATGTTCATCCGCGCAATACCCGCGCGCGGCTTGAAGTTTCCAACGCCCGTATCGACCACAATGATATTGCTGCCCGCATGCACCACCCAGAACTGGATCGTGACGATCAGCTTGTTCATGTGCGGAATCCAATGGTGGGGTGCCATCAGATCGGCATTGGCGTCGAGCACGCCGCGGTCGATATCCGGGAAGAGGAATGCCGGATCGTGCGTCGGGCCCGCATATTCGAGAATGCGGGTGACCTTGACATCGCCGACAGTGCGCGATTGCATCATATGCCTTGTCTCCTGTGGTGGCGCCGAACCATGGTCGGCGCGCTTTGAGACGCAAGCATCGGTGAAATTGCCCGGGGTGCCTATTTTGCATTTTGAAACGGGGCTTTTGCAGTGCTTTATGCGGCATCCTTCGATCGAGACCGGAAGATGCCCACCACCGCAGGCACCGATCCGGTTCTGCCTGGCGGCGCACCGTGCCACCACCCTGCCCCATCAGTTCTCTGGCGTGATCTTCGCCTCTTCCACGATGCGTCCAAACTTGACGGACTCCTGCTGGATGAACGCGCTGAACTGCTCCGGGGTCATGGGGCTGGGATTTCCGCCGAGGTCCTTTAGCCTGGTCGCCACGGCAGGATCTTTCAGCGCCTCAACAACAGCGGCATTCAAACGGGCAATCACCGGTGCAGGCGTCCCCTTGGGTGCGAACAAGCCAAACCAGTTCTCAAGACTGTAGCCTTTCAAGCTCGTCGAGTCGGAGATTGCCGGAATGTCGGGCGCCAATGCGCTCTTACCCTGAGACGTGATGCCGATAGCTCGTACCTTGCCGTCCTTGATAAATTGACGCGCGCCAGCCAGGCTCACGAAGGTCATCTCGATATTGCCGCCGACGACATCGAGTAACTGGTTGGACGCGCCACGGTACGGCACGTGAGTCATCTGGATGCCCGCCTGTCGTGCCATCAACTCGCCAGACAGATGCTGCGGGTTACCGACACCGCTGGTGCCATAGCGCACCTTGCCCGGGTTGGCCTTCGCGTACGCTACGAGCTCGTCGGCTGTCTTGTACGGCAGCGCCGGGTTGACCACCACCACATTGGGCACCTTCACGACAAGACTGATGGGCATGAGGTCGGTCTGCGGCGAATACTGCATGCGCTTCTTGAAGACGAACGGATTGATCGCCGTCTCGCCGGCCGACCCCATCAGAAGTGTGTAGCCGTCCGCCGGAGCCTTTACGACTGCCTGCGCGCCGATCATGCCGCTGCCGCCGCCCTTGTTATCTACCACGACCGACTGGCCGAGCACGGTGCGCAGCTTTTCAGCCAGGACCCGCGCCATTGCATCAACGCCACCACCGGCCGAGAACGGCACGACAATGGTCACCGGTCGAGAAGGATAGGCACCAGCTTGCGCTGTCGCCGCACCCGCACCGGTGACAAGGGCTGCCGCGGTCAAACACTGGAACAGACGCTTGGTAGTACGGAATTCCATGATGTCTCCTTTTCGTTCTCAGAACTTGTGACGCATGCCAAGCAGCACGCCAGTCTGGTTGGCACCAGCCTGTACCGTGTTGCCCGAGCCCACGGCCAGGGCCGAACCGTTACGGTTACGTGCGTAGGCCGCAGTGAAATAGATGTCTGTGCGCTTGGAGAGCGCGTAGTCGGCCAATGCGATAAAGAGCCAGGGGTCCTGATCGTTGGCGCGATTGTTCGTGTAGAACGCGCCGCCAGTCAGCGAGAACGCCGGCGTGAGGTTGTAGCTCGCCTGGAGCCAGTACATGTCCGTGCGCTGCTGCGGTGTTAGCGCCGTGCTGCCGTTTGTGCCGCCATACTCGGACCGGTTCCAGCGATACCCGGCCACGACTTTTGCCGCCCCGAACGAGCCAATCGCGCCAAACGCCAGGTTCCGGTTCGACAGGCTGCTGGATGCAGCTGTCGAGCCCTGCGTCTGGTCATATGTCACCGCCATGCCCATGCCGCCGGACTCGTACGCGAGTTGACCGCCGATCTGCCGGCCCGCGCGAATTGCGCCCGGCACCTCGCCGCCATAGCCCGTGTCCCAGGCCGTGCTGTAGCTTGTCTCGACCGTCAGGCCGCCAAACTTTCCGAGGTACTTGGCCGAGTTGTCGATGCGTTGCGCGAACACCGGATCCATCGAGGTGATGGAGTAGCGCGCCGATACGCCAAGCAGGTCATAGGTCTTCGCAAAGTCGTAGATGGGTGCGTCCTGCCGGCCCAGCGTGAGGTTGCCGTACGGCCCTTCCAGCCCGACATACGCGCTGCGCCCGAAAAGCCGCTGCGTCGAGCCCGTGCCGTTCGCCAAGGTGCCGGTATCGAGATTGGTACCGTTTTCCAGCCTTGCAATCGCACGCCAGTTGGCGCCCAGGTCTTCGACAACCCGGATGCCGAACCGCGAGCCGGACTGGTTGCCAGGCTGCATCCGCACGACGGAATTGCCGCCGCTAGTCGTGCGGACGTGGTTTGCATACTCGATGCCGACGTCGGCCACTCCGTAGAGCGTGACCCCGGATTGCGCATAGGCGGCGCTGCTGACCAGCGATGCTGCAAGCAAGCCTGCTCGTTTCATTTGTCTCCTCTTGCTATTTCTTATGGATGAGCGCCGCCCGGCACCCTTCGGAAAGGGCACCAGACCAACGCGGTTGGGAAAGGAAATTGGGGCTAGTGGCTGTGTCTTACCGGCGCGGACGCCGGATCGACCGGACGGTGCTCGGTGATGCGAATGAAGAACGTCATCAGGAACGAGATCACGAGCAAACCCGCCAGGAACAGCAGGCCAAGAGATGCGCTGTGGCTCTGCCCTTTGATATATCCGATGGCAAACGGCCCGACAAATCCGCCAAGGTTGCCGATGGAGTTGATGACGGCAATCGACACAGCCGCCGTGGAGCGGCTAAGGAAAAGTGTCGGCAGCGCCCAGAAAGGTGATTTGAATGCGTACAGTCCCGCAAGACTCAGACTGATCAACCCAATGGCGGCATAGGGATTGTTGACGATACCCGCACCGATCAGTGCCACCGCGGCTACGGCCAAAGGCAGTGCCGAATGGAGCCGACGTTCATTGCGACGGTCCGAACTGCGCGACCAGAGAATCATCATCACGGTGGCGAACAGATACGGTGCCATGGCGATAAAGCCGACCTGCGTATGCGTCAGCGATGACGAGAAGCCGGCGATGATCTGCGGCATCCAGTACCCGACGCCCAGGCTGCCGCACTGGTAGACGAAGTAGATAAACGCGAGGTACAGCACCTTCGGGTTCTGCATCACCTTCAGCGTGCTCATGTGCACGGCCTCCGGGCGCGCCTTCCGGTCACGCTCCAGTTCGTCGCCCAGCCAGCGCTTCTCGGCATCGGTCAGCCAGCGTGCATCGGCCGGGCGGTCTGTCAGGTACAAGTAGCAAAGTACCCCGCCCAGCACCGCGGGGGCGCCCTCGAGCAGCAACATCCAGCGCCAGCCGCTCCATTGCAGCCAATGCACGTTGTCCATGATCCAGGTGCTCAGCGGTGCGCCGATGATGTACGACACCGGAATCGCGGCCGTGAACAGCGCAACCGTGGTGGCCAGTTCCTTCGCCCGGAACCAGTACGTCAGATAGACGATGATCCCGGGGAAGAAGCCCGCCTCCGCCACGCCCAACAGGAAGCGCAATATGTAGAGCTGCTCGGCCGTCTGCACGAACGCGCTGACCACCGCAATGACACCCCACGAGACCAGGATCCGCGCAATCCAGCGCCGCGCGCCGAACCGGTTCAGCATCACGTTACTGGGCACTTCAAACAGGAAGTACCCAATGAAGAAGATGCCCGACACGAAGCCGAATGCCTCGCTGGACAGCGCCAGTTCCTTGTTCATCTGGAGCGCTGCGTAGCCGATGTTGGCGCGGTCCAGATACGAGATGATGTAAAGAACAAAGACAAACGGGATGATTCGCCAGGTAATTTTCCTGACGACTGCGCGCTCGTCTATGCCCTGCTGTGCGGTGGTGGTTTGCTGCATGATGGACAACCGGTTAATGCTTTACACAGAGAAGACCATGCAAACCGGGCTGCCCGACTGCACGCTGAAACCCGTCGGGTTGAGTCGACCGCTAGCCTGGTCGATCTGCATCACGACAATCGAATCGCTATCTTCGTTGAGCACATACATGTGGCGGCCGCCCGGCGCCGTAGCGAAGAAGCGCGGGGTCTTGCCTTGCGACTGCGCGGCTTCGATAAAGCTGAGATGGCCGCTTTTCGGGTCGATATGGAAGATCGCGATGCTGTCGTATCCGCGATTCGACGCATAGACGAAGCGCCCAGTAACGTCGACTTCAATTTCCGAAGCGCGGCTGTTGCCGGTGAATGTGTCGGGTAGCGTCGAGACGATTTGCAGCGGCTTCAGCGCGCCCGTCGCCCCCTCGTAGGCGTAGGTAGTGACCGTCGAATCGAGTTCGTTGACGACATAACCGAACTTGCCATTCGGGTGGAATGCAATATGACGTGGGCCCGAGGTTTCACGCGATTCGACGAAGCTTGGCGACGCCGGCGATAGCTTGCCGTCCGCAAAGCGGAACGAGAACGTGCGATCGAGGCCCTTGTCAGGAACCACCACATATTGCCCACTCGGATCGAAGGGGTTGAAGTGTGGCTTGGCCTGCTTCTGCTCAACCCGGTGAGGACCGACCGGACCATCGAGTTTCACAAGTTGGGTCAGCTCACCAAGCGATCCGTCAGCCTGCAGCGGCAGCACGGCGAGGCTGGCGCCGATGTGGTTCGAGACTACGATGTACTTGCCGGTGGGATCGATGGCCAGATGCACAGGATTCTTGCCCTGCGTGCTCTGGCGGTTGATGAATTCGAGCTTGCCCGTGGTCTTGTCGACCGCGAACGCGCTGATATCGCTGAGGTCGCCATGGACCGTATAGAGCCGCTCACCGTTGCTGCTCAATGCCAGGAATGACGGGTTGACCAGGTCCTTGACCAGTTGCGTGAGCTGCAGCGCACCTGTTTGCGCATCGATACGATAAACGCTGATGCCCTCACCTCGCGCATTGCGCTCGCGGGTGGTTCTCGATCCAACATAGGCGTACTTGGCAGTCATGCTTTTTCCTTTTGATGACGATTTGCGTCCCTGGTCCGCGGCATGGGCAGCGGTCGTGCTCAAGCCCAATGCCGAAATGGCCGCAACGGCAGAGGCAGCCGACACGGCGACCGCCCCACTCAGGAGGCGACGACGTGTCAGATCGGGCATGGATTCAGGGTGCAAAGGGGATGGATTCACGTGCTGTCTCCTTGTTTTACGTGGCTGATTGGGGTTTCCACTTGATTGCATTTTGACGTAAACACATGCAAAGTAAAGCCTATGGAAAACACCTACACCCCCACCGTCAGTCAGTTTTGCGCTGCCGACAGCACATACAGCTATGTCGACCTGCCGCGCATGCTCGGAGACTCCCTGCCCCGGCTACCCGTGGTTTTGCGGCTTTTGCTGGAGAACGTGACCCGCAACACCGATGGCGAAGAACGCGCTGCGGCCATCGCGGGCATCGTCGCGTGGCTGCAAACTGGCACGAGCGAGGCGGAGATTGCATTCCAGCCAAGTCGCGTGCTGATGCACGACACCACGAGCACTCCCGCGCTGGTAGATATCGCGGCCATGCGCGATGCACTGGCAGAGGCCGGCGCTGACCCGACTGCCCTCAATCCGGTGCTGCCTGTCGATTCGTCCGTCGACCATTCACTGGCCGTCGAAGCATTTGCCCGTCCCGACGCGGCCAGCGAGAACCTGAAGATCGAGAGCCAGCGCAATGCAGAGCGCTACAGCTTCCTGCGCTGGGCTTCCAAGGCATTGAAAGGCGTGCGGATTCATCCGCCGGGCACGGGCATCATGCACACCATCAACCTTGAGCAGCTCGCCACTGTGGTGACCACGCAGCAGCGAGATGGCCAACTGTGGGCCGTGCCTGACACGCTTATCGGCACAGATAGCCACACGCCAATGATCAATGGAATTGGCGTGCTGGGCTGGGGCGTAGGTGGTCTTGAAGCGCAGACAGTGATGTTCGGCATGCCAGTGATGCAGCGCATTCCCGATGTCATCGGGGTACGCCTGACCAATGCGCTGCAACCGGGAGTGTTGGCCACTGACCTGGCCCTGACCGTTACGCAACGGCTGCGCGCGATTGGTGTATCCGGGGAGTTTGTGGAGTTCTTCGGCCCCGGCGTTTCGACGCTCACTGCGGGAGACCGGTCCGTGGTAGCCAACATGGCGCCCGAATATGGGGCAACCTCGGGTTTCTTCCCGATCGACGACCAGACGCTGGACTATCTGCGCACGACCGGACGAGCTACAGCCGCCATCGATCTGACCCGAGAGTACGCGCAACGCACGGGCCTTTGGTTCGACGCCGATGCCTCACCGCGCTACACGCGCACCATTGAAGTCGACCTGGCAAGTATCGGCATGCATATTGCCGGCCCGCGCCGGCCTCAGGATCTCCTTTCCTACACAGACACTGCCACGGCGTTGGCAAGATTCCCGGTCGCGAATCCTGGCAAGCATCACGGCATGCCACGCTATCCGGTGGCGATTGCCGCCATCACAAGTTGCACCAACACGTCGGACCCCGCCCTCCTGGTGGCCGCAGGCCTGGTCGCCCGCAAGGCGCGTGCACTCGGCCTGACCGTGGCGCCATGGATCAAGACGTCCCTCGCCCCGGGGTCGCCCGCCGCTGCCGACTATCTGCAACGAAGCGGGCTGACCGAAGACCTCTCGTCCGTAGGCTTCGATATCGTCGGCTTTGGATGCACGACATGCATCGGCAACTCGGGACCCTTGACGCCGGAGATCCGCGAAACCATCACTGATGGCTCGGCATGGCCCGTGGCAATGCTGTCGGGTAACCGCAATTTCCCTGGCCGGATTCATCCTGACCTCAATCTCGGCTTTATCATGTCGCCGCCTCTGGTGGTGGCCTTCGCACTGGCAGGCGACGCCGAGCGTGACCTGAGCCGCGAACCCGTCCAGACGGCCCCGAACGGCACGCCGGTCTTCCTGAAGGACCTGTGGCCGACGCGCGAGGAAATTGCCGCATCCCTGGCCCTGGGTGCGGATCCGACCGACTATCAGCGTGCGTTCGCCATTGCATCCCAGAACCCCATCTGGGCGGCGCTGCCCTCGCCGGATACGGCCCAGTATCCGTGGGATCAAGGTTCTACCGCGCTGCGTCGCCCGCCATTTGCCGCGCTGGACCAAGGTTCGCAACTCGGCGACTACAACGCATGGCCCCTTCTGGTGCTCGGCGACGACGTGACGACCGACCACATCTCCCCAGCCAGCGCCATTCCCAAAGACAGCTTCGTGGCTGACTTCCTGGTGGGTCGGGGCGATGACCGTGATGATCTCAATGTATTCGCCTCGCGCCGCGGCAACTGGGAAGTGATGATGCGCGCGGCGTTCTATAACAAGACGCTCGTCAACCTGTTGCAGCCCGAAGTACCCACTGCTCACACGGTGCACGTTCCAAGCGGAGAAATCGCGCCAATTTTTGAAGTGGCGCAACGTTACCGTGCCGATGGCGACTCGGTCGTCCTGATTGCCGGCGAGCGCTATGGCACTGGCTCATCACGCGACTGGGCGGCCAAGGGGCAGCGCCTTCTGGGGATCCGCGCCGTGATTGCGGTAAGCTTTGAGCGAATCCACCGTTCCAATCTCATCGGCATGGGCATTCTGCCGCTGCGCATGCCCACGGGCGTGAACCCGCAGACGCTGGACATCCAACCAGGCGATCAGGTCCATGTGAGCGCAGACCCACAGGCCCTGTCGCCAAGATGCAAGGTGCCAGTCTGTATCATCCGGCGAGACGGAACCGAGGAAGCTTTTGAGGCCACCGCTGCGGTAGAGACTCGACTTGAGGTCGAACTGCTCCAGCGCGGGGGTGTCATTCCATCGATTCTCCAGAAAACGCTGGCACGCCAGGGAGTCACCGCCTCGGCTGCATAAGCGGCGCGGCCCCGACGGGGGCTAGAAACCATGAACCACGACAGGTCCATTGCAACGCAAATCGTCGAGCTGATTCAAACCGAGCAGTTGCCGGTGGGCGCTCATATGCGGGCACAAATGCTGGCTGACAAGTTGCGCGTATCGCGTACGCCAGTCAATGAAGCACTGGCTCTGCTCCATGAAAAAGGCATCCTGACGCGCGAGAAAAACCGTGGGTTCTTTCTCGCGCGCCCTGTCGCAACGCCCGCGGCCGAGCTTGCTTCGCAACTGGGCATCGCCAAGGCAGATCCCGTCAGCGCGGCGTACTTCCAGATTGCAGATGACCTCCTGCAAGGATCGCTACCGATGGAAGTTTCCGAGCAAACCATCAAGCTTCGGTATGCGCTCACTGCCACGCAACTCAATGCCGTGCTCAAGCGCATCACGCAAGAGGGTTGGGGAGAAAGGAAGCCCGGCTATGGCTGGTCTTTCTCCGCCATGCTGACCACGCCCGACTCTCTGCTGCAGTCTTACCGCATGCGGCTCGCACTGGAACCGGCAGCCCTGCTTGAGCCGGGGTATAGAATCGATGCCCGTGTCATCGAAAGGCTGCGTGCGGCGGAACTTCACCTGCTCGAAGGTGGTATCGAGACGGATACGGCGGACCAACTCCATGACCGGGGTGTGCGATTCCACGAATCTCTGGTCGAGGCGTCCGGCAATCCATTCTTCATCGATTCCATTCGCCGGGTCAATCGCGTGCGCCGCCTGTTGTCCTACCGCTCGATGCGCGATCGCGCTCGCTACGAAGAGCACGCAAAGCAGCATCTGCATCTGCTGGACTTGCTCGAGCAACAGCGCAACGCAGACGCGTCACAAGCGCTGCGCGAGCACCTGGACCATACGCTGACTGCGCTAGCCAAAATCACTCAGATTCTCGAACCTTAACGAACCGCGGGGAAACACATGACTGTAGACAAGGCCATCCTCCAAGCCTTTGCGCCCACAGGCGTACTGCGCGCATCCATTAACCTGGGGAACCCAATTCTCGCCAACCGCCAAGCTGACGGCAGCGCCGGGGGCGTCTCGGTTGACCTGGCCAAGGCCCTTTCTGAACGACTGGGGGTTGAGCTCGAACTCGTCGTTGTCGATGCGGCGGGCAAGTCCGTAGATGTCGTGAGCAACGAAGAGGCTGATGTAGGCTTTTTCGCAATCGATCCCAAGCGTGGAGCAAGCATCGCATTCACTTCGCCCTATGTTCTTATCGAAGGGTACTACCTGGTGTCTGACGATTCGCCAGTGCATGCCAACGCCGACGTGGACCGCGCCGGCACGCGCGTGGTGGTTGGGAAAGGCAGTGCCTATGACCTGTTCCTGACACGCGAACTCAAGCAGGCAGAGATCGTGAGGGCGCCGACTTCACCTACCGTGGTGAAGCTCTTCCTGGAGGAAAAACTTGACGTTGCCGCGGGCGTAAAGCAACAACTCGAAGCCGACATCGCCGGCGTTCCCGGCTACAGGCTCCTCAACGAGCGATTCATGGTCATTCGCCAGGCGATGGGCGTCCCCAAGTCCCGGGGCGAACAAGCTGCCCGCTTTCTCTCGGACTTCGTCGAGTCGATGAAAGCTTCCGGCATGGTTGCGCAAGCGCTGGACCGGCATGGCATCCAGGGCGCTGCCGTCGCTCCTGCTGAATCCGCCTGAGATTGATTGGGAACACGTTGGTTGGCGCTAATATGGAGGCCTGACGACACCGCGACCCGCATTCATGACCACTTCCACGACCCGGCCGGCCCGCCAAAGCTATCACCATGGCAACCTGCGGGAAGAAATGATCCGCTGCGGCAGGGAAATCCTGGCCGACAAGGGTGTCCACGGACTGACACTGCGCTCCGCAGCCAAGCTTGCGGGGGTTTCCCACGGCGCGCCGCGCAATCAGTTCGCCGACAAGGAAGGGTTGCTGGCGGCCATCGCCGCCGAAGGATTTCGTGAACTGGTTGCCGTGCGTCGCGCCCGACTGTCCCCTGAGATGACTGCCGAGACGAGGCTGCTCACCGTGATGGACGGTTATATCGAGTTCGCCGTCAAGCAGCCCGCCCTCTTCTACCTGATGTTCGGACCGCAGATCGAAGAGAAGGAAAGGTACCCCGAGCTGCTCGAAGCAGGCAACGCTTCCTATCAGCTGTTGTCTGGCGCAGTCCAGGACTACTTCCGGGAGAACCATCTGGCGGAGCAGTTCGACGACATGATGGTGCGCTGCGCGTGGTCGGCCATGCACGGCGTCAGCATGTTCTTCAGTGCGAAGCCGACCGGACCGAGCCCGCGGCCGAAGGTCGCACTCGCACAATGGCGGCAGAGCGTACAGCAGTTTGTGCTGACCGGCCTGCTGGCCGCAGGCAAGAAAAAAGCGGCGGCAGTCGCAACGACCACCGCCGCAAGCAAGCCGAAAGCGAAGCCACGCAGCGCCGCGCAAACGTAGCCCCATCGGCATTGCAGCAGATCATTCCCTCGATTCGATAGTTTCGCTGAGCGCGCTTCAGAGGGGGCCCTTTTTGCCCTTCCTCTTGCCTCCCTTGCCACGCCAATATAGTCAGTGTCTACATGCTAGTGAACTACCTGAAAACCGTCAAGGCATCGCTACGCAGGTATACCCGAACCGACCACACGAGTTCTTGACGCGATCAAGATCGCCCACCTAGCATGTAGACAGTGGATACACATGGAGACCGCAGCAGTCAAAAATGAGGCTGGGCGGCCACTGCGGCTCTGAGCCTCTGATGCTCCTGATTTGCCTCCAAATGTATCCGCTGTCTATATCGATTCTTGAACCAGCCACGAACGTCAATATCCATCCACACGAAGGAGAGCTCATGTCTCGCGCAGTAATCGTTTCGTATGCCCGCACCCCTATCGGCAAAGCCAGCCGAGGCGCGTTCAACATGACCCACGGGGCGACCATGGCAGGCCATGTCATCCAGCACGCCGTCCAGCGCGCGGGTATCGACGGCGGAGAAGTCGAGGACATCATTTTTGGCTGCGGCCAACCCATCGCCGCCACCGGCGGCAACGTTGCCCGTGCGGGAGGCATCCGCGCAGGACTGCCTGTGTCGGTGAGCGGCACCACGCTCACGCGCTTCTGCGCGTCCGGGCTGCAGGCGGTTGCCTTTGCCGCGCAGCGGGTCCTGATCGACAAGGTGCCGGTGATGGTGGCGGGCGGTGTCGAATCCATCAGCCTGTCGCAGCCAGTCACGTTGAAGGTCGCCCAGCAAGAGGCCTGGCTGGCAAAGAATCGTCCGGATGTCTATCTGCATATGATCGATACCGCGGAAATCCTGGCCAAACGCTATGACATGTCGCGCGAGCGCGCCGACGAGTTTTCGGTGCGTAGCCAACTGCTGACTGTCGAGGCACAGAAGGCAGGCCGCTTTGCCGACGAGATCGTGCCGCTTGCATCGATGAAATCGGTGACAAACAAGGAGACCGGCGAGACTTCCGCGGTGGAGTTCCTGCTTGAAGCCGACGAGGGTGTCCGTGCTGACACCACGCTGGAAAAGCTGCGCGTATTGCCCGCCGTGAAGGGAGACGGTTACCAGGTGACCGCCGGCAATTCGAGCCAGCTCTCGGACGGCGCCGCGGCACTCGTGGTGATGTCCGAACGTGAAGCCGAACGGCGCGGCCTCGAACCCCTTGGGTATTTTGTAGGCCTGGCCACCGCCGGGGTGGAGCCGGACGAAATGGGCGTCGGCCCGGTCAAGGCGGTTCCGCGCCTGCTGGAGCGCAACGAGCTCAACGTCGACGACATCGACCTGTGGGAACTCAACGAAGCTTTCGGCTGCCAGGCGCTGTATTGCATCGACCAGTTGGGCCTGCCCCTGGAGCGCGTGAACGTCAACGGCGGCGCCATCGCCATTGGACACCCGTACGGAATGACTGGCGCTCGCCAGGTGGGCCACATCTTGCTGGAAGGGCGTCGCCGCAAGGCCAGGTATGGCGTCGTAACCATGTGCGCCGCCGGCGGCATGGGCGCAGCCGGGCTCTTCGAGTTCATCCACTAAAAGATCGCGAAAGAAGATCGAACGACAAACAGGAGACACCAGATGAGCAATATCACGGAGTACGACACCGTCTTCGTCGACCGTGACGGCCCCTGCGCCGTCGTCACCATGAACCGGCTGGAGAAGTACAACGCGCTCAACACGACGCTTCGCTCTGACCTGTACGCGGCGCTGTCGTCGCTGATGGCCGACCGTACCGTGCGCGGCATCGTCCTCTGGGGGGGCACCAAGGCGTTCGTGGCCGGGGGCGACATTCCCGAGATGCTCGCACGCCGCCCGATCGAGGCATTCGTCCCGACCAGTGGTGCGCCCGACCTATGGGCGCTGATTCACAACAGCACGGTCCCCGTGGTTGCAGCCATCGCAGGTCCATGCTTTGGTGGCGGCCTGGAGCTGGCCATGGCGTGCGACCTGCGCGTTGCCGCGGACAACGCCCTGCTCGGCCAGACCGAAACGAACGTAGGCCTGATTCCGGGGCGCGGAGGCACCCAACGCCTGACCCGCCTGGTGGGGGCCACACGCGCCAAGGAGATGATCTTTACTGGCGAGATCATCAAGTCGGACGAGGCCTACCGCATTGGACTCGTCAACAAGGTGGTGCCCGCCAGCCAGGTGCTGGAGGAGGCGAAAGCCTACGTGCATCGTATCGCCGAGCGCTCGCCGCACTCCATCGCCATGGCCAAATTGATGATCAACAACGGCCAGGACGCAAGTCTCGAAACGGCGCTGATGATGGAGCAGCTTGCTTTTGCCACGCTGTTCAGCACCAACGACATGCACGAAGGCGGCGAGGCATTCCTGAACAAGCGCCGCCCGGTCTACCAGGGAACCTGACCATGACCCAGTTCAATACATGGGCGAAGGCCAGCGCCGATCCGGGCCATGCTGTCGATCCGGCAGATCCCTACCACCCGCGACTCCAGGTAAAGTCGCTCGCCGATATCCGGCGATTCGGACAGACGCCGCTTGCGGACCGTCAACTGCCGCACAGCACCTACGATCTGCTGCGCCTGGCGCGTGACCGTGCGCCCGAAGCGCCCGCCCTGCACTATTTCGCCTCCGGAGACGAACTGGGCAAGGCGGTCACCATCAGCCATGCCCAGATGTTCGGGCGTATTACACAGACCGCCAACCTGCTGCACTCGCTGGGCCTGGGGCCCGACGATGTCATCGGGGTGCTGATGCCGGTCACGCCGGAGTCTCAGTACGCGCTCTGGGGCAGCGAGGCAACAGGCATTGCCTGCCCCGTCAACTGGATGCTGGAACCGGAAATCATTGCAGCACTGCTGCGTAACGCCGGCGCCAAGGCGGTGATTGCCTATGGTCCCGACGCGGATATCGAGGCGTGGAACAAGGCCATGCTGGTGCGGCGCGAATTGCCCGACGTGCGGCACTGGATCAAGTCCGGCGGTGGCACGGCAAGCGAGGAAGGAATTGTCGACCTCGATGCCAGTATCTCCCGCTTCCAGGGCGAGGTGCTCGACAGCAAGCGCGTCTTCGCACCGCAGGATACCGCCTCGATGTTCCATACCGGCGGCACCACTGGCACGCCCAAGCTTGCGCTCCACACCCATGGCAACGAAGTGGCCATGGCCTGGATAAGCGCGATGCAGATCGACGTCCAGCCAGACGATGTCCGCGTCTGCGGCGTACCGATGTTCCATGTCACGGGCGTGCTCACCAATTGCCTCATGCCACTGGCGCGCGGCGCATCGGTGGTGCTGCTGACGTCCAGCGGCTGGCGCGATCCGTCCGTGATCCGCAATCTCTGGCAGATTGTCGACCACTTCGGGGTCACGGCGCTGGGCATGGTGCCGAGCGTGGTGAACATGGCGCTGAATATTCCGATTGGCGATGCCGACATCAGTTCTCTCAAGGCGGCGAGCTGCGGTACGGCGCCGCTGTCGGTAGCCGTCGCCGAGACGTTCGAGCAGAAGACCGGCGCGATGATCTTCGAAGGCTACGGCTTGACCGAAGGCACGGCACTGAGCGCTACCAATCCGCGCTACGGCGAGCGACGCATCGGCTCCATCGGGTTGCCCATGGCATACCAGGAGATGAAAGTCGTCAAGGCTGCAGGTGGACACATCCAGCGCGAATGCGCGCCAGGCGAGCCTGGCATCGTAGTGGTGCGCGGGCCCAACATCTTTTCTGGCTACCTGAACCCGGAGCAGAACAAGAGCATCTGGTTCGAGGGCGGCTGGTTCAACACTGGCGATCTGGGCTATGCGGACGACGATGGCTACTTCTGGCTGACCGGCCGCGCAAAGGACCTGATCATCCGTGGCGGCAACAACATCGATCCGCGCATGATCGAAGAGGCGCTGTACCGGCACCCCGAGGTGTTCGACGCCGCTGCAGTGGGTCTGCCGGATGCGCATGCCGGGGAGTTGCCGGTGGCCTATATCGCGCTCAAGCCGGGCAGCACCTACCCGATTGGCCGCATCAAGCACTACGCCTATGAGGCGATCCCGGAACGCGCCGCCGTGCCCAAGCAGTTCTATGTGGTCGACACCATTCCAAAGACTGCCGTTGGCAAGATCCAGAAGAACACGCTGCGCACTGACGCCGTACTCCGGGCGCAGCGGCAGATGCTTGCCGATGTCAGGGCGGATGCACCGGTTCCCCTTGTCGATATCCGCATCGAGGATCGTGGGGACCAGGGCATCCTCTCCACGCTGGTGCTGCCCGCCACCCTGGACCCTGCACAGCGGGAGGTTGCGGTCGGCAACATCGGCAAGGCGTTCGCGACGTTGACGATCAAGTACGCAGTGGTCTACGAGTAGACCGCTCCCAAACAAGACCTCAACCAGAGGCAGTGCGAGTGGCATGCCTGCAGACACTCATGGCCGGCATGCCTTCTCGCCGAATCCATCCAGGAGACAACCATGACCATCCAGCTTTCGCGCCGGCGCCTGCTCCAGGCCGCCTGTGCCGCGCCGGCCCTGCTTGCCCCATCATGGCTGCGGGCGCAGGAGCCATATCCCAGCAAGCCGATTATCATCAAGGTCGCATTTCCCGCTGGCGGCCCGGCGGACGAATCGATCCGGGCGGCATCCGTCGTGATGAAGCGAAGCCTCGGACAAAGCGTCGTTGCCGACAATCTCCCCGGTGCAAGCGGCTCGATCTGCGCGATGAACGTGCTGCGCAGCGCCAGCGATGGCTATACGTTGCTGGGCACGACCGGCATCGACTTCCTGGTCGCACCGCTCACCATCGCCTCAGCCAGGTATTCACCGGAAAAGTTCAAGCTGGCGGGCTTCAGCGGTATTTCGGACTTCATCCTGGTCTCGAATCCCACGTTGTCATTCAAGAATGTCGAAGAGGTCATTGCCTACGCGAAGAACCCGAAGAACCGTCCGCTGTCACTGGCGCATTGGGGTCCCGGCTCGGCGCCCCACCTGGTCGGAGCCGACTTCCAGGCCCGCACCGGAGTACGTTTCCTCGAGGTACCTTACAAAGGCGCGGCCCCGGTCAGCAGCGACATCGCCGGCTCCCAGGTGGACCTGACCTTCATGCCAATGGGCGGACCAACCTTCGGCATGATCAAGGCTGGCCGCTTCAAGCCGATCGGAGTCGCCAGCAAGGCCCGGCACCCGTCATTGCCTGATGTGCCCGCACTGGCTGAAAGCAAGGACCTGGCAGATTTCGAATATAGCCAGTGGGCGGGCGTGCTGGCACCGCCGGAGACCCCAGACGCCGTGACAGCACGCGTGGTGGATGCCATGAACGCCTGGGTGGCCAGCCCCGAGAACCGTACCCGCCGCGCCGTCAACCTTCAGCGCGCGATCGAGCCAATGACGATGGCGCAGGCGCAAGGTTTCCTGAACAACGAGTACGCCAAGCTGACCCGCATCGCCAAGAGTCTCAAGCTTGCCGGGCAATAGAATTGTTAGTTGGCCATGACGTAGCGCCGGGGCCTGTCAGGCCCCGGTGGCAATGCGCCGCCGGATCAGTCAGCGGTCAGCTTCGAAGCACGCTGGTTCTCATAGACCTGCAGGTGGCAATAGGCCACGCGGCTCAATGGCAGGTCGCGTCCGCGATCGGCAGCACGCGCGACCAGATCGCCGACGATGGCTTCGGCTTCGATACGCGGCGCGCCCTGGGCAATATCCCGCATCATCGAAGCCGCCCACGTCGATGAACTGTCCAGCAGACGGGTCTGAATGGCCTCGGCTACGGGTGCCGGGATCGCGTGCCCGCACAGTTCCGCCACGATACGGCACTCCGCCATCGCCTCAAGCATCAAGCGCCGTCCGTCCTGCGTTCTCATGATGTCCGCCACGGTCCCTCGCATCAGACACGTCATGATGGCACCCGCCGCAATCATGGCCCATTTGTTCCACAGCTCCTGATCGATTGCGCCCGAAATTTCGCGCGTCCCGGCTGCCCTGGACACCAGCGCGTGAAACTCGGTCGCGAGCGCCGACATCTGCGCGGTGCGCGCCCCAACCACCAACCGGTCCATGCGGCCAGCGTGCAGAATGGTTCCGTCGGCGGCCAGCGTTGTTGCGATGTACGACACACCACCCAGCACGCGCTCCCTGCCAAGGCAATGATCGAGCCGGTCATAGGCACCCACCCCGTTGAGCAGGGGCAATATCGCGGTCCTGGGGCCAACGGCCGGTGTGATCGCAGCGATCGCATCATCAAGGTCATAAGCCTTGCAGGCGAGCAGGACGAGGTCGTATGTCGCATCGAGTTCGCCGGCCTGAACGGTGCTGACCTGGCGCTCGAAGTCGCCGAGTTCACTACGCACAATCAGCCCACTGCGTTTCAGGGCCTGCGCGCGTCCGTGCCGTACCAGAAAGGTGACGTCCGCACCCGCTTCAATCAGTCGCGCGCCGTAGTAGCCGCCCATGGCGCCGGCACCGAGAACCAGGATCTTCATGCCGTCTCCCCGCTGCACATCACCATTACCAGAACTTCGACGTATTGGATGTTCATATTTGATCTTCCGAATTGTTCTTTTCGCTAGGCCAGCGCTTCGAGCGCCAGCGCAATGCCTTGTCCGCCGCCAATGCACAACGTGACGATGCCGCGCCGGATGCCATCCGCGCGCATGGCATGCAACAGTCGCGTCGTCAGCACGGCACCGGTCGCTCCAATCGGATGCCCGTGCGCAATCGCACCGCCGTCAACATTGATGATGTCATGGGGCAACCCAAGCTCGGCGGCAACGGCCAGAGGCACCGCCGCAAAGGCTTCGTTGATCTCGATGCGATCGATATCGCCCAGTTGCCACCCGGCGCGCTGCAGTGCCTGGCGCACCGCCGGAACTGGGCCAAGGCCGAACAGTCCGGGCTCCACGGCGCCCACCCCATATGCCACCAGGCGCGCCATGGGGGAGAGCCCCTTGCTTTCGGCCAGCGACCGCTCGGCAACGATCATGGCCGCTGCCCCACTGTTGAGGCCGGGCGCATTGCCAGCGGTGATGGTGCCGTCCGGACGGAACGCCGGCTTCAGGCGGCCGAGTGTTTCGAGGCTGGTATCGGGTCGGTTGGCTTCGTCCACGTCGAACAGCGTGGTGCCCCCCTTCCCCTTGACCGGCACACCAGCGATCTGGCCGGCAAAACGGCCCTTGGCCTGTGCCAGCGCGAACAACCTCTGCGAACGTTCGGCCCAGCGATCCTGCGCCTCGCGGCTGAGCGCGTAACGAGCGACAAGGTCCTCGGTATGCCACCCCGAATGCTCGCCGGAAAATGCGTCGTGCAGCCCGTCGTACAGCATGCTGTCATGCAGCACCGAATCGCCCATGCGTTGGCCCCAGCGGCCAGCGGACATCAAATAGGGTGCGCGGTCCATATTCTCCATGCCGCCGGCGATGGCTATGTCGACATAGCCCAGTCGTACCTCGTCCGCGGCCGTCGCAATGGCCTGCGCTCCCGACCCGCATACGCGGTTGACGGTCATCGCGGGAACCGACACTGGCAATCCCGCCCCAATGGCCGCCTGCCGGGCCGGGTTCATCCGGTTGCCTGCCTGCACAACATTGCCGAATATCACGCTGCCAACCGCGCCGGGGTCGATTCCCGCGCCCTGCACCGACGCCCGGATCACCGTGGCACCCAGCTCAGTCGCTGGAATGGATTTAAAGGCGCCGTTGTAGGCGCCAATGGCGGTGCGCACGGGGTGGCACAGCACGACATCTCTTGCATTCATCGCATTCTTCCTGGCAAATATTCAGCTTCAATCGGTCACCTCCGCGTCAGCCAACGCACGGTGCGAAAGAGTTGTGATGGGTGGCCCCAGGGCCCGAAACCGGCATCTGAGCGACGCTGCCAATACCGACGTCGCATGGACGGCGCGTATGTCCCCGGGACACAAGAAATCCGACACGCTGCTCAGTTACTAGCATTATGAAAGTATATGCAACGCAATGAAACTTGCAAGTTGCAAGTTTTGGTGCTGCATTCGGCCTACCTCGGGTGGAGCAAGGACGCAGACCATCCGGTCATCGCACAAAATCGGCCGATGGGTGCCAGGATGTCGCCCTCGCATCGGTTTACTTCGCACGCAAAGTATTTATATACTTCGCATGCGAACTTAAACATATGGAGACCACCATGACACCGGAAATCCGAGTCGACCTGACGGGCGGCGTTCTGACTATTACGCTTGCCCGACCGGACAAGAAGAACGCGCTGACCAACGAGATGTACGGCACCCTGGCCGACACCATCGAAGAAGCCGAGCACGCCAGCCATGTACGCGTGGTGCTGGTGCAAGGAGATGGGGACATGTTCACCGCAGGGAACGATGTGGGTGAGTTCGCGGCAATTGCGGCGGGAAAGGGCCCGAGCGAACGCCACGTACATCGGTTCCTGCATGCCCTGGCCAAGTCGACAGTGCCGATCGTTGCCGCGGTCAATGGCAAGGCAGTTGGCGTCGGCACGACCATGCTGCTGCATTGCGACTACGTATTGCTTGCGCAGGACGCGCAGTTGATAACGCCTTTCGTCAATCTGGCGCTCGTTCCCGAAGCGGCATCGAGCTATCTGCTGCCGTTGCGCATCGGCCATGCCCGGGCGTTCGAGATGTTTGCGATGGGTGAACCGCTCGACGCACAAACCGCTGTGGCGTGGGGCATCGCCAACAAAGTCTGCGCCAATGACCAACTCCGGGGCGAGGCTCGGCGGATGGCCGAACGTATCGCCGCCAAGCCGGCCGGTTCGCTTGGCGCCATGAAAGCGCTCATGCGCAAGGCCGAGATGCTGGTCGCGCAGATGGACAGCGAGAGTGCAAAGTTTCAGGAGCGCCTGGCGAGCGCGGAAGCCAGGGAAGCATTGGCGGCGTTCGCCGAAAAGCGCAAGCCGGATTTTTCCAAAGTCGCTCAGCAGTGAGTTCGCGCATTGGCTGCTGGCTGATGAGCGCTACTCGTCGCGCTCATCAGCGACCGGAAACTTGGTCTGCAGGCTGGTCAGCCACCGCGCCACCACGTCGATCTCCGCTTCCGTGAAGCCTTCGGTCAGCTTCGCGTTCAATTCCTTCATGCGGGTCTTCGAGCCCTGACGCGCCGAGCGCCCTGCTTCTGTCAACCACAGACGCCATACACGGCCATCGGTCTCGTCGGTACGGCGCTCGATCAACCCGGCTCTTTCAGTCCGGTCGGCCAGGCCGCTCATTCCCGGCGCCCCCAGATCCAGCGCAGCTGCCGCCTCGCTCATCAGCGCGCCATCGTGGGTACCCAAATAAAACAGCAGCCCGGACTGCGCCGCTGTCACGCCACCACGAGCGGCACGGGCCTGTGACCAGCGTTGCAGCCGGCGCTGCCCTACGTTCAACAAATATACGAGGCGGTGCTCCATGTTCAGGCGGGTAAGTTCATCAGTTTATTTCGCGTGCGAATAATATCACACGCCATTTTCAAAGAACCCCGCCTTTGGGCGGAAAGGAATCTTCAATGACTACCCCCGAGAAACCAGCCGTTCCAGATGTGCGGCGACTCTCCCGCCGTGACTTTCTTGCCGCCTCGGCAGCAACGGCAGGCTTCGGTGCGGCACTGATGGCACTCCCGCTGGATGCAACGGCGGCACAGACTGCACAGACTGCGACAAACGCTGGCACGAACGCACAGGGAGTCCGCCCTTTCCGCATCTCGTTTCCGCAGGATGCGCTGCTGGACTTGCGCCGGCGAATTGCCGCCACGCGCTGGCCTACGCGTGAAACGGTCACCGACGAATCGCAGGGTGTGCGTCTTGCAACCATGCAGCAGTTGGCCCGCTATTGGGCAACTCAATATGACTGGCGCAAGGTGGAAGCCAAGCTGAATAGCCTCCCGCAATTCATAACGAACATCGACGGTGTCGATATCCATTTCATCCATGTGCGCTCGAAGCATCCAGATGCCTTGCCCGTCATCGTCACGCACGGGTGGCCTGGTTCAGTGATCGAGCAACTGAAGATCATCGGCCCGCTCACAGACCCCACGGCGCATGGTGGCCGGGCCTCCGATGCGTTCGATGTAGTGATCCCTTCGATCCCTGGACATGGTTTCTCCGGTAAGCCAACCACCACGGGCTGGGACCCGGTGCGCATCGCCCGTGCCTGGATCGTGTTGATGAACCGGCTCGGTTACCAGCAGTACGTGGCGCAAGGTGGCGACTGGGGCGATGCCATCACCGAGCAGATGGCGCTGATCGCGCCACCCGAACTGCTGGGCATTCACGTCAATATGCCGGCTACCCTGCCGACCAACATTTCGAAGGCGCTCAAGTACAACGAATCGGCGCCCGCCGGACTTTCGGCTGACGAACTGCATGCGTACGGTCAGCTTGACACCTTCTACAAGCACGGACTTGGCTACGCGATCGAGATGACAAACCGGCCGCAGACGCTTTATGGTATCGAAGACTCCCCCATCGGTCTGGCCGCCTGGATGCTCGATCACGACGCCGCCAGCCAATCACTGATTGCCCGGGTATTCGATGGCCATAGCGAAGGGCTCACGCGCGACGACATCCTCGACAACGTGACGCTTTACTGGCTGACAAGAACCGCCGTGTCGTCGGCACGGCTGTACTGGGAAAACAAGCTGGCGTTCTTTGACATAAAGAACGTCCGGATTCCGGTGGCAGTGAGTGTCTTCCCCGACGAAATCTATGCGGCGCCGCGAAGCTGGACGGAGCGGGCTTATCCAAAACTCATCCACTACAACCGGCTCGACAAAGGTGGGCACTTTGCCGCGTGGGAACAGCCGGCAGCGTTTTCCGAAGAGCTTCGTACAAGCTTCCGCCTGCTGCGGGCTGCTGCCAGGGCCTAGCCGGCTCGCCCGGAAGCCATGGCGATCACGGGGCCGTGCGGCAAGGCTTCGCCCGCATTTGGCTTCGATGCAAGCCTTGGGCTAGCATGGTAGCGGCGGTCTGCCAGCATCATTGTTGACGACCGCCTGCCCACCCGCCCTTGGCAATCGACCACAGTACGACGCTGCCGTACAGGAACATCGCCAGCGCACCTAGCGCGAAGTACTGGGCCATCGACGCACCCATGGCCAGGGCCATGGCGCCGCCCCCCGCAAACAGCGCGAGCCGCAGCGCTCCGGCGACCAGCGGCCACTTGAGACGGCCAGCCCCCTGCGAGGCAAAGTACAGCGAGAAACCCAGCGCAAAGAATCCGTATGCCGGACCCACTACGCGCAAATAGAGCGAGCCAGTCTCCAGCAGTTGTGCATCGGTGCCGAACAGCCGCAGCCACGCCTCAGGCCAGATTGCCGCGCCCAATCCGACCAACTCGGCGAGGACGAAGGCCATGCAGCCGCCCGTGATCGCAATGCGACGCGCCCGCTCGTACTGCCCCGCGCCGATATTGGCGCCAACCAGCGCAACCATCGGCGCACCCAGCCCAAACGCAATGGGAATCAGCAGGTATTCCAGGCGCGCCGCCGTGGCATATCCGGCCAGGGCTGCGGTGCCGCCGTGATATCCGACCTGCGCGGTCGTCAGCGCGATCAGTGCATTCGTCAAGACCGGATTCAGGCACGCCAGCCCGCCCACAACGAAAATGCTGCGCATGGGTGCCCAATGTAGCGGCCCCATCGCAAGCCTCGCAGTGCAACGGCCTGACAGGCAGTACCAGCCAAGCACCAGCGCGCCGGCCGCGTAGTACACCACCAAAGCCCAGGCTCCGCCCGCCACGCCTAGCCGCGGCAGCGGCCCCAGCCCGAAGATCAGGCACGGGGACAACGGAATCATCAACAAGGCGCCGATGCAGATCACCATGCCAGGCATCGACATATTGCCGGTGCCACGAATGACACTCGCCAGCGCGTTCATGGCCCACATCAGCGGCAATGCCGCGAACAGTACGCGTCCGTATGTGCACGCTGCATCGAGCGATGCTCCTTGGGCACCCAGCAGTGCGAACATGGGCCGCGCCCCAAAGAACAGCAGCAGCGAAAAAACGGCGCCGATCATCACGTTGATCGCCAGCGCGTGACGTGCGAGTTGCCCGACCAACGCCTCGTTGTGCGCACCAAGCGCCCTTGCCACTGCCGATGAGATGCCTCCGCCCATCGCCCCCTGCGACATGTTCTGCATCAGCATCAGTACCGGCAGGACCACAGCCACACCGGCCAGCACATCAGTGCCCAGCTTCGCCAAGAACCATGTTTCGATCAGTCCCGTCGACGATTGCGCCAGCATCATCAGCATGTTGGGCCAACTCATGCGTCCGAGCGTCGGAATGATAGGCGCCTCAAGCATGGCCCGCAGCCGCGGGGGGGCGCCGCGCAGGCTTGCCGTATTGGGGGGATTCGTGGTCATTCCCTGCTCTCCATGGCGAGCCTCGCCGGATACTTCAGATTACGTGCATATGCACGCAATCCAAATTTACTTGCATATGCACGTATTCGTCAAGAAGGTTTATACTTGCGTGGACCGCCTGACGGCCCGCACCCCCTCGCAGGCGTTCCAGGCAGGATGAAGATTTCGGGAAAGGAAAGGCTCTGCCAATGGCGTCATCGATTGCAAAAGATCCGCTGGTCTGCAATGGCGCGGCGCTGCGCAAGGCGACGCGCCGCCTGACGCAGCTCTATGACGCCGTGCTCGAACCATGCGGACTGAGCATCTCGCAGAGATCGGTACTGCTGCATGTCGCACGGGGCAATCATCCGACCATGACCGAGTTGGCGCACGCAATGGTGCTGGACCGCTCGGCACTGGCACGTAATCTTCAACCGCTGGAGCGCGATGGATATCTGATACAGACGCGCGACGAACGCGATGGTCGGAGCCGGCGTGTGGAACTAACACCCGCGGGGCGCGACAAGCTAGCCGAAGCGAACGTACTCTGGCGACGTGCGCAGGAACGCTTCGAATCGGTCTATGGCGCCGAACGCGCCGCAGCCTTGCGAATTGCGCTGGCCGAGATCTACTCGGATGGGTTCAGTGAGGCGTTCAGTATTGGCACGCCCAGGCGGCCGTAGTGTCACCGCCACACGGAGCGCTATCGCGAATCGGTTTGAAGACTCCGGCCCCAGACAACCACGTCCTCGCACGCCACCTCTGATCCGTCTTCGCGCAGAAGCGTAGGGACGCCCTTTTCCCTGAGTTGACGAAGTGGGTGCATGCGCTTTACCTCCAGGTTAGGATGTGGCCCATCTGGCATTCTTGAAAGCCGGGATCGGAAACAGGTTCAGATAGTGCCGGTGCGTACTGCATGTCCGGCACCTACCAGTTGCCGAGTGCGCATCGGAACGCATGAACCGGTCCACCATCCCTGGGTCGCTACCCTTGGATTCTGGAGAACAGCACTTTTTACCGTCGCGTGCTGCGCCGCTTACCTGTCTCCGACCGACTCCACGTGGATGAAGCGTGCGCCGTGTCTCGTGCATTAGCGGGGCTGGATACCTTCGCGGTGGGCGGCGGCCTGCACGCCATAAACGGCGGCTGCGGTCACCAACCCCGTCATCAGCACTCCCAGAATACCGAGCAGGACCGCAATGAGGCATCCGAGATCGGTGGTCGGGACGACGTCTCCGTAGCCAATCGTCAGTGCTGTGATCGCGCAAAAGTAGACAACCCTGCCAGCCGGAACCGGCGCCCGCGTGGCAACGTCGATGGCGCCCCCCGCGACATACATGGCGACCGACAATAGCGCGAACACTACGAGCAGCAGGAACAGAACGCCGCGCAGATGCCACAGCACCCTGCCGAACTCGCTGATGACGTGATGAGGCTGAATGCGTATGCCGATGCTGCCATCTTCCGCTGCATTTTTCATTTTTATCCCCTTCGCATAGGCTTCTTTCACACGAGCTTTTCCGAGCCGAGACGATGTGCCTCCGAAAGTCCGATCCTTGATGATGCACGGTTCTCCACATGGCCTGCCGCTGGATCCGACATTGCATTCGATGTGGGCCGAGCGGCCCGAAGGCATGGGTCTTGCGCGCCTCCACAAGGATCGGCCGATTTCCGCACCAACGCCAGCCGTGGCGGGCAACGACACGTAAATTGCGCGACCGCATGTAGGAACGGACTGATTCTGGCCGTTCGCTACCCGCCCGGACATCAAGCAGGAGCAGCCATGGAGAGGGAACTGAAGTTTGAATTCGCGACGGAAAAGGATGCCAGGACGGACGCCGGCCTGCACGACCTGCCGACGCTTTTGAATCTTAAGATTGACGCACCTACAGAGCAGGCCCTGGAAAGCGAATACTTCGATACACCGAATTTTCTACTGCGCCAGCATGGTGCCGCACTGCGCGTTCGCCGCGTGGGCGACCACCTCGTGCAGACGCTGAAGTCTGGCGGCACCCCCGGCGGCGCGCTATTCGAACGCGAGGAGTACGAAACCTCCGTAGATGCACCCAAGCCAGATTTGCACTCGCTGCGCGCTGCCGTCCCCAGGTCTTCGCCGCTGTCACGACTTCTCAAGGACCCTGAACTATCCGACCATCTGGTGCCAGTATTCCGCACAACGGTTACGCGCAAGACCTGGGTGCTCAAGCTGCCCGGTGGCGATGACGTCGAACTGGCACTGGACAATGGCAAGGTAACTGCCGCCGAACATGACCGGCCGTTCTCGGAGCTCGAACTGGAACTCAAGCACGGCGATCCGCACCGCTTGGGCGAAATCGCGCTTCGGCTGGTCGACAAGATTCCGCTTCGTCTAAGCATGCAGAGCAAGAGCGACCGCGGCTACGACATGCTGATGCATGACAAGCGGTCTGCAACAACGGCCGCCCCAATCGCGCTGACGAAGCGCGACACAGTAAAAACGGCATTCTGCAAGATCGTGCGCAATTGCCTGTGCCAGGTCCATGCCAACGCGCCACTCGTCGCGGCGGGGAGTTCGCCCGACGGCGTTCACCAGATGCGCGTGGGGCTGCGACGATTTCGCTCTGCCCTCGACCTTTTCGAGGGCGTTGCAGCACTGCCCGATGGCCTTGAGAACGAAGTGAAATGGATGGCCAGTGAACTGGGCCATGCACGCGACTGGCATGTGCTGGCCCACTCCACGCTGCCACAAGTCGATGCGGTCGACAGCCAGCGTGGCGCGCTGCAAGAAGCCCAAGCGGCAGCCATGTCGATTGAAGCTGCGCGCCAAGCGGATGCCGCCTTCGCAGTGAAGTCGCCGCGCTACGCCCATCTGATGCTGGAGCTTGAACACTGGCTTTCGACCGCGCCCTGGCGAGATCCAAACGACAAGGCGCACGAAGAATCCTTCGACGCACGTGTCACCAAGCATGCAGATCGCGTACTTCGCAAGCGCCACCGCAAGCTCATCCGTCGGGGACGTGGCCTTCACAAGCTTGACGCAAACCATCGACACCGTGCACGAATCGCCGCGAAGAAGCTGCGCTACGCGACCGAGTTCTTTGCAGACCTTCTCCAGCCAAAACGCATGAAGCCATATCGACGCGTCCTGGCGAAGCTGCAGGATGACCTCGGGTGGGGAAACGACATGGCGGTAGCCGATGGTCTGCTGCACCATCTCGAGCAGCACCATCGCAAGGCGGCTGCCGGTGCCAGCTACGCGCGCGGCTTCCTGGCGGCGCGCGTGGTCGACGACCGGCCAAATCAGCGAAAGTTATGGAAGCGCTTCCGCGCGACGAGTCGCCCGGCATCCGCCTAGGCGGTAAATCACGCTTTGGAGAGGCAGAACTTCCAGGGCAACTGCTCGTTGCCTGCCAGGCTCCACGAGTTGCGCATTATGTTATGCATTCACCACTGCGACGACACATCTAACACACCGCGAGGTGACCAACGCCGACCTCCTAACCGTACGAACTCTTGTAGGAGCCCTTACCGGGTCAGGATCGCTGCACTGCGGCAGCCGCGGGCGGTGGCGCCGCGGTCGAGCCACGCACCACCAGTTCGGGCCGCAGTTCGATGACGACGCTGGCGGTCTGTGGCTTGGTGATCCTGCGCAGCAGCAGCTCGGCCGCCTGTTCGCCCATGTCATGCGCCGGGATGCGAATCGTGGTGAGCGGCGGGGTCAGGGCATCGACAAAAGGCATGTCGTTATGCCCTACGACGGATATGTCCTCGGGGCAACGGATGCCCCGTTCACGCAGGTAGTCGTAGCAGCCCATGGCCACGAGGTCGTTGCCGGCGGCAATGGCCGTCAGGCAGGGCAGCAATTCAAACATCTGCGCGCAGGCCTTGCGGCCGGCTTCGCGTGAATAGCTCTCGGCCTCGGCAACTGCATAGTTGCCGCGCCGCAGCCGATGTCGCTTGACCGCCTGAAGAAACCCCTCGCGGCGCAATTCACCCGTCGAGGTACTGGCTGGCCCCGCAATATGCCCGATGCAACGATGGCCCAGCGACACCAGGTGGTCCACCGTCAGGCCCATGGCCAGCAGACTGTCACTGACCACGCAAGACGCCCGGCCGGTATGTTCGCCACGATTCACCATCACCACGGGGATACCCACCTTCACACAGTAGTCGAGCAAAGGATCATCCCGCTCAGCCGTGGCCAGGATCAGCCCTTCCACTTGCCGGGCAAGCATCTGATCGACGACAAACCGCTGGCGCGCGCGTTCGGCACCCGCGTTGACCACGATCGGTACATAGCCCTGCCCGGCCAGCACTTCCTCGATGCCTGCCAGGATCGGTGGGAATACCGGGTTGGCGATATCGGGCAGGATCACGCCAACCAGCCCCGAGCGTTGGGTGCGCAGTCCGGCGGCGATACGGTTCGGACGGAAACCGCGCGCCTCGGCAAGCTTGAGGATGCGCGTGGCAACCTCGTCGGCCACGAGGTGCCGCGTCGCAGGATTCATCACGCGCGACACGGTGGAATAGTGCACGTCGACCTCGGCGGCGAGGTCCTTGATGGTCACACGTTTGCGCTCGGACATGGACGGCGGACGCCAGGCTGGATCATTGGAATGCGCCATTCTAGCGTCTGCCGCCATGAGGTCCGTCATTCTCCCGCGCGCACGCCGGATTGCCTGACCACCGGTGCCAGCTTGCCGATCTCGGCCTGGATATAGCTGGCAAACTCCTGCGGCGTGCTGGCACGGGGCTCCGCACCTTGTGCTGCCAGGCGCTCGCGTACGTCGGGCGCCGCCAGCACATTGGCAATTTCCGCGTTAAGCGCGCTGACGATTTCCTTCGGCGTTCCGGCCGGCGCCAGGATGCCGAACCACGAATCGAACGCGTAGCCGGGCAGCCCCGATTCCGCGACGGTCGGGATGTCGGGCAAAGCGGCTGCACGTTTTGGCGTGGTCACGGCCAATGCGCGCAGCTTGCCCTGCCTGACGAATGGCATTGCCGACACGGTAGGCGCGAACATCATGTCGCCGCGGCCGGCCATCACGTCGGTCAGCGCCTCGCCAGTACCTTTGTAGGGGATGTGCGTGATGTCGATCCCGGCCTGCATCTTGAACAGTTCACCACTCATGTGCGTGGAACTGCCGGACCCGGCCGAGTCGAAGTTCAGGGCACCGGGGCGCGCCTTGGCTGCAGCCACGAGGTCGCGCACGGATTTGTACGGGCTGGCGGCGTTCACCACCAGCACGTTGGGCACCGACGCCACCAGTGACACCGGTGCGAAATCCTTGAGCGTGTCGTAGCCGAGCTTCGGATACAGCGTGGCGTTGATGGCATGGCCCACCGAGACCAGGATCAGTGTGTAGCCGTCAGGCGCCGACTTGGCGACCGTCGTCCCGCCAAGTGTTCCGCCTGCGCCTGGACGGTTATCCACCACCACCTGCCAATGGCCGCCTTCGCCCATCTTGCTGCCGATGATGCGCGCCAGGATATCGGTGGCGCTGCCAGCGGAAAACGGCACCACCAGCCGGATCGGCTTGGCAGGATACTGGGGTTGGGCTGCTGCGGGCTGCGCCAGCCCCAGGGCCGCAGCAAACAGCGTACATGCCAGAACGGGACGGATAAGCAATCGATTCATGTTGGTCTCCTCACGATGCGATGTCGTACATTGGCGTCAAAAGAAATGCCGCATGCCGAGCGCAAAGGTCTGCGGATCGGCTCCGGCACTGACGCCAAGCTCGTTGATTGCGAAGTCGTAGATCGCGTTCTTCTTGTTATTGATGCGGCTGTAGTACGCGAACAGTGCGGTGCGCTTGGACAACGGGTAGTCATAGCCCACCGTGAACTGCGTGGCGCCGGTTTTCGCCCCGCTGCGAAAGAATCCCACCGTATCCGCCGATGAACCGGTGCCATCGGCTGCCAGCGCGAATCCGATGCGGAGGCTGCCGGGCCCCAACTGCTGCACCAACGACGCGTAGTAGGCGTTGCGCTGCAGGTCGCCGGTGTCGGTGCGATAGTGCAGGTGCTCGTAGAGCGCGGCCAGCCGCGTACCTGGCAACAGCTGGTAGGCGACACCGACCTTGATGGCGTCGTCATTGCGGCCCGCGGCCTGGTAGTGCTGGTGCATTTCGTAGGCCACGGTCACATTGAGCGGGCCGCTGTCATAGATCGCCGCCGCCGAGTACAGCGCGGGATTGCGTGGCACCGTGGTCTTTTCTTCGGGCAAGCCCCAGCCAAACCACACGCTGACGCCCGCCAACTGCGGCGAGCGGTATTGCAGGATGTTCTTCTGGCGGCGGTCGAACGAACTGGTGTCCTGCACGTTGTCGGAGCTGGATGTCGAGCCGTTACCCATGAGTGCCATATACCCGGCCGTGGTTGGGTAGTACGGGTCGTATCCGGCCGTGGACTCGGTATAGGGCGTCTGCCAATGCCCCATGAACAGCAAGCCATAGTCGCCCTGCAGGCCGACGCGTGAATTGCGGCCGGCGATCTGTCCCTGGCCGGTATCGAGCGATACGTTACTTTCGATCTGCCAGATCGCCTTGAGCGACCCGCCAAGATCCTCCTGTCCACGTAGCCCGAAGACCGAGCGGTTGTTGGTCAGCCGTGTCGTGCTGCCAAGCCTTGTGCCGTCCGTGGCCGTACTGGCGCGCGAGTACTCGATCGCCGTATTGAGCCGCCCGAAGATCGTCACGCTGTCTTCCGCCATCGCATCGGTAACGATGCCCGCGGATATGACCGCGAACGGAAGGATGTGACGTCGGCTGAAAACGCGCTGCATGAGTTGTCTCCCCTATTCTTGTGGTTAAAGTAATGCAAACGTTTGCAAATCGCAGCCAGAAAAGCGCACTAACTGATCGGCGGTTGTGGCGGATACGGCATTGCCAGCAGCAGCATGGCGGGGCGGTTGGCTACATTGCTGACCTGTCGGGCCTCGCGGGGTGCCACGCGCACCGAATCAAACTGTCCCAGCGTCACGACTTCATCTGGCGTACGGATGCAGACCTCGCCTTCCAGAACGACATAATGCTTTTCGACCGGCGAGGCATCGAGCGATGTGTGGCCGCCAGGCAGGATCACCGAGACGCCGATCCATAGCATTTCCGAAGGACCGGCCTCATGCCCCTGCAGGCGCAGGCAATGCATGCCCTCGTGGTTTGCCGGGTGATAGGCAGGTGCTTGGGCAAATCGCGTCGTGTTCATGGCGCCAGCACCACGCGCTCGGTGGCGCCTTGCAGTACCGCCCGATAGGCATCCTTGGCATTTGCCAGCGTGTACGTGTAATCGGGCAGCACCGGAAATGGTTTGAGCGCACCCGAAGCGAACATTGGCGCGAGGGCATCGAGAATCGTCGCGCATGCCTGGCTGTCCATGGCAAGCGTGTCGACTCCCACGTAGGTGTGCTGGCCACGATAGAACGCGAAGATGTCGAATGGCACCGGCTTCTCGATCGTCGAAATGAAAATCTGCGTGGCGCCGATGGCCATCGAGAGGTTGGCCTGCTCGAAGTATGGGCTGCCCACGGTGTTGTAGACGATGTCGGCACCGTGGCCGTCGGTTTCATCGCGCACCACTTCGGATATGGTCTCGCGACTTGCATCGATCATGCGCACCGGTCCACTGGCATGGCCGCGATACGGGTCCGCACCACGCTCGACCCCGAACACGCGCGCACCGAGCGCCGTGGCAATCTGGATCGTGGCCTGTCCCACCTTGCCGTTGCCGCCGCCAACCAGCACGATGCTGCCGGGCTTCGGCATGCCGGCGCGGCGCAGGCCCTCATATGCCGTGATGAATGGCACGCCCACTGCGCCGGCCTCCATCATGGATACTGTTGACGGCTTGGCACGGATAGCGTCGACGCCAACACGCAGGTATTTGCCGTGCGTACCGTCACGACGAATGCCAAGCTCGCCCCCGCTGCCCCAGACCTGCTGGCCGAGCAGCTGGCTGGGCCCATCGATCACGATGCCTGCGTAGTCCCGTCCCGGTGTACGCGGCCAGACCGCATGAGGCATCAGGCCAAGCGTGGCCTTGACATCGCTGGGGTTGACTCCGGCGCTGGCCACTTCGACGATGCATTGCCCGGCGCCGGCCTCGGGACGCGGAATGCCGATCAGCGAGAGTTCGAGCGCGTCAATGGTTGCGGCTTTCTGATGAACCTGGATGGTATTCATGATGAATGCGATAGCAGATGAAGATGGATAAAGTTACCTGGGGATAGCCTGGGCCGCGCAGACCTCAGGCTTCGCGCAGGCCGAGCTGCGCCCGGGCCTCCGAAGCCGAAGCGATCTCGCCACCAAGCGATTTCACAATGTCCCGCGCCTTGGCTACCAAGGCGGCGTTGTTGGGCGCGAGCACACCTTTCTCAAGATAGATGTTGTCTTCAAGGCCCACACGCACGTGGCCGCCGGCCAGCCAGGCCTGCGCCACGATCGGGAACTCGGCACGACCGACCCCGAATGCGGACCAGTTGGCCTCGCGCGGCAGCATGTTGCGCGCATAGAAGATTGTCTCGGGTGTGGCCGCGAAGCCGTACTTCACACCAAGCACGAACGTCCAGAGGCCGGGCCCGTCGAGTACCCCTTCGCGCATGAAGTCGAGGGCCATGTTCAAGTCGCCCGAATCGAAGATCTCCAACTCGGGCATCACACCAGCGCTGCGGATCACGTCGGCCATCTTGCGTACGTTGGCCGGCGTATTGATGACCACATCGGCGCCGGAGTTCATGGTGTTGAGATCAAGCGAGCAGACATCGGGACGCAATGCGGCAATGTGCTCGACACGCTTGAGCGGATGCAGCAATGTCGTGCCCGGCGCCGCGACACGCGGATCATCCTCGCCTGGCACGAAGCGGCCACCCGGCCCCGTAGTGAGGTTGATGATGAGGGAGCGGTTGCGCGCGCGGATCCGGTCGATGACGTCGGCGTAGTAGTCGAGGTTCATCGACGGACGGCCGGTTTCCGGATCGCGAACGTGAATGTGCGCGGCGGCGGCTCCGGCCTCAGCGGCTTCAAGCGCGGCTTCGGCGATCTGGGCCGGCGTAACCGGTAGGCCCGGATGCTGCTCGGGCGTGACGATATTGCCCGTAACGGCGCAGGTGATGATGGTTTTTCTTGCGTGCATGGGACCAGGGCAAAGTAAAGGAGAAAAGGAGAAAAGGAGAGGATTCCGGGACCGGGATCGATCAGCCGAGCTGGCGACCGCCGTCGACAACAATGGTCGTGCCCGTGGCGAATCGCAGCGACGTGGCGCAGGCGACGATGGCATCGGCCACGTCCTGTGCTTGTCCGATGCGGCGCAGCGGCGTGGTCTTGGCCGCACGGTCATTGAACGTGCTGTCGCGCCCAGGCACGAACGCGGTGTCGACAACGCCAGGGGACACATTGAGCACACGAATCTCGGGTGCCAGTGCCCTGCCCAGCGACATCGCCATCACGTCAAGGCCGGCCTTGGCGGCACAGTAGGCCACGTTGCTGCCCTGCCCCGTGCGCCCCGCGATAGAGCCAACATTGACGACCAGCCCGTTTCCCGTGGCTCGCAACAGCGGAGCAAAGGCGCGAATCGCCGCGAACTGGCCGCGCCAGTTGATGGCAAAGAGCTCATCGATCAATGCATCGTCAAGCGCGTCAAGGTCCGCATGCGGAACCGCCCGCGTGAAGCCGGACGTGTTCACAAGAATGTCGGCGCGACCGTAGTGGTGATGCACATCGTCGGCCAGTTGGCGCAGCGATGCACTGTCGCCTACTTCCGCATGCACGGGCAGATGATTGCCGGCAGGCAAGGCCGCCACGGCCTTCGATGAGCGTTCGATATCGCGTCCGGTCAGTACGACGCTGGCGCCGATACTGGCCAGCGCATGGCCCGCGGCGAAACCAATGCCGCCGGTACCGCCAATGATCACGGCAACCTTGCCGGAGAGTGAAGTGATGGTCATGGTGTGGTGATGAAGTTGCCGTCCCGATCAGTCGATCGGGGGCGTTGGAAATGTTTGCTCGCCCGGTTCGAGCGTGAAATCGAACTGCAATGTGTAGAACGGCGCCTGCATGTCGCCCCAAGGGCTGGGCCCCGCTTCCACAAGCTGGAAGGCACCCACGAGTTGGCGATGCACACCAAACGTGACGTCGGTCTCGAGGATCTCGGAGTCGTCGGCAAAGACCTGCGTCACCAGTGTGCGATGACCCGGCGCTGCCACGATGAAATGGATATGCGCGGGCCGGTACGGGTGGCGGTGCTGGGCGGCCAGCAGCTTGCCGACCGGACCATCGATGGGCACCGGGTACCCTGCCGGGCGCACCGTGCGGAAGTGATAGTTCCCTTCGGCATCGGCATGGAACACGCCGCGCAGATTGCGGTCGGGTTGGCGGGGATCCTGGTTGTCGTAGAGGCCGATCGGCGATGCTTGCCAGATCTCTACCATGGCATCAGGCAATACCGTGCCGTCCGTGGTGCGAACCGTGCCGCTGACGAACAACGGCAAGCCCGGCGATTCGTCTTGCACCACGCAGTCACCGCATCGGTAACGCGGCGCATTGGGGCGATAGAACGGCCCCAGCAATGCACCGGGTGTCCGTCCGTCTTGCGTGCTGTTGTTCATCGTCGTGACCAACGTGGACAGCCCGAGGACATCGGCAGCCAGCACGACTTCGTTGTTGGTGGCGTGCGTCGCATGTCCCAGCGCTGCGATGAATGCCAGCCCTTGCTCGAACTCCTCGTCGCTAGGCCTCACCTCGCGCAGGAAATCATGCAGGTGGCTCACCAACGAAGCGACCACCGTGCGCAAGCGGACATCCTCCGTCCTGGCCATTGCGCGCAACACCACTTCTGTTACCGACTCCTCTCCTTCGATCAGCGACAGCGAACTCACCGACCTTCGCTGAGGCTGGGTGGACTGCGTCTCCATACCATCTCCTGTTTCTGCAAACGTTTGCATTATGGATGGTTTGGCTTGAATGGCAAGTCGGTGGATGCGCTGTTCAAGTGCCGAAGCGCCGACTTGCGCGCGAAAACCGCCAACAAATCAATGCCTCAGCAATCGGATCGGGTCAAACCCTAGTGGTGTGGGACGTAAGTGAAGATGCGAAAGTCATGATCTCGCCGCTTACCACGTTCCCGACGCGTACCGAACGTCATGGATAGCGTCCAGGGATAGGCCGGCGCGCGATAGCGTTTTGACCCGATCGGTGCTCATGGAATCGGGATTGCAAGCGGCGTCTGTGTGGCTAATATTGTAAATATGACCGATCCGCGGAGTCTTGGCATGGCAACCCATGAACTTGGTGGTACTGCGTTTCGCCTGTATCTTGCGGATGCCCCGGTCAGCCCGATGCGGGTTCCGAACACTGAGGCGCCCGCCCTGCGCCGCTAACCCCTGTGTCCGCCCCAGAACCGGAAGGTGATACGGATCGCGACCTGTTCAGGCGCGTGGGCTACTACGATTTCCGCGCCTACACCCAACTTACAAGTAGCGGATTGAATCAGGGTTTCGTGCTGGCGCGACATCACTTGCTGGTGGGCACGGTGCAGACAGTGTTTCGCGCCGGCAAGGCGCACGTCAGCAGTGCGGAAGCGTTGCGGATGGCCCTCGAGAAACTCGCCCATCTGGCCAACATCGCCAGCGAGACTGGTCTGCCCATGGACTCGCTACCACTTGATTCCGGAGAGCAATCAATTTAATTGCCAGTCTTGTCGGCAATCCGCGTGTGACGTACGAACCGGCACACCTTCGTACAGGTGACCGGAAGAACCAGGCCGTTCAGCCCAGGTGGCGCGGCAGTGATGTCACACTATCGTACGTCCGCCGCGGCGACGGTTCTCGTGCAGGAGCGAGGCAACCCGCTGCAGCGCCTGGCCCAGTTCTGCCTGGCTCGACGCTCCGCCAATAGAGAGGCGTACTGCGTCGGCGGTGCTGGACGTCGCGCTGAACGCATCCGAACTCGCGACCAGCACGCCCTGCTGCTCCAGTGCATCAGCAAAAAGCTGCCGATTCCATTGTCGAGGCAATGTCAGCCAGATATGCAGGCCGGTGGGGTGAGCGATGACGCCCTCCGGCAACGTCCTTCGCGCAAGCGTCTGGCGGGCTCGTACTTCACGCTGGATGTCGACCGTGAGCTGCCTGGCTACGCCGCTGCGCATCCATTGCTCCGCTACGGCTGTCAACATCAGCGAGCATCCCATGCTGGAGGCCCGCAGCGCGTCCTGCAGCGCCGCCGCATCGTACTCGGGTGGGGGCAGGATGAAAGAAGTGCGCAGGCTTGGCCAAAGGCACTTCGACAGCGAGGTCATGAAGTACGTGCGCGCGCCGCCGGTGAACGTAGTGATCGGCGGCGGTGCATCGCTGAGCAGGTAGCGGTACGGATCATCCTCGATCAGGGTCATGCCGAGCCTGTCCAGCGTCGCCGCAATAGCCTCGCGCCGCGCCACAGGCATGACGCTGGCGGTCGGATTCTGCAACGTGGGGTTGAGATACAGCATGCGCGCGCCAGTCTCGCGATGGTTACGCTCAATGGCGTCCGGGATCACGCCGTCCTGATCTGCATCCAGCCCCACCACTTGCAGCCCGAGCTGCTGCGCAGCAAGCAGAAAACCAGGGTAAGTGAAAGGCTCGCACAGGATTGCCTCTCCACGTCGCGTAGTCGACAGCAGCACGCTGAAGATTGCCGCCTGGGTTCCAGCGCAGACAACTACGTCCTGCTGATTCGCTTGTGCCCCAACCGCTGGCCGCAGCCAGCTCCTCCCCGCTTCCACGAGCGTCCTGCTCGACCATGCATCCTGGTAGCTGGACACCGCCTCGATACCTCGCTGGCCCAATACCTCATCCACGGCGGCCTTGACGAAGTCCGACATGTTCCCTGATGCCGGTTGCGGAGGGATGTTCATCGAAAGATCGATGGGGCGATCAACATCCCGCTCACTAACCCCAGCGATGAACGAGCCTCGCCCGCCGAAGGACGTGATCAATCCTCTGTCGCGCGC
This sequence comes from uncultured Cupriavidus sp., assembly GCA_963543405.1. GTDB lineage: Bacteria > Pseudomonadota > Gammaproteobacteria > Burkholderiales > Burkholderiaceae > Cupriavidus. The sequence continues at coordinate 104,024 of CAUUBQ010000022.1, forward strand.
TTCCGCGTAGGCGCGGGTTACGGTGGTGAGGTCCACACCCAGTTCGGCGGCAAGCCAGCGCTGCGCGGGTATCTGATCCCCGACCGCCAGCTTGCCTGACTGCACTGCCTGCGCAATCAGGTCCGCGATCTGCAAGTAGCGTGGCCCGGCCCCAGGAGCCAGCGGCTGAATCCAATCCACCCGCGACGCTGCTTTCCCGTCACTCATGACCTACCTCCCGCCTTTTTGCATTGCAGACCCAGACTTTCGCGCCTAGTATACACATACAGATTCATATAATACACATACAATTTTATTGTGTATGGTTTTTTTAAGCAATGAGAAAGCGCCCCGGCTCCTCCACGCGGATGGCGCGGCCACACAGTGACAAGCATGACCGGACACCACCTGATCTCTGCCAATCGGCTTCACGACGGCATCGTTGTATGGCTTGATGCCAATCACCAATGGGTCGACTCGCTTCCCGACGCCTCGATCTTCGTTGACGCCCAAATCGACAAGGCGATGGCCGCCGCGAATACGGCGGTAGCCGCCAACCTGGTGGTAGGCCCCACATTGCGGCCAGCGGAAATCATCGATGGCATGCCCGCACCCACCGACTTTCGCGAACGCCTTCGTGCGCGCGGACCATCGGTGCGGACCGACCTGGGCAAGCAAGCTGCGAAAGCAGGCTCCGGGCGGTCGACGAAGAATCGCCCGACTTTGCCGATGCAGGTCGAGCAAGCAGGCGCCTATCGCTACGACACCGCCGAGCGCGCGTTCCTCAAGGACCGCGCCGATAACTTCCGCTTGCAGGTGGCGCGCCGCCTGTCGGGCGAACTCAGCGAAGACGAGTTCAGAATCCACCGGTTGATGAATGGCCTGTACCTGCAGTTGCATGGCTACATGCTTCGCGTGGCCATTCCATATGGGACGTTGAGCGCCGTCCAGCTCCGCCAGCTTGCCTATGTGGCAAGGACCTACGACAAGGGGTACGGGCACTTTACGACGCGTCAGAACCTGCAGTTCAACTGGCCGCATCTGTCCGACACGCCGGACATTCTCTCCGCACTGGCCGAGGCCGATCTGCATTGCATCCAGACCAGTGGCAATTGCGTGCGCAATGTCACTACCGACCATTTTGCCGGTGCGGCTGCCGACGAGGTCGTGGACCCTCGGTTGTACGCCGAGATTCTTCGCCAATGGTCAACCGACCACCCCGAGTTCACGTTCCTGCCTCGCAAGTTCAAGATCGCGATCACTGGCAGCACGCTGGACCGGGCGGCGACCCGCTTCCATGACATCGGCATCCTGGCCCGCACCAACGCGGAAGGCGAGATCGGATTCCAGATCCACGCGGGTGGTGGCCTTGGCCGCACGCCGATCGTGGGAACGATGGTGCGCGAATGGCTGCCCGAGAAGGAACTGCTCCGCTATGTCGAGGCCATCCTGCGCGTCTACAACTCCCTGGGGCGCCGCGACAACCTATACAAGTCCCGCATCAAGATCATGGTGCGCGAACTCAAGCCTGAAGTTTTCATCGCGATGATCGAGCAGGAGTTCGCCAACCTGCCGGACGACCGCCAGAGCCTTGACCCGGAGATCGTGAACTTGATTCGCGCCCGCTTTGCCGTGCCCGCTTTCGCAACGCTCCCGACCGAATCCCCCACATACGAAGACGCGAAAGTCGCAAACCCGGCATTCAACGATTGGGTAAGAACAAACACGCACCCGCACAAGCAATCCGGCTATATCAGCGCAGTGGTTTCGCTCAAGCCGCCAGGCGGCATTCCGGGCGACATCAGCGCAGATGAAATGGACGCCATCGCCCACCTGGCCGAGGCGTATTCGCTCGACGAGATACAGGTGTCGCACGAGCAGAATCTCGTGCTTCCACATGTCCGGCTCGAGCAGCTCCATGACCTCTGGCGCGAACTCCAGACGCTGGGCCTCGGCACTGGCAACATCGGCCTGATCTCGGATTCGATCGCCTGCCCGGGGCTCGACTACTGCAGCCTCGCGACGGCGCGCTCGATACCGGTTGCACAACGAATCGCGCTCCACTTCGACCGGTATCGGCAGAAGGCGATCGGGGAACTGAAACTGAATGTCTCCGGCTGCATCAATGCGTGCGCCCATCACCATGTCGCCCACATCGGCATATTGGGGTTGGACAAGGCCGGGGAGGAGTACTACCAGATAACGCTGGGCGGCAGTGCAGATGAGAACGCCGCGATCGGCAAGATCCTTGGACCGTCAGTTTCCTTCGACGATGTGCCCGTGGTCGTGGAGCGGATCGTTGATATCTTCACGACAATCCGCTTGAAGGACGAGCGGTTTATCGACACATGTCGGCGCGTTGGCATCGAACCGTTCAAGCAGGCGCTCCATGGCTTCGATTGACATGGGCGCCCTGCCGATCGAGAACGCCAGGCACGTTCCGACCTCGCCCTTCCCTGCCGAAAGACTACAGGAGTTGCACGTTGTACCGGGGTAACAAGGACGAAGTGTTCGTGCGGCAGGCGTTGGACCAGGCCGACTATGCGTGTGGGCGATGGATCGCCAGTCAGCAGTTCTTTAACCGGGCACTGGAATCGGAACTCGACCCGCAGGCCAAGGCAGCGTTTGTGACCGCCGTTGCCATCTATGTGGCAACGGCACGGATTGACCCGAAAGAGGTCCAGAACGCCCTCGCAATCAAGACCGTCCGCGAAGCTCAAGCCTTGATCGACCGCCTGCATCCACTAACCTTTGGAGGACGGTATGGTTTGGGGTGACCGCACATGTCGGCGCTTCGCAAACCCTAAACCACTTGGGAGCTGAATGATCCCGCGATTCGGATCACGGCTCTCTACCTTGCGTGCCAGTCTTGTCGGCAATCCGCGGGTGACGCGCATGGCCACATGCATTAGGAGTCCTGCTCATGCCCAATCTTGAAGCCCTTGATCTCGCGCGGATTCAGTTCGGCTTTACCGTATCGTTCCACATCATCTTTCCCGCGATCACGATCGGGATGGCGTCCTACCTCGCCGTGCTGGAAGGATGCTGGCTGCGAACCCGCAACACCGTCTATCGGGACCTTTACCATTTCTGGTCCAGGATCTTCGCACTCAACTTCGGCATGGGCGTGGTCTCCGGGCTCGTGATGGCCTACCAGTTCGGTACCAACTGGAGTTTCTTTTCCGAGTTCGCCGGCAGCATCACCGGCCCACTTCTGACGTATGAAGTGCTTACCGCCTTCTTCCTGGAAGCCGGTTTCCTCGGCGTCATGCTTTTTGGCTGGAAACGGGTGGGGGCCGGGTTGCATTTCTTTGCCACGCTGATGGTGGCGCTCGGCACGCTGATTTCGGCCACCTGGATTCTGGCGTCCAATAGCTGGATGCAGACGCCGCAGGGCTTCGAGATTATCGATGGCCGCGTGGTGCCGACCGACTGGCTCGCCGTCATCTTCAATCCCTCGTTCCCCTACCGCCTGGTGCATATGAGCATTGCGGCGTTTCTCTCCACGGCGCTGTTTGTTGGCGCATCCGCCGCATGGCATCTGCTGCGCGGCAACGACAACCCCGCCATCCGCAAGATGCTCTCGATGGCGATGGGGATGCTCCTGATCGTGGCGCCCATCCAGGCCATGGTCGGCGACATGCACGGCCTGAACACACTCGAACACCAGCCAGCCAAGATCGCCGCACTGGAGGGACATTGGGAATCACATGGCGATGGACCGCTTCCGCTACTCGTGTTCGGCTGGCCCGACATGGAGCGCGAAGAAACACGCTTCGCGGTTGGCATTCCGCGCCTGGGCAGCCTGATCCTGACGCACAGCCTGGACGGGCAAATCAAGGGCCTGAAATCATTTCCCCCACAAGACCGGCCCAATGCCACGATCCTGTTCTGGAGCTTTCGCGTAATGGTGGGCCTGGGCGTCCTGATGATCGTGCTCGGGTTGTGGAGTCAATGGCTGCGCTGGCGCGGACGCCTGCATGAACACCGCGGCTTCCTTCGCATGGCGCTCTGGATGGGCCCGACCGGATTGATCGCGCTGCTGGCGGGCTGGTTCACCACGGAGATCGGCCGCCAGCCCTGGGTGGTGTACGGCCTGATGCGCACAGCCGATGCCGCAACGCCCCACACGGCCGGGCAGTTGAGCATCACGCTCGCGCTGTTCGTCGTTTCCTACCTGTTCGTTTTCGGCGTCGGCATTGCCTACATGCTCCGGCTGGTACGCAAGGGGCCGAGGCCCGGCGAGGGCGATGCATTCGAAACCGATACCGAGCCGCCCGCGGACCACAAGCCCGCCCGGCCGCTCTCCGCGATCGACGACGACGTGCGCCTGACAAGTACGCAAGCAAGGAGCTGACATCATGGGCATCGACCTCTCTCTGCTCTGGATCCTGATCATCTTCTTCGGCGTCATGATGTACGTCGTGATGGACGGCTTCGATCTGGGCATCGGCATCCTGTTCCCGTATGTACCGGACCGCCATGACCGCGACGTGATGATGAACACGGTAGCGCCGGTCTGGGACGGCAACGAAACCTGGCTGGTGCTTGGCGGCGCCGGGCTGATGGCGGCTTTCCCGCTGGCCTACTCCGTGGTGCTGTCAGCGCTCTACCTGCCGATCGTCCTGATGCTGCTGGGACTGATCTTCCGCGGCGTGGCGTTCGAGTTCCGTTTCAAGGCCAACGATCGCGAACGACCCGTTTGGGACCTTTCGTTCATGGGCGGATCGCTGGTTGCCGCGTTCTTCCAGGGCGTGGCGCTCGGCGCCTATATCGATGGCCTGCCCGTCAAGAATGGCGTCTTCATCGGAAGTACCCTGGGATGGCTCACACCGTTTCCGCTGTTCTGCGGCGTCGGCGTGGTGGTCGCCTACACGCTGCTCGGCAGCACGTGGCTGATTCTGAAGACCGAGGGCCCGCTGCACGACCGGATGAAATTCCTGGCCTCCCGCTTGGTCTGGGCGCTACTTGCCACCATCGCAATCATCAGCATCTGGACACCGGTAGCGCAGCCACGGATCGCCGAACGCTGGTTCAGCCTGCCCAACCTGGCCTGGTTCGCGCCCGTCCCGCTGCTGGTGCTGGTTTGCGCGACCCTGCTGCTGCGTTCGTTGCGCCGGGACACGCATGCTCAGCCATTTCTCTACACGCTCGGGCTGGTTTTCCTCGGCTATAGCGGCTTGGCCATTAGCGTGTGGCCCAACATCGTGCCGCCATCGATTTCGATATGGGCTGCCGCCGCGCCGCCGCAGAGCCAGGGCTTCGCACTGGTCGGTGCCCTGTTCGTGATTCCGTTCATCCTGATGTACACGGTATGGTCCTACTACGTATTCCGCGGCAAGGTCCGCGTAGGCGATGGCTATCACTAGGGAGCACGGCCATGTCACACACACCTGACTGGATACGACGGACCGGTTGGCTGCTGTTCATCTGGGCCTGCAGCGTGGCGGGATTGGGCGTGGCGGCCTTCGTGCTCCGGTTGATGATGCATATGGCGGGCATGCACCGGTAGGGTATGGTACACAGTTGCCCGCCCGGCGGCGGAGCACTAAAAGCCCTGGTTTTGCCCTTGGTGGTCTCCCCTCTCCCGCACGGCGGGAGAGGGGCGGGGGAGAGGGTCAGCGGTGCAAGCTGAGACAAGTCACAATTTGAACCTCATGCCCTCACCCCCAACCCCTCTCCCGCGCCGCGGGAGAGGGGAGCTTGTCACGACACTATCAAGCGTCGGCTGACCGTGAGCCGCACGAAGTCATTGACACGGTTCCTCACCCCCTACCCGCAAACCCACGCGCAGCAATTTCGGCGTGTTTACTCCGCAACCTGACGCAGTAAATCGAGATACGCCCCCTCAATGAGCTGCGTATCTTGAATCCCGAGCTGCGTCATCAGGAACTCCGCTTCCTCATTGCCATCATGCGTTGACTCGCCTTCCTTCAACACAACCTCGAGTTCCAGGAATTCACCGAGTCCCTCTACGTTATCGAGATGAACCCGAGTGCGACCGACCAGATACAGCAGTCGCTGCTTCCTGACCCGGCCGAGTACTCCATACGCGAGTGCAAGCGCCTCACGCAGCGAATCCGGGGAACTCGTTGCGGAGAGGACATAGAACGACTCTTTCGGCCCGTGCTGGTCGGAGCGCTTATAGAAAATCAGTTGCCCCGTCCCGTCGTCGAACTGCCGGAGCTTGAGTCGCCCCTCGGCACAGTGGAAGAAGGTATCGTCTTGACCGATAACCGTCGGCTCTTGCTTCGCCATCGGCGCGACCCTGCGGGCAAGGTCCGCAATGCTTTCGATGCGAGCCTTGATTTCTACGTTCCTCGCCATTCCTTACAGCCCAGTTGTAGCCCGCTCGTCCCAATGTGCAGGTGTCGAGGGGCTGGTTGATTCGGACGGCAGATTGTAATGCGACGCCGCGAGATTAGACGGACGTGCAGTCGCCCGATCAAAACAGTTGGCGTCGCCCGTCGTAGTCGAGCACGATTTGATTCATGGCTTCCAGCAGCGCCTGGCCGTGGCCGAGTACGGGTTCGAGTGTTTTCATGTAACTCAGCAACTGCGTCTGGGCGGCGTTTGCGACTTCGGCCGTGATCCCCTCATCGTCATGCAGGATCACATACGAGCGCGCAAAGCCGTAGATCAGGAAATAGGCCGACGCATTGGCGGGATCGCTGCTCATTAGTGCAAGCGATTGCTGCTTGACCTTCAGGAAGGCATCCGTCCCGGGGACGCTTTGCGCAAACTCGGCGATAGTGGTGTTGAAGTCCATGTGTCTCTCTCAAAAGTACGCAGGTTAGATTTGCTGCAGCATTTGCCGCAAAAGTTTCGCGCCATCGACGCCCTTATAGGATCGGTGCCACAGCGCCTCGACCATGTTCGTATAGAGGGCGATTGCTTCAGGCGCGGCGGTCACGGATGCAATGCCTCCGGAGATATTCGGGAACTCGCCAAAGCGAAACGGACTGATGGCCACATACGACCCCGTCGGACGCTCGAAGATCTGAAAGGTGGCATTGGGCATACTCTCGTTGACAATCCCGATCTGCATGCCTGGCAGCTCCTGCTCCATCAGGTTCGCAATACGTTCCACCTCGGATCTTGCGGCCAGCGACCGCTCCATCCGGGTCGCAGGCGGCAAGTCCATGCGTCCGACCAACCCAAAATGCACGAACCGCTCGAGCGCGCGCAAACCAATCAGGCTCACGATTGGCGCCGGATCCGAGACATAAGACGTTTTCCGCTCTCGCAGCAATTCCATCACGGCCTGGATCCGGCTTTCGTCGTTATCCCCGCCCTCCCTCAGCATTTGTTCGAGATACCCGTCGTACCCGGGCGAGGTCAGCAGGAACGAAATCGGTTCGAAGTGCGCCAGGATGCGGGTTGCCCCTTGCTCGAGCTGCCGCATGCGCTCGATATAGGCAATCGCCGACGGGTAGTACTCCGTTCCGGCGCCAAGCAGCGACTCCAGCGATGTGCCCAAGATGCCGGCAAGTCGCTCAAGCGTCTCGATCTTGACGATCTCGCCCTTCTCCATCCGATAGACCGCGGCACGGGAAATCCCCAGCACGTCCGCAATCTGTTCCGCCCTGAGCTCCGCACCCAGCCGGTAGGCACGAAGCCGGGCACCGATGGCTTCGAAGTCGATTCCCCCCGATGTCGTAGCGCGGCGTTCCATTTCTGTCTCATTAATTAGATTCCAAGCACTATAGCACGCTAACCCTGCTGGCACAGCGTTTCGTCAGACCAGACCCGGTGAAAACCCGCATACACCCCCAAACTGCTTGCAATCCTCGCACCTCAAGCATAGTCTAAAAAATAAGATTCTCCACTGCATCCGCACTTCCCTCCCTCCATGAGGCGCAAGCAAGCATCAATGCAGTGGTTTTTCAGGCCCTTACAGTCTAAAAATGGAGACAGAATGCAAAGTCAGCCACTCGCCCAATCCATTCCGGAGGCCGAAGCCCCAACCTCCCCATATGCGTGGAAGGCCCTGGCCGGATCCGCCATCGGCTATGCCATGGACGGCTTCGATCTTTTGATCCTCGGCTTCATGCTGCCAGCCATCAGCGCCGCCCTCGCACTCACGACGAGTCAGTCCGGCGCGCTCGTGACATGGACGCTGGTCGGCGCCGTCGCGGGCGGCATCATCTTTGGCTCACTCAGCGACCGCTATGGACGTGTCCGCGTGCTGACCTGGACCATCGTCCTGTTTGCGGTATTTACAGGCATGTGTGCGTTTGCACAGGGATTCTGGGATCTGCTGATTTATCGCACCATCGCCGGCGTTGGCCTGGGTGGTGAGTTCGGCATCGGCATGGCACTTGCGGCCGAAGCCTGGCCGGCTAGCAAGCGCGCGCGCGTCTCGTCGTACGTCGCCCTGGGATGGCAGTCCGGCGTGCTTCTGGCAGCGTTGTTGACGCCGTTGCTGCTGCCCGTGGTCGGCTGGCGCGGCATGTTCGTGATCGGGGTAATTCCCGCACTGGTTGCATGGTTCATCCGCAATCGCCTGCACGAACCGGAAGTATTCGTCCGCAGCGCTCGCACGGAGAAAAGGCCCAACGCATTCAAGCTGCTCGTCGCGGACCGCAAGACGACGCGTATCAGCCTTGGCATCGTCGTCCTCTGCTCGGTCCAGAATTTCGGGTACTACGGCATCATGATCTGGCTACCCACCTATCTATCCAAGACACTAGGCTTCTCACTAACCAAGTCGGCCATGTGGACATCCGTGACGATCGTCGGAATGATGATCGGCGTCGTAATCTTCGGCCACCTCGCGGACCGCATCGGGCGCAAGCCGACATTCCTGATCTTCCAGGCAGGCGCGGTGGCAATGGTGCTGCTCTACGCCCGGCTCTCCGATCCCATGACAATGCTGTGGGCCGGTGCGGTGATGGGCATGTTCGTCAACGGCATGATCGGTGGCTATGGCGCGCTGATCTCCGAGGCCTACCCCACGGCAGCACGCGCCACCGCGCAGAACGTCCTGTTCAACATCGGGCGCGCAGTCGGCGGACTGGGACCGATTGTCGTAGGCGCCATCGCGGCGACCTACTCCTTTCCCATTGCCATCGCATTGCTTGCGAGCATCTACGTCCTGGACATGATCGCGACGATTTTCCTCATCCCCGAACTCAAGGGCGTCGAGCTCGAGTAACGCCGGAACCTACCTGGCATTTCCTTGGCTGCGCCGTCCGGCGCAGCGCCCTCCACAGGAGTTTCACCATGTGTGCCAACGTGCGTAGCGCGAATTCCGCGACTACCGTAGCCTCCTATCGCTGTCGAATTGTCGAACACCACTGGGTCAACGCGCGATACCGGTACATCCGGCTCGAATCCGACGCGCCAATTGCCGACATCACGCGCCCCGGACAGTTCTACCAGCTTCATTGCCCGACCACGGCCGAAGCGCAGCCGTTCCTGCTGCGGCCGATGAGCGTCTATGGCGCCGGGCCCGAGACGGGCAGGATCGAATTCCTTTACAACGTCACTGGCGTGGGCACACGGGCGATGGCCACATTGCCCGTTGACGCCCACCTGGACATTGTCGGCCCGCTCGGCAACACCTTTACGTTCAAGCCATCCTTCCGAAGGATTCTCGTTGTAGCCCGCGGCGTCGGTCTCGCCACGATGGCGCCGCTGATCCACCAGGCGGCCGAGGCTGGCGTTGCAGTCACCGCAGTGATGTCCGCACGCACGCCGGCTGACCTGATGGAGAAGGAATTCCTGCGTGGTGCCCCCGCGGAGGTACACAGCGTGTTCGACGCCGATGGCACGTCGTCGGTGGAGGCGGTCGAGAACCTGATCCGGGACGTTATCGCCGCACAACGCCCAGACGCGGTCTACACCTGCGGATCGCACCGTCTGCTGATGCTGCTCCAGCGCGTTCTGCAAGACCATCCGGAGATCGAGGCAGAAGTCGCCATGGAACAGCGCATGGCATGCGGAATGGGCGTATGCCTGTCCTGCGTGCGCCTGTTCGATTGCGACGGTGACAAGCAGTTCTTGCGTGTATGTCGCGAAGGTCCGGTATTCAAGATTCGTGAAGTCGTCGGGGAGGTGGAATTTGGCTAATTTGACCGTACGGGTTGGCGACCTGACCCTGCGCAACCCCGTCATGCCTGCATCCGGCTGCTTTGCGATCGAGTATCGCGAAGCCATGGACCTCAACCAGCTTGGTGCCATGGTCATCAAGAGCGTTTCACCCAAGTCGCGAGCGGGTAACCCTACCCCGCGCGTGGCGGAAACCTGCAGTGGCATGCTCAACTCCATCGGCATCCCCAGCAAGGGACTGGACTGCTACAGGCGGAACGTACTTCCCCCTTACACGCAATTCGACACGCCCGTCATCGTGTCCATCTCGGCCGACACTGCCGAAGAGTTCGGCGCGGCCTGCGAAGAGATGTCGCTGCCTGAGGTCGCGGCGATCGAAGCGAACATCTCGTGCCCCAATCTCGAAGCGGACGGCATGGCCTTTGCCATGCTACCCGAGACGACGTACAAGGCCGTGTCCGCGATCCGCCGCCGTACCAGGCACCCATTCTGGGTAAAGCTCACACCCAATGCCGGCAATATTGCCGCAGTGGCGCGGGCCGCCGAGGAGGCTGGTGCGGACGCGATTGTCATGGGCAACACCGTGCTGGGCATGGCGATCGATATCCATAGCCGCAAGCCCAAGCTCGGCAATGTCATGGGAGGCCTCTCGGGACCCGCAATCAAGCCGATTGCGCTGCGTATGGTGCACCAGTGCTATCGCGCGGTGCGCATCCCCATCATTGGTTGCGGCGGTATCCAGAGTGCCGAGGATGCCGTCGAGTTCATGCTCGCAGGCGCCTCGGCCATCCAGGTTGGCACCGCATCGTTCCGCGACCCGGCGGCGATGCAGAAGATCATCGATGGGCTTCACACGTACTGCGCGCAGGCCGGCGTCGAATCCATCCGCGACCTTACCGGCCAGGTGATCCTGGATCGCCAGCTTAGCGACCGCTGGCTTCGCTTCGCCCAGCAATCGGGTTGAGCAACGAGACAAGCCTATGGACTTCCTCCACCTCAAGCCCCTCGCCGAGCAGCTCTTCACAGACATTCGCGCATTGTCGTTCGACGGCGTCGGCATCACCCGAGACAGCTACGGCGCGGGCGAATCCGCAACGGCGGATTATCTGAAGCGCGTCGCCGCTCAACACGGGCTCCACGTGCAAAGCGACCACGCCGCAAACCTCGTGTTCTCCCTGCCAGACGAAGACGCGCGCGCGCCGGCCGCGTGGGTAGGCTCGCATATGGACTCCGTACCGCAAGGCGGCAACTTCGATGGACTGGCTGGCATCATCGCCGGGCTGCTGTGCCAGATTGCCCGAAAGGAGCGCGGCGCCTGCCCCGCCGTCCCACTTCGGGTCATTGCGTTCCGCGGCGAGGAAAGCGCCTGGTTCGGCAAGGCGTACATGGGCTCAGGTGCCGCGCTGGGCAAGCTGACGCCGGAAGACCTCGCGCTTAGGCATCGCAGTTCCGGCCAGACGCTCGCCGAATGCATGGCTGCGGCTGGCGCCGACATCGACGCCATCGCGACGCAGCAGCCGCTGTTCGACCGGGCTTTGGCCGCGGCATTCCTGGAACTGCATATTGAACAGGGACCGGTCATGGTCGCACGCAAGCTCCCGCTGGCCGTGGTACCCGGCATTCGCGGCAATGTCCGCCACAACCGCGTGACCTGTATTGGCGAACCGGGGCATTCCGGCGCCGTTCCTCGCTGGCTGCGCAAGGACGCGATGTTCGCGGTAGCGGACCTCATCACGCGGCTCGACGAACATTGGAAAGTGCTCCTGGAGCGCGGCAGCGACCTGGTCGTTACCACCGGCATCGTCTCCACGGATCCTGCGGAGCATTCCATCTCACGTATCCCCGGTAAGGTGGACTTCAGCTTCGAAGTGCGCAGCAAGAGCGTGGACACCCTTGAGGGCTTTTACCAACTGTTCCGCACCGAATGCAAGGCCATCAGCCGCGATCGAGGCGTGTGCTTCGAGTTCGACCGGCGCATCGAATCCTCCCCCGCCACGATGGATCCCGCGCTGTCGGAACTCCTGCGCAAGGCCTGCGCCAGTGCCGAACTGCCCGTGGAAGCGGTGCCGAGCGGCGCTGGCCACGACGCATCGCTGTTCGCCAATGCCGGCATTCCGACGGCCATGCTGTTCGTGCGCAACGAACATGGCTCGCACAACCCGGACGAGGCCATGGACCTGGACGACTTCATGCTCGGCACGAAGGTCCTCTACGACGCACTCGATGCACTTGACGCCCCGGCGCGCTGCCGCGCAGGGGATAGGCCATAACCATGAATACGCTGACCATCCGTCGTCCTGACGACTGGCATCTGCATCTGCGGGATGACAACGTCATGCGCGCTGTGCTTCCCCCATCCGCGAGGCAATTCGGCCGGGGCGTCGTGATGCCAAACCTCAAGCTTCCGGTGACCAACGCCGAGGCTGCGCTGGCCTACCGCGAACGCATCCGCGCCGCATTGCCGGCCGATTCGTCGTTCACGCCGATGATGACGTGCTACCTTTGCGACGCGTCCGATCCAGCCGAAATCCGGAGCGGATTCGAATCCGGCGCATTTGTCGCGGCCAAGCTCTACCCTGCCGGCGCCACGACGCATTCGGAGTACGGCGTCACCTCGGTGGATCGGGTTGCCAAGGTTCTGGCAACCATGCAGGACATTGGCATGCCGCTATTGATCCATGGCGAATGCACGGACCCCACGGTCGATGTCTTCGATCGGGAAGCGGTCTTCCTGCGCACGACGCTGATGCAGATCCTCAAGCGCTATCCGCGCCTGCGCATCGTGCTCGAGCACATCACGACCGAAGATGCCGCGGACTTCGTCATGCGCGATGAGAGCGGCCGCCTGGCGGCGACCATCACCCCTCAGCATCTGATGTTCAATCGCAACGCGATGTTCACTGGTGGCATTCGTCCTCACTACTACTGCCTGCCCGTTCTCAAGCGCGAACACCATCGGCAGGCACTGCGGCGTGCGGCCACTTCGGGGTCTCCTGCGTTCTTCCTGGGGACGGATTCCGCGCCGCACGACACGCACGCGAAGGAATCGGCGTGCGGCTGCGCCGGCATTTTCAGCGCCCCTGTCGCACTGCAGGCATATCTCACAGTATTCGAAGAGGAACAGGCGCTGTCGCGGTTCGAGGCCTTTGCGAGCGAAAACGGCGCGCGCTTCTACGGCGTTCCGCTCAATCAAGGCAGCGTGACCTTTCGCCGGACGCCGACGCGCGTCACGGGGAACGTCGAGCTCGATGATGGCCGCCGCATCCAGACGTTCCTCGCCGGGGAAACGCTTCCCTGGGCCCTCGCGTAGTTTCGCACCTTCATTCATTTGGAATGCATCACCATGTCCGAGAATCGCGCCGACATCACCCTCAAGGCATCCGTCAGCCAGGCACTACTGGACGCCGGATGCGTTCGCTTCCGTAGCGACGAACCGTTTCGCCTGCCTTCCGGCTGGGCGAGTCCGGTCTATATCGATTGCCGCCGCCTGATCTCCTACCCCGCATTGCGGCGGGCGCTGATCCTGCAGGGGCTGACGCTGCTTCGCGACCGCGATCGCCTGCCCGGAATCGACGTGATCGCCGGCGCCGAATCCAGCGGCATTGCGTTTGCCGCCTGGGTTGCCGAGTGCCTGAATCTGCCAATGGTCTACGTCCGCAAGGAAGCGCGTGGCATGGGCCCCGCCGCAAAGGTCGTGGGCGATATCCGTCCCGGTGACCGCGTATTGCTGGTCGACGACATGATGGCGGCCGGACGGTCGAAGGCCGCCTTCTGCGCGGCGTTGGCCGACGCCGGCGCAATTGTGCAGGACATCCTCGTCCTGTTTGACTACGGGGTCTTTCCGGCCGCACGCGCGCTTTCCCAATGGAACCCGCGAATCCACGCTCTGGCGACATGGCACGACGTCCTCGACGTCCTGAGCGAAACCCGCACCGCGGCGGAGCCTGAGCTGTCCGAACTGCGTGCCTTCCTGGCCCACCCGTCGCAGTGGTCCAGCGCTCACGGCGGTATCGCCATCTAGACCCAAGCACTCGCTTTTCCACAACAAGAAAGAGGAGACCATGATTTACATTGAGCGAACCTTCGTCGTCGCAGCACTGTTGGCCACCTTCCCCCTGACGCAGCCGGCATTGGCACAGTCGAGTGTCACCCTGTATGGCCAGGTGGACGCCTTTGCAGGCACCACGCGCGCCTCCGGTGGTAACCGTGCAGCCATACTCGGGGCTGGCGGCATGCAGACGTCCTATTGGGGCATGCGCGGGTCCGAGGATCTCGGCAGTGGCCTGAAGGCCGTCTTCGACCTGAATGGCTTCTATCGCGTCGACACGGGGCGCTTCGGCCGTTCCGATACCGACGGATTCCTGACGCGCAATGCATATGTGGGATTGCAGTCGTCGGCATACGGCACCGTCAGGCTTGGTCGGAATACGACGCCCTACTTTCTCTCGACCATCCTGTTTAACCCTTTGGTGGACTCCTACAATTTCGGGCCGTCGATCTTCCAGACCTACAAGACAGCGACCGACGGACGCGTATTCGATCCCGGCATCATTGGCGATTCCGGCTGGTCAAACTCCGTCGTGTATTCGACGCCAACCGTTGGTGGCCTGACGGTGAACCTGATCTATGCGTTTGGCGAGCAGCCAGGAAGCACGGGACAGAACAAGTGGGGCGGCAATGTTACCTACTTCAGTGGGGCGTTCGCGGCAACGGCGGCATTCCAGCAAACCAGTTTCAATATCGTTCCGGGCGATGTTGCCGCCCCGCCCGCGGCATTGAATGGCTTTCACAAGCAAACTGCCGCGCAGCTTGGCGTTAGCTACGACTTTGGCGTCGTCAAGGTATTCGGGCAGGGCCAGTACATTCGCACGGTCATCGATGGCACGCAAGGCGATATCCGTCACGCCAACGGACAGGTTGGCGCCTCCGTTCCCATTGGTGCCGGCAACTTCCTCGCTTCCTATGCCTATGCCAACTCGCGCAATGACTCCGCCGCGATCGGCAGACATACGGCAGGCATTGCCTATGACTACAACCTGTCCAAACGAACGGATCTGTATGCTGCCTGTTTTTATGACAGGGTAACCGGCCAGCCGCATGCCGAGACTATGGGCGTTGGCATGCGACATCGGTTCTGACCCACACTCGACAGGTGAATGGCTTGCATGAGCCGACATTCGCAGCCCCAGCTTGCAGAAACTGCCAATTGGCAGGATCCGGCCTGCTGCGGGGCTACCCCATTGGCGTTCGGCAAGCCTCTCCCTGTCATTCACCCTCGAGGACCTCGGGATTGATGTAGCCCGGAACAGCCAGGGAAAGTGTCCGCTTCAGTGCCTTGCTACCCGCGTCGGCCAGTACCTCACTTTCTCCTGCTTCCAGCGCATCGTACGTCTGGCGGACGACATCGTAAGGATTGGCTTTGGGAACGTCGAAATCCTTGGTGAGATCAGTATCCACGAAGCCAACGTGCAATCCCACCACCGAGATAAGTCGATCCTTCAACTGCGCCCGAATATTGTTCGTGTAACTCCACGCTGCGGCCTTTGACGCCGAATATGGTGCAAGCATCGGCACCGTGCGCCAGGTCACGTCGGATAGAACATTGATGATGGCTGCGCGTCCGTCGCTTGGCAGCAAGGGTTCAAATGCTTGCGTCACACGCATGACACCGTAGTAGTTCGTCTCGAAAACGCGGCGTGCGTGGTCTTCCGCATGAACGGCAAACGGTGAACCAGTAATTTCCGCGATGCCCGCATTGTTGACAAGCACGGTAACGTCCTTCGCCAACCGGGCCGCGGCCGCGACCGACACCGGGTCAGTCACGTCCAGCGCAACAGGAATGATGCCCGGCTCGTCAAATGCCGCCGGATTGCGCACGCCGGCGTACACCTTCGCCGCGCCGCGGGCCAACGCTTCACGGGCAAATGCAAGCCCCAACCCGCGGCTCGCGCCGGTTACGAAAACAACGGAATTTTCGATTTTCATATCAAGTTTCCTGGTTGAAGTGCCATGGCATCTGCGCCATGGCATCTGGATTGGGAAAAGTCCGGTGAACGGGTATCAGCTTTCGAACGGTGCTCCGTCGATCAGGTCACAGACATCCGGAATGCAGAATCCATCTACGTGGCGGTGGCCGATGTCTGCCAGTCCCGTGGCGATCGCGGTGTATGGCTTCTTCTTTGCGACTTCGGCCAAAGCTTCCTGGAACGCGGCTTTGAATCCGACTCTCGGATACAACAGAAGCACGTCGTCAATGAACGAAAGCGTAATCTCGTCATAGTGCAATCCGAGTACGTCGACATGCGCCCCCATGAAGACCAGTGCGATCTCAGGCGCCTTCAGTTCGGCGATGCCGCCACTGGAATGGAGCGCGATCGCATCCCATACCAGGTCGGCTTTGGAATCGGGGTAGCCATGGCTACGCAAGAACTTGCTGGCAGCATTCGC
The DNA here is from genome assembly GCA_963543405.1 of uncultured Cupriavidus sp. Taxonomy (GTDB): domain Bacteria; phylum Pseudomonadota; class Gammaproteobacteria; order Burkholderiales; family Burkholderiaceae; genus Cupriavidus. The sequence goes on from CAUUBQ010000022.1 coordinate 120,503, forward strand.
GCCATCGACTTCGAAACGCTGATCGGCAACGAACTCATGGGTCAAGCCAAGATCGTGAAGGATCGATGCAAGGTAGACGACCTCCCGGTCGTACTTCAATTCCCTCTTCTGCCCCAGGAACTCGGCGAACCACCAAGTCCGGTGCACATGATTCAGCATCGCTTCCGAATGGACGCCCTCGACGAGGGCAGCGGCTTTTCGAGACAGCTCCGAACTGGGCGCAATGAAGCCATTGATGGTGACGGGGGTACTCATTTCTTACTCCTGGCGGTCCGAGGCTAACGCCTGTCGCACCTTTCCAATTCGCGATTGTGTTGCATGTGCCTACGCCACCCTGCCCGCCCCAAGAGCCTGGGGCTGAGCGGTCGGCAAATCAAGCCTGGAACACCTCGCGATTCGCCTGCACAAAGGCAGCTACGGTCTGCGGCGGCTGGCCCGTGATTTGTTCGATCACGCCATCGGTACCGGAAAAGACACCGTTCTGATAGTCGACGGCGGTTTCCAGGAAATGCTGGATCACGAACTCCGGCAGGTCGTACTTCTGCAGATGCGCACGATATTGTTCGAGGGTCGAGGGCACATAGGAGATCTCGCGCCCCAGCACCTTGCTGATCTCGTCTGCGATCTGCTGCTGATTGAGTTCGACGGGACCAAAGAGGGAGTAAGTCTTGCCAATATGGCCAGCGGGCTCCGCAAGAATATTGGCGATCAGGCGCGCCTGGTCTTCGGCGGCAATCGGTGCATGACGCCCTTCCCCGTAGGGCAGCGTAATCTTGCCTTCTTGCACCAGGGGATCGAGCACCCACGGAAACGTCAGCCACTCGGAAAAGTACGTCGGACGAATATGAACGGCCGGCACATCCGACCAGTCGAGCACGCGCTCTGCAATCCAATGGTCCCGCGCAGCATGGCTCTTGGAATCTTCCCGCGCCGAGATCTGAGACATCTCGACCACGACCTTGACTCCGGAACGGCGTGCCGCATCGGCAAAGTACGCGGTGGCCTGGATGTAGCCAGGTCGAACCGGATAGCACAGGTAAGCCCCGTCCACGCCGTCCATGGCGCGAATCACATCGTCGTGTTCCAGGAGATTGCCGACGAAAATCTCTGCCCCCGCCTCGCGCAACGCAGCGCTGCGCTCATCTTCCTGCCGGACAAAAGCGCGAACCGCGTGCCCAGCCTTAAGGAGGAATTGAACGGTATAGACGCCGGTCTTCCCCGTGGCGCCAGTTATGAGGTATTTACGCTGTTCCATGCATTGCTCCAATCTGTGAATGTGTCCGACAGGTTTACATCGCCCCGAGGTGCTGCTTCACATCCTCCAGAATCGCCGTTGAAGCGTCGGAATCTTCAACGACTCTTGACATCGTGATGGCCCCGATCATGGCTGCCACCGCAAACACGGCAGACGACCTGGCTTCCTGCGGCGGCTTGTCCGCCAGATGCTTCGCCAGTACGTCAACCAGGTCATCGAAACCTTGGGCGGCTGACGCGCGTGTTTGCTTATCGGCTCTGGCGAGTTCGCTACCCATCGCCGCCAGCGGGCATCCACCCGTCTGCGTATCGCGATGCGCCTGGGAGACGTAGGCCTCGACCATGGCAGCAAATCCACCGGCAGGCTCACTGTCACGAACGACTGTCGCCAGTCCATCGAGCACCTCCTTCATCGCCTGCGTACACGCTTCCGCGACCAAGTGATCCTTTGAAGTGAAGTGCCGATAAAAGCCACCCTGTGTCAGGCCTAACGGTCTCATCACGTCATTGAGTCCAGTCGCCTGGATGCCCTTCAAGCGGAATTCCCGGGCGGCGGCCTCAACAACGCGGCGCCGGGTCTCTGCAGTCTCAATCTTCGTCTTTCTCATGCGGACCCCTATGTTTGTGGTCACCAACCATCTTAAATAGATGGTAGTCACCATCTAAATTGAAGTCAAGGAAAGAAAATCACAACCTCAAAGTGCGCCGAAAGGCATGCATCGACTGAGGGGGTGATGCATTGCCACTAGGCAAATGCCTTGAGACCGCGGATAACACAGGGTCGCGCGGAGACGACCTCGAACCAGCGCGCTAGAGCAGGATGCTTCGCCCACGGTAGAACGTCGCGCAAGGCATTGGCGATGGTGAATGCCGAAATGTCGGCGAGAGAGAATTCGTCACCGGCCATGAACGGCGCCGAGACTAAAAACCGCTCCGACTCGGCGAGCGCCGAACTCGCCAGGCCGTTGATCTTGGCAGCCTCTGATCCGGCGCCCAATTGCTCAAGGCGGAACGCACCATGACTTACCGCAATAACGTCAGTCAGGAAATAAAAGAAGCGCTCGTAGACTCTCGCACGCGCAACCGGATCCGCAGGCAGGAGTCGATTTTCGGAACGCTCCGCCGCGAAAAGCATGATCGCGTTCGATTGCGTCAAGACGAAGTCGCCTTGGGGTCGATGCTCAACGAGAACTGGAACCTTGCCGAACGCATTCAAGGTCCGATGCTCGACGCCCTGCTGCTCACCCGCCGCCAGGTCGACGCGTTTGACCGTGTGCGGGACACCCGCCTCTTCCAGCGCAATCGCGGCGCGAATGCAGTTGCCCGTCAAGGCGCCATACAGTTCGATCGGATTCTGCATGAGCCCTCTCCAAACGGTGTCTTTACCTCGCTAGTGTAGCCCGCTGCTTGATAGCTCCAAGCTTCGCTGGCATTGCTCATGGAGGCGGCCTGGCCCACGGAATTCTTCGATAAACCAATAAAAAAGCCGGATCGCACCCCTTGGCGATCCGGCAAACCGTCATGCACTTGAAGGTCGTTCGGCCTATCGTTTGCTCGCCAGCGTTCCTACGATCCCCTTCCGGAAGGCCAGCACGCACGCAACGAAGATCATCCCGGTCACCATGGAAACGGACTCTCCAAGACCATTGAACCAGTCAACGCCCGTGCTGGCCGCGAGTGCGGTGCCGAGGTCTCCAAGCTTGTTCTCCAGCATCACGATCACGAACGCGCCGACGATTGGGCCGGTGAGTGTGCCAAGGCCGCCCACCAGCGTCATCAGGATCACCATGCCGGACATCGACCAATGCACATCGGTCAGCGTCTCGAATCCCAGAACCAGTGCCTTCATGGAACCCGCCAGCCCGGAGAGCGCCGCCGAGAGAACAAAGGCGGCCAGTTTGAAGCGGTCGACATCATAGCCAAGTGAGATTGCCCGTGGCTCGTTCTCCTTGATGGCCTTGAGTACCTGTCCAAACGGGGAATGCACGGTGCGCACGATCAATGCGAACGCGGCCACGGCGATAGCCAGCACCACGTAGTACAGGGTCGTATCGTCCGACAGCGGGAGCACGCCAAACAGCCTGCCGCGCGGTATGCCCTGCATGCCGTCTTCGCCGCCTGCAAACGGTGCCTGAAGCAGGACGAAGAACAGCATCTGCGCCAGCGCGAGCGTGATCATCGAAAAATAGATACCCTGGCGCCGGATCGCTATGCCCCCGACGACGAGCCCGATCAGTGCGCCAGTGACCGTGCCAAGCACAAGGCCCAACTCGGGCGTCACGCCCCAGACCTTCATGGCGTGGCCTGCTACATACCCTGCTCCACCGAAGAATGCCGCATGGCCGAATGACAACAGCCCGGTATAGCCGATCAGCAGGTTATAGGCACATGCGAACAAGGCAAAGCACAGGATCTTGAGGATGAAAACCGGATAGGCGCCAGCCATGGGAGCCGCCATCAGGCACACCAGCGCCAGCCCGTACACCAATGCCCGGGGCAAACGCCCCTGCGCACCCGGTTGCGCCACGGGAGCCGCCACAATCGATTGTCCGTCCATCATTTCTCCTTTCCAAACAGCCCCGCCGGCCGCAACATCAGAACCACCACCATCAGGACGAAGACCACGGTTGAAGAGGCCTCCGGATACAGCACCTTGGTCAACCCCTCGATGACACCCAGCCCCAGGCCGGTGAGGATTGCCCCCAGGATAGAACCCATGCCGCCAATGACGACGACGGCGAACACGACGATGATCAGGTTCTGGCCCATCAGCGGAGATAGCTGCATGACCGGCGCCGCGAGCACACCCGCGAACGCGGCCAGTGCCACACCGCATCCGTAGGTCAGCGTCACCATCAGCGGCACATTGATGCCGAACGCCTCCACCACCTTGGCGTTCTCGGTGCCCGCGCGCAGGTAAGCGCCGAGCTTGGTCTTCTCGATCACGTACCAGGTCATCATGCAAACCGCCATCGATGCACCGACCACCCACAACCGATAGATCGGCAGATGCATGAAGCCGAGATCGGCGGCACCTTGCAGCGCTTCTGGCGGCGAATACGGCAGGCCCGACACGCCATAGATCGAACGCACCAGCCCCTCGATTACCAGCGTGATGCCCAGGGTTAGCAGGAGTCCATAGATGTGATCGAGCTTGTAGACCCAGCGCAGCATGGTCTTCTCGATGACGATGCCGACTCCGGCGACAATCAGCGGAGAAAGCAGCAGCATCTCCCAATAGCCGAGGCCCGCGTAGGTCATGCCCGCCCAGGCCAGCACGGCCCCCAGCATGAACAGCGCACCATGCGCGAAGTTGATCACGTTGAGCAGGCCGAAAATCACGGCCAGCCCCAGGCTCAGCATGGCGTAGAACGCGCCATTGACCAGCCCCAGCAGCAGTTGCGACAGCAGGGCCGGCAGGGGGATTTCAAACAGGTTCATGGTTGCTCCTCATACGCCCAGCAGTTCATGCAGCACCGGCATCTTGGCCTGCAGTTCGTCGGCGGCGAAGCGCTCGACGATGGCAC
>CAUUBQ010000023.1:0-119494 GCA_963543405.1 uncultured Cupriavidus sp.
GGCTCTTATACCCAGAACCCCCAAGCCCATAAGCTTGGGGGTTTTGCTTTTGGGCGAACGGTTTATCACGATGGTTTCTTGCAGCAAGCGCTGCGCAACGATTCCAGGTATGCTGCGTTGCAGCAAATATTCCCCGAATCGACATTGATTTGCCCATACTTGTTCTTCGAACGAACCCTCGTTCCCACCCAGAAGAACTGTCCCATTAGCGCAAAACACTGTTCCGCGAATAATCCCATCTCAAGCTTCAAGCCCCAAAACGGCCGGAATCCATCACGAGATGAACTATTTCACTTCATTACAGACAAATTTCTGTCATCCGCACCTATCTACTAACTGGTAGGATTGAGCCTTATCGGAAGCATGCTTATTGAACGTTTTGCCTGCATGCAACTCGAATGCTGCAGTGCCGCATGACTCGGCGGCCCACTTGGAGGGGGCTGGTGGTTCAATGTGGGTCTGCAGAAAGGCTGTCTGATGGATACCACGATGGAAGTGGTCGTCTGCAAACATTGGCGAAACCGATTATTGTTATCGATCGGCGAAACGCCGAGCAGGCAGTAATAACAATAATTGAAGACCGAGCAGGATTTTGAGAGTACGGGGAGCAGGGACGCCATGCGGGCAGCCCTGTGCCGGCGGCGCTTGCAGCGTGGCCGGCGTTGAGTGTTACTCCAGGCCAGCGCGCTGGCGAAAGCAGGAGCCCATGGCGACAATCCGCTGAACCGATATCCGATCGTGCCTCGAGCAGGCACGCCAATTGCGTCCACGCGCGTCGTGACGTCGCCTGGTCAGGCCAGGCTCAAGAAGAACCATTCCGTTTCATCCTCGAGGAATTCGCTATGCAAGCAATGCGCGCCAGGCGTGCTTTGATTCCAGGCATGCTGGCTATTGCCGTAACGGTGCTGTCCGCCTGCGGCAAGGAAAACAAGCCCCCCGCGGCTCAGACGCCTGAAGTGAAAGTTGTCACGCTGAAGGACGAATCCGTCACGCTTGATACGTCCCTGCCGGGCCGCACCATGCCGTTCCGGATTGCCGAAGTTCGCCCGCAGGTCAACGGCATCATCCAGAAGCGCCTGTTCGTGGAAGGCAGCGACGTCAAGCAGGGTCAGCAGCTGTACCAGATTGATCCCTCGACCTACGAAGCCACTGCCAAGAGTGCCGAGGCAACGCTCGAATCGTCGCGGCTGCTGGCGGAACGTTACGGCAGGCTGGTTGGTGACGAAGCGGTCAGCAAGCAGCAGTACGCCGAAGCCCAGGCCTCATACCTGCAGGCCAAGGCTTCCGTGGACCAGGCGCATATCAATCTGCGATACACCAGGGTGCTGTCGCCGATTTCGGGTCGAATCAGCCGCTCGCTGGTGACCGAGGGTGCGCTGGTTACCAACGGCCAGGCAAACGCCATGGCGACGATCCAGCAGATCGATCCGATCTATGTGGATGTGACGCAGCCCTCTGCTTCGTTGCTGCGTTTGCGCAAGGAGCTGGCGAATGGCCAGTTGCAGAGCGCCGGCACCAATGCGGCCAAGGTAACGCTGCAATTGGAAGATGGCAGCGCGTACCCCGAGTCTGGCCGTCTGGAGTTCTCGGAAGTGGCGGTTGACCAGGGTACCGGTTCGGTCACGCTGCGCGCCGTGTTCCCGAACCCGCGCAACGAACTGTTGCCTGGCATGTTTGTGCATGCGCGGCTGTCGGAGGGCGTGAAGCAGTCGGCCATCCTCGCCCCGCAGCGAGGTGTCACGCGGGATCTCAAGGGGCAACCTACGTCGCTGGTGGTCAATGCCAATAACGAAGTGGAGCTGCGCGTCCTCAAGACCGATCGCACCATTGGCAATTACTGGCTCGTGACCGATGGCCTCAAGGCCGGCGATCGTGTGATCGTTGAAGGTCTGCAGTTTGTCCGCCCGGGTGCGAAGGTCAAGGCGACGGAAGCCGATGCGGCGCAGGCCGGCACGGCCCCGGCATCGGTGCCCGCAGCAGCAGCTTCGGCCCCCGCCGCCAAGTCCTGACAAGGACCGATGCATGAGGATTTGCCATGTCTAATTTCTTTATCGAACGGCCGATCTTTGCGTGGGTGATCGCGCTCGTGATCATGCTGGCCGGCGTGCTGTCGATACGCTCGCTGCCGGTCACGCAATATCCGGCCATTGCGCCGCCCACCATCGCCATCTCCGTGACCTACCCGGGCGCTTCGGCGCAAACCGTGCAGGACACGGTGGTGCAGGTGATCGAGCAACAGCTGAACGGTCTCGATCGACTGCGCTATATCTCGTCGGAATCGAACTCCGACGGCAGCATGACGATCACGGCAACGTTCGAACAGGGTACCAACCCCGATATCGCGCAGGTGCAGGTCCAGAACAAACTGGCGCTGGCACAGCCCCTCTTGCCGCAGGAAGTGCAGCAGCAGGGCATTCGCGTGACCAAGTCGGTGCGTAACTTCCTGATCATCGTTGGCCTGATCTCGACCGATCCGCAGACCTCGCGCGAAGACCTGTCGAACTACATCGTGTCGAACCTGCAGGATCCGATCTCGCGTACCGCGGGTGTTGGCGACTTCCAGGTGTTTGGCTCGCAGTACGCGATGCGGATCTGGCTCGATCCGGCCAAGCTCAACAGCTACCAGTTGGCCCCGCTGGATGTCAGCAACGCCATCAAGGCCCAGAACGTGCAGGTGGCATCGGGCCAGCTTGGTGGCCTGCCCGCAGTCCAGGGGCAGCAGCTCAACGCTACGGTGATCGGCAAGACGCGTCTGCAGACTGCCGAGCAGTTCGGCAACATCCTGCTCAAGGTCAATACCGATGGCTCGCAGGTACGTCTGAAGGATGTGGCCGATGTTGGCCTGGGTGGCCAGGACTACTCGATCAACGCGCAGTACAACGGCCGTCCGGCATCGGGTATCGCGATTCGTCTGGCATCGGGTGCGAATGCACTGGAAACGGTCAAGAACATCCGCAACACGCTGAACCAGCTGGAGCCCTCGTTCCCGCCGGGCATCAAGGTGGTGTTCCCGTACGACACCACGCCGGTGATTGCCGACTCGATCCATGAAGTGGTCAAGACGCTGCTCGAAGCCATCGTGCTGGTGTTCCTGGTGATGTACCTGTTCCTGCAGAATTTCCGTGCCACACTGATCCCCACGATCGCCGTGCCGGTGGTGCTGCTGGGTACATTCGGCGTGCTGGCCGCGTTCGGCTATTCGATCAACACACTGACGATGTTCGGGATGGTGCTGGCGATCGGCCTGCTGGTGGACGATGCCATCGTGGTGGTCGAGAACGTCGAGCGGGTGATGTCCGAAGAGGGACTTGGCCCCAAGGAAGCCGCACGAAAATCGATGGGGCAGATCCAGGGCGCGCTGGTCGGCATTGCGCTGGTGCTGTCCGCGGTGTTCCTGCCAATGGCTTTCTTTGGCGGCTCCACCGGGGTGATCTATCGCCAGTTCTCGATCACGATCGTCTCCGCGATGGTGCTGTCGGTGCTCGTGGCGTTGATCCTGACACCGGCGCTGTGCGCCACGATGCTCAAGCCAATCGAGAAGGGCGACCACGGCGAACACAAGCAGGGCTTCTTTGGCTGGTTCAACCGCAGCTTCATCAAGTCCACGCAGAAGTATGAGCGTAGCGTGGTGGGCATCCTGAAGCGCCGCTCGCCATTCCTGATCATCTATGTGCTGATCGTGGTGGCGATGGGCTTCCTGTTCACGCGGATCCCGACCTCGTTCCTGCCGGAAGAAGACCAGGGCGTGCTGTATGCCCAGGTGCAGACACCGCCGGGCTCGTCGGCCGAGCGTACCCAGGTCGTGCTCGACCAGATGCGCAACTACCTGCTCAACGACGAAGGCAAGATCGTTGCATCGTTGTTCACCGTGAACGGCTTCAATTTTGCCGGCCGCGGCCAGAGCTCGGGTCTTGCGTTCATCCTGCTCAAGCCGTTCAAGGACCGCGAGGGCGATGCCACCAGCGTGTTCGACCTGACCAAGCGCGCGCAGGCCAAGTTCAGCACGTTCCGTGACTCGCTGGCGTTCGCTTTCGCGCCGCCCGCGGTGCAGGAGCTTGGTAACGCCACCGGCTTCGACTTCTACATGCAGGACCAGGCTGGCCTGGGCCACGATGCATTGATGGAAGCCCGCAACAAGTTCCTTGGCCTTGCGGCCAAGAATCCGGCGCTGCAACGCGTGCGTCCGAACGGGCTGAACGACGAGCCGCAGTACGTGCTCGAGATCGATGACGAGCGCGCACGCGCGCTGGGCATCTCGCTGACCGACATCAACAGCACGGTGTCGATCGCATGGGGCTCCAGCTACGTGAACGACTTTATCGATCGCGGTCGTGTGAAGCGGGTCTATCTGCAGGGCCGTCCCAATGCGCGGATGAATCCCGAGGACCTGACCAAGTGGTTCGTGCGTAACGACAAGGGCGCCATGGTGCCGTTCTCGGCATTCGCGAGCGGCAAGTGGAGTTACGGTTCGCCGAAGCTTCAGCGCTACAACGGCGTGCCCGCGGTGGAAATCCTGGGTGAGCCGGCTGCCGGCAAGAGCTCGGGCGAGGCCATGAAGGCGGTCGAGGAAATCATGAAGGAGATGCCGCCGGGTATCGCCTATTCCTGGACTGGCCTGTCGTTCGAAGAGCGGTTGTCGGGAGCCCAGGCGCCGGCGCTCTACGCGCTGTCGTTGCTGGTGGTGTTCCTGTGCCTGGCCGCGCTGTATGAAAGCTGGTCGATTCCGTTCTCGGTGATGCTCGTGGTGCCGCTGGGTGTGGTTGGCGCACTGCTGGCCACCATCGCGCGCGGCCTGTCCAATGACGTGTTCTTCCAGGTGGGCCTGCTGACAACGGTTGGCTTGTCGGCGAAGAACGCGATTCTGATCGTCGAGTTCGCCAAGGACCTGCACGACCAGGGCAAGGGGCTGGTCGAAGCCGCGGTGGAGGCGTGCCGCATGCGGCTGCGCCCGATCATCATGACCTCGCTGGCGTTCATGCTGGGCGTGTTCCCGCTGGCCGTGTCGCAAGGCGCGGGCGCGGGCAGCCAGCATGCCATCGGTACCGGTGTGATCGGCGGCATGATCACTGCCACGGTGCTGGCCATCTTCTGGGTGCCGCTGTTCTTCGTCGTGGTGAGCGCGATCAAGGAGCGACGTCGCAAATCCGGATCGTCCTCCCTGGAAACGGGAGCTCAAGCATGAGAAAGACGCTACTTTGCCTGGCCGCCGCGGCGGCACTGACCGGTTGCAGCCTGATTCCGACGTATGAGCGGCCGGCTGCGCCGGTGGATGCAAGCTACCCGCAGGGCGACGCCTATCGTGCTAACGGCAACGACGCACAGGTGCCGCCGGCAGTGGAGCTCGGATGGCGTGAGTACTTTGCCGATCCGCGCCTGCGCCGGTACATTGAGATCGCGCTCGACAACAACCGCGACCTGCGCGTGGCCGCGCTCAATGTCGAGGCGTATCGGGCGCAGTACCGCATCCAGCGCGCCGACCTGTTCCCGGAAGTGGGCGCCACCGGCCAGGGTACGCGGCAACGCGTGCCGGCCGACCTGTCGACCACGGGCCAGCGTGTCATCAGCAGCCAGTATGGGGTGTCGCTGGGTACTACCGCATGGGAGATCGACCTGTTCGGTCGCCTGCGCAGTCTTAGCGAAGCCGCGCTGGAGCAGTATTTCTCCAGCGAGGAAGCACGCCGCAGCACGCAGATCGCACTGGTAGCAAGCGTGGCCAATGCCTACCTGACGATGCGGGCCGACGAAGCGAACCTGCAGGTTACCCGGGACACGCTTGGCACGTATGAACGCACCTACAACCTGACGAAGCGCAGCTTCGAAGAAGGGATCGCCTCGCGGCTCGACCTGCGCCAGTCGCAGACACAGGTCGAGAATGCGCGGGCATCGCTGGCACGCTATACACGTCTGGTGGCACAGGACGCCAACGCGTTGACGCTGCTGCTGGGCGCGGGCATGCCCACCGATGTGCCGGAAGGACTGAGCCTCGATCAGAAGCTGGTGGCGGATGTTCCGGCAGGCATGCCTTCGGACCTGCTGCAGAATCGTCCTGACATCCTGGCGGCCGAGCATCGCCTGAAGTCGGCCAATGCCGATATTGGTGCGGCACGTGCGGCGTTTTTCCCGCGCATCACGCTGACTGCTTCGGGTGGCACGGCCAGCCGTCAGTTGTCCGGTCTGTTCGATGCGGGTTCGGGCACCTGGCTGTTCTCGCCGCAGATCACGCTGCCGATTTTCACGGCAGGTAGCCTGCGGGCCAGCCTCGACTACGCCAAGGTCCAGAAGGACATCAACGTCGCCACGTATGAACGCACGGTGCAGTCCGCGTTCCGCGAGGTGTCCGATGGCCTCGCCGCGCGTGGTACCTACACCGACCAGCTTCAGGCGCAGCAGCGCCTGGTGGAAGCCAGCCAGGACTACTTCAAGCTTGCGGAAGGGCGCTATCGCACCGGTGTGGACAGCTACCTGACCTTGCTCGATGCCCAGCGCCAGTTGTTCACGGCGCAGCAGGCGCTGATCGATGCACGGTTGAACCAGCTGACCAGCGAGGTAAACCTGTACAAGGCACTCGGCGGCGGGCTCAACGAAGTCACCGGGCCTGCGGCCAGCGATGCCGGTGCAGCGGCGGGCAGCACCGCGGGCGGCAGCAAGTCGGCGTCATAGCCGCCGTGCGCTGAACGCGGCAACAAGGGAGGCAGCTTCGCGCTGCCTCTTTTCTTTTCAGAGCCTGCGCGTCACAGCGTGGATTTGCCGAACAGGCTTTCCAGCAGTTCCACCACGAGTTCGGCGGTCTGGTTGTGCACGTCGCGCGCCGGATTCAGTTCGAGTACATCGAGCGAGCCCAGCGCGCCGGTATCCTCAATCATTTCCAGCGCCAGGTGAGCTTCGCGATAGGTCGGTCCGCCGCGCACGGGCGTGCCCACGCCGGGCGCGATCTGGCTATCGAGGAAATCGACGTCGAAGCTGACATGCAGGTGCGTATTGGCATCGATGCCGGCCAATGCCTGCTCCATGGTCTGCCGCATGCCGTTCTCGTCGATATAGCGCATGTCATAGACCGTCAGCCCCAGTTCGCGCAGGCGCAGTTTTTCCTGGGCGTCGACGCTGCGAATGCCAACCTGGCGGATCTGTTGCGCCGACATGGCCGGGGTCGTGCCGCTGAGTGCGATCAGTGGCGCGGGGCCATCGCCGCACAGGCAGGCAACCGGCATGCCGTGGATATTGCCGGTGGGGCTGGTGCTGCCGGTGTTGGCGTCGGCGTGCGCATCGAGCCATAGCACCAGCAGGCGCTTGCCCTGTTCCCGGCAATGGCGGGCCGCCGCGCTGACGGAACCAATCGCCAGGCAATGGTCGCCGCCCATCAGCAATGGCATCTGTCCGTCACGCAGCGTGGCGTAGGTGATATCGAAGATCTGCTGGTTCCACGCGAGTACCTCGTGCAGATGCCGCATGCCATCGACCGGCGCCTGCCACGGATTGCCCGGCCCGTTGAGATTGCCGGCATCGTTGACCACCAGCCCGGTGCGGGCCAGGGCGCCGGCAATGTCGGCAACGCGCAGCGCCTCCGGGCCCATCGAAGCGCCGCGGATGCTGGCGCCGACGTCGGTTGGTGCACCGATCAGCGTGACTGGCTTCATGCATTCTCCTGGCTTTGGCGCGCGCCGGCGTGGCTTGCGCTCATGCGTTGCGAACAACGATGGCAAGCTAAAATCTTCTGCAAGTCAATAGCAAGCAGCCTATAATTCATCAATCATTGACCGTGCAATTATTGATGTGGCAATAGAAATGGCTTCAGAATCAAGTTCCGGGCACAGTAAGGCACATTCAGCGAAGTCATCGCTTGATAACGGGCAGGTGCTGCCGTTCCGCGAATCGCTGCTGGCGATGCTCGGCATTGCCTTTGTCGTCATGCTGGTGGCGTTGGACCAGACCGTGGTGGCCACGGCACTGCCGACGGTGGTGGCCGAACTGCAAGGGTTCGAGTTTTACGCCTGGGTGGCCACTGCCTATCTGCTCACATCGGTGGTGACCGTGCCGATCTTTGGCCGGCTCGGCGATCACTATGGGCGCAAGCCATTCGTACTGGCCTCGATTGTCGTGTTTCTGGTGGCATCGGTACTTTGTGGCATGGCCACGAACATGCCGCTGCTGGTGGCGGCGCGCGCACTGCAGGGCATCGGTGGCGGCATGCTGGTGGGCACTGCGTTTGCCTGTATCCCCGATCTGTTTCCAGACCCCCATGTGCGCCTGCGCTGGCAGGTGATCCTGAGCACCGCGTTTGGACTGGCCAATGCCGTGGGACCCTCGCTGGGTGGCGTCCTGACCGAATGGTATGGCTGGCGCGCGGTGTTCTATATCAACGTACCGGTGGGCCTGCTTGGCCTGATCTTCGCGTGGCGCTACCTTCCGCACCTGCGCCATCAGTCGCAGACCGGCCCGGCACGTATCGACTGGCTCGGCGCATTGCTGATTGCGGTGGGTCTGGGCAGTCTGCAATTGTCCGTGGAATGGCTGCCGGAGCGCGGCCTCGGCGTGTTGACCATCGGCCTGCTCGTGCTGTCCTGCGCGGCATTCGTGGCGCTGTGGCGTTGGTCGCATCGCTGCGCGAATCCGATCCTGCCGCTCGAGATGTTCCGTAATCCCGCCCTTGCGCCGCTTTTCGTGCTGGGGGTGCTGGGTGGCTTCACGATGTTCGCGCTGCTGCTCTATGCGCCATTGCTGTTCCAGGGCGGGTTTGGCTATTCGCCGAAGGAAGCCGGCCTGCTGGTTACGCCGCTGGTGGTTTGCATCACGGTTGGCAGTATCGTCAATGGCCGGATCATCACGCGCATTCCGCAACCCAATAGCATGCTCTATGCGGGGTTTGGCATCCTGGGGCTGGCGCTGTTGGGGTTGTCGCAAGCCACGCGCGGCATGCATCACAATCTGTTGCTGGCCATCATGTTGTGCGCGGGGCTTGGGCTTGGTTTTGTGCTGCCCAACCTGACCGTATTTGCGCAACAGACGGCGGGACGCTCGCACCTGGGTATTGCCACAGCCATGATGCAATCGTTGCGCATGGTGGGCGGGATGGTGGGTACCGCGCTGGTTGGCACGCTGGTGACGCGCAGTTACACCGCGGGTGTGACCACGGCGCTGGCATCGGCCAATGCCTCGGAGTGGACCGCCAGAATGACGGATCCGCAGATCCTGATCGACAAGACGGCGCAGGCGGAATTGCTGACCAATCTTCAGCAGGCAGGGCACAATGGAGCCTTGCTGCTGGAGCAGGCGCGGGTGTCGCTGGTAAGCGCCATTCACCTGGGCCTGTTGCTGGCGGCGATCGCGGCCCTGCTTGGCATCTGGCGTGCGCGCCGTGTGCCGCCGATCAAGCTGGCGCGGGTGCATGAGCCCGTCATGGCCGCCGACTGACAAACTGGAGACTCGATTTGGAACTGGAGCGACAAAGCCTGGCCGTATTGCAACAGTTCGGACGCACGTACCGCGCATATGCTGCCGCGTTCGAACAACGCATCGGACATCCGTTGCCGCGCTGGCGCATTCTGTTTGCGCTTTATGGTCATGAGGGGCCGATTGCGCAAAAGCCGCTGGCCGATCGCGTTGGCATGGATCCCGGTGCGCTGACCCGCCAATTGAAGGCATTGCAGGAGCTGGGCTGGATCGAACGGTCCACCAGCGAGCGCGACAATCGCATGACCAACGTCACGCTGACCGCGCTCGGCCGCGATATCGTCGATCAGGCCATGCCGCGCCGCTCGGCATTCCTGCAGGACGTGCTGGCCGATGTGTCGGAAACCACGATGCACAACCTGTCGAAGGGGCTGGCACAGCTCGAATCAGGGATTGCCGGTGCCGTTGCGCGAATCGAGCGCGACGCGGCATGAGCCGGCAGGCGTTTCCGCCGCCGAAGTTATCCGCCGCTGAAGAGCGCGGCAGTCGCCGCCGGGCTCGACGGAAAATAGAAATGGACGTAGGACGCGGTCAGGCTGCCGGCCTGGTACACCGCTTCCCCGCTTGAACCGTCACGTGGCGAGATGGCCCTGACCGCTGGCGTCATTGGCGACGCGGTGGTCGAGTAGTGGAACGTATGGCCACGCATGGTTTCGCCGGTCGCCGGCAGCGTAACGGCCTGGTGCCCGAGCGCGGCCAGGCGGCGCTGCATGGTCACCGTTCCGGGCAGCAATCCAGCCATCGCATGGGCCGCTCCCTCCTTGTCGACCAGTAGATCGAACAATGCCATCATGCCGCCGCACTCGGCCAGTATCGGCATGCCGTTCGCATGCGCGGCACGAAGTGCATTGCGCATCGGTGTGTTGGCGGCCAGCGCCGCGGCATGGAGTTCGGGATATCCGCCAGGCAGCCAAATGGCATCGCATGCTGGCAGGCCGCCATCACGCAGCGGTGAAAACCATGCAAGGCGGGCGCCGAGCGCTTCCAGCAGTTCCACATTGGCGGGGTAGATAAAGCGAAACGCATCGTCCTTCGCAACGGCGATGCATTTGCCGGCCAACAGCGCCGGCGGCGCGGGCATGGCGGCATTCTCGAAGCTGACCGCTGGCGGCATCTGCGCCAATGGCAGTTCCGCCAGTGTGTCGGCCAATCGGTCGAGGCGTGTCATCAGGTCCGGCAGCTCGTCGGCGCTCAGCAGGCCAAGATGCCGCTCCGGCAGACTTGCCGACGCATCGCGTGCCAATGCGCCGGACCATGCGATACCGGCTGGCAGACTGTCGCGCAGCATCTGTGCATGGCGTGGACTACCAACGCCATTGGCAAGGACCTGCATCGCGCGAAACGGTTCGCCGTAGGTGGCCAGGCCATGCGCAATCGCGCCAAAGGTCTGCGCCATGGCGCCGGCCTGGATGACGGCCAGTACCGGCAGGCCAAACAGCCGCGCCACATCGGCACTGCTCGGTGTGCCGTCGTGCAGTCCCATGACGCCTTCCACCAGGATCAGGTCAGCATCCCTTGCCGCGTCGGCCAGCCGCGCACGCGCGTCGGCCTCTCCGGTCATCCACAGGTCGATCGAATGCACGGGTGCGCCGCTGGCTGCCGCCAGCAAGGTCGGGTCCAGGAAATCGGGGCCGGTCTTGAAGACGCGCACGCGGCGTCCCTGGCGCGCATGCAGGCGCGCCAGCGCGGCGGTCACCGTGGTCTTGCCCTGTCCCGAGGCCGGCGCCGCTACCAGTAGTGTGGGTACCGAGCGGGCGTCGGGCGCAGGAGAGGAGGGGGCGGCAGGTGACATTGCAGGGATACAGGCGATGCATGAAGAGGCCGTCGGGCGGCGTGCCCGATTATAGCGGGCAGCTTTGACGGGATACTCAGTTCTTCGGCAGCACCATGCCCTGCAGCGCGGCGCATTCGAACAACTCGCGGTCATTGCTGACGCCAAGCTTGTGCATCGCGCAGTTCTTCTGTCGACTGATGGTCTTTACGCTCCGGCATAGCGTGGCGGCAATTTCGGTCACGGTGCGCCCGGTCAGGTACAGCCGCAGTACTTCCATTTCACGGGCGGACAATCGCTGCATGCCATCGCGTCCCACCGGCAGCATGGTGCACAGGTCGGTCGGCGCCAACGCCCGCAACGCCGATTTGCCGATGTATGTGAAGCCGCGTTGCGCACGTGCAATGGCCGTCACGATTTCGCTAAGCGGACAGTCCTTGAGCAGCAGCCCGTGCACGCGCACATCGAGGATGGTCCGTAGCACCAGCGGATTGGAAATCATCGTCAGCACGATTACCGACATGGTGGGATAGCGGCGCCGCAATGCCGTGATCAGCCGCGCGCCGTCGAGCTCGGCGGGTCCGGGCATGTGGTAATCCGTAATCACGACATCCGGGCGAACGATGTCGACCTGCTGCAGCAATTCGGTGGCACTGGCGACTTCTCCACAGACTTCCCAGCCGGTTTGCGTTTGCACCCTGGCCCGGATCGCCGCCGTAATGACGGGGTGGTCGTCGGCCAGCATAATCCTCATCGTCATCCATCGACTCCTGTCCCGTACACATGGCTCAAGTTCGGCTAGGCGCTGGCGGTAAAAAAGCGCCGCACGCTGGAAATGCGTGCGGCGCAAACGCGCAGCAACTGCGCGCATGCGATGCGCAGGATCAAACGGGAGACGATCCGGGCGTACCACGATGCCCGGCGAGATTAATGCGCGACGCCGAGAAATGGAGTAAGAGGATTCGCAAAATGCGGGAAGAACGCATGCGTTTGCGCACTCAAATGCAAGACGGCCCCGCGATGTCGCCATCGCGGGGCCGTCTTGCCGGCGCTACCGGAGCTTCGCTTTCAGGCTACGGCAAGCGGACGTACGGGTCGCTGCGCATGGCGCCGGCTGTCGATGGCCTTGAGCGGGTCGCGCAGTACGCCGGCGCCCACGTCCATGATGTCGCGCAGGGCCGCGCGGTCCGGTGCGTGCTGGGGAGTCCAGAAATGCAGCGCGGCCCAGGACGGAAAACTGGCCGGCGGCGCCAGTAGCCGCGTCTTGCGGTCGCGGGTGACCAGCGGCACGTTGAAGTCGAGCACGGGGCAGATGCCACCGGCCGCATGCAGCAGCGTGATCTGCGTGTGCCATGACGGCACCACGGTTTCACGATGACCCGGCGTACTGGCTTGCCGCGCCAGGAACGCATGCAGCGGGCTGCTGCTTTCGCAATCTTCCTGCAGCAGGATCCAGTCGCCTTCGGCCTCGTCGTTCGTGCCATTGCGGGTTGCGCTGACAAGGCGGCGCGGCGTGGCAAGAATGCTATGCGGGATCACGTTATCGGGCACGGTGGCGCCGTCGACCACAAACGCGCAATCGAGATCGCCGGTATCGAGGCTTTCACCTAGCGCTGCATCTGCAATGACGGGCCGTGTAATGAAACTGTCATGCGGAAAACGCTCGCAGAGCGTGGTCAGGATTTCCGTGATGACGGGATCGCCGATCGAGGACGAAAAGCCGATCGAGATGCGCCGGCCATTGCCAACCGCCTGGGTGTCGATATCCAGTGGTTGTACCAGTTGATTCCATTTGGCAAGGATCTGCCGCGCGGTATGTTCAAGCCGCAGTGCGTGCGGTGTTGGTTCCAGCGTGCCATTCCGCTTGACGAACAATGCGTCACCGGTGATTTCACGCAAACGGGCCAGACTGTAGGCCACCGTTGGAATGCGTCCCTGAGTGCAAGCCGCTACCGCGCTGAGATCGCGGTATTCCATGAGCAGGACGAACACATGCAATAGCTTGGTACTGACGTGCCGCATACTGACTTCTCCCGATTCGCGACTTCTGGTTCTTTTCTTGTTCTGGCGAAGCACGGCAACTTCCTGACTGCAAGCCTTACGCTGCAGATCGGAGATACCACGCAACGCATCGACGAAACATCACGAAACTGCAAAGGGGCGGGAACATCCTGTATATGCCCGGGCAATGGCACCCATCTCCTGCATGGGTTTGTCCACCTGGACCGCCGCGTCGGCAGCTGGTACCGAATGCTTGCGCGGTGGTGCGGCAGTCTCCTGCGGCAGCTCCTCTTCCTCAGGCCCGGACCCGGCAGCTTGCGACGTGACACCGTTGCTGGTGCGCGCTGCCGGACGCCTGTCTATAAGCGCCGGGAGGCGCGTCGTGCAGGCGTTTGAAATTTAGTTGTTGCGAGGAAATCTTAATACAACATTTTAAAAAGTACTAGAACTGCGTTCGATTCGATACATGTCATCTTCAAGTCAAGCCGTGTTGTTCATACAAGCGTACAAGGATGAAACCCATGTGGGACGGGCGATGCCGGTAGCAGGGCGCGCGGCGCAACACGCATTGGTGGCTGGTTGTGGTGCCCGAGTAAAGGTTTGAAGCGCGTGATCGATCCTCGATTCAGACTGATGCTTTTCCAATTTGGAATGACAAAATTTGATAAGGGCGACAATGCAAAGTCGCGCTGGATGGTGCGCGCCGGTTGCTGACCGTGCCGATGCGTTCATTCAATTTGCTTAACTCGCGTCGCGAAGACACTGAATTCCTTTTGCGCAGGCGGTGGGCTACCTTACGGGCAGGATCGGCAGGCCGTTGCGCCAGCCGCACGGAAGGCCGGCGAGCGGAGGCATTCGGTGAACAGACGTTATTCGGAGGAGCAGATCCGCATGTACCTGGCCGAGGCCGCGAAGGGCGTACCGGTAAAGGAGCTTTGCGCGCGCTACGGTTTTAGTGACGCGTCCTTCTATGGGTGGCGTGCGAAATATGGATACCGGGCGCAAAGGCCCGGCGGTGACGCGGCCGACGCAAGGCGCATGCGTCAGCTCGAGGAAGAGAACGTGCGTCTCAAGAGTATGCTTGCGGATGCGCTGCTGCAACTCGAGCTGCTGCGCAACCGTGCCGGCAGGCGTGGCAATGGCAAGGCGGACCATTGAGAAGCGCGCGGAGCGCGTCGCGTGACAGGCGGTGTCGCCGTGTGCCATGCATGCCGGAAGCTATTGCATGGCAATACGTGTGTTGCCACTGAATTCTGGAGTTTTCCTGGTGAAAAAGGTTATGGCTGCCGTCGTGGCAGCAGCATGTATCGGTCTTCCTTGTGCAAACGTTCATGCGGCACCGGCGACCGATCCGTCCACGCCGATGATCGCGCCACCGCCACCGCGCATGCTGGACCCCGCTACCTCAACGGTGGATGACCCCGACGCGACCAAGAACATGTCGCAGCGCGAGCATTGCCGTCAACTGCTGGACAAGATCAATGCGCTGCCTGCCGGGCCCCAATGGTCGCAAGGGCAATCGTCGGTGACTACCGCGGACGGGCGTACCTATTCCACACTCGAGCGGGCACCGGAACGCAAGCGACTGGAAGAAGCATTCCGCCAGGAGTGCGCGCAGGCCCGCAAGTAGTTTCCCGTGGTGGCAGCGGGTGGTCGCAGGCGGCCAGCGGCAGCATCGGTTTCATTCCGTCTTTTCTGACTGGGGGCAATCATGTTTCGCGTGCGACGATTCCTGGCCTGGCTGCTCGGGCTGACGCTGTTGGCCGGTGCTGGCAGCGTGCTGGCCCAGGCCAGGCTCGACAAGCCGCAGCTTGACCAGTTGCTGGCACCCGTGGCGCTATATCCCGATGCGCTGCTGTCACAGGTGCTGATGGCCTCCACCTATCCTGCCGACGTCGCTTCGGCCGCGCAGTGGTCCAAGTCGAATCCGAACCTGTCGGGCGATGCCGCGACCAAGGCGGTGGCCGGGCAGACCTGGGACCCCAGCGTGCAATCGCTCGTGGCGTTTCCGTCGGTGATGGACATGATGGGGCGTCAGCCACAGTGGGTGCAGTCAATCGGCGATGCATTCCTGGCCCAGCCCGACGATGTCATGGATTCGGTGCAGCGCTTGCGTGTACAGGCCCAGAAGGCCGGCACGCTGAAGACCACCGAGCAGCAGAAGGTGGTCACGCAGCAGAGCGGCGGGACCACGATCGTCCAGATCGAACCGGCCAACCCGCAGGTGGTCTACGTGCCGACATACAACCCGACCGTGGTGTACGGCGCGTGGCCGTATCCGGCCTATCCGCCAGCGTATTACCCGCCGCCACCGGGATCGGTGTTTGCCGGGGCCCTGGTGGCCGGCGTGGGCTTTGGCCTGGGCGTGGCAGCCGTGAATTCGCTCTGGGGCGGTTTCAACTGGGGCTCGCATGATGTGAACATCAACGTCAACCGCTACAACAACGTCAACGTCAACCAGCGGCTCGACGTGAACCGGTCCAACGTGAACTGGCAGCACAATCCCGCCAATCGCGGCAATGTTCCCTATAACAACCCGAACGTGGCAAATCGCTTCGACGCACAGCGCCAGCAGGGGCTGGCCAATCGTCCGCAGCCCGGGCAGGCAGGTGGCGGCCAGCGGCTGGGTCAGGGCGGTGGCGGTGTGCAGAACCAGCGTGATGCGGCACGCGACCGCGCGGCGCAATCGTTCCAGGGGCGCACCGGCCAGTCGATCCAGGGCCACGGTGGCGCGCCCGGCGTCAATCGCCAGGCCGGCGGGCAAAATCCTCGGCCGGCTGGTGCGAACCGCCAGCGCACCGATCAGGCCGAGGCGCGCAACCGCGCGCGCAACGGTAATCGCGACAACGCATTCCGCGATGCCGGCAACGGTGACCGCATGCGCCAGCAGGCAGACCGCGGCGGCAGCAGCTTGCAGCGTACCGCGGGGCAATCACGTCAGGGCGGCATGTCGCAACGGTCCGGCGGCGGATTCCAGGGTGGTGGCGGTGGTGGCGGTGGCTTCCATGGCGGCGGAGGTGGCGGTGGCGGATTCCACGGCGGCGGCGGAGGTGGCGGTCATCTTGGTCATGGTCGGAGATAACGATGATGCGTAACCAGAGATCTGGCGAGTCCGGGTTTGTATCGCGCTCACTGCGCATGCTGGCGATGGCCGCGATAGTCGCGCTGGTCGGCATATCGGCACCGGCGTTCTCCCAGCATATCTATCCGACGCCCGAGGCTGCGATGGATGCGCTTGGCGATGGCGTGGCACGTAGCGATACCGACACGCTCAAGCAGGTACTGGGCGCCCAGTACCGCAAGCTGCTGCCCACACAACTCGATCAGCAGGATATCTACGATTTCCTCGCGGCCTGGGCCAATCACCACGCCATCCGCAAGGAAGGCGACAACATGGCCAATGTTGAAGTGGGTAGTAGCGGGTGGACGTTTCCGGTGCCGATCGTGAAGCGCAAGGCGGGCTGGCAGTTCGATCTGCCGGCGGGTGAGCGCGAGGTTCACGTGCGCCGGGTTGGCCGCAATGAAATCGTGGCCATGGATACGTTGCTACAACTGGCCGATGCCCAGCAACGTTATGCGGATCAGGTTGGCAAGGGGCAGTTCGCGCGTCAGCTTGTCAGTACGCCGGGCAAGACCAATGGTCTGTACTGGCCATCCGCGTCTGCTGAAAACGATAGCCCGCTGGGGCCCGATGCGTTGGCAATGGGGCCCGAGACGCCGCCTGACGATGCATTCTATGGGTATCGCTATCGCGTGATTGCGCCGCCACCGGGCAGTGATGCGAAGTTTGCGTTTGTTGCATGGCCCGCGCGCTATGGCGAGACCGGTGTGCATTCGTTCATGCTGGACAGCGAACGGCGCTTCTATGAACGCGATCTGGGCAAGGGTACTGCCGCACGCGCCGGAGCCATTCGCACTTTTTCGCCAGAAGGCTGGGAGCGCGTGGCGGATCGCTAGCGTTACAGGCGCCGCTGGACGGTGGCGAGTCGTTGCGATTCGCTACGGCCCGCGCCACGCAGCGCAATCTGCTCCGGGTCGGCGCGCACGGCAGCCAGCCCGGCGCGGTCGACGATGCGCAACTGGCGATGCCTGACGTGGATCAGTCCGTTTGCGCCGAAGCGCGACAGCAGTCGCGATACGGTTTCCAGGGTCAGGCCCAGGTAGCTGGCGATATCGTTGCGCGTCATCGCCAGTGTGAGTGCGTCGTCGGTCATGCCGCGGCGTGCCTGTTCCGCCGCCAGGTCCAGCAGCAGCATGGCCAGCCGCTGCGCGGCTTTCATCGAACCGATCGCGACCAGCAATTCCGACTGGCGCTCGGCCTGCCGGCGCAGGATGGCCAGGATGGCTCCCCGGAAAGCGGGATCGGCCATCTGCGCGCGTAGCGCCTCAACTGGGATTGCGCAGCATTCGGTGTCCTGCAGTGCAATTGCACTGGCGCGGTACGTTGCAACGCCGGTCGCTGCGTCGGTTGCTGCTTCGCTCGATTCAAGTCCCGCAACATCGCCCGGCTGCAGGAATCCACTGACCTGGTGCCACCCGAGTTGCGATTCGTAGACCTGCTTGAGACCCCCCTCGTGTACCGGGTAGGCAGCCAGTGCCGGACGCCCCTGCGCATACAGCGTTTCTCCGGCCTGCAGATAACGCCGATCGGGCGTCAGCCATTGTTGCCGACCGCTTGTGGCACCGCCGCGAGCGTGGCGGCAGACGGGCTGGAACGGGCATAGCGTGCAGAATGAAGTGCTTTTGCAGGGGCGATCCTGGGACATTGCGACACGGCCCGAGCCATCAAGGTTTGGTGCAGCTGAGTATAAATGCTGGCAAACGTCGTTTATCTGCGACCGTTCTGCATTCTTTCGTCGCTTTGTCGTTAGTTTGTTCGACTGGTTTCCCCTCGTTCGGGTGAAGCTCGGGTGAGTGATGGGTGAGTGACGGGTGATTGTCGTCGACCGCGCAAAAGATTGTTTCCAAATTCATGTTGTGTCTTGCATACAATGCCGGCAATGCGTCACGTCGGGTGTGGTATGCTGCAACGCACAATACAGGGGGAGATCCGTTCTAAGACGAGCAGGAGTCTTCATATGGCCAAAAGCCTGTCTCCGGCCTGGGATGCGCAGTGGCGACAAATCGGTCGCTCGCAATACCGGGCCGCGAAGCAAATTCGTTCGTGGCTGGGGCGTCTCGATCTGACGCAACCAGCCGCCCGCCGGCTGCGGTATCCCGCGGCGGGCGAACCCGCACCCGCCGGCCTTCCCGGCACCTGGCAGTCCATGAAACTGGGGCTGGCCCCGCTGCCTGGCGAACTGGTGCCGCAGCTTTCCTATCGGCTCTACATTCCATCCGGCGCCAAGGGCGCCCTGCCGGTCGTGATCATGCTCCATGGCTGCCAGCAGACGCCCGAGGACCTGGCCGCCGGTACGCGCATGAATGCGCTGGCCGAGCGCGAGGGTTTTATCGTTGCGTATCCGCAGCAGCCGCTGCGCCGCTCGGTGCACCGCTGCTGGCAGTGGTTTGACCTGGGCGCCGGCGAGGGTGGCCGCGAGGCACAGGCCGTATCGATGCTGATCGACGAACTTGCCGCCCGGCCGGATGTGCGTACCGGGGAAATCTATCTTGCCGGCCTGTCGGCGGGCGCGGCGATGGCGGCGCTGGTGGCCTTGCGCTATCCCGAGAAGATTGCCGCGGTGGGCTTGCACTCGGGGGTGGTGATCGGCGCCGCGGACAATCCTGGGGCCGGGCTGAGGGCGATGCGCGATGGATCGCCGCTCGAGCCGGCACTGCTGCTTGACGCCGCCGGCGCATCCATTGGCGGCCCCGAGATGCCGGCGATTGTCGTGCATGGCATGGCGGACGATGCCGTGAGTCCGGTCAACGGTCGTTTGCTCGCACGCCAGTTCCTGGCCTACAACGGCCTCGATGACCGGCTCGGCCAGCGGCTCGAGTCGGCCAATGACGCACCACCGATAGCAGAGGGCGATTATCGCGAGGCAAGTTTCGGACGCTGGAGCCGTGACCTGGTGCGGGTGGTCGAAGTGGGCGGGCTCGGACACGCCTGGAGTGGTGGCGATGGCGCGGTCCAGTATCACAGCGATATCGGCCCGGATGCCAGCTGGATGATGTGGCAGTTCTTCCGCCAGCACCGCCGGACGGCGTGACACCTCGGTAGGCACCAAAAGAAAGGGGAAGGCTGATGGCCTTCCCCTTTTTTATCGCACGTGCCTGTGGTGGATCAGGTGAATCAGGCCTGGCGCTTGCGCACGAACAGCGCGGTGATGATGCCCATGATGCAGACGGCAACCACGTAATGGGCCGGGGCCAGCTTGTCGGTCTTGAGCATCAGCGAGACGATTACCGGTGTCAGGCCGCCAAAGATCGCGTACGAGACGTTGTACGAGAAGGACAGCCCCGAGAAGCGCACCTGTGCCGGGAACGCATGCACCAGCACGTAGGGCACGGCGCCGATCGTGCCGACGAAGAAACCGGCCAGCGCATACAGCGGCAGCAGCAGGTCGGGGCGGGTGCCGATGGAGGTGTACAGCAGATAGGCGGTTGCGGCCAGCAGGGCGCCACCGACCGACAGCGTCAGCCGCGCGCCGATGCGGTCGGCCAGTACACCGGCCACCACGCAGCCAATCGACAGGCACAGCGTGGCGGCGCTGTTGGCCACCAGTGCGGTGCGGGCATCGAAGCCGTACAGCGTCTGCAGGTACGTCGGGGTCAGCAGGATCACCACCACGATGCCGGCGGACAGCATCCAGGTCAGCAGCACGGACACCAGCACCGCGCCGCGATGGTCGCGCACCACGGTCTTGAGCGGCATTTCCGCGGCCAGGGCCTTGCGTTGCTGGAGCTCGGCAAACACCGGCGTTTCATGGAGCCAGCGGCGCAGGTACATCGAGCCAACGCCAAAGATGCCGCCCAGCACGAACGGCACGCGCCAGCCATGGTCAAGCAGCTCGGCGGGGTCGAAGATGGCGTTGATGCCGGTGGCGACCAGCGAGCCGAGCAGGATGCCGGCGGTCAGGCCGGCAGTCAGCGTACCGCAGGCATAGCCGATATGGCGCTTGGGCACATGTTCGGATACGAACACCCAGGCGCCAGGCACTTCGCCACCCACGGCGGCGCCTTGCAGGATGCGCAGCACCAGCAGCGCCATCGGGGCCAGCAGGCCAACCGTCGCATAGGTGGGCAGCAGGCCCATCAGCAGTGTCGGTACCGACATCAGCAGGATGGACAGCGTGAACATCTTCTTGCGGCCCAGCAGGTCACCGAAGTGGGCCATGATGATGCCGCCAAGCGGGCGCGCCAGGTAGCCGGCCGCGAAGATGCCGAAGGTCTGCAGCAGGCGCAGCCAGTCCGGCACCGAGGCCGGGAAGAACAGCTGGCCAATGACCTTGGCGAAGAAAACGAAAATGATGAAGTCGTAGAACTCAAGCGCGCCGCCCAGTGCTGCAAGGGCAAGCGTCTTGTAGTCCTGGCCGGTCAGCGGGCGTGCGGCATGGCCGCCTTGCTCGTCGATTGCCCCGGCAGTACTGCTGGAGGAGGACATGGAAAAACTCGCATGGATACATTCTTCACATGCGAAGCGCGCAACACGGGTGACGTGGAGGGAGACGGCCGAACGGATGACGACACGAACTTGGCGAACCGGGGCCGGCGGGTAAGCAGGCGGGCACGACGGGACGCTTCGCAAAGGCGTAAAGATACCAGAACGAACGAATGCAACTTCGATTTTGAGCAAATTGAATTCTAAATCGCCCTGTGCGCTGCCATAATCCGTCTCCATAATACAAAAACAAGTGAAATCCGGGGCACAAAGCGCCCGAATCCGGTCGGGTGTGGGGTCACAACTTCTGGGATGACATGGCTTTCAAGGATTCTATCCAGGCCGCGACAGGAGCGGCCATGGCCACGCCGCGCCGGCGCGTGGCAGTTCGCGTCGCGGGTGGCGTGGTGGCGGCACTGGCGGTTTTCGGGCTGGCTGGCTATTTTGGCGGGCCGCCGCTGATCAAATACCTGGTCGAGAAAAATGCCACCGAGGCGCTGGGCCGCAAGGTTACGCTTGGTGGCGCGCACGTCCGGCCATTCGAACTGGCCGCGACGCTGAACGACCTGACCATTTTCGAGCCGGACGGCAAGACGCCGATGCTGACCCTGGGGCAGGTCGAGGCCAATACCTCGGCCGCGTCGGTCTGGCATCTGGCGCCGGTGGTCGATTTTCTCCATGTGGATCGCCTGAAAGTGCACGTGGTGCGCAATGCCGACGGCCGCATGAGCTTTGCCGATATCCAGGAGCGCTTTGCCGCACAACCGCCCAAACCGGCGGACAGCAAGCCCGCGCGGTTCTCGATCAGCAATATCGCGGTGACCGACAGCAGCTTCGTCTATGAAGACAAGCCGCTCGATACCGTGCAGCGCGTGGAGAACTTCACGCTGACGCTGCCGTTCCTGTCGAACCTGCCGCACGATGTCGAGGTCAATACCCGCCCGACGCTGTTTGCGAAGATCAATGGCTCGCCGCTGGCACTGGCCGGTACGTCGCAGCCGTTTGCCGATACCCGCGTCACCAACCTGAACGTCAATCTTGACGGCCTCGAAGTGGCGAAGTACATGGCGTTCGCGCCAAGGCTCAAGGATGCGCAGGTCAAGGGCGGGCTCGTCGATACACGCCTTAACGTGGGCTTCCGCCAGGAAAAGGACAAGCAGGACCTGTTTGTCTCCGGCACGATAGCGTTGCGCGACGCCGAGGTGCAGACCCATGCGGGGGCGCCGCTGGTCAAGGCGGGCAAGCTGTTGGTGGACCTCGATCGGGTAGAGCCGCTGGCGCACCGCGCGCACGTGAAGAGCATCGACCTCGAAGGTTTTGGCCTGCAGGCGCTGCGGCGTGCCGACGGCACCCTGAACCTGGCGACGGCATTCCTGCCCGAGGCTGCCAGGACGAGCGCCGCCGCCACACCGGCCAAGGCCGCGACGCCGGCATCGGCGCCCGTGGCGGCAGCTCCGGCATCCGCCGCCTCCGCCGCCTCGGCACCGGCCGCCGCCGGCGTACAGGCGCCGCCCAAGCCCGAGGAAGTGCCCTGGTCCTATGCCGTGGATCGCATCTCGGTCAAGGAGGCCCAACTCGGCTTTGTCGACGAACTGGCGCCTTCGGGCCCCGGCAAGCTCGATATCGGACCGGTCAACGTGGAGATCGCCAGCCTGGCCAGCACTGGTGACAAGCCGGCGAAGCTCGACGCCAATATCACCATTGCCAACGGCCAGACCATCAAGCACACCGGCGAACTCGGACTGAAGCAAGGCACGCTGAACGGCACGCTGGAAACGGCCGGACTGCGTCCGCAGGGTTTCTCGGCGTGGTGGCCGCGCGCATTGCGCAGCCAGTTTGGCGAGACCGGCATCAATGCCGAGTTGCATTACAAGATGGCATGGACGCAGCCGGTATTCCAGTTCACGCTGGAAAAGTCGCGCGTCGAACTGTCGCCGGTCTATGTGGCAACACGTGACCCGATTGCCCTGCCCGCCACGCCAGCAGCAACGAGCAACGACGATAGCAATGCCAAGGCGCCCGCGGCCAGCAACGGAGCGCGCGCCACACGCTCCGGCCGTAACCGCGTTGCGCGTGCGGCAGACACGGAAGGTGCCAACCTGCCGCTGGTCAAGGCCGACAAACTCGTGCTGGACGATATCGCGCTGGACCTGGCCAAGCAGACCTTCGAGGCGGGACAGGTGGCATTGGTGAAGCCGCAGATCTCCGCCACGCGCGATCATAGTGGTCAGTTGCTGGAATCGGCGCAGCTGTGGGCGACGCAGTCCGCCGCGCAGAAGGCGGCCGACCCTGCCGCGAAGCCCGCCGCACCGGCAGCCAACGGCAAGGCGGCTGCGCCGGGCTGGAAAGTGCGCATCGGCAAGGTCGCGGTGGACGATGGTGCCGCGCGCCTGGCCGACTATGAACCCGCCGAGGCCAACCGAGGCCGGCCGGTGATTCACCAGTTCCGCAATATCGGCCTGAACACGGGCACCATCACGTGGCCGCTTTCGGCGGCCCCGCTGCCCGTGAAGCTCCATGCGGAAAGTGGCCGCAAGGGCGTGATGAATCTCGACGGCCAGGTCATGCCGACGGTGCCCGGTGCGCAACTGCAGCTCGATTTGCGCGATCTCGACATGGCACCGTTCCAGCCGTATCTTGCGGATCGCTTCAATGCGGCGCTACGCAGTGGCACCATGACGCTGAAGGGCAAGCTCGGCTACCTCGCGCCGGCAGGCAAGCCGATGGCGGTGCAGTTCAGCGGCAATGCGTCTGCCGGCAACGTGCGGACCGTGGACCGGATCTCGGGTGAAGACTTCCTGCGCTGGCGCGCGCTGTCGGTCACGGGCATCGACTTCAACATGGACGATGCCAAGGGACCAATGAAGGTTGGCGTCAACAACGTCGGGCTGTCGGATTTCTATGCGCGCGTGATCCTGAATGCCAATGGCCGGCTGAACCTGCAGGATGTGATGGCCGGTGGCGCCGCCAAAGGCGAGGCGGCACCTTCGATGAGCCTGACGCAAGCGAGTCCGGCGTCGGCGCCAGCGGCCAAGCCGGCCGCTCCGCCAGCGCAGGCGAAGGAAGCAGCGGGCCCGCGTCCGCAGATCCGTCTGGGCGGCGTATCGATCAACAAGGGCAACATCAACTTCTCGGACTTCTTCGTCAAGCCCAACTATTCGGCCAACCTGACCGACATGAAGGGTTCGGTGTCGAAGGTTTCGACCGGTGATCCCACGCCGGCCGACCTGGTCCTCGACGGGCGGCTCGACGATGATGCCCCGGTCAATATCAGCGGCAAGCTGAATCCGCTGGGCGAGCAGCTGTATCTCGATATTGCCGCCAAGGCGGCCGGCGTGGAGCTCACACGGCTGACGCCGTATGCGGCCAAGTATGCCGGCTACCCGATCACCAAGGGCAAGCTCACGGTGGATGTGGCGTACAAGATCGAGAACGGCAAGCTCGATGCGAAGAACCATCTCTACCTGGACCAGCTCACGTTCGGTGAGAAGACCGACAGCCCGGACGCGGTCAAGCTGCCGGTGCTGCTGGCGGTGTCGCTGCTCAAGGATCGCAATGGTGTCATCGACATCAACCTCCCGGTGTCGGGCTCGCTGTCCGATCCGGAGTTCAGCGTCGGGGGCGTGATACTGCGCGTGATCGTGAATTTGCTGACCAAGGCGATCACGTCGCCGTTCTCGCTGATCGCATCGGCGTTTGGTGGTGGCGGCGAAGAGTTGGGCTATATCGAGTTTGCGCCAGGCTCGTCGACGCTAACCGACGAGGGGCGCAAGAAGATCGAGACGATAGGCAAGGCACTGAATGATCGTCCGTCGCTGCGGCTGGAGATCAGCGGCCGTATCGACCCGGCCACCGACGCCGATGGTGCGCGCCGTGTGTGGCTGAATCAGCGCGTGGCCGAAGCCAAGCAGCGCGACCTGCGCCGCTCGGCCCAGGCCGGCGACCAGGCCGAGGAAGGCGAGGGCGGCGAGCAGGGGGCGCGCGTCACGGTGTCGAAGCAGGAGTATCCAAAGTACCTGGAGGCGGTGTACAAGCGCGAGTCGTTCAAGAAGCCGACAAATTTCATCGGCCTCAACAAGTCGCTACCGCCTGCGGAAATGGAAAAGCTGTTGCTTGAACACGCACCGGTGACCGATACCGAATTGCGCGCGCTGGCGGAGCAACGCGCACTGGCGGTCAAGCAGTCGCTGGAACGCGATGGCAAGGTGCCCGACTCAAAACTGTTCCTGACTGCATCCAAGCTCACCGCGGAAGGCATCAAGGACAAGGGCGCGCCGAACCGCGTGGACTTCTCGATCCGGCAGTAGTCAATCGCGGGCGCAAATCCGGCGGCGTTTGAACGATGGGCTCGAACGCCGCCGCCGGGAAGGCCGCCATGAAAAAACCGCGTATGATTCGCCCCGAAACGATTTATCGAATTCTTTGACTATTCCTTGGGAGTGCGTGTTGGAGCAGGAAGCAATTGCCTATAAGACCTGGGTCTGCCTGATTTGTGGCTGGGTGTATGACGAGGAACAAGGCTGGCCCGATGACGGCATTGCCCCCGGCACGCGTTGGGAAGAGATTCCGGAAGACTGGCGCTGCCCCGAGTGCGACGTCAGCAAGGGCGATTTCTCGATGATCGAGTTCTGAGAACCGACAACCGGGAACCGGGACCCTGTCAGGAGTGCCTGTGCGGCAACTCCCTGCAGATGCCGGCGCGTGCGCGTCGGCGCGCGCAGCGCGTATAGCGCATGCGGTACGGATGGTTGCAGCGCCATAGCGCGGCGGCAACCGTCAGCAACAGCAGCACCGCCATGACGGCGGCCAGCGCGGTCAGGGACATGGGCGCCTCCTTCTCCAGGCGCGTTGCACATACCGCTTTCCAGCCGCTATATCAGCAGTGGTAGCGCTTCCAGCACCAGCACCCCAAGCAACACCCCGATGATTGCGCCTGCACAACGGCAACTGATGCGCAGTGCCTTGGCAGCTACCGGGATCGCACCCATCGCCAGCAGCCCGACGAGTGCCATGGGGATCAGAAATACAAGATCGTGCGCCTGTAGGTGCAGCATGGCGGTCTCCTGTCTTGTTTCTTTGTGCTTCCAGTATAGGCAGTGTGTGGCGAATACAAGGCCGGAACGCTTAGGGTTGTCCCGCAACGTTTGAAACGCACGCAGGGTTTGACACCCTGCATGGGCCACCCCATGTACCGGGTAAGTGTCACCGACCATGCCGTTCGTGCCGCATGCGGCGCATGTCGTTGCGGTGGTCCAACGCTGACCCAACAGGTGTCCTATGCTGGACGCAGGATGGCCACCGCCGGCCATCGAGTAGCGTGGAGGAAGCCATGGAACTTCATATGCATTCGCACCATTACGTGCGCCGCCTGCCCGACTGGTCTGCCGCCGCGGTATCGGGCCTGGCCGCGGGCGCGTTGCTGATCGTCGTGGAAATGTTCTGGTCGAGCATGGTCGCCGGGGTGCATCCCTGGGGCACCACGCGCATGATCGCTGCCATCGTCATGGGCCGAGAGGTCTTGCAGACTTCGCTGTTCAGTGT
Organism: uncultured Cupriavidus sp.; assembly: GCA_963543405.1. Lineage (GTDB taxonomy): Bacteria > Pseudomonadota > Gammaproteobacteria > Burkholderiales > Burkholderiaceae > Cupriavidus. The sequence continues at coordinate 26,304 of CAUUBQ010000023.1, forward strand.
TGGCACCGTGGCCATGGCCTTGATCATCCACTTCGTGCTGGGCGCGATACTTGGCTGCGTGCTGTGCGCCATCATTGCACCGTTCCAGCTCGACTCCAGTATCGGCATGTCGATGCTCGTGGGGGCCGCGTTCGGGCTGGTGGTCTATCTGTTCAACTTCTATGTGATGACCGCGGCGTTCCCGTGGTTTGTCGATGCACGTGGCTGGCATACGCTGGTGGGCCATATGATCTTCGGCATGGCCATCGCGCTGTGCTACTGGAAGCTGGAATCGCGCGATGTCATGCACTAGATACATCAAGCGATAAAGTAACCATGACGTAACTGGTTGCGTCGCGCGGCTTGCCTCTGCACGGGGCCTGCGCGCGGCATGGATGGCGGTTGGGAAATGCTGTTTCCCTCCGCCATTTTTTGTTGCGGCGCACGCGAGACATTTGCGCGCGAAGTCGTACATGCCGGCACTTATGTCGCCTTGCAGTGACCTGAGCCGATGCACTAGTCTTATTCCACGTGCGTGAATGGGCTCACCCGCAGGCCCGTTCCCTTGCGCGCGCGAGGAGGGGGACATGGCGATCGCGATCGTGCTCGTCATCATGGTTGCCGCTTCGGTGCTCTTTCATTTCCTGAGCCCCTGGTGGGCAACACCGCTGGCATCCAACTGGAAGCAGATGGATGACACGCTCACCATTACCCTGGTCATTACCGGTCTCTTCTTCGTTGTCATCAACCTGCTGGTTGGCTATATCGTCTGGCGCTTCCGTCATCGGGAAGGGCATCGCGCGGCCTATGAACCTGAAAATCCCCGTCTTGAACGCTGGCTGATCGGACTCAGTGCCGTTGGCATCATGGCGCTGCTGGCGCCGGGGCTGATCGTATATGCCGACTATGTCCGGCCACCGCGCGAGGCCATGGAGCTGGAGGTGGTCGGCCAGCAATGGCAATGGGCATTCCGCTTTGCCGGAAGCGCCGGCCAGCTCGGTACCTCCGATCCACGCTTCGTGAGCGGCGCCAATCCGCTGGGCGTGAACCCCGATGACCCGAACGGGCAGGACGATGTAATCGTGGTGGGGCCCGAAGTACACCTGCCGCTCAACCGGCCTGTCAAGGTGCTGCTGCGCTCGAAAGATGTGCTGCACGACTTCTATGTGCCGCCGTTTCGTGCACGCATGAACATGGTGCCGGGCATGGTGACATCGTTCTGGTTCACGCCTACAAAGGTGGGGCGGTTCGATATCCTGTGCGCGCAGCTCTGCGGCGTGGGGCACTACAACATGCGTGGCATCGTGGTGGTCGAGGAACCTGCCGCTTTCAACGCCTGGCTGGCAAAGCAGCAGACCTTTGCCATGGCCATGGCAAAGGCCGCGCTGCCTGCTACCGCGGCGACCCCAGGCAGTGGGAACCTGGCGGAGCAGGGGCGTGCGCTGGCGCAAAGCAAGGGCTGTATTGCGTGCCATAGCGTTGACGGCAGTCCTGGCGTGGGTCCATCGTGGAAAGGTCTCTTCGGCAGCACGCAGACGTTTGCCGATGGCAGCAGCGCAAAGGTCGACGATGCGTTCCTGAGAAAGGAGATCGAAGACCCGCAGGCCCGTGTCGTGAAGGGTTTCGGTCCGGTGATGCCAAAGCTGCCGGTGACCGAGGCCGAGGTGGCGGCAATGTCCGCCTATATCCATTCGCTGGGTACCGCCGCGGCACCCCAGGCAGGGAAATAGGCAAGGAGGAAACGATGGCCTATGCCGACGATGCAGCCCATCACGGTCCGCAAAGTTTCTGGACCCGTTATGTCTGGAGCCAGGACCACAAGGTGATAGCGGTGCAATACACGCTGGTTGCCATCGTGGTGGGGCTGGTGGGCGTGGCACTGTCCAACCTGATGCGCATGCAACTGGGTTTTCCCGGCAAGTTCGATTTCATCGACGCCAACCGCTACTACCAGTTCGTGACGATGCACGGGATGATCATGGTGATCTACCTGCTGACGGCGCTGTTCCTCGGCGGCTTTGGCAACTATCTGATCCCGCTGATGGTCGGCGCGCGCGACATGGTGTTCCCGTTCCTGAACATGCTCAGCTTCTGGGTCTACTTTGTCTCGGTGCTGGTGCTGCTGGCCAGCTTCTTCGTGCCTGGCGGGCCCACGGGCGCGGGCTGGACGCTCTATCCGCCGCAGGCGATCCTGCCGGGTACGCCCGGCCATGACTGGGGCATCATCCTGATGCTGGTGTCATTGGTGATCTTCATCGTCGCGGCCACGATGGGGGGGCTGAACTATGTGACCACGGTGCTGCAGGCGCGCACCGAAGGCATGACGATGTTGCGCATGCCGCTGGCGGTGTGGGGCATCTTCATGGCCACGATACTGGCGCTGCTGGCATTCCCGGCGCTGTTCGTCTCGGGCGTGATGATGCTGCTCGACAAGACACTGGGCACCAGCTTCTTCATGCCGGCGATGGTGTCGATGGGGCAGCAACTCAACTACAAGGGGGGCAGCCCGCTGTTGTTCCAGCACCTGTTCTGGTTCTTCGGGCATCCCGAGGTCTATATCGTGGCGCTGCCGGCTTTCGGCATCGTGTCCGACCTGATCAGCGTGCACTCACGCAAGAGCATCTTCGGCTATCGCACCATGGTGTGGGCCATCCTGGCCATCGGGCTGCTGTCCGTGGTGGTGTGGGCGCACCATATGTTCGTAAGCGGCATGAATCCGTACTTCGGGTTCTTCTTCGCCACGACCACGCTGATCATTGCCGTGCCTACGGCCATCAAGGTCTACAACTGGGTGATCACGCTCTGGCGTGGCGACATCCATTTTTCCGTGCCGATGCTGTTCGCGATCGCGTTCATCAGCACTTTCGTGATCGGCGGCCTGACCGGGTTGTTCCTTGGCAACGTCAGTGTCGACATCCCTCTGTCCAACACGTACTTCGTAGTGGCGCACTTCCACATGGTGATGGGCGTGTCGCCGATCCTGGTGGTGTTTGGCGGACTCTACCACTGGTATCCGAAGGTCACCGGACGGATGCTTGACGACACGCTTGGCCGAATCCACTTCTGGGTCACGTTCGTCGGCACGTACGCAATCTTCTTTCCAATGCACTACCTGGGCATCCTGGGCATGCCGCGTCGCTACTACGCGTGGGACAACTACAGCTTCATTCCCGAGTCCGCGCACACGATGAACATGTATATCTCGATTGCCGCCTTCATCGTAGCCACGGCGCAGTTGCTGTTTGTCTTCAACCTGTTCTGGAGCCTGCGGCGCGGCCGGCCGGCCGGCGCCAATCCGTGGCGTGCGGCATCGCTGGAATGGCAGACGCCGCAGACACCGCCCGTCCATGGCAACTGGGGGCCACACCTGCCCGTGGTGTACCGCTGGGCCTACGCGTACAGCGTGCCCGGCGCACCGGAGGATTTCATCGCGCAGAACGCGCCGCCCGAAGCCGGTGGTGCGGAACCCGAACCGCATGCCAGCCGGGGAGCCGTCGCATGAACACCGATACCATCGTTGCCGACGCAGGCCCGGGTGTGTTCCGGGTCTCGCGGGAATCGCCCGGCGGAGGAAGCGGTGGCGATGCCACGCACGGACACGGGCAACGTGCACCGGGCAGCATCGGGCTCTGGGTATTCATGGGCGTCGTGACGGCGCTGTTCACGCTATTCCTGGCGGCCTACGTGATGCGCATGGACAGTCCCGACTGGCAGCATATTGCGCTGCCCTGGCAGGTCTGGCTGTCCACGGTGCTGCTGGCATTGGCCAGCGTGGCCATGGCAGTGGCGTCGCGTGCGGCGCTGGCGGGCCGCATGGCGCGGGCGCGCCTGGCGTTGCGCCTCGGCGGCCTCGGTGCCGTGGCCTTCGTCGGTTCACAGTTCTGGGCCTGGACGGCGCTATATGCCATGCACGTGGTGCCGGCAAACAACCCCGCAGGCAGCTTCTTCTATCTGCTGACGGCAATGCACGGCCTCCACATGATTGGTGGCCTGGTGGGCTTTGCATTCGTTGCGCTCGATCGCGGCAGCGGTACGCGCACGCAGGTCCGTATCGGGTTGTGCGCGCGGTACTGGCATTTCCTGCTGGCGGTGTGGATCGTGCTGCTGGGCGCGCTGGGCTGGCTGACGCCCGAGATCGTCAACTACATCTGCGGCAGAGGCTGAGTGAGGTGCTCCCGATGAACTCGCAAGTTTCCTCCTCCGTCACGGCCCACGATCATCTGCCGGGCGGCGTGCGCGGCCTGGTCGCCGACTGGTCTTCGGACCAGCGTGCGTTCAAGGTGTCGTGGGGCAAGGCGATGATGTGGATCTTCCTGCTGTCCGACACCTTTGTCTTCAGTTGCTTCCTGACCGGCTACATGACCGTTCGCATGGCCAATACGGTGCCGTGGCCGAATGCCAGCGAGGTGTTCGCGATCGACATCGGCGGCCATCCGGTACCGCTGCTGCTGATTGCCATCATGACCTTCACGCTGATTACCAGCAGCGGGACCATGGCGATGGCAGTCAACTGCGCATACCGGCGCGACCGCATGGCGTGCGCCAAGCTGATGTTCGTTACCGCCTGGTTTGGCGAGGTGTTCGTCTGCATGCAGGCCTTCGAATGGACCAAGCTGATTGTCGTCGAAGGCATTCGGCCGTGGGGCAATCCGCTTGGGGCCGCGCAGTTCGGCTCCACATTCTTCATGATTACGGGCTTTCACGGCTTTCACGTGACCTGCGGCGTGATCTACCTGCTGTTCATCGCCAGCAAGGTGCTGCGTGGCCACTATGAGGTCAGCGGCAACTACCAGGCCGTGGAGATTGCCGGGCTTTACTGGCACTTCGTGGACCTGGTGTGGGTCTTCATCTTCGCACTGTTCTATCTCTGGTGAGGCCGACCATGGCATCGACTCCCACTCCCGCGGCACCGCACACTGAACCGGCCAGCGAACACGGCGGCCAGTCGCATCCGATCGGGCTCTACCTGAAGGTCTGGCTGCTGCTGTTCGTGTTGTCCACGCTGTCATACATGGTGGACTACTTTCACCTGTCCGGTTACCTGCGCTGGTTCCTGATCCTGCTGTTCATGGCGCTGAAGGCGGGCCTGATCATCGCGATTTTCATGCACATGGCGTGGGAGCGCATGGCATTGATCTGCGCAATCCTGCTACCGCCGCTATGTTTGCTGGTATTGGTGTGGCTCATGGCGGCGGAAGCGGATTACACTTTCCTGACGCGCGGCGTGTTCTTCCGCTAGCATCCCCTGCCGATGCCGGCGGCGCCGCGATGTTCATGGAAGGACTTCGCTCATGCACGCCGCCACCGAAAGCATCCTGCTATACAACCACGGCCGCGACCCGGAACGGCTGACGATGAAACTCGCCGCTATCGCGGCCGAGCCGTTTGCGTTCTTTCGCGGTACCAACCACCTCTATGCTGCCTCGCTGGAAGACGAGATTGGTCTCGATGCGCCGTTGACCTACGTCTGTGGCGATCTTCACGTCGAGAACTTCGGCTCGTTCAAGGGCGACAACGGACTGGTCTATTTCGACCTGAACGACTTTGACGACGCGCTGGTGGCGCCATTTACGGTGGACACCGTGCGCATGTTGTCGAGCGTTCTGGTTGCCAGCCATCAATTTGGCCTCTCCGATTCCGATGCACGCGTGGCCTGCGACCACATGCTTGCCGAGTACACACGTACGTTGCGCACTGGCAAACCGCGCTGGATCGAACGTGCCACGGCCACCGGGCTGGTGGCCACGTTGCTGCGGCAGGTAAAGCGCCGCAGACGCGGTGCGTTGCTGGCAACACGCACGGCACTACGCAATGGCCAGCGACGCCTGAGTTTCGATCGCCACGCAATGCGCGCGGACCGGACGCAGCGCGAGCATGCCGCGCATATCCTGTCGATCTACTCGAAGCAGGAGCACCACGGTCACCGCTTCGTGGCCGACGATGCGGCGCGTCGCATTGCAGGCGTGGGCAGTCTCGGGCTGGAACGGTATGTGGTGCTGGCGCATGAGACCGAAGTGCCGACTTCCCGGCGGCTGATCGATATCAAGCGTGCCGCACCCAGTGCGTGGGCAGCCATGCAGCGCCGCAGCCAGCCACGCTGGGGCAGCGACGCGCAGCGGGTGGCTACAGTGCAGCAGATCATGCAGGCCGCTTCGCCGGCGCTGCTGTCGTTTGTGACACTGGACCGTCAGACCTCGTATCTGGTCAAGAGTCTCCAGCCCACCACCGATCGCGTGGACCTGGCGCATTGCCGCAATCGGCCGGCCCTGATCGAAGTACTGACGACCATGGCGCGCGCGGCGGCGTGGGCGCACCTGCGCGGCTGCGGCCATCAGGCGGCGGACCGGATCGAGAAACTGCAGGATTATGCGTCGGGTGGACGCTGGCAATCGAAGGTGCTGCGGCTGGCACGCCACGGACGCGATGTATCGCTGGCGCAGTGGCGGGAGTATGTGGAGGATTATCGGAAGGCGAAGGGGAAATGAACAGTTGAACCGCTTGCCCTCTCCCCCGGCCCCTCTCCCGCGCGCGGGAGAGGGGAGACCACAATCGCTTATACCTTTAGACCTGGGTGATGAACTTGGTCACCAGGTAGCCATCGAACGTTTCCTGGCCGCCTTCGCTGCCGATGCCGGAGTCCTTGATGCCGCCGAACGGTGTCTCGGACAGCGCCATGCCGAAATGGTTGATATTGACCATGCCGGCTTCAAGACCGTTCGATACCTGATGCGCGGTCTTCAGCGAGTTCGTGAACACGTACGAGGCCAGGCCGAATGGCAGGCTGTTGGCGCGGCGCAGGACTTCTTCCGTATCCTTGAAGCGGGTGACCGGTGCCACCGGACCGAACGGCTCATCGACCATCAGCTTGGCGTCGTCGGGCAGGTCCGTTACCACGGTCGGGGCAAAGAAGAAGCCCTTGTCGCCAATACGCGAACCGCCGGCCACGATCTTGCCGCCACGGTGGTTGGCGTCATCGAGGAACTGTTCCATCGAGGCGATGCGGCGCTCATGGGCCAGTGGGCCCATCTGCGTGCCGTCGTCAAGGCCGTTGCCAACCTTGATCGAGCCGATTACCTCGGTGAAGCGGGCCAGGAACCTGTCGTAGGCCTTCTCCTGGACGTAGAAGCGCGTCGGCGATACGCAGACCTGGCCGGCATTGCGCAGCTTGAAGCGCGCCAGCATTTCGGCGGCCGGCTCGATATCGGCATCGTCGAAGACCAGCACCGGCGAATGGCCGCCCAGTTCCATCGTCACACGCTTCATGTGGGCACCGGCCAGCGCTGCCAGTTGCTTGCCCACCGGCACCGAGCCCGTGAACGAGATCTTGCGCACGATCGGCGATTCGATCAGGTAGGTCGAGATTTCACCGGGCACGCCCCAGACAATGTTCAGCACGCCCGGGGGCAGGCCTGCATCGTGGAACAGGCGCGCCAGCGCCACCACGGCGCTGGGCGAATCCTCGGGTCCTTTCAGGATCAGCGTGCAGCCGGCGCCGATGGCGGCAACGATCTTGCGGATGGCCTGGTTGAACGGGAAATTCCAGGGGGTGAAGGCCGCGCAGACCCCGATTGGCTCGCGCACCACGATCTGGCGCACCGCCGGGTTGCGCGGGGGAATCACGCGGCCATAGATGCGGCGGCATTCCTCGGCGTGCCACTCGGCATGTTCGGCGCAGATCGTGACCTCGGCCACGGCTTCGGCCAGCGGCTTGCCCTGGTCAAGCGTGATATCGCGGCCGATCTCCTTGGCACGCGTGCGCGTCAGTTCCGCGACGCGGCGCAGAATGGCCGAACGCTCCAGCGGTGAGGTCTTCTTCCACGTTTCGAACGCGCGTTGCGCGGCGGCCAGCGCGCGGTCCAGGTCTGCCTTCGAGGCATGGGGCAGCTTGCCAAGCAGTTCCTGGGTGGCCGGATTGATGACATCCTGCTCGCGCCGGTCGCCTCCCTTGACGAATTCTCCATCGATATAGAGGGCGAGATCCTGGTACGCCATGTTTGGCTCCTGTGCGGGTTGGACGGTGCGCCGAAGCCGGCGAACCGCGGACGGTCGATCGGAAAACCGCAAGCTTACCGCTTCACCACCGAATGCGCACAGAGATCAGTTGCGGCCGATAATCGGTCGAGCCGGCGCTGGCACGGCCCGCGGTGGCGGACTAGACTGACGGGTCCGCAACCTTCGCGTTGCCTGAGGCATTGCTGCAGCGCGGAAAATTCCCTCCCGAATGAAGCCTGACGCCAGACTGACCACCGGCCCGATCGGCCGTACGCTGTTGATGTTCTCGTTGCCAGTGCTTGGCAGCAACATCCTCCAGTCGCTCAATGCCTCGATCAACTCGGTCTGGGTCGGGCGCTACCTCGGCGAGGCCGCGCTGACCGCGACGTCCAATGCCAACATCATCCTGTTCTTCATGCTCGGCGTGGTCTTCGGCATCAGCATGGCCAATACGATCATGATCGGCCAGGCCATTGGCGGACGCGATATCGACGAGGCGCGTCGCGTGGTGGGCACCAGCACCACGTTCTTTGTCGGCCTATCGGTGTTGGCGGCAGTGTTTGGCTTTGCATTCACGCCCCACATCCTGGCGGCCATGCATACCCCGGAAGACGCCACGCCGCTGGCCATCATTTACCTGCGCATCATCTTCGTCGCGCTGCCGTTCATGTACTTCTACAACTTCGTGATGATGACGCTGCGTGGTGCCGGAGATTCGCGCACGCCGTTCTACTTCATGTTGTTGTCGGCGGTGCTCGATGTGGTGCTCAATCCGGTGCTGATCTTCGGCGTAGGGCCGCTGCCGGCGCTGGGCATCGCGGGTTCGGCACTGGCCACGCTGATCGCGCAGTTGACCAGCCTCGCGGCGATGATCGGTCTGCTCTACCGGCGCAAGCACTTCCTGCTGCTGCATCGTTCGCAACTGGCATTGCTCAGGCCAGACATGTCGATCCTGCGTGCATTGGTGGCCAAGGGGTTGCCGATGGGTTTGCAGATGGTGGTGATCTCGTCTTCGGCCATCGTCATGATGTCCCTGGTCAATACCTATGGTTCGCAGACCACGGCTGCCTATGGCGTGGCGTCGCAACTGTGGACGTACGTACAAATGCCCGCGCTGGCAGTGGGCGCCAGCGTATCGTCGATGGTTGCGCAGAACGTGGGAGCCGGTTTGTGGGCGCGCGTATCGCGCATTACGCAGCTTGGCTTGCTGTTCAACGTGCTGATGACCGGCGCGCTGGTGGCGTTGATCTATCTGTTCAACCGCCATTCGCTCGGTATCTTCCTTGGCGACGATGGCGTGGCGATCGAGATCGCGCAGCATATCAACCGCGTGGTGCTGTGGTCGTTCATCCTGTTCGGCTTCACGATCGTTGTCTTCGGTACGGTACGCGCCACTGGCGCGGTGATGGCGCCGCTGGTGATCCTGTTCGTATCGATGTGGCTGATCCGCTTGCCGTTTGCGTGGTTGCTGGAACCGCATATCGGCGCCGAATCGATCTGGTGGAGTTTCCCGCTGGGTTCGGTGGTATCGGTGCTGATGGCTTTTGCGTACTACCGTTTCGGCAACTGGAAACGCAGCCATATCCTGCCAACCACGCCCCATGCCGAAGCTGTAGGGCAGGCACCGGACACGAGCATGGGCACACCCTGCGAGGATGCCGATGCAGGCGTGGAGGCGGTTCGCTAAGAACCCCCTATGGTTTTCTCCCCTCTCCCACTGCGTGGGCGAGGGGATCCAACAGCCGAGCATGCGTAGCGCCTCGCATACACACATGTATCTGCTTTTCACATGAGCAGACATATGACCTCCGCGAGGCTGTCTGTGTCGTCGCTGTAAGCCAGTCGAAAGCTGATAGGGCCGTTAAAGCTCTCGTTCCGCTTCATTGCTCGCCTTTACCTTTCGATCTCCTTTCCATGCAGGCTTTCAGTTTGCTTGCACTCACAGCGCAATCGCAAATTAAATACATCACAACATGATGTAACGATGAATGTGCGATACGTATGAGTGATCGGGAAATACCCTAAACCCCAGACAAATGAAAGGCGGCTGAAAGTTGCCGTTCTTATCGTTCGCACCATCGCATCGGACGTGTGTACGAATTTACGCGTTCGCAGTGTGGGCGTCTGAGCCGGCGTCACGCGGTACCGCTTTCACTACTTTGAGGAGATCGTTTTGCGCATACGCAGCCAAAAGGACTTTGCCTCCGGCCTGATGTTCATCCTGGTCGGTCTTGGCTTTTCCTTCGTCGCACGCGGCTATTCCATGGGAACAGCCGCCAAGATGGGACCGGGATACTTCCCGTTCCTGCTCGGTCTGGTGCTTGCACTGCTGGGCTCGTTCGTAACCATCGGCTCCCTGTCGTCCAAGGGCGAACAAGATCAGCTGGCCCGCTGGGACCTGAAGATCCTGTTGTGGATTCTCGGTTCCGTGGTGCTGTTCGGCCTGTTGCTCAAGCCACTGGGCATGGTCCTGTCGGTGTTCGTGCTGGTGCTGGTGTCGTCGATGGCAAGCCATGAATTCAGCTGGAAGGGCGCGCTGCTGAACGGTGTCGTGCTGGTGCTGATCAGCATGGGTGCATTCGTGTACGGCATCAACCTGCAGATGCCGGTATGGCCGGCCTTTATCACCGGCTAAGGAGTCACACGATATGGAATTGATTGATCACCTTGCCCTGGGCTTTTCCACGGCATTGTCCCTGCAGAACCTGGCGTATGCATTCCTGGGTTGTGTACTTGGTACGCTGATCGGCGTGCTGCCGGGCCTGGGCCCGCTGGCCACCATCGCCATGCTGTTGCCGGTGACGTACTCGCTGCCGCCGGTGGCCGCGCTGATCATGCTGGCCGGTATCTACTACGGTGCACAGTACGGTGGTTCCACCACCGCCATCCTGGTGAACCTGCCTGGCGAATCGTCATCGGTGGTGACCACCATCGACGGCTACCAGATGGCACGACGTGGCCGCGCCGGTGTGGCACTGGCCACGGCTGGCCTGGGCTCGTTCTTCGCCGGCTGCGTGGCCACGCTGATCCTGGCCGCATTCGCCACGCCGCTGTCGGAACTGGCGTTCAAGTTCGGTCCCGCCGAATACTTCTCGCTGATGATCCTGGGCCTGATCGGTGCCGTGGTGCTGGCATCGGGTTCGCTGCCCAAGGCCGTGGCGATGATCGTGCTGGGTCTGCTGATGGGCCTGATCGGTACCGACGTGAACTCGGGCGCGGCGCGCTTCTCGTTCGACGTTCCGGAACTGACCGACGGTATCGACTTCGTGGCACTGGCCATGGGTATGTTCGGCTTCGCGGAAATCATTGCGAACCTGGAACAGAAGGAAGCCCGCGAGACCTTCACCAACAAGGTGACCAACCTGTTCCCGACGCGCGAGGACTTCCGCCGCATGATCCCTGCCGTGCTGCGTGGCACGGTGCTGGGTTCGGCGCTGGGTATCCTGCCGGGCGGTGGTGCGGCACTGGCTTCGTTCGCTGCGTACTCGCTGGAAAAGAAGACGTCGAAGTATGCGCATGAGTTCGGCAAAGGCGCGATCGAAGGCGTGGCAGGTCCGGAATCGGCCAACAATGCCGCAGCCCAGACCTCGTTCATCCCGCTGCTGACGCTCGGTATTCCGCCCAACGCCGTGATGGCGCTGATGGTGGGCGCAATGACGATCCACAACATCCAGCCGGGTCCGCAGGTGATGACCAGCAACCCGTCGCTGTTCTGGGGCCTGATCGCTTCGATGTGGATCGGCAACCTGATGCTGATCATCCTGAACCTGCCGATGATCGGTATCTGGGTGAAGCTGCTGACCGTGCCGTATCGCTTCCTGTATCCGGCGATTCTCACGTTCTGCTGCATCGGCGTGTACTCGGTCAACAACCAGACCTTCGATGTGTTCATGGCTGCAGCGTTTGGCGTGATCGGCTATCTGTTCCTGAAGCTCAAGTGCGAACCGGCGCCGCTGCTGCTCGGTTTCGTGCTGGGACCGATGATGGAAGAGAATTTCCGCCGTACCCTGCTGCTGTCGCGTGGCGAGTTCACGGTGTTCTTCACCCGTCCGCTGTCGCTGGGCCTGCTCATCGCAGCCGCTGCGCTGGTGGCCGTGGTGGCGCTGCCGTCGATCAAGGCCAAGCGCGAAGAAGCGTTCCAGGAAGAATAACGCTCCGTGGCGTTCCTGAACTATCGCGCCGCCGTGGCGGCGCGAACCTAGCAAGCATTCGGGGTGCCATTTGTGCACCCCGTTTTTTCTGAAACAGAACGAAAGGGGCCCGGCTGCCTTTGCAGTCATGGGCTGCGCATGATGATCCGAATTCCCGCACCTTTGGCTGCGTCGCCTGCGCCCATGAAACCGCCTTCGATCGACCGGATCGTATCCCGGCTTTATATCCTCAAGCTCGTCCAGGCCAGCCCTACGACGGTCTTCAACCTGATGGAGCGGCTGCGCGACCGCGGCATCGACAAGAATATCCGCGCCTTGCGCCCGATCCTGCGTAGCCTGATGATGGCGCGCGCGATCACGGCGGAACTGGTCGAAGGCAACGGACGCGTCTACTCGATCACCGATGAGGGACGCGCAGAACTCGATGCCTACCTTGCGCATCTGGACGTACTCAAGACCGACGTGGTGGAAGAGGGCGCGGACAGCTAAACTGCGCGCCGCACCATCAAGAACAAAACGCCGCCTGAAAGGCGGCGTTTTGCATGATTGCAACCACGGGCCTGGTTACTGGCTCACGAGTTCCTGTGCCGTGGCATTGCTGGTATTGCTCTGCGCCACCAGTACCTTGATCTTGTTGGGTACCACTGCGCCAAAGCCGTCGGCCGGAATGGTCGTAATCAGCCAGTCGGCGTTCTTGCTGATCGACAGCGAACCCGAGTCGAAGATCACCGTCTTGGTACCTGCCGTGGTGATGCGCAGGCGGTAGGTGCCACCATCCACATACTGCGAATCCTGGCCCGATGCTGGCACCGCGCTCTTGTACTTCACCGCAGCCATGTTCGGCGATACGCTGTTCAGGTCCACTGCCGGCGTGGTCAGGTAGACGTCGACATTCTGCGCGTTGATCGACGCGTTCAGCGTACGGACACGCGCCGAGGTGTCGAGCAGGCCCTTGCCGTACGGGTCGTCGATCTGCACGACGTCGGCCGACGTGGTGCCGGGCAGCGCAACCACGGTGTACTTGTGGCCGGTATGTGCGTCGACGGTGGTCGAGCCGATCTGCGTCGAGGTACCCGCCAGGTTGAACGCGAACAGGTTGTTGCCGGTCGACACGTCGAAGTAGCCAGATACGGTCTTGTACGGGATGTTCTGCAGCGAGGTCAGCGCGCCGTTTTGCAGTACGTCGACATTGGGGCCGGCCGTGACAGCATGGATCACGCGCACCGACGGCTTGCTTACGCCGATGCGGTCATCGATGCCGTCGTCGCCGCCGCCGCATGCTGTCAGTACCGCGGTGGTTGCCAGCGCGAGACCCAGAATGATTCTGCGTTTGAATTGCGTCATGTGTGTTCACCTCTTGTCGTAGGAATCGGAACGTCCGCGCGATAGCGATGCGTACCGCGCGCGGCAATCGTGCTACTGCGGGTTGCTGCTGGCAGCCGTATGAAATTGCGCTTGCCTGATGTAACGATAGGCATCGGCAGATGGCCGAGACAGACGCGGGCTTCCGAATTCCCTGTCGGAGAAGTCCGACAATTTGGTTGCAAGGCTGACACACGTTCGTACGAGGGTGTAAGTTCGTACGGCGTTGAAAAAACGACGTTATTAATCCGGCGATCGCTTGCCGGTGTCGTGCGTGCACGCATGCCGGCTTGTTACCTGCGGATGCGTGCTCCACGCAATGTGTGGATCGATGGCTTTACCTTGCGCGCATGGCGCGCAGCGGTAATAACTACACCATGACTACCTGGTTGCGGCCGTTGCGCTTGGCCTGGTAAAGACCGGTATCCGCCGCTTCAACCAGCCGGCTGAAGTTGGCATCGCCGTCCGGAACGATGACCGCGCCGCCGATACTGACCGTGACAAATCCGCTGGTCGACGATCCGGCATGCGCAATCTGCAGCAATTCGATCGAGCGCCTGACTTTCTCGGCCAGCAGCCGTGCCCCGCCCGGTGAGGTGGCCGGCAGGATCATCGAGAATTCCTCGCCGCCGAAGCGTGCCGGAAGATCGGCGGGACGCGCGCAGTTGTCGCGGATCACGCTCGCCACTCGGCGCAACACTTCATCGCCGGCAACGTGCCCGTAGGTGTCGTTGTATGCCTTGAATGAATCGACATCGATCATCAGCAACGCCAGTTGCGTCTGCTCGCGCTGCGCGCGCTTCCATTCCGCGCCAAGGTACTCATCGAAATAGCGCCGGTTGGACAAGCCGGTCAGCCCATCGGAATTGGTCAGGCGCTGCAGTTCGAGGTTGGTTTCCAGCAGTTGCTGCTGGCTCTGGCGCAAGGCGCGATAGGCTTCGTCGCGTTGCAGCAGGTTCAGGTACGAGCGCGAGTGATAGCGGATACGCGCCACCAGTTCGATGGTGTCCGGCAGCTTGACCAGGTAGTCATTGGCGCCTGCCGCAAACGCGGCGCTTTTCATCGTGGGTTCTTCCTTGGTGGAAAGCACGATGATCGGGATATCGCGCGTGCCGGGATTTTCCCGGTAGCGGCGCACCAGCGTCAGCCCGTCGGTGCCGGGCATCACCAGGTCCTGCAGGATCACGGTCGGCTGCGTACGCTCCGCCACGGCCACTGCTTCTTCGGGTTGGGCGCAGTAGTGGAAATCGATATCGGCCTCGTTCGCCAGTGCGCGCCGGATGGCCTCGCCGATGATGGCCTGGTCGTCAACCAGCAGCACCATGGCCAGGTATTCGTTGTTGGCCGCCGCATCGGCCGAGTTCAGATGTCTGGGCATTATTTGCATTCCTTGTTCTTGTTGGCCTCGCCACCGCAGGCCAGCACCACGCGTGGCGCGATGCGCGGGAGCGGCAGGATCTCGCAGGCCGCTCCCAGTGTTGCCGCGGCCTTTGGCATGCCGTACACCGCGCTGGTGGCCTGGTCCTGCGCGATGGTCAGGAAGCCGCGCTCGCGCATCGCTTTCAGCCCCTGCGCGCCATCGCGCCCCATGCCGGTCAACAGCACGCCAACGGCCTCGCCGCGCCAGTGTTCGACCACGCTCTCGAAAAACACGTCGATGGACGGGCGATACAGGTAGTCGCCCGGTTCCGGCGTATAGGCCATGCGCGCGCCGGCCACCAGTCGCAGATGGTCATTGGTGCCGGCCAGCAGTACCGTGCCTGCCTGCGGCGTCTCCCCGGCGCGCGCGATGCGCACCGGCAGCTGGCATTGCGCATCGAGCCATTCGGCCATGCCCTGCGCGAACGCTTCGTCCACATGCTGCACGGCCACCACGGCGGCACTGAAGCCGGCCGGCAGCGCGCCCAGCAACGTGGCCAGCGCGGCGGGGCCGCCGGCCGATGCGCCAAGTGCCACCAGGCGCGGCGCCGCAGGTGCCGAGGATGCCGCCGCAAGCGTGTGGGGCGCGTGCGCGCGGCCGCCCAGCAGGCGCCCGATATTGCGGATCTTGCGCAATAGCGGGCCGGCCGCGAGCTTGGGCTCGGATTCGGTCAGCGTGGGCGTGTCGACGGCATCGATCGCGCCATGTCCCATCGCATCGAACACCTGGTTCGCATTGCGGCCGAGGTCCATCGTGACCACTACGATGGCGCACGGCGTAGCCGCCATGATCCGGCGCGTGGCTTCGACACCGTCCATGACCGGCATCAGCAGGTCCATCAGGATCAGGTCGGGGGTCTGCGCGGCGGCCATCTGCACCCCCTGTTCGCCATCGGCGGCGACCCAGATCACGTCGAGTGCGGCATCAAGTGCAATCGCGCGCCGTAGTGCTGCCACGGCGAGGTTCGAGTCGTTGACGATACCGATTTTCATGTGCGTGCCTCGCCTATCAGGTCGTGGACCGCGTCAAGCAATGCGGTGTCGTGGAAACTGCCTTTGGCCAGATAATAGTCCGCACCGGCCTGCAAGCCGCGTTCGCGGTCCTGTTCGCGGTCCTTGTACGAAACGATCATCACCGGCAGGGCGGCGAGCCGCGTGTCGCTGCGGATCCGGGTTACGAGCTCGATGCCATCCATGCGCGGCATGTCGACATCGGTGATCACGAGGTCGAACGACTCGGCGCGCAGCACATTCCAGCCGTCCATGCCGTCGACCGCCACCGCGACGTCATAGCCGCGGGTTGCCAGCAGCTTGCGCTCCAGTTCGCGCACGGTCAGGGAGTCGTCGACCACCAGCACGCGCTTGCGGCGCACGCTGGCCGTGTCGGCGGTACCCTGGCGCACGCGCTCGATGCGGCCGTCCGAAACGAGCTTCTCTACCGAACGCAGCATGTCCTCGACGTCGAATATCAGTACCGGCGTGCCATCGTCGGTCAGGCTGCCGGCGGCGATATCCTTGATCTTGCCCAGCGCCTGCGCCAGCGGCTGGACCACCAGCAGGCGCTCGCCGATCAAACGGTCCACCGCCACGCCATAGACGCGTTCCTGTTCGCCGATCACCACCACCGGTACCGCGTGGCCTTCATGCTGCCGTTCCGGGCGCTGCAGGATCTGCGCGGCGCTGACCAGCCCCACGGGGCGTCCGTCGTGCATGAAGTGCTGGTGCTGCTCGGTCTGTTCGATGGCATCGCGTTGCACGGCCACGGCGCGCTGCACCAGGCCAAGCGGAAACGCGTAGGCCTCGCCCGAGACTTCCACGAGCAGCGCGCGTACGACTGACAGCGTCAGCGGCAATTCCAGATGGAAGTGCAGACCGTTGCCTGGTTGCTGCGACAGCTTCAGGCTGCCGCGTACGGCACGGACCATGTCCTGAACGGCGTCCAGCCCCACGCCGCGGCCCGATACTTCGGAGACGGTCTCGCGCAGGCTGAAGCCCGGCAACAGCAGGAATTCGAGCAGTTCCGCTTGCGACATGCGCGCCGTGGTCTCGGCCTGGGCCAGACCTCGCCGCACGATCGCCGAGCGCAGCGCGTCGAGGTCGACGCCCGCGCCATCGTCGAATATCTCGATGACAAGGCGGCCGGCGTTATGGCGAGCCTGAAGCGTGATGCATCCTTCTTCGGGCTTGCCGGCTGCGCTTCGAACGGCAGGCAACTCAATGCCATGATCGACGGCATTGCGCAGCAGATGCGCCAGCGGCGCATCGAGTTGTTCGAGAATGTCGCGGTCGACCTGAGTATGCTCGCCGGACAACGTCAGGTGGACGTTCTTGCCAAGCGCGCGCCCAAGATCGCGCACCATGCGCACATAGCCGGTAATGCCATCGGATAGCGGCCGCATGCGGCACGATAGCGCGGTGTCGTAGAGCTGGCGCGAGAGCCGGCTGGCGCGGTGATCGTACTGGTCGAACTCATCCACGCGTTGCGACAGCTGGCCGTGGCTGTCTTCCAGGATCTGGCGCACCGCCGCCAGCGCTGCCTGCATGCGCGGGACCGAGCCGTCCGCGGAGTCGAGCAGCGCCTGGGCGCCGTCCAGTGCCTGCATTGCGCGCATCTGCACGCGTCGCGCCTGTTGCATCGCGCCGCCGAACGGACGTAGCCAGTGAGACTCGACCAGAGCCTCGCCGGCCATCGCCAGCAGGCGGTCAAGCCGGTCGGCGTTGACGCGCAGCATGCGTTCCTGGGTGTCGAACGATGGTTCCGATACCGGGGATGAAGTGGGCGTAGAAGCGGGTGCAGAAGCGGGCGTAGAAGCCGGCGCAGGCCCGGTTTCAGCGGGCTTCGCGGATACGGGCTTCGGCGCGGGCGGCGCCGGTACGGCACCGTCGCCATCGATCAGATGACCCATATGGGCAATCCACGCATCGATTGCGGCCTTGCCGTCGAGTTCCGGCCAGTTGAGGTTGCCGTCGGGTGGATGGCCAACGCGCTGGAGCAGGTCGGTACCCTGCAGCAGGGCATCGATATGCGCGGGCGTCAGCACGATGCCGCCACGCTGTGCGGCGACCAGGCAGTCCTCCATTACGTGGGCCACCCGCACGCCGCCTTCGAGCCCGACGATACGCGCGGCGCCCTTCAGCGAGTGCGCGGCGCGCATGCATGCCTCAAGCTGTGCCGTGGCCGTGGGGTCGCGCTCCAGTGCCAGCAGGCCAGCGTTCAACACCTCGGCTTGCGCGTCGGCTTCGAGCGCGAACAGGTCGAGCATCGACGCATCACGCAACTGTTCGGGATTCATGACAGGCTCCGCGACAGTGCCTGGCGTAGCAGGTCGGCGTCGAGCAACCCGACGCTGCGCTGCTCATGCTCGAACAACGCCTGTGTATAGCGTGCCGACGCGCGCGCCAGTGTGGCGGGCAGTGGCAGCAGTGCGCGGCGTGGGATGTGCTCGACGCCGGCTACCTCGGCGACTGGCAGTGCAATCGCATTGCGGCCTTGTCCCAGAATCAGGAAGCGCGCGGCTTGGGCATTGTCGAGTTCCGCGCTGGTGCCGCCGAACAACAACGCCAGCGAGACGCAGGTGAGCAGCGTACCGCGCACCGCGGCAACCCCGACCAGCGCCGCGTGACGACGGTGTGGCAAGGAGTGGACCGTGGCCGGGGCGGTGACTTCGCCCAGTACAGCGGTTGGCAATGCCAGCCATTCATCCCCGACGCGAAAGATCAGGAGCGACTGTCCGGTGCGGCGATCGGCTTCCAGTGTGTCGTCGTCATTGCCTGCATAGGCCGATACGTCCGGCACGCTGTTCAGGGCCAGCGAGTCGAGTACGGTGACGGCCGCCTGTGTGTAGACCGGGCAGTTGCGGCAACGCAGGTACGTGGCCAGTTGCGGGCAGGAGCGGTCGCCACCGGTGCCGATGCGGCGCCAGCAGTCGTCAACCGTGCCGGCCGCCAGGCCTGGCAGCGTGGCAGTAGAGGATTGGAGTATGGAATCAGCCATGGCTCAGTCGGGCATGACGTTGGGCGCGCTCGCGCAGGCGCCGTGCACCGGCGGCGTCGCCCGTGCTGTCGATCAACGCGGCCAGATGGTAGAGCGCTTCTTCGTGGCCGGGGTCCAGGTAGACCGCCTTGCGATAGGCGGCATGGGCGTCGGTGGTCCGGCCGGCGGCATCGTGCAGCACACCAAGCAGGCACCAGCCGTCGGCCGACGCGCCGTGAGCGTCCAGATACTGCTGGCATGCGGCCATGGCGGCATCGAGGTCGCCGCGGTCGGCCAGCGCGGAGATCGATGCCAGCGCGGTGTTGTTGCTGTCGTTGCGGTTGCCGTCGTTGCCGGTGCCGGGTCCAGCTAGTGGGCCCGCCAGGCGTGGCGCGCGCATTCTGTCGAGGTGCTGGAAGCCTTCCCGGCGTCTTTCCTGGCGCCCTTCGTGACTCCGTAGTGCCGCTGGTTCTGGCGATCGAACCGGCATTTTCGAGGGTATGGGCACAACCTGGGGTTGTACGCGCACCGGTTGGGGAAGAAACGCAAAGGCCAATGGAATTCCGGCGCTGGCCAGGCCCTCGCGCGTCAACAGGCTGGCCTCGGCGGGGCCGACGAAGATCATGCCGTCTGGCGCGGCAAGTCGGCGCAGCGTCTGTACGGCATGCTGCTGCGTGGCCGGATCGAAATAGATCAACAGGTTGCGGCAGAACACGAAGTCATAGGGCGGCTCACCCGCCAGCAGGTCGGGCGCGACCAGATTGCCTGGCAGCAACCGCACCTGCGCGCGCACCTTGTCCGAAAGCTGGTAGCCGGCAGCCACATGGGTGAAATGGCGCTCGCGGAAATCAAGCGGGAAACCCCGGAACGCATTGCCGCCATAGAGGCCGGCGCGGGCACGTTCCAGCGCCCGGGCGCTGACATCGACGGCATCCACCCGGAAGCGCCCGGCCGGGATGCCGGCGTCGAGTAGGGCCATCGCAATCGAATACGGTTCCTCGCCGGTGGAGCAGGGCACGCTGAGCACCCGCAGCAGGCGCTCGCCGGCGCCAAATATGCGCTGCGCGGCAAAGCGGCCAAGTGCCAGCAAGGCTTCGCGATGACGGAAGAACCAGGTTTCCGGTACCACCACCGCCTCGATCAGCGCCTGCAATTCGTCTGGTGTCGCGTGCAGGACGTTCCAGTAGGCATCAGGATTGCTCGCCCCGACCGCCAGGCGGCGTTCCTCGACCGCGCGGGCAATCGTGGCGGGGCCGATCGACGCCGCGTCCAGGCCGATGCGTTCCTTGAGCAACGCTTCGATCGGTGTGGAGGGGTGGGGCAGGTCCGTCATGCCGGGCTTGGCTCCGGAAACAGCAGCGTGTGCACGGCGTCGGGCAGCAGGTCGCTTACTTTCACCCATTGCACGAGGCCCCGCGCATCGTGGCGCACAGGACCCAGATAGCGCGCCTGGCCGGGCGCAATGCCCCCTTCGACAAACGACGCGGCATCGCACCGCAAGGTGTCGGTGGCGTATTCAAGCCGCAGTCCCAGCAGGCGCGTAACGCCTGGCTCGGGGTTGCCCGGTCGCCGGTAGTACACGAGGACGGTTCGCGTGCTGGTCCGTGCCGCGGCCGGCTGACCCGTGGCCAATGCGCTCATGTCGATGACCGGGACCGGTTCTCCGCGGCGGACCATCAGTCCGCTGACCCATGCCGGCGCGCCGGGGATCTGCTTGGTGGCGGTCAGCGGAAGGACTTCGGCCACCTCGGCACTATCGATGGCGTAGTAGTCGGAGCCGATACGGAACAACAGGAAGAGCGCCATGGCGGGGAGCGACCGGGTTGGCTCAGACCTTGAAGCGCGAGACGCCGCTACGCAGTTCGTTGGAAACCAGCGTCAGCTCGTCGATGGCCTGGCTCGACTGGCGCAGAGATTCCACCGTCTGCTGGGCGGCCTCGGACAGTTGCATCAGCGCCTGGTTGATCTGCTCGGCACCGCCGGCCTGGGCCTGCATGCCTTCATTGACCATCTGCACGCGCGGCGCCAGCGATTGCACCTGGCCAATGATCTGCGAAAGCTGGTCGCCCACCTGCGTGACCTCGGACATGCCGCGCCGCACTTCCTCCGAGAACTTGTCCATGCCCATTACGCCGGCCGAGACCGCTGACTGGATCTCGCGCACGATCTGCTCGATATCGTAGGTGGCCACGGCGGTCTGGTCCGCCAGGCGGCGAATCTCGGTGGCTACCACGGAGAAGCCACGGCCGTACTCGCCGGCCTTTTCGGCTTCGATTGCCGCGTTGAGCGACAGCAGGTTGGTCTGGTCCGCCACGCGGGCAATGGTGGTGACCACCTGGTTGATGTTGCCGGCCTTCTCGTTGAGCGTGGCCAGCCGCGCGTTGACCGATCCGGCGGCCTCCATCACATGGTGCATGGTGCCTTCCATGCGCGACAGTCCGACCTGCCCGGTGCCAGCCAGGCCGGCGGTCTGCTCGGCGGCGTGCGAAACCTCGCTCATGGTACGAACCAGGTCGCGCGCGGTGGCCGAGATCTCGCGCGACGTGGCGCCGATCTGCGTGGTCGTGGCGGCGGTTTCGGTTGCGGTGGCCTGCTGCTGGCGGGCGGTCGCGGCAATCTCGTTGACCGAGGTGGTGACCTGGATCGCCGACCGCTGGGCCTGGCCCACCAGCGAGGTCAGTTCACCGGCCATCTGGTTGAAGCCTTCCTCGACCGCCTGGAATTCGTCGCGGCGGTTCAGCGCCATGCGCTGGCGCAGATCGCCGCCGCGCATGGTGGTCAGCAGCGATACGATGGAGCGCATCGGCACGTTGATGGCGCGCAACAACAGGTAGCCACAGCCAAGGGCCGCCAGCACGGCGATGGCCAGGGCCACCTCGATGCCGATCTTGGCGGCGTTGACCGCATGGACAATGCCGCCCACGGCACGCTCGTTCACAGCGTTGTTGTCGTCAACCAGTTCCTGGAGTTGCTTGCGTCCGTCGATCCAGATGCCATGGACACTGCCGCGCAGCGCCGCTTCGGCAGTGGCGGTGTCCTTCCAGCGCGTGGGGTCGATATAAGCCTGTGCGGCTTGCTCGTATCTGGTACGAAGTGCCTTGAACGCATTGAAACGCACGCGATCCTCTTCCCTGGCGATCGATTCTTCGTAGCGTTTTTGCAGCTCGTCGAGCCTGTGCGTCGCGTCCTGGACCTGGTTCAACACCGCCGTGCGGCGGACATTGTCGTTCTCGGTCACCACCTGCCAGGCCAGCACATAGAACTCGCCCCAGACACCACGCATGCCGGTGCTGTAGTTCAGGCCCGGCAGGGCGTCGGTCCGCATGACGTCGGTCTCATGCTCGATGGCGGACAGGCGGTTATAGGCGACTACGCCCATCAGCGCCATGACCAGCAGGATGAAGGTAAAGCTTGCCAGGATGCGCGTGCGGAGGGTCCAGTGGTTCACGGTAGACGATATCTTTCGTTGGGTGGCCGGTCGCCTCCGCTGGTCTGGCGCGGCCGGGCACGGGACGCCATCATTCCGGTCAAGGGATATACCTCGTTCGGGTGGTGGGCGTTTGCGGCGTAGGGTACTGTAACGTCCGGGGCATTTCAACGGCGGCCGGGTGCGCCCCATCCCGCGCCGTTGCGCGGTTACGGCGGCGATTTGAAGCGCTTGCTTTTTTCAGGGTTTTCGTCACACTTGCCAAATAGCTTGAGCGGGAAACATGTTCATCACAACTGATAGGGCAGGGATGGTGGCCAAGTCGGAGGCGCAGGCGACTGGCGCGTTGCCGCCGGCGGATATGGATCCGCTGACCGGCGTGGTCGCCCGCCAGGCATTCTTGAAGCGGGTAGAAACTCGTCTGCAAAGCGAGACGACGCCCCGTTTCGCCCTCTTGCTGGTGGGCATCGACGATTTCCGCGCGTTCAACGACATGCATGGCCACCCGGAAGGGGACGCCATTCTGGTGCAGGTGGCGCGCCGCCTGCGCGATGCATCGCCGCGCGATGCCGTGGTCGGCCGCGTGGGTGGCGACGAGTTCGGCGTGCTGCTGACCTCGATTTCCGATCCTACGCTGGTGCGCCATGTCAGTGCGGCCATCCTGTCGATGCTGTCGGCCCCTTACGAACTGGATGGCAATCGCCATCATGTGCTGGCCAGCGTAGGGGCGTGCGTGATGCCCGCGGGCGGTGATACCACATCGGACGTGTTGGCCGCGGCCAGCCTCGCCCTGGCCCGCGCCAAGCATGACGGCGGCCGGACCATCCGTTTCTTCAAGCCCCAGATGCGCACCGACGTGACGACACGCCTGTCGCTCGTTCAGGCCTTGCGCGAAGCTTACGCCCAACGGCAGTTTGAATTGTTGTACCAGCCGCAGGTGGACCTGCGCGACGGTCGCGTGGTCGGGGCCGAGGCATTGATGCGGTGGCGGCATCCCACCTTGGGCCTGCTGACGCCGGCCGCGTTCATCGATGCACTGGCCGCCAGCAGCGTGGCTGCCGATGTCGGCATGTGGCTGCTGCACACGGCTTGCGCACAGGCCCGTGCCTGGTCGCTGACCTTTCCCGAGGCGCCGCGCGTGGCCATCAACCTGTTCGCCGCGCAGCTCTCGGAGAGCCGTCTGCTTACCGAGGTGCGGCACGTACTGCGCGCACTGGAACTGCCGCCGGACCGGCTCGAAATCGAAATCACCGAAACCATCGCCCTGCAACAGGGCGATGAAGTGTCAGACCAGCTCCAGGCCTTGCGTCGTGACGGGGTAACGCTGACCTGCGACGACTTTGGCACCGGCTACGCGTCGTTGAGCTTCCTGAAGTCGTTTCCGGTGGATCGGCTCAAGATCGACCAGTCCTTTATCCGTAATGTCACTCAGGACAGTGTCGACGCCGCCATTGTGCGGTCGGTGATCAACGTCGGGCAGAGTCTCAAGATTGGTGTGGTGGCCGAAGGGGTGGAAACCGCTGAGCAGCGGGATTTCCTGTTGGCCAACGGCTGCATCGAGGCGCAAGGCTACCTGTATGGACGGCCGATGCCGGCCGACCGGCTGACCGACTTCCTGCGCAACCAGCCGGCCTGACGCCGGGCTGCCCAGCCCGGGGCCGCTGCGATCTTGTTGCGGCGGTGCAGCATCGCCGCGGCCGTTTCCGGTCAATCCCGGCCAATCCCGGCTATCCGGCGCAGGTAACTGCAAGACTTGTATCCACCTTTATCCCGCAAGCCCGGCCAGCCGGGGCGGGAAATATGTGCTTACAAAGTCCGGTGCACTGGCGAGTCGCCGCGCCGTTATCCGATATACGGTGGCAACAGGAGCGTGCCGCCGTGCGATGGTCGCCCGTGCGCCCCGCCGGATTCAGGTAACCCGTCATGTCATCCCGTCAACGTTTCGTGCTCGCGCCCGTGGCCCTTGGCCTGGCAGTATTGCTGGCCTCTGGTGCCGTGCGGTCCCAGGACTACAACCCGTCGGTGCCGCCCGGCTATGGCCAGCCGGGCTATCCGCAGCAGGACCCTGCAGACGCCAATGTGCTCGGTAATCCCGATGCGATGGTGGCCGATCCGTCATCGCGTATCGCCACGGTCACCGACATGGCGGGCGGTCTCAGCTTTGCACCGGCCGGGTCCGACGAATGGGCGTCGGTTGGCCCCAACCGGCCGATCACCACCGGCGACCGGCTCTGGGTGGCCCCGGGAGGCCGCGCCGAGCTGCATGCCGGTACCACGGCGGTACGGCTCGGCGGCGCCACCGCTGCCACCATCCTGAATCTCGATGACCGCTCAACCCAGGTCAAGCTGACCCAGGGCACGCTGCAACTGCGCGTACGCGCGTTGCCACCCGACCAGCAGGTGGAGGTGGATACCCCCAACCTGGCGTTCGTGCCGCGCGAGCCTGGCGACTATCGGCTCGATGTTTCGCCGGACGGTACCACCACGCTGGTGACGATGCGACACGGCAGCGCGGTGCTTTACGGCGACTCACGCTCGATCGAACTGAGTCGCGGCCAGCGCATGCGCTTTGCCGGTTCGGACCTCGCCGATGCCGGTCAGGGTAGCTATCCGCCCCCGGACGGTTTCGATCAGTGGATTGCCGCGCGCGATGCGCGGGAGGATGCCTCGGTCTCGGCGCGCTATGTGCCGCCCGATATGACCGGCTATACCGCGCTGGACGACTACGGTGACTGGCAGCAGGACCCCGGCTATGGCGCGGTGTGGTTCCCGCGTGCGATGCCTTCGGGCTGGGCGCCTTACAGCGCCGGGCACTGGGCCTGGGTGGCGCCGTGGGGGTGGACATGGATCGACGATGCGCCGTGGGGTTTTGCGCCATCGCACTATGGCCGCTGGGCATACTTCGGCAGCCGTTGGGGCTGGGTGCCAGGGCCGGTCGCGGTGCGGCCGTGCTATGCGCCGGCCGTAGTTGGATTCATTGGCGGCGCCGCGGCTACCATCCGCATCGGTGGCGGACCCGGCGTGGCGTGGTATCCGCTGGGGCCGCGCGACACGTACCGGCCGATCTATCGCGCCAGCCCGCGCTACGTCACGCGCATTAACAACTTCCCGGTCAACAACACGTGGACCCATGGCGGAGATCGCGACCGCTGGGTCAACCGCAATGTTCCCGGTGCGATCTCGGGCATGCCATCGCGCAGTTTTGTCGAGGGCCGCGCGGTGCCGCGTGACAGCCATCGCGATGAATGGCGCCACCTGCCGGTTGGCGAAGGCCGTGGCGGGCCGCCCATGGCCCCGGTCAAGAACAGCCTGATCGGTGGCGCCCGGCCGCAAGGCTTGCCGCCGACCGCGCGACAGGGGTTTGATCGCCAGGTCATTGCCGCGCATCCGCCGGGGCGCGTGGGGCCCGATGAACTGGCGCGCCGCTTCGCGCGTGAAGGCGGCACGGCCGGGGCCGGACCAGCATGGCGCGGGCCGACGCCCGGCGCCGATGGTCGAGACAGAGGCCAGCAAGCCAGGCAGGATGGACGACGCGGGCCGCAGCCAGTGCAGGCCATGCAGTCGTGGCAGCCTGACGTTCGGATGAGCCAGGCCGCGCAGAATGGACGCGGCCAGGGTCAGCGTCCCGAGCAGATGCGTGGCCTGCCGCCCGAGGCGGAGCGGCAGCAACAGTCGCAGCAACGCCAGCAGTTCGAACAGCAACGGCAATTGCAGGACCAGCAACGCCAGTCGGCGGATTTCCAGCAGCGCCAGCAACAGGCATTGCAGCGGCAGCGCGACGACCAGCAGCGGCAGTTCCAGGAGCAGCAACGGCAATCGCAAGGGCAGTCGCAAGACATGCAGCGCCGCCAGCAGTCTGAGCAACAGCGCATGCTCCAGGAGCAGCGGCAGCAGCAGTTTGACCAGCAGCGCCAGGCGCAGGAGCGCCAGCAGATGGATGTGCAACGCCAGGCGCAACAGCGGCAGCAGCAGTTTGACCAGCAGCGTCAGGCACAGGAACGCCAGCAGATGGACGTGCAACGCCAGGCGCAGCAGCGGCAACAGCAGTTTGACCAGCAACGCCAGGCACAGGAACGCCAGCAGATGGACGTGCAACGCCAGGCGCAGCAACGGCAGCAACAGTTTGACCAGCAGCGGCAGGCGCAGGACCAGCAACGCCAGCAGATGGAGCAGCAGCGTCAGCAGGCGGCGCAGCGCCAGCAACTCGAACAGGCGCGGCAATTCCAGGACCAGCAACGCCAGCAGTTCGAGCAGCAGCGCCAGCAGGCCGTGCAGCGCCAGCAGATGGAGCAGCAACGCCAGGCGCAGGAGCAGCAACGCCATTTCCAGGAACAGCAGCAGCAACAGCAGCAACGGCAGGCCCAGGAACAGCAGCGGCAGATGCAGCAACAACAGCAACAGCAGCAGGAGCGGCAGCGTCAATACCAGCAGCAACAACAACAGCAGCAGCAACAACAGCAACAACGCGCGCAGCAGGAGCAACGCCACGGGCAGCAGGCGCGCAACGATGATCGGCGCTAGCCTTTGACGATCCCTTGACGATCGCCTGAAAGACAAAGGGCGTCCGTTTTTGGCGGACGCCCTTTTTCTCTCCACTTACGATTTTCCGATTGCTTTCAATCGTTTATATCGCTGGCCAGCCCGCCAGCAGGGTACTTCCCCCTTCACCTCTCTCTCACTCTCTCGCTGCCTGGTTGCCGGTTACTTGCCCAGTTCGGACAAGCGCACCGGTTCGATCTTGCCCTTCTGCACCCAGCCCACCACGGTATCGGCCACCGAGCCGCCCTTGGCGTCGATGCCATCCACCTCGTTCGGGTTCACGTCCTTGGGCAGCGCCTTGACTGCATCGGGCATCTTGGCGCGAATCGCCGCCGCATCGGTGGTGGTGCCGGCCAGCTTCATCGCATTGGCCAGTGCCCAGGTCATGGTGTAGTTCAGTGACATCTCCGTCGTGGCGTCACGGCCATCGTGCAGCTTCTTGTAGCGTGCGTTGTAGGCCTGCGCGGCCGGGCGGCCATCGTTGACCAGCGGCATCACGCCGATCGAGCCTTCCAGCATGGCGAGTCCGTTGGTCACCTTGGACATTTCATCCATCTTGGCCTGGTCCATGATGATGAAGCCACCCTTGAATCCAAGTTCACGCGCCTGCTTGACGACCAGTGCGGTCGGCTCGGACGGGCCACCCACGAACATCACGTCGGGTTTGTCGGCAATGGCGCGCGACACGCCTGTGTAGAAGTCCGTGGCCTTGGTGTAGGACATCGGATTGTTGCCCACCACCTTGCCACCGGCGCCTTCCCAGGCCGGTACGAATGCCTGCACCCATGCCTTGGCATAGTCGTGGTCGGCCGGCACCAGCGCCACGTTCTTGCCGTAGCGCTTCATCTGCGCCTTGACGAACGGCTCGATATAGCCCGTGTACGCCGGCGGGATGCGAATCGTCAGCTTGTTGCCGGCATCGGTAATGCGCGGCACGCTCGAGTAGGCCATGACCAGGAATTTCTCCTGCTCGTTGAAGGCCTGCAAAGCAAAGATGCCGCCCGAATGCGGTACGAACACAGCCGGTGTCTTGTACTGCTGGACCAGACGGCGTGCATTGATGGCGGCCTCGGCCGGCGCGTACTTGTCGTCAAGCGAGACGACCTCGAGCTTCACCTTCTTGCCGTTGACCTGCAGGCCGGCGGCATTGATCTCGTCCACGGCCATCTGGATGCCCGACAGCACGTTCTTGCCATACAGCGCGGCGCCGCCCGACAGCGGCCCGGTATAACCGATCTTGACGACTTCCTGCGCCATGGCCGGCGCCGATGCGATGACGGCTGCCGCGGCGCACGCGGCCAGCGCGAAGAAACGACCCAATGTCTTGTGGTGCATGTGCTGTCTCCTTGTTTATGTCACTGCGCTTGTATTTGCTCCCCTCTCCCGCGCGCGGGAGAGGGGTTGGTGGAGAGGGCCGGCCGTTGCATTGCGGACGCGCTTCCTGATGCGATGCGCTTGCCCTCTCCCCCGGCCCCTCTCCCGCATGGCGGGAGAGGGGAGAAAACACTACGAAGAAAAGGCGATTAGCCCCCGATATAAGCCTTGCGAATCCCTTCGTCCTTCAGCAGCGTGTCGCGGTCGCCTTCCATCACGATGCGTCCGCCCTCGATGACATAGGCGCGATGGGCGATGCCCAATGCCGCGTAGGCGTTCTGTTCCGCCAGCAATACCGTGGTACCGGCACGGTTGATGCGCTGGATCACTTCGAACATCTGCTTGACCACCAGCGGGGCCAGGCCCAGCGACGGTTCATCGAGCAGCAGGGCGCGCGGACGTCCCATCAGCGCGCGGCCCAGCGCCACCATCTGCTGCTGACCGCCAGACAGTGAACCCGCGGGATCGTCCTTCTTCTGCCGCAGGATCGGGAACATCTCGTAGACCTCGTCGAGCGTGGTACGGATGCCGGCCCGGTCGCCGCGATGCACATACGCGCCGAGCGTCAGGTTCTTCTCGACGCTCATTGCCGGAAACAGCTTGCGGCCCTCGGGGCAATGCACGAGTCCCGCCTGCACGATCTGCGACGGCTTCATGCCGCCCAGTTCGCGCCCGTCAAAGCGCATGCTGCCGTCGCTCGTGCGGTGGATGCCGCTCATGGCCAGGAAGATTGAGCTCTTGCCAGCGCCGTTGGCACCGAGCAGCACCACGAGCTCGCCCGCTTTCGCGTGGAGCGTGATGTTGTCGAGTGCGCGGAAGCTGCCGTACGACAGCGAAACACGTTCAAGCTGCAACATGGTCGGCTCCCAGGTAGGCCTCGATCACACGCGGGTCCTGCTGGATCTGCGCGGGCGTGCCCTCGGCGATCTTCTCGCCATAGTTGAGCACCATGATCTTGTCGGCCAGCCGCATGATCATGTCCATCTTGTGTTCGATCAGGCAGACGGTCTTGCCATGGCGCACCATCTTGCGGATCAGTTCGGCCAGTCCCACGGTTTCCTCCGGATTTACCCCGCCGGCCGGTTCGTCGAGCAGCAACAGTTCGGGGTCGGTGGTCAGCGCCAGCGCGAAGGCCACGCGCTTGCGCGCTTCCTGCGTGATATCGGCGGCCACTTCATGCGCCAGGTGCGACAGGCCGACGAAGTCGAGCGCGGCCTCGGCTTTCTCGCGGCACAGCTTTTCTTCCTCGCGTAGCCGCCGCGTGTTGAACAGCACGTCGGCAAGGCCCGATTTCGTACGCAGGCGGTGGCCGA
Source organism: uncultured Cupriavidus sp. (assembly GCA_963543405.1). Taxonomy (GTDB): domain Bacteria; phylum Pseudomonadota; class Gammaproteobacteria; order Burkholderiales; family Burkholderiaceae; genus Cupriavidus. The sequence goes on from CAUUBQ010000023.1 coordinate 55,833, forward strand.
CGATCAGGTTGTCGAGCACCGTGGCGCGATCGAACAGCGAGGTGGCCTGGAACGTGCGGGCCACACCCAGCCGCGCGATCTGGTCGGCGCGCAGTCCGGCCACGTCCTGGCCCTTGAACAGGATCTGGCCCGAAGTGGGCGCGTGCGTGCCGGCAACCAGGTTGAAGAACGTGGTCTTGCCGGCGCCGTTGGGGCCGATGATCGCATTGATATGGCCGGTCTCGAACGTTACCGAGACGTCGTGGACCGCGGTCAGGCCGCCGAACTTCTTTGTCAGGTTGCGGATCTCAAGCATTCTCGGCTCCGGGACGGGTCGTCGGGACTGGCGTCGGCTGCGCCATGCGCGCTGCCGCCAGCTCACCACGGCGTTGCGCGGCGGCACGGCGTGCCTGGCGCTTCAGGTATGAGCCCACGATGCCATCGGGTACGAAGATGATCAGCAGGATCAGCACCGGGCCGAATACCAGCATCCGGTAGTCCTGCAGGAACTGCAGCGTCTGCGTGACCCACGGCACCAGCACCGCACCCAGCAGCGGTCCGAGCAGCGTGCCGGTGCCGCCTACGAGCATCGACATCACCATGTCGAACGTGAGATCGGTGCGGGCGATATCGGGGCCCAGGAAGCGGACCTGTCCCGCGTACAGCGCACCGGCGATGCCTGCGTAGCCCACCGACAGCACGAACGACAGTACCTTGGTGCGCATCAGGTTGATGCCGAGCGCCTCGGCCAGTGCATCGCTGTTGCGTACGGCCATGAAGCTGCGCCCAAGCAGCGAGCTGACGATGCGGTGCATGACAAAGGTGCCGACGGCCAGGAAGAACAGCACGAGGTAGTACTGCGCCTGCACGTTGTCGAACACAAGCGGGCCGATCGAGGCAGGTACCGGGATGCCGATCAGGCCGACCGCGCCATGCGTCAGGCTTTCCCATTTTTCGATCAGCAGATAGATGATGTAGCCCACGCACATCGTGAAGATCGAGAAGTAGTGTCCCTTCAGTCGCAACGACACCACGCCCACCACTACGCCCAGGGCCATGCAGACCACGCCGGACAACGCAAAGGCGAGCCAGAATGGCAACTGGTGGTCGACGGTCAGGATGCCGAGCGTATAGGCGCCGATGGCCATGAAACTGCCGTGCGCCAGATTGAGCTGTCCCGTGTAGCCGGTCAGCAGGTTCAGGCCGAGCGTGGCAATGGCGGTGATGAACGCGAGCGTCATCACCGACAGGAAGTAGCTGTTGGGTACCAGCAGCGGGAACGCGATGGCCGCGGCCAGCAACAGTGTCCAGCCGGTTTTGCCGTGCAATGCTTTCATGTTGTTGTCCTCCTCAGGCAGCCTTGCCGGCGAACAGGCCCTGCGGCCGCACGGACAGGATGATCACGAGCAGCAGGAAGGCGATGATGTCCTTGTAGTCGGTGGAGATGTAGAACCCGCCGAAGCTCTCGGCCATGCCGATGATCAGTCCGCCGACGATGGCGCCGGGAATGCTGCCCATGCCGCCCAGGATGATGATCACGAATGCCTTGGTGATGACCAGGTTGCCCATGCTTGGGTAGACCAGGTTGATCGGCGCATAGAGCGTGGCGGCGATGGCGGCCAGCGCGCCCGAGATCGCGAACACCAGCAGCGTGACACGCGTGGCATCGATGCCGACCAGCGCGGCACCTTCACGGTTCTGTGCCATGGCCACGATGGTGGAACCCATCACCGTGCGCGTCAGGAACAGATGTAGCAGGACCATCAGTCCGAACGCGGCGGCAATGATCAGCAGCCGTTGCATCGGTGCGGTCAGGCCGAAGAACTCGACCATCTGGCCGTAAGGCGTGGGCATGCGATGAAAGTCAGCACCCCACAGTGCCTGCGCGCCGGCTTCGAGAAACAGCAGGATGCCGATGGCGGCAATCATGTCGTGGATCTCCGGTGCATTGCGTAGCGGGTGGAAGACCAGACGGTCGGCGAGCATCGACAGCATCGCCACCACGACGGCGGCACCAAGCATGGCCAGCCAGTAGTTCAGGCCGAGCGTGGTCATTGCGAAGTACGACACGTAGGCGCCGGCCATGTAAAAGGCACCGTGCGCGAAGTTCGGCACGTGCAGGATGCCGTAGACAAGGGTCAACCCCAATGCCACCAGGCTATAGACGCCACCCAGCGTGAGGCCATTCAGGAACTGCTGAAAAAACAATGCCATGCGTTGTCTCCTTGCGTTGGTGTGCCGTGCCGGCACCCGCGCGGTAAATGACGCCGTGTCGGTGTTCTCGCACGGTCGTTCTTTTTCGGCGACTTTGCATAGCGTTTCAGCATGCGTCAAGCGATCGGACGTAGTATTCCGTTCTGCGAAATAGCGCGGCCGCAAAGGGCCGTAGATCGTCGGTGTATTCCCTGATTTCAGCGTGCAAGTGGCACGTATCCGGTGACAGCAGCCACATTTATAGCGTCTATGGCCGCTATTCTTTCGCTACATGGACGCGGGGCGGAATGGAGAGTGGGTGCCGCGGCAGGGCGATTGACGACGCGATCGCCTGCTATGAAATCACACGACTTTCCGGCCATCTAAGCGAATTCGGCGTGCTGTGGCAACTGGTCGGTTATGGAGTGCCACGGAGCCTTTGATCCCACAAAAATATGAGCACTGGGACGAATGGCAGGCGTGTCGGCGAGCGTCCCCAAGGTGACGTGAACGTATTCGCCATCACGAACCACGGAGAACATGAGGCTTCCGCATATTCTGCAGTGCACGTCGTGCGGCGCATGTTCGTCGCCGAAGATCGATACGTTATCTTCGCCGTGAGTTATGCACAGTTTTCCGCGTTCAATCCCCGCAAAGGGCTTGAACGCGGAGCCTGTCGAGCGGCGACACTTTGAACAGTGACAGTTCAACGCATAGACGAATTCGTCTTTGACAGAGTAACGGACAGCACCGCAAAGGCATCCGCCGTCGAGCAATGGTTTCATGGCTGCTTCCTGAACTGAAGGCGCATTCGGTTTGGCAACGGTAGAGCAAAGGAACCCGCATTGAGCAAAGCGGACGTGGTCTTACGGTGCCGGCGGCGGAGAGTAGGGCTTGTAGCTGGCAGGTGGTGTCGCGGGCGGCGCCGCAAGCATCTGGTTGTAGACTGGGGCACGGTGTCCGCTAGCGTACATGCAGAATGTACGCCGCGTCGTATTGCTGCTGCGCATCGTCGCCGGAGTAGCTTGAGCTGCTTGTACCGGCGGCCGAACTGCTCGTCGCCCCCGTGGTGGCGGCTTGATGCGAACTCGCGCCGCCGAGTTGGCCCAGCGCGAACTGACGGCAGTTGTGGTCATCGCTGGAAAACTGGTCGAGCGACTTGTTAGTGCCAGGGAGCACCATCACGCTAGGGCCTGACGGCATTGCGGTACAGGCACTCAAAACGAGCGCGGCGGCGACCGGCAGGGGAAAAGGACGCGGCTTCATCAGTACCTTGGCATCAGGACGACGGTTGGGCCGGCTCAATTTGCCAGCCGCCCGGGCAATCCTTGACGTACGGGTAATAGCCACTGGGTTGGTCACAGCGGTACCACCAGGCATTCGCCGACGCGCCATCCGATCCATCGCCCTTTTCGATGTATTGAACCGGCCCCGCATAGTTGCCGGGGTAGGCAACGGGATACGGCCAGCTGTCGTATGGGTATCCCCACCACCAGCCCGGCCAACCGCCGCCCACCACGAAGAAGGTCGCGTGTCCGTGCCCATGGTGGAAGCCATCGTGACCGTGAAAGCCGCCGCCTTGCATGCTTCCGCCTTGCATGCCACCGCCGCGCATGCCACCGCCCCCACCACGACCGCCGGCCAGCGTCGGACCGCCGGCGGCCATCGCTGCCCCTGCCACTAAGGCCAGTGCGATCTTGCAAACTTTGCGCAGGTTCATGATGTGTCTCCTGCCTGCTGCCTGACGCCTGGGTGACTCCGGACCCGTGCCTGGCCATATCCCTGTTTCGTCTAATTTGCCTAAAATGCCGCCGTGCACACATTTCCGCTTGTATCGGCAGGTTGAGGCATCGGGCGCTGGCCATGGAAGGCGCAACTCCGTCATCTGGTAAACCGCTGATGAGCCGGATTTATTCCATCGACCAGTCCAAAATATGCCAACGGATAACGAAGTGTCTCGAACGATCCTTCCAGGACGCTTGGGGCTGGCAGCCTGGTCGACACAGCAGTTGCCCATCCGCGGAAGCACCTGTCGGTCGAATTCCTCACGGTTGGCAATACCGATGAACACAACCGTCGGCAACGAGACTGAGGCCCGGTTCCGATCTGAAATCATGGCAAGCATCCTGCGCGCTTGATAGCAGTGTCGCGCTCGTGGTGGCAGGTAATGCCGGCGACACCATCGCGAGCATTCGTTTCGCCTCAGTCGAACTTCTGGTCCGTGGTCATCAGGTTCAGCGCGTTCTGAATGATCTGATGCGCGTTCTGGAGCTCTTGCAGCAGCTCTGCACTGCAATTGGCGGCAGTCGCCTGACGGCGGGCAGCTTGGTCGGGCGTCATGCTGCCGCCTCGCCGATCTTGGTTGCGGATGCCGGGACTGCCGTCGCCAGCGTCCAGACCATGACTTCGACAGCGTGAAGCTCCATCCTTCCATCCCGTGTGCGATGTTGCTGCGCCAGTCGTTCGAGAATTGCGAGGTCGCCCAGGTGGCCTACTCTCGCCATGCGGAGAATGGTGATGACTGCAGTCCGTTGCTGGCCCGCTTCGCTGGCGACCGAGTGGGACCTGTCGTGTCGCCAAAGACAGCTATTGTTTCAGACTCAGTTCGAGGCCACCTTGGCAATCGACGAGTGCCAGCCACTCGATGCCGTCCTTACGAAACGCAATACTGGAGAGCTCGGCGTCGTACGTCGAGCCGGGAATAAACACGATGCCGTCGGCCTTCTTGCCATTCAGGATGAAGTGCTCTCGAACCGCGTTCTCAAAGAACTGCGGCGTGGCATTCGGGCAAGTGCCAGTGTCGCCGTAGTAGTGCCGGAATCCGATGACCCACGGAATGGTGACCACTAGAAATGCAAGCGCGGCGAGTACGATGAGGGAGTACTTCAACAGCTTTGATTTGTTCAGGGTTAATGGCATAGCGATAGAACATGAAATTGACAACACAAGCGGTGCAACTCTATGGTCCCGAAAGCAGAAGCATGCATGGACATCATTCCTGATGGCTTTCACTGTTTCTTCGCCCAACGGAACCCTGTTGAGGTTGCATTACGGCAGAATTAATACACCGTTCGCATCCAGTTGGCCACGCCAGATGAGTTGCCGTACGCCCGTGAACGTAATGGTGAAGTCGGTGTGCCCGAACGTCTCACCAATCCAGCGAAGAAAATCTGTCAGGGCCTCCTCGTACCAGCGCCGATGGCTTTTGTCAGCGTCGTATCGATCGGGATTCAGTGCGTAGTTGACGTCAATGATGTAGGTGCCATCAGCCTGCGTCACAATGATGCCACTCATTGTCCCGCTAACCCGGCCGACTGTGCCTGCCGCCCAGCCATTCTCCAAGATTGGCGTCCAGGTGTTATGCGAGAACGGGATACTGACTTGCTCGGTGCCGACTGGTCGTGGCTTCTTAAGGAATGCCCTGGCCTCGGCATTCAGCCTGCTCGGGACGATGGTCAAGTTGAGCCCTTGCACAGGCATCGAGATCTCCTGCCCGCCGCCGACGATCCAATGCGCAATCGCGCCGAGAGGAAGTAGTGGCGTTCCGTACCAGGCGTTGGGAAACGTGCCGATAGGGGCAGTGCTTTGTTGCCAGAGGAAGAGGCCAGCCATCTGCGCCAGAAAATCCGGTGTCTGGGCTTGCGGCGTGTTGAGACCTGCTTGCGAAGCCCCCACGACTGACTGCCAATTGGTAGCATAGTACTTGCTGAATTCTCCCCATGCGCGGAGCTGCCCGAACGCCTGCGCGCTGGGTCTGCCGCTGATGCCTTTGCAGAATTCTTCGAGCGCCAATTGGGGGTTTGGAAGCTCGCACGCTTGAAAGACCTTTTGTCCATTGAGCATGCCGTGACGCGCCGTCTCAACAATGTTCATCGGTGGGGAGCCGGGCGGTGGCATGACCGGAGCGGTACCCGGGCCGCCAGTTCCCCAGAATGGATCAGCATTCGGAGGGTTTGCGTACACGGTAACCGTCGGTAACGTAAATTCAGGCACGTCGATTCCTTTTTTGTGCGTCACGACTAGGACGTAGTCACTCGATCCCAAGGTGTGTGCGAAATGGGGGAGGTGGACGCAGGAATGGTGAATCTTGGTTGCGGCCCGAGCAACCTGTTGTGGCGTTGTGTAGCGTAGGGACGAAGAAAATTTTGCCTGAAGAGTTGTCGCGATTGGTTTCGATCAAACCTGGAAGCCAGGAGACATCGAAAAGGATCAAGTAGAAAAGGCGCGAATCTGCGGCCTCCTTGTAGTCGCGCAACGCGGCACCCGCGGAGTATCTCCGCCGGCATCGCTTCACTATGTTGCCTTGTCTCAGTCACGATCGCAGTCGGACGGGAAGTGACTGTCATCGGTCCTTCGGATCTGCCTGGCATCTGTCCGGGATGGGTCCGACAAGCGCCACTCGGTAGCGCAAAGCCGTCTGGTAACTTCCACCCCAGGAGTATCGATTGGCCGCTGGTTGATGCGGTTGACCACGGGGCGCAACAGCGTGTTCGCGGCTAGCACAAAGAGACAACCGAGCGCCGCTTCGAGGATCAGATCCGCGCCGGCGCTGGCACCTACCGCTGCCGAACCCCACAGCGTGGCAGCGGTATTGAGCCCTCGGACATTCCCCTCCTCCCGCATGATGACGCCGGCACCGAGAAAGCCGACACCCGACACCACATAAGCTACCACTCGCACCGCGCCGTCATGCCATGCTAGTCGGTTGGCCATATCCACGAAGATCGCGGCACCAACTGCCACCAGAACGTTGGTCCGCAGCCCAGCGGTCCGCTGCCGGTATTGGCGCTCATAGCCGATCACCGCGCCGAGCACGAACGCCGCAATTAGGCTCACGCCAGTGTCGAGCAGCGAATCCAGGTGGATGATTTGGATGGCTTCAATGGACATGTTCGAAAGTCGTCTGGATCGAGGTCATACCGCTTATCTAGCTTCTCAGAGCGTTATCTTCCTGTCTTTGTGCGGCATGCCGCGAACCGCTTCTTCGGTAATGACGAATTCGGTCGCAGTTGCTACTGCCATCCGAATCGGCGAATGTAAAAGCGTTTCATTACAGTCGTCAGAAGCGCGTAGCCAAGCACGATGCAGAGCATCCATGGGAAGTAGTTCGGCGGCAGCGCTTGCAGCTTGAAGTATTCCGCGAGCCGTCCCATCGGTAGATAGACGCCGAGGGCCATGATCAGGGCGGTCATCGCAATCAGCGGCCACGCCGCCCAGCTTTCGACGAAGGGCAGCTTGGGCGTGCGGATCATATGCACGATCAGGGTCTGCGTCAGCAGTCCCACGACAAACCAGCCAGATTGGAACAGTGACTGCCGGTCTGCCGTGTTGGCATCAAAGACTAACCACATAACCAGGTAAGTGATGATGTCAAAGATCGAGCTGATCGGGCCGAAGAACACCATGAAGCGGCCGATATCGCCGGGATTCCATTGCAATGGCCCGGCCACCAGTTCGTCGTCTACCTTGTCAAACGGGATAGCAATCTGCGAGATGTCGTAGAGCAGGTTCTGCACCAGCAGTTGCAGGGGAAGCATTGGCAGAAACGGCAGAAAGGCGCTCGCTACCAGCACGGAGAAGACATTGCCGAAGTTGGAGCTGGCCGTCATGCGGATGTACTTGAGCATGTTACAGAAGGTGCGCCGGCCCTCTATCACGCCTTCTTCCAGCACCATGAGGCTTTTCTCCAGCAAGATGATGTCGGCAGCCTCCTTGGCGATGTCGACCGCGCTGTCGACGGAGATACCGATGTCGGCGGCGCGCAAGGCGGGCGCATCATTGATGCCATCGCCAATGAAGCCGACGACGTGACCATTGGCACGCAGAGCGCGCACTAGCCGCTCCTTGTGTAGCGGCGACAGGCGAGCGAACACGTTGTGGTCCTCCACCGCTCGCGCAAGCACGGCGCCGTCCATCTTCTCGATGTCGGCACCCAGCAATGTGCCTTCGATCGCCAGACCGACCTCCTTGCAGATCTTGGCGGTCACCAGCTCGTTGTCACCGGTCAGAACTTTCACCGTGACGCCATGCGCGGCAAGCGCCCGCAAAGCGGGGGCGGTGGACTCCTTAGGCGGATCGAGAAAGGCGATGTAGCCCACCAAGGTCAGATCGCATTCGTCGGTCACGCTATACGCGGTCAGCCCCGTCGGCGTTTCCTTCATGGCGACGGCCACGACACGCAGACCCTCCTCGTTAAGCTCATGTGTGACCTTGCGTACCTGTGACAGCAGCGCTTGGTCGAGCGGCAGCACGGACCCGTTAAGCTGCACGCCGGTGCACGCGCTCAGGATCTCCTCGACTGCGCCCTTGCAGATCAGCTCATTGTGGTCACCTTGCTCGGATACGACCACCGACATGCGGCGTCGTTGAAAATCAAACGGTATCTCATCGACCTTCCGATAGTCCCGTACCGGCCTCAGTTCATGCTGCAGTTCGACGTGTTCAAGCACGGCACGGTCAAGCAGGTTCTTGAGGCCTGTCTGAAAATAGCTGTTTAGGTAGGCGTGCTTGAGCACATCCTCGGAAACATGCCCAAGGACGTCGGTATGGCGCTCCAACATGACTTTGTCCTGCGTCAGCGTTCCCGTCTTGTCGGTGCACAGCACGTTCATCGCACCGAAGTTCTGGATCGCATCGAGGCGCTTGACGATGACCTTGCGCCGGGACAGCAGCACAGCGCCCTTGGCCAGTGTCGAGGTCACAATCATCGGCAGCATTTCCGGCGTCAACCCGACGGCCACCGACAAGGCGAAGAGGAAAGCCTCCATCCAGTCGCCCTTGGTAAAGCCGTTGACGAGCAGCACGATGGGGACCATCACCAGGGCAAAGCGAATGAGTAGCCAACTCACTTGGTTCACACCCGCCTGGAAGGCCGTCACCGTGCGGTCGGTGGCCGTAACACGTGCGGCCAGCATACCGAAATAGGTGCGATCTCCGGTGTTTAGCACCACGGCGGTAGCGGCGCCGGAGACCACGTTGGTGCCCATGAAGGCGATATTGCTCAGCTCCAATGGGCTGTCTGCATGACCGCGCCGCTCTGCGAATTTCTCGACTGGCAACGATTCGCCGGTCATGGCCGCCTGGCTGACGAACAGGTCCTTGGCGATGAGGATGCGGCAGTCGGCGGGAATCATGTCGCCGGCCGACAGGGCGACGATCTCGCCGGGCACCAGTTCGCGCAGCGGCACCTCTACCTTGGCGGGCGGTTTTGAATGGAGTTGCACATTGAAGAATTGCGCACTGGTGGCAGCAATCTGGGCAGCTAGGTCTCGCCTTATTGCAGTGGCAGTGGTGCTGACCATGTTCTTCAAGGCGTTGGCGGCCTGATTCGAGCGGCGCTCCTGCATGAAACGGATCAGCGTGGACAAGAGCACCATCGTGCCGATCACGATGGCGGCCTTGATGTCTTCGGTCACGTAGGAGATCGCGGCCAGTACCGTCAGCAGCAGATTAAACGGGTTCCGGTACGAGTGCCACAAATGCAGCCAGGCCGGCAGCGGCTTTTCGTGCTCGACTTCGTTGGGGCCGAAGCGCTTGAGGCGCTCTTCAACCTCGATACTGGTCAAGCCGTCTTCATGGGATCGCAGGTGGACCAGCACGGCGGGGATATCATCTCTGGCCGCACGCTGCAGTTCGCGCGCCAGGCGCTCTGGCATGGCCCGCGACGGTCCCGGCTCGCCCAGCGACTCGAACATGGCCAGTCGGCGGAAGTGGTGCGTGACCCGGCGCGTGCGAAGGAACGCACCGTAGAGTGTCTTCAGGAAAGAAAAGTTCATGATCGAACTCCCTGATATGGCCGGCCACTGCCCACGGGCAAGTACTGACCGGCGATGAATGGGTGGTGATTTGTCAGAGCCCGGGCGGCACGCGAGTGCCTCCCAAACGTTGAAAGCTGGGCAACGCGCCCGGCGAACGCGCTAATCGGCCCAACGTGGCTAGTTCAACGCGACACGCAAGCCAATAGTCGTACGCAGCGCCGAGAGCGTTGCGGTGATTTAGGGTCGGGATCCATGGCGCCTCCTGAGCAAGGGTTAGGGCAACGGGGGCTGCTCAAAACTCAGCATGGAAGCGCACGCCAAAGAATTTCGCGGGGCCGCGGTCCCGGTTGTAGCCGGGGTTTCGGATGTACTGGAAGTCAGGGCTGACGCTGAAGGACTTCAGCAACTGCACGCTGTAGTAGATCTCCAGCACCTGCTCAGGCCCATAGCGCAAGGCACCGTCCCCAAGGAAAGCGCCTAGACCTCCGGCGGCCAAATAGTCCCGATGCGGGGAGCGCAACATGTTCACCGCCATGGCCACCCCGAGCTCGTCATTGGGGCGTCCCCATGCCTTGCCCTTTAGCGTGCCGCCGCCGGCTACCTGCTTGCCAATCTCGGTAAAGGCATAGGTCTCGGTCCGGTCATCTGACATGTTCGCGCGGAAGAACACGCCTAGCGCATCGTTGACATCCTGCAGCAGCGTGACGCCTATGCCCATCTTGGTATGCTCGGCCCGCACGTCCGCCACATCTGGCGTCACGCCGTTGGCGCGCCCGAATGCCAGCGCGTCGCTGAACTTACCCATCTTGGCCTTGTTGCGCCAAAGCAGTAGTCGCGCCTGCCCGGGGCGGCCAGCCAGGCTGTACCGTTTCGCCAGTTCGAGCATGTCCCCGTAGTGTTCGAACATCCGGGTATCGAGCTCAAGGCCGTTGGATTCCAGCGGTTGCAGAAAGCGGCCGATCCGCGCCGACCAGCCATCGCCGATGTACTCCAGCGATACGCCCCAGTCGTAACCGCGTGCATCGGCTGGGTAGTCGAACGAGCCATGCGTCATCGATGACCAGTTCATGAACTGGGTGCGAGGGTCGGACCCGTAGGGATTCACATCGAAGACATCGAGCACGCCAAAGTTGCCGGCGGTCAGCACGATGCGCTGCTTAGCGACAGTCCGTGCGAACTGGTTGAAGCCGGGATCGAGCTTCTCCGTCCCGCCACCGAGGTCCCACGTCTGGCGCACGAATGCGCGGGCGCGATAGAAGGTGGGATTCGTACCCGACGACTTGGCCAGCTCGCCGTTGCTCAGGCCCCCCAGGCCATGAAGGTCGGAAAATGGCATGCCCTGGGAGACTTCAGGATTGAAGTGGAATTCTGCACCTTGCCAAAGACGCAGCCCAAGGTCGAGCGTGCTGGTGAAGGAATAGCTCTTGGAGCGCTCGGTGCCGAGACTGTGTTCTCCTGAGTAAGCTGCACCCAAGGACGGCTTGCGCTGCCAGATGTACGTGGCTTGCCCGTGAAACGCGAACACGTCTTCTACCGGGTTGGAGGCTTGAGTCATACCAGCCGTTTCGCTGGCATTCTGGGCATGCACCGGCGTCAGTCCGAGGACAAGAAACGGCGAGTGAATCAACACGCGCAGACGACGTGGCCAATCAGTACCCTTCAGAAAGATCAGGGCAATCAAAGCAAGCTGGAGACAGGAAACAAACGACATAGGAACTCCCCCGCGCGCTTCTACAGGCGCGCGTAGGCACGGCGTGACGGCACCCAAGAACCAACGCGCAGGCGGATTCCGCCCGGCACTGCTGATTCAAGTGCAGGTCACAAACATGAAACCGGGAGTTGGCCGCGCGGAGAGCCCGCGCAGATGCCACTACCCGCCGTTATCGGCTAGGCAGTGGCGAGATGTCGCCTTGACTGACTAGCCGCTCAGAGTTCGGCTTTGGGCCGACTAGAACAACTGTCCATGGGAAAATCCCTGTGGTGAAGACCGGGCGAAGGATAACAATGGGTGCGTTGTCGTGCAATCGGTTTTTCGTGAGTGGCGGGTTGTCGTGAGGTGCCAGCGCCGGCCCATAGGCCTGCCCCGCACCGCCCAGGCGATCGATGCCTTCTCACTCGATGTAGCGCAAGTGCACTGCGATCGCCCGGGCCTCGGCCGGTCTTTTCCAATGACCTTGCCAAGCCTGCCGACAGCCTTTTCCGGTGTGGCGCAACACCTTGGTGAAGAGTCTGTCGCCTTGCTGCTTTGGTGAGCCTGGCCGGATGCGAAACCGTTCATCCTGCTCCGGAACGTTACGGTGCTTCATGAGTAGACACCAACATAGTCCGGCGCACCCAGGCGCTTGCAACACGCGGCTTCATGGCGACCGACGGGGCATTGCACCGATTCGCTGCACCCCGCCGCTGCCAGGGCCGTGCCGCGCCCGTCCCCCCCGTGCAGACTGGCATGCTGCCTCCCCAGCGTGCCGCAACCATTAATCTTGCCCTTCCGTCTTTACCCTGCACAGAGACCAGACAAAGACAGAATGGCGGAGCCGTGCCGCGCCCCATCGCCCCGCCTCGGAGAACGTCCACCTGAAGCTACAGCGTGGCCAGAACGATGTGTTCGGCATCCAGGTACGACTGACAAGTCGTTTTGGCAAGAGCTTCATCATTGGGCAGACCGAGTATCGAAGCCATCAAGGCGCTCGACGGCAGGTTTTTTCACGATGCTATCCGCCGATGAGCACCAGGTAGTTGACTTCTATCGGGGTCGGGGGCGGAAGTATGGCGTCACCCTAAAGAACTCATTGCACTGACTCGCGAGCAGGCGGACCAATTCTTCCAGCGGACTAACTGTCGTGTGCGGGTTGTCGTCTCTTGCATCTGCGACGTTGGGGCAGCTAACACCGGCTTCCCCAAGAAGAGCGAAGCCGGTGCAGTGGCCGGCAATTTTTGTGCGCAACGCCCGGGAAGTGCATCGACTCGCGTTGGCTGACGGCATCCACACGGCCACCTTCTCGGCGAGTCGCCGCTCAATGCGACCCCGTTCTGCGAAGCCAATGGATTGCCTGTCTTGTGGTGCGCCTCATCCATGGTGCAGTCAAACCGCGGAAGCGTGCTCCGCTAGTCGGACCTCGAATCGATCGAGCAGGGCCTGGACGAGACCCGAGGCAAAGCGCTGCTTAGCCACAAAATCATCCTCGTCATCGCCGTTGACAACGTGGAATTTGGTGTAGGCTACAGATCCAGCCTTTTCGTATCCCTCGCCGTCCTCATCATCACAGAACCGGCTGCGCAGCGCCGCGAGTCCTGCGTTGATGGCGCCAGGGTGAGCGTTGGTCAACTGCCGTTGAACGAAGAGTTCTGCGACCGCGTCAATTGTTCCAGCGTAATGAAGCACGTGAATGAGGTCTCCGGCGTCCTTGTTCTCCATGCGATCAGCGAGTGCCAATGCCTTCAGGATAACGAAAGCAGGCACGTCTGCGAATCGAACCACTTCGGTAGAAATGCCGCCGCCGTCGAGCAGTTGCCCGGTGACCTTCCGCTCCCCATACCAGTCGTGCACCACTCCTCCAAGCCGCACGGCCAGGGCCGAGACACGCTCACCATCGACTGTGACCAACTTGCCTGGCCGGTCGGTACCCGCGTCGCGAAGGAATTCGACAAGCACGTGCGTATGCTCGTCAACCTTGCGCTTCCATTGCCACGACGATCGGTTTCCGTTTAACGCCAAAAAAAATAGATCAGAGTGATCTATAAATTGTTTATTGGTCACTGCATTACGGTGCATAGGGTGCGACGGCGATGACTTCTGCTGGTTCTCGGGACGCAGCGAGTCGTCAAGGCATTACATGATGTCTCCTGGGTGGGATTGCGCCGCCTTGGCGCTCTCATTTGGCAACAGAACGGAACCTGAAGAGGGGCGGGTTGTGTTTCGGCACGCCATCGGCGCGAGCCCGGCCGGCCAAGGTCGCCGCCCTTGCCGAATACCTCGCCGAACACCTGTCCTCGCCTTGCCTGCCAATGACGCACTGGCTGACGGTGCGATCGCGCCAACTACGACGCGGTGTCGTCTGTCGGCCCCAACCAGGCAGCGTGCGCTAACCCCTGCCATGTTTCGACCTACCGTCCGGCGGCTCACCCGTCGGGCCTTTCTTTTTTGAAGATGCTATTAGATCACGGCCGATCTTGATCCTTTTGAGCATTTTATTGAGTAAATACAGTCTCGAAATTAGCACGTAGTAATCCTAAAGTGGAGGCTCTTCATCACCCCCACCGATAGGACCCAACGTGACCAACGCCGTCATTGAATGCATCCTGAGCCGCAGCGCAGCCAAGTACTACGATCCTGCCGCGGCTTTAAGCGATGACCACATCCGCGAGCTGGTGCGTATCGGCACAGCCGCGCCCACCTCCTTCCACATGCAGAACTGGCGCTTCATCGCCGTGCGCACGCCGGAAGCAAAGGCCCGCTTGCTCCCGATCGCCTGGAACCAGCCCCCGATCACCGATGCAGCCGTCACCTTCATCATCTGCGGCCAGTTGGCCGACTCCAGCGTCATCCCCGAGCGTCTGGCGCCACTGGTGGAAACGGGTGTCATGCCCGCAGCGATGGTGCCGGAATGGGAAAACCCCGCGCGCGGCCTGTATGCCGATGACCCACAACTTCAGCGCGACGAGGCGGTGCGCACTGGCACTTTCGGCGCGTCCGCAATGATCTATGCGGCCCGCTCGTTGGGTCTGGGCTCGACGCCGATGATCGGATTCGATGCCGAGGCGGTGGCCCGTGAGTTCGGGCTGGCCGACAACGAAGTACCGGTCATGCTGTTGTCCATTGGGGCGGAGCTTCCGGGCAACTGGGCGCAGAAGCCGCGTCGGCCCGTGGCCGAAGTACTGGACCTTATTTAACCCAAAGCAAACTCAGCAACCTACGGAGAATTGCGATGACCAGGACTACCGCTCTCAACCTCGAATTGGTGCCGGCCGAGTCGAAACCGACGCTCGATGCGTTCACGAAGAACATTGGGTTCACCCCCAACATGATGGTGGCCTTTGCGCAGAGCCCGATTGCGTTCAACGCGTGGGCCACCCTGCTTGGCTCCTTGAGCAAGGCGCTCGACGTGAAGACGCGAGACAGCATCGGCCTTGCCGTGTCCGAAGCGAATGGTTGCGATTACTGCCTGACGGTTCACAGCTTTACCGCCGAGCATTTGGCCAAGCTGCCCGCCGATGAAGTCATTCTTGCCCGGAAGGGCCATGCCAACGATCCGAAGCGGGATGCCGCCATCCAGTTTGCCCGCAAAGTGCTTGAGGCCCGCGGCAAGGTCAGCGACGCTGATCTGAACGCCGTTCGCGATGCCGGCTATACGGATGCGAACGTCATGGAGATTGTCGCGCTGGTAGCGATGTACTCCCTGACGAACTACTTCAATAACGTGTTCGATCCCGAGAAGGACTTCCCTGCCGTCGCGCTGGCGGGCTCGATCTGAGCGCTATCCGGCCGCGTCACGTCACGGCGCGGCCGCTCACCCAGGAGCAAGAACGTGTCGCTCGATCATCCGATCTTCTCGCGCTGGCCGGAGCGGCATTCCGACCGGCTCCAATTCTTTTCCCTTCCGACGCCCAATGGCGTGAAGGTCGGCATCATGCTGGAGGAAACAGGTCTTGCCTATGAGTCGCACCGAGTCGACATCACGGCGAACGAGAGCCAAGATCCCGCCTTCCTCGCGCTTAACCCCAACGGCAAGATTCCGGCCATCTACGATCCCCACGGGCCGGGCGGTCGTCCGCTGGCGTTGTTTGAGTCGGGAGCGATCCTGATCTATCTCGCTGACAAGACTGGGCAGTTCCTTTCCACCTGTCCCAACACGCGCTACGAAACGATACAGTGGCTGATGTGGCAGATGGGCGGTGTCGGGCCGATGTTTGGCCAAGTAGGCTTCTTCAACCGGTTCGCCGGTAAGGACTATGAGGACAAGCGGCCCCTGGAACGCTATGCGAAAGAATCGGCGCGCCTGCTAGGCGTGCTCGACGCTCGCCTGGCGACTCGAGACTGGGTGATGGACGATGGCTACAGCATCGCCGACATCTCGCTGCTCGGGTGGGTGCGCAATCTGATCGGCTTCTATGAGGCGCGTGAGATCGTGGGCTTCGACCGCTACGCGCATGTTCAGCGCTGGCTCGAGCAGGGTCTCGCACGTCCGGGCGTGCAGCGCGGGCTGACGGCGGCGGCCTAACGATCGCAGGCCGATGCGTAACTACGATACGATTGGGGAGCATTCACGCTCCCAAGTTCCAATGTCCCAAATCGACTGGCTGAGCCATCTCCTGAACATGATCACCGTCACGGGGAGACTGGAGGTCCGCTGTACTTACGGCGCGCCATGGCGTGTGGCGTGGCCCAAGTCAGCAGCACACGAGATTCCATACCACGTCGTGCTCAAGGGCCGGGCCATCATCGAAGATCCAGAGACGCAGACGTCTAGGGAGTTGGTCGACGGCGACATCGTGCTATTGCCTAGCGGGTCGGCCCACGTGCTACACGATGGCAGCGGACATCCCGCGGGGCTTGCCCGCAACCGCCATGGTGCTGCGGGTTGGATGCTCATGGAGAATGACGGGCAGGGCGAGCGCCTGGACATGTTGTGCGGGCGATTTTTTATCGACCCGCCCCATGATCGGCTGATTCGTGACTACCTACCCGGGAATCTCGTGGTGCGAGCGATGGATGGCCCTGCTGAAGACGGCATCGAAACCGCTTCGTCCCACCTGGCCAGTCTCGTGGGTTTGATGCGCATGGAGTCTGCCGGCGGCAAACTGGGTGGATACGCCATGCTCAATACACTGACCTCGGCGCTGTTCACGCTGGTGCTACGCGCGGCAAGCGAAGCCGAGCAAGCCCCGCCAGGCATATTGGCACTGGCCGGCCATTCACGCCTGGCTCCGGCCATTTCAGCCATGTTCGCCGATCCGGCGCGGCCTTGGAACCTGCCAGAGCTGGCCGACCTGTGCAGCATGTCGCGCGCCACCTTCATGCGACACTTCCAGGACAAGCTGGGGCGCTCTGCCATCGAGCTGTTAACTGATATCCGTATAAGCCTGGCCGCCAATGAGTTGAAGAAACCCGGGAGGGCTACCGAGGCTGTGGCCGAGTCGGTCGGGTATCAATCCGTGGCTGCCTTCCGGCGTGTATTTACCGACAAGATGGGGATGACGCCGGGGCAATGGCGCCGCTCGTCGGTCGAAGGGGCTTAACGGCATCGCAACAAGTGCGGTGCCACTTCGGTGGTATAAAGGTAATTCGGAGGTGACGCCCGGACGGGGGCTGCTAAGGGAGCCGATACGCAATATAAGAAATAAGGACTATCGACCCGACGAGATTGTCTGATTTCGGCAGCGGGGCGTCTGCGATGCCTCCGTCGCCGCGCCTGTCCCCGCGAACTTACAGCAATCAATCCATCCAAGGATTGGCCAAAATGATGCCAGTACCCTCAAAGTCCTTGATGTTACGTGTTGCCAGTGCAGCAGCGTGATGTCGGCATATCGCTGCAATCTGCGCGTCCGCCATGCTTATCGGACGGCCAGTGCGTTCGCGCTGGGACACCACCGAGGCGTATTGGACGGCTGCATCCTCATCGAACGGAAGCACTCTGCCCGCGAATTCCTCCTCGAGCATCCGTAAAGCTGCTCCCTGCAAGCCAGTCTTGCGGCGCCCTTCCGGCAAGCGAGTAATGCCATATAAGAGTTCGGCAACAGTCACGGCAGTTACAGCGAAAGAAATTTCGTCCTGCCGATCCAGCCAATCGACGACGGCCGGCGCCGCCTGGGCTCGCATCAGCTCCGACAGGACATTGATGTCAAGAATGATCATTCAGGCAGTTCCGGCGACCGTGGTGGCTCGGCGCGGACGGGTAGATCTAGTCCCGAATCGTTGAGCGAGGCAAATCGCTGGCGCAGGCGGCTTCCTAGCCCATCGGGGCCTTGCCGCTTGCTAAGCGTCCGCCGCAGGATGTCCCGTACCTCTTCCTCCATGGATCGACCGTGTTGCGCGGCTTCGACGCGCAACCGCGCCTTTAGATCGTCATCGATGTTCCGAATTGTGAGTGTCGCCATGATCTAGACCCTCCGCATGCATTGATGGCAATGCATGCATAATACTTGGGCAGAGGATGCAAGAATCGGCGCTTCCATCCCCGTTAGAAGCGTACGAGTCAAAAAGCGTCAGCGGGTTTGGCACATTGCACCTTCAAGCCAGCGGACGGGGTGGCCAGTTGATACATCGCAGAGCGTCGCACCTTGAATTCTCCCGACGCCAGCACGCGTGGCGAGCTCCTCGGAGGTCAGGATGCGCGCCATCCGCTTTAACCGAAGACGAGCGGCGAAGATAGAGGCGGACGTGGACGAACTGATTGCGGAGATCGGCGCAGCGGGTTTCCAGGAATTGCCAGTAACGAATGCACACGCGGCGGCTGCCCGCGACTTGCCAGACCATCATCGCGATCCGTTCGATCGCCTGCTCGTGGTCCAGGCCATCACGGAACCGTTGCGGCTATTGTCGGCGAACGAACACGTCTCGAAATACTCCAATCTGGTGATCCAGGCGTAGGGGTGTGGTGGGGGGAGTACACTCTTACCTGAGCAGAGTTCAAGGTGGAATATGTAGCGGCATCTGAGGCGACGTCCGACCCTGAACGGCCTGCCAGGCTTCTTCAAAGCGGTTGTTTACAGCGCCTTTCGAGGCGGCTTAGAGCCAGGGCAGGGAGCACGCCTGGCAGCCTTCGCTGTTTGTGCAGATCGCAGATTCATCTCGGCGTCGAATCATACTTTTCCTGCCAGAACGATATCTGATATCCCCAAAGATCATCGCAGTCTTCAGGCTGGTAGAACTCAACGACACAAGGGGTTTGGGGGAACTGGGTCTTCAGCTTTACTGTATATATTTCACGAAGAGTTGAACCTAGAATCTGGATCTTATCTCTCGAAATGTCTTCGCAGCCATAGTGCTGAATGTCGGCGATATGCAGGTGGTTCATTACCCTCTCGACAGCCGTCCTATCGTAACCATCTGCAGACTCAAACGATCTGAGAGTGTTTTCACAAAACCCATCTCGCAGAATGTATCCATCAAACTTCACAAGTTTTGGCCAAAAAATCGTTATGTAGCCAACTGCAAGAGAGAAGCTTCCGGAGCAATTGATCCAAGACTCAAGATCGATACCTTTTCCGTTGTTCCACTTTTGCAGTTCGGTGGACATGCTGGATGGAATATCCATAGATGCAGTGAGGTTAGTATGCGAACCTGTAGTGTCGGGCCGACGGAAGAAAACCTGACGATGAGTCGGGCCGGTAAGTCTTTAGCGCCTGGCCGCACAGCGAGCAGCTCTCTAGATAGCAGTAGGTGCGCCGCCTAACGCGATGACTTCGCCGGCTATCCTACCAAGAATTAATAGTACCCATTGCCAATGCTCAAGCGGCCGAGCAAAAACCTGCGCCGATCATATAAACGGTTTGGCCACGCATACAGGTGGCTGCTTTGAGGAAAGGTTGTCGACCGACGCCTTCTGGCCGGTCGCTGCCCTCAATGTGCCCAGCCTTGGTGGCTAGCGGCCAAAAGCGACTACCGACCCTCAATCGAGTTGGACGGGGCCGATGGAATTCGCGAACGCCAGTACCTCGTCCCTATTCCGCAAAAGTGTTTTCACGCCTGAGAAGGCGCCAAAGATCACCTTGTGTGCCGAGTACGAGCTTGAGCCTTCGCGTGTTCTACCAAAGGCAACATTGGCGTCAAGGCTTAATGTAGTGACGCAGAGCATTTACGCGGGCTGCGCGCTCGCGACTATTACCGCTCCAGCGACTTCTGGATCCTCTGCGCAGCCGACTGAACTGACGACTTGAACAGTTGCGCCAGGTCTTCCTCCCCCTTGGCAGTATGATTGCTGCGACCACGCGACGACGATTGCCATGGTACATCATGTGCTATCGCGGGGCGCTCGTCGACGGGAGACACACCGGGCAGGAATTCGACACCGGTGCGCTTGACCAGTTCGCGATAGCTGATGGGTTTGCTGGGGTGCGCCTCGTTGGTATTGGCGATCCAGTGCGCCCATGCCCGGTTTGTGGTCTGGTCGTAGACCAACTTGAAATAGTGCTCGGGTACCCAGACGCGGCCTTGACCGATGGTTTCGGGACGGTCGCCGAACACAGGACCGGAGATGACATAGACATTGCCCTTTGCCCGCATCACGAACTTGCGGGTGGCCGATTCGATCGCGCTCCATGCTTCGCGATTGTTCTTCGGCGCTTGCGGGGTCATGTTGGCCAGGCTGAATGACTGTGCCATGGCCTGCGCTGTAGGCTGGTCCCCCGCTGGAGCCAGGTGACCACGGTCGTATCCGCTGCCTTTATAGTCGTCCAATTCCGCACGCTCAGCACGAGGCAAACGTGCATCGGCAAAAAACTGATCGGTACGTTTCTCGTCTCGGGCATCAACCAATTGCGCCCGCGATAAGCGCTCGGCCACGTAGACGGGAGTCTTGCTGCGGCCAGAGTGCAGGACGGCAAACGCGTCGTAGCACAAAGGGCGCAGCTTCAGCGCTGGATTGGTTGCTACCTTCGGGGGCCCGCCGTTAACAAAGAGCTGGCGGCACTGGGAGAATTCCGCCATGCCGGTCGCGCCCGCGATCGTGGAAAAGAAGGCTGGTACGATCCCAAACATAAGGGAAACTAGAAACTTCTGCATTGCAATGGTGTGAGTGCAAGGAAACCGATGGACCAAGAGAACGCGAATACGTTCACTCGCTCACACCGTCATCTGTTTGGAGGATCGTCCTGGCCTTCCCGGCGAATCCGTCCAGTGCATCAATTCGCGCCAAATCCCGCCCGCCTGCTTCGCACCTCCGCGATCCGGGCACGATAGGCGCGCAGGAGGCAGTTCTTGTCGGGGCCCATATTGCATTGCTCGCGCAACCATACTCGCTGCGCGTTCCGTATGGTTGCCTTGTTCCCGGATCGCATGGCCACGCCAAGAGCCGCCGCCAGTTCGTCGTCGGCGCGCGATAGTTCCGTGTCGCCGCACACGAGTCGGGAGGCGGTCGAAACGAGCTTGCTGCAATCGAGGCTACGCGCTACCGCCCTCATGGCCTCGGGTTTCCGTTCGAGGTGACCGGGGTTGCAGAGGCCTTCCAGGAATCGGCACGCGGTGCTCCGTCCCACCCATGCCATGTCGCGCGCGCCAAAATCCGAGGTAAAGCGGTTGATTGCCGCATGGCTGATTCCGCGCTGCATGGCGTTCGCCGCGATGATCTCGTTGCAAAGCGAGTCATCGAGGTAAGCCGTTCCGTTGCGTCGATAGCAACTGTGGAAGCCAACGCGACCGGACCCGAGAATGCTGCGTCGGACCCCTGAGGCGAAGAGGATGGACGCGCAAGCCGAGGCACAGCGGGCATTGTCGGGGACGACGGTATAGACCCGTACGTCGTCCATGACGTCGACGAAGCGGAAGGCAGCTTCGACGTTCCCGCCCGGGCTGGCAAGAAGCAGTATGACAAGCCCCTCGCCATCGCGGTCGGCGAGTCAGGCGAGGGCGCGAAAGCGCTCGGCATCGCCGGGCTCGATTCGGCCTTCGGCGATCACCATTCGCACGTCGAGTTCGGGTTGATGGTGGATGCGCAGCTCCATAGCAGGCAAATCCAGCGCAAACGCCCAGGCACATACGGGTAACCAGAATATCAGTGATTTGAGCGTGCGTAAGCGGTTCTCCATAGCGGATTGCCTGGCCGGGCGCTATGGCGATGTGGGACCTGGCGCGCTTGCCGGGTAGTGATAGAGATGCGTGTTGCTTGCCTGCTCGCCTATTCGGGTACCCAAGGGACGGAATAGGGCGTGACGGCGGAAATTCTCACTGTCCGACTTTGCCGTTTCCTTCGCAACCGCGACTGCGCCCTGATATGTCATTGGCTCTTTGTCCTTTTCGATCTGGAGCCGCTTTGTGTGATCGTCGATGCGTACGCTATAACGGCCGAGGTTATAGAACAAATACATGGCGAAGAGGTTGTCGAAATCGCGGTACTCGCCTTGTTCTCTCCGAAAATCGAGCGACAGCACTGACGGGAAGCGATTGGGCAGATTTTTGAAGGCGACTTTCGGCTCTTCTCGGGGTTCAACGTACAAGGAGCCTTCGTATTTCTTGTAGAGCACCACGTCCATGCCATATTGCCGCTGGTTCCATTGTTCCATCAGTTTCAGGGCCATTTCGGTGGGAATATTTGCCGTCGCAGCGGCAACGACACGCCGTCCACGCAATAACTGCGGATTGTTGACGTCGAGATTCTCATAACCGGCGCCGAATTTGAAAGCGGAGCCGATAACCTTGGCACAGTTTAGCCGTAGATAATCGTATTTGACCTCACCGTGGTGATATTCGGCAGTGGTGGCTCGCCGACGATAGTCGTCGTTGATGCGAGAAAAATAGGAAACCAACGATTGCTTTTCGGCGGCCGGCACGCCGAAGACCCGTACGCCAATGACCGAACGCTTATAGATTTCCCCGTAGTCGAGGCCGAAGACGGCGAGGGTATCCAGCGATGAGGTCGTCTTGAACAGGTATTCCGTTTTAGGAAGGCCAACGACCAGTTGCTGGGTGTAGAAGGCCCGCGCATGCTCGGGTGACCTGTCGGCGTAGAAGTTCGCCGAGTACACCATATCGTGGTGCGCGCCATCATCGCGTACCGCCAGCGCGATATGTCCGGCCGATCCACCCTTGGACGTGCCGAAGCTGATCAGGAGTTCTAGATCATAAGGATCCCGGCGCAGGACTTCGACAATCTCCTCGATGTTGTCTGGCTCCGGGCCGTTCTTGCCGCCGAACTCCGCCGCCAGACCGTTTGCGAAAGGGAACGCGAGCAGGACGAGCGAGAACTCGAACACACGCTTTATCAGCTGCGCAAACGCTTGACGCATCAAGGACCCCTTGTGGTTTCCTGGCGATTCCACTTCTGTTACAGCATAGCCGGGGAGGTCAAGTGATTCAAAACCAGTGCCACGGGCTGGCAAAACGGGATGGGTCTAAAGGCCTGATTAAGTCATACACCGGAAAACAGACCACTATGCCTGCTCAACGCTTCCGCATAGCGGGCACCACATCATGGATCAGCCAAGCGTCGACCGCGCGGTTGCGAGCTTCGCCATCACTCTGGCGCCTGAGCTGAGGGACGTGGTACACATGGTCGAAAAAGTGGTCAATGCGCCGCGGATGGTGACGTCATCCGTGACGGGCTGCGTCTTATCGCTCCCGCCGCCACTCAACGCCATCCCAGGGAGGGTGAAAAACAGCTATCTGGGCAGTGCGGTCGTCTGTATGTCTGCACGAACCCGCTTACCAACGTCTGTTGATGGCCCGGATGCGGCTCGACGCCGAGCACAACGAGCGCTCGTCCTGGACCAGTTCCACGTAGGGCAGAACCCGACCGGACCCTTCTCGGTCATCGAAAGCCCTAGCGCTGAATGGCCGCTTCCTATCTGGGATCGGAAGTAAATGGTGTATGCGTCATTGCCAGAGATCAACCGAGGAGGAGCGGCACATTCTGCAATGGAGGCATGTGGTTATCGAGCGATGTACCAATTGAAAACTGCGCTGCACCAAAAATCCCTTCGTAATCAATGCCTAGCTGTCGACTAAGACAAGGCCTTTACAACACGTTGGTCGATCGCGCGAAGATTGAGTTGCCCGCACATTCCGACATCTCCGTCTGCAGCCGATCGGGCGCAGCGCGTCGCGCCACACGTTTCGATTGCGCTCACTTGTGTTCGCTGCGTGCGTAATTTCCCTATTGGACCGTGAGGACGCAGTCGGTTGCCTCCTTGATGATGCGCGCACTGTGCCGCAGGCCTTCGCGCTCGGCAGGGTTAAGCTCCGGATAAGCCAGTAGCTGGGCTCCGCTGCCATTGACTACCATCAGCAGCGACAGGCATACCTCTGGTATGCCTTCGACCTCGACATGCACGATGCCGACTGTCAGGATGAGGTCGGTGTTGTGGACGATCGCCTGGCAAACTCGCCCGATCGCACTGGCGATCCCATAGTGGGTGGCGCCCTTGCCTTCCTTGATAAGCTTGGCCGCCTCGTGCACGGAGCGCAGGATCAGGTCGCGGCTGGCAGGCCCCAGTTCCTTGCCGGTCCTGGAGAGGAAAGTTTCAAGGGGCATGCCGGAGACCGTTGCACCGGACCATGCGATGACTGCGGATTCGCCATGTTCGCCGATAACGTAGGCGTGAATCCCGGGTGCCACGACACCCAACCGCTCGGAGAGCAACGATCGCAGGCGTCCGGTGTCCAGCGACGTGCCGGTGCTGATGACACGCTCCCGCGCGCAGCGCAGGCGGTCAAAGACGACGCCGGCCAACACGTCGCAGGGATTGGTCGCGATGACGTAGACCGCCTCCGGGGCCAGTGGGGCAATGCGATCGACGATTTCTACCGCGATGTCGGCATTAGTCCTGGCCAGGTCCAGGCGGGTCTTGCCTGGCTTCACGCCGACGCCTGCGGTGATCACGACCACATCCGCGTCGTGCGCGTCCTTGTAGTCGCCTGCATAGAAACGATTGCTTCCCCAGAAGGCCGCGGAGTGAGCGAGGTCCAGCACCTGTCCTTCGGCCCGGATTCGCTCGAGATCTATGATGACGACTTCCGCGCTCGGAATGGCCACAGCCGCAAACAGGGCCGCGGAGCCGCCAACCAGCCCTGCGCCGACTACGACGATCTTGGGTTGACGCATGGGATGCCTCCCTTATGCCTGGATTTAGTCAAATACCTGAACCAGATGCCACCTAGCGAACGCCAGGAACATTTGGAGCGAGAGGCGCGAGGGAAGGCGACTAACTATCCATATGCTATGGTTTATAGACCTTTTCGGTAGAAGCGCTAGCGTCGTGACGGGACCGTTGAACGACGATAGGCGGCCAGGCCGGGCTTAAGGAGTTCGTCATGAATCCCAGCAAGCTGATCGTGGCGGCCGTGCTGGCCGCGGCAATCCTTCCCGTGATGGCACAGCCCGAGACCCGCGTGGACAAGGTGTCGGGCGTGGGCGCTTCCAAGACAACCAAGACGGTCAAGGCCTCCGCCACGGTGGTGGCCATCGATGCCGCCACGCGCACCATTTCAATCAAGAACAAGCAGGGCAAGGTTACGGACCTGCAGGTCGGCGAGGACGTGCGCAACTTCGAGCAGCTCCGCGTGGGCGACACGGTCACCGTCGAGTACACGCAGGCCTTGTCAGTGAACCTCGCCAGGCAGAGTGGCATGCGCTCCAGCACCGAACGCGAGATCTCGGACCGGGCAGCTCCTGGTGCCAGGCCTGGCGGCATGGTCGGGCGCGAGGTGACGGTCACTGCCGATGTCGTGGCTGTCAACGCCAAGACCGGCATGGTGACGCTCAAGGGGCCAAGAGGCAAGATGGTGGACCTGCATGTCGAGGATCCGCAGCAACTGAAGGCCGTTCGCCGCGGTGACCAGGTGCAGGCCGTCTACACGGAAGCCCTTGCTATTTCGGTCACGCCCAGGACCGCCCGCTGATTGGGGGACGCCTGGAGCTAGACCGAGCAGAAAGCCGGGCAGGCGGAGGCCGGCCGGAAGGCCTGCAGTAAAAGCGATCTTCGTGCCGCTCGCCCTGAGCAGGGACCTTCTCTGTGCTATGGTTTATATGACCTTTTGGAACAGTGCGCCAGTGCAGTGTGCTGCTCGCGCATCCGAGACGACAGGGTGTGAAAATGGTACGTTTGAGCATCGAAGGACGGCAGCTCGAAGCACCGGAAAACTGTTCCATTCTGCAGGCGTTTCTGCACGCAGGGCAAACGCTTGTTGAAGGTGTCGGCTGCATGGGCCAGGGCGTATGCGGGTCGTGCCGTGTCATGGTGCGACGCACCGGCGAACACGATGTGAAAACTGCGCTCGCCTGCGAAACGCTGGTGGAAGACGGTATGCAGGTCGCCTTCCTGGATTACTTGACGGCGTCGGAGCGACACATCTATCGCATCGAGGAGATCGGCGACAGTTGGGACGCGCTGCGGACGATCTCGGATGTTTTTCCGGAGGCTGCCCATTGCCGTCATTGCAGCGGATGCGATCGCGCGTGTCCAAAGGGGCTCGATGTTCAGGAGGGTGTGAAGCTCGCGGTGGAGGGCAATCTGACAGCTTCGAGCCATGTCTTTGACGAATGCGTCATGTGCAACCTCTGTACGCTGGCCTGCCCCGAACATATCCGGCCCAATCATCTCGGCCTGTTCGTGCGGCGCATGATCGCGGCGCAGTCCCTGCGTCCGGCCAATCTTATGCTGCGGCTGCAGCAGATCGAGAGTGGCGCGATGCGCATCGACTTCGACGCACCCGGCGCGCAGCCGCCGCGCTGACGGGGACCGACGATCATGCTGGCTGACATCCCTTATGACGTCGCGCGCAGGCGCTTCCGTCCCGGTATGGCGCCGGCGGTGCGCAGCGATGACGTCTCCACCGAGGCGCTTCTCAAGGGCTATCACCCGGACCACGGCCCCAACGCACGCGTTGCACTGGCTGTCGGCGTGAACCGTGGCGAGCCCTGTCAGCCGGATCTAGCCCGCTATCTGCAGGCTAACGCGCTGATCGACGACGTGGACATTGCCGGGGCACAGCTCGTCTCCACCGATGTGCTGATCATCGGCGGAGGCGGTGGTGGCTGCGCGGCGGCGCTCACCGCGGCCGCGCGTGGCGCGCAGGTGATTCTCGCCACCAAGCTGCGCCTTGGCGACAGCAACACGGTCATGGCCGAAGGCGGTATCCAGGCGGCCATAGGCGAGGATGACAGTCCCCAATTGCATTTTGAGGACACCTTGCGCGCCGGGCATTTCTGCGGTGAACCCGCGCTCGTCGCGCAGATGGTGATGGATGGACCCGACGTCATCCGGTGGCTGATCCGGCTGGGCATGATGTTCGACCAGGAGGAAGACCGGCCCTTCGGCGGCAATCTTCTCCGCAAGAAGCCAGGCGGGGCATCGGCCGCACGCATTCTCTCCTACCGGGACTACACCGGACTCGAAATGATGCGTGTGCTGCGCGAGGCGGTGGACCTGGAACCCGGCGTTGCAGTGTGGAACCGCTGTCCCGCGGTCGAGCTCCTGTCCGACGAACGCGGGCGCTGCGCGGGGGCCGTGATCTACAACCTCGAATGGCGGACTTTTGTGCTGGTGCGCGCGCGCGCCGTGATTCTCGCCACCGGCGGGGCGGGGCGCCTGCACCTGAATGCCTTTCCGACGTCCAACCACTACGGCGCCACCGCTGACGGCCTGGTGCTCGCCTATCGGATCGGGGCGCGCCTGCGCGAACTGGACTCGTTCCAGTACCATCCCACCGGCATCGCCTACCCGCCGCACCTGGCTGGCGGCCTGATCTCGGAAGCTGCCCGCTCGGCCGGGGCCAGGCTGATCAACGGCGAGGGCGAGCGTTTCGTCGATGAACTCAAACCGCGGGACATCGTGGCCTCGGCGATCCTGCGCGAATGCGCGCAGGGGCGCGGCATCGAGCGGGGCGGCCAGGTCGGAGTCTTCCTCGACACGCCGACGCTGGAATTGGAAAACCCCGGCATTCTGGAAAAGCGGCTCGTGACGCTACGCCATCTCGCTGAAAAGTGCGGCCAGGATGCATCCCGGGAGCCCTTCCTCGTCTACCCGACCCTGCACTACCAGAATGGTGGCGTGGCCATCGACAGGGAGGGCGCGACCGGCGTGCCAGGGCTGTACTGCGTTGGCGAGGTCACGGGTGGCATTCATGGACGCAACCGGCTGATGGGTAACGCGTTGCTCGATATCCTGAGCATGGGCCGGCGTGCTGGAGCCAGCGCGGCGGAAACGGGCCGCAGCGCGATGGCCACACGCGCTGGAATCGGCCATGTGCACGCCTGGCAGCGGGAATTGACCCTTGCCGGGCTACCCCTGCATGTCCAGGCACCGCAGCTCTTTCCTGACTACGCGCATTTCGATCTGCGCGTCGAAGCGGGATTGCACGCCGGCGCACGAGGCCGGGCGGTCGGTGGCACCCGGTGAGCGATCCAGGGAGCGCGCGATGGAACACCTGAATCAGGTTCTCCTTCATGAGGATGTCCGGGTTGGCGCGGATCTGGATGCCTGGCTGGCACACGGCGGCGGAGAAGGGCTGGCCAAGGCGCTGCGAGAGCCGGCCGCAGTCATCGCCGAGATCGAGCAGGCGGACCTGCGCGGGATGGGCGGCGCCGGCTTTGCAACGCATCGAAAATGGGCCCCAGTGGCCGAGGCGGATGGCGACAAGT
This sequence comes from uncultured Cupriavidus sp., assembly GCA_963543405.1. Lineage (GTDB taxonomy): Bacteria > Pseudomonadota > Gammaproteobacteria > Burkholderiales > Burkholderiaceae > Cupriavidus. Next base: position 84,052 of record CAUUBQ010000023.1, read on the forward strand.
ACATCATCTGCAATGGCAACGAAGACGAGCCGGGAACGTTCAAGGACCGCTTTCTGCTGGAGCACACGCCGCACCAGGTCATCGAGGGCGCGCTGATCGCCGCGGCCGCCACCGGCGCCAACCATGTCGTGCTGTACGTCAATCCTCATCAGCCGCTGTCGCTGGCGAGTACGCGCGCGGCGGTGCAGCAGTGGCAGGCGCACGCGCAGTTCGCCGAGCTTTGCCGGCTGGTGGGCGGACCGGTATCGCTCAGCGTGGTACCGAGCTCGGGCTTGTATATCGGCGGCGAGGAAACCGCGGTCATCGCGAGCGTCGAGGGGGGCTTCCCGTTTCCACGCCGCAAGCCGCCTTTTCCGGCCGCGCACGGGGTGCATGGCGCGCCGACCGTTGTGAGCAACACCGAGACGCTGGCCCATGTGCCGGGCATCTTGCGCAACGGTGCACTGTGGTATCGCAGTCTCGGCATTGGCAATGCGGCGGGAACCAAGTTGTATTCACTCTCGGGCGATGTCTTGCGCCCTGGCCTCTATGAGCTGCCAATGGGCACGAGCCTGGAAACGTTGGTGTTCGTGCATGGCGGCGGGATGCTCCAGGACAAGGCGTTCAAGGCAGTCTTTACGGGGGGACCCTCCAATACCCTGCTGACCAAGCGCGATCTCGACGTGGCGCTGGACTTCGACTCCGTGCGGCAGAGGCGCTCCCGTCTGGGGACCGGCGCCATGATCGTGGTGTCCGAAGGAACCAGCATCGTCCGCAAGGTTGCCGAGTACGTCAGCTTCTTTGCCCAGGGCTCGTGCGGCCAATGCCCGCCATGTAAGGGTGGGACGTTCCAGTTGATGCGGCTACTCAATCGGATTGATACCGGCCGTGGCGTGCGCGCGGACCTGGACGCGTTGGAAAATCTGTGCCGCATCCTCCCCGGCAGCGGGCGCTGCGGCCTGATTGACGGCGCCGTGACGGTGGTGGACAGTTCCCTCCATCAGTTCCGGGAAGAATACGAGGCGCTTTTGCTGGTGTAGACCCAGGCGGGGAACGCCCGTCGTTGCGTGGGTGGCGTCAAACGGTTCATCGGGCGTCGTCCGGCAGCGGGGTCACCAGTAGCCAAGCACCTTCCACCAGACGCTCCCGACCACGGTGAAGAGCAGCAGCTCCACCACGCACATCACAGAACCGACGCGCCACCAGGTTCCCATCGTGACAAAGCCGCTGCCGAAGATGATCGGCGAGGTGCCTGTCGCATAGTGGGTCAGCGTCATCATGATCGCCGAGCCGGCAGCCATCAACAGCATGAATGGCACCACATAAGCTGGCGGTATCAGATGGACTCCGACCGTCAGGAAGGCAAGCATCATCGCACTGATGTGCGCCGTCGTACTGGCGAACAGGTAGTGCGAGAAAACGAAGGCCGCCACCAGGATCGCGGCCGTACCGCCCCAACCAATGCCGCTGGCCACGATTGCGTCGCTCATGCCCTTCGAAAACCACGCGATCACACCTTGCTTGTTCAGTTGCTCGGCCAGCATGATCAGCGCACCAAACCAAATCAGCGTGTCCCAGGCGCTCTTCTCGGACAGTACATCGTCCCAGTCGATGGTGCCGGTAATGATCAGCACGAACAGGCCGACGAAGGCGACCACCGTCGGGTCCAGCGTGAGCGACGGACCGAACACCATCGCCGGAACGTTGGCCCACAGCAGCAGCAACAGCACGAAGGTGAAAATCATGACCCTTTCCTTCGGCGATACCGGCCCCATCTTCGCTAACTCGGCATGCGCATATTCCACTGCATTGGGTGTGGCCTTGAGCTGCGGTGGCGACAATACATAGATCACCACCGGCATTACCAGCATGCACAGCAGGCCGGGCACCAACATGCAAAGCGCCCAGCTCACCCAGCTCAGATGCAGATTCTGATTGGTCGCCTTGGCGATATAGTCCACCACCAGCGGGTTCGGGGCGGTGGCGGTCACGAACATCGCCGAGGAGATCGGGTTGGCGTGGTAGTTGACCAACGCCAGGTAGGTGCCGACCTTGCCCTCAGTGCCCTTGGCCGGGTCCGAGTCGAAGGCGTTGGCGATCGATTTCATGATCGGATGCACGATGCCGCCACCGCGCGCGGTATTGCTCGGTGTAAACGGTGCCAGCACCAGTTCGCAGGTGGCCAGACCATAGCCGATGCCTATTGTTCGTTTCCCCATCAGGGAGATGAACATCAGGCCGACACGGGTGCCCAGGCCGGTCTTCTTCACGCCGCGGGAGATCAGGATGGCGACGACGATCAGCCAGATTAGCGGACTATCGAAGGCCGTCAGTGCATCGGCGATCGCTCCCTTGGACGAAGTCGAGGTCACCTGCGATAGCGACAGGACCACGATGGCCATCATCGCCATGACCCCGATTGGCATGACCTTAAGAATAATCGCAACGATCGTTGTCAGAAAAATTGCAACGAGGCCCCACGCCTTCGGCGCGAGCCCCTCTGGTACCGGCAACAACAACAGGGTGACCAGCACGACTGTCGTGATAAGGGCGGGGCCCAATTGGAATGGGACCACGCTATTGAAGTAGCGGAATGCCGCTTTCAGTTTTGTGAACATGCCGAGGATCCCTCAATTCGCAACACTCGCATGTTTAGGTCCGGGATTCTCATGGCTCTTATCGAACGGGACGAGCGAATCCATTAGATGCCGACGAGATGAGAGTTCGACATAACAATCAAAGCAACGGAAACACTGGTCAATGATGACGTGAACACTAGAATCAGAGTAGTTCTCGGCAACGTGCCGCTCAATTGGCCTAAAGGGCATGCATGGGGCATTCTCAGCACGACTGCAACACAACTGCTCAGAATTCCTATAGACATATCAGGTAACGGTGTGCGCAGACAACTGGCTATGCACTGCCGCCGCAGTACCTAAAAATGTATAAGATTAATTTTCATGATTTCATTGGTCCTCTGTAGGAATCGTTGTGTCGTGCATGGCGTGTGAAGCCGTGTGAGTGAACAAAGGCGATAGGATGAGAGCGACCAGACTGCATTTGCTCGCAATGACGGTTTTGGCATGGATGATCCTGACAGTGGGAACCAACCTTGCCCGTGCGGATGAGATTCCACTCGTAACTGACAAGCACTGGACTGACTCGTCAGACCAGATGAAAAAGGCCTACCTCGTAGGCATTGCTAATCTCGTCCAAGTTGAGGAGGCCTACCACGCTGGTCATGCGCCATCCGACTCATCAAGCATCGTGCCGAGGTTTTCGAAGGGTCTTAAGGGACACTCAATAGATTCGGTTCGCCAAGGGCTGGATCGCTGGTATGCCGCACACCCCGATCAGTTGCAGCGTCCAGTCATTGAAACCATCTGGTTCGAAATGATTCTCCCGGGACTTTCCGGGAATAAATAGGACGATGCTATGAGGCAACTCCGAAAGATTGGCACAACGCTTGCTGTAGTTGGTATGGTGGGCTGTACAAACATGACGGCGCAGCAGCAAGGCACGGCATCTGGTGCTGCGCTTGGCGCGGCGGCGGGTGCAGGGATTGCCGCAATTGCCGGAGGTAGCGGTTGGACCGGCGCCGCAATAGGTGCTGTCGCCGGTGGCGTCGCAGGTAATATCAAAGGCAAGCAGCAGCAGCCCTGGTAGTTGTTCCCATAAAGTTCCTTTCACGCTATGCGAATACGCCGTGCGCCGCGAGGCACCTGATTGTTATGCGAGTGATTGCCTGCCTGCCACGCGATGAAGTGGCGCTGCGCTACGTTGCGCCTCTACTGCCCTGGCTTTGTCTCCAGGTCCTGGCGATTCCGGTCGAAGCGTCGGGCATGGAATTTCGCTTTTATCAACAGCCCCAACTTGACCAGCGAATGATCATTGCGGACGGCCGGATCGATGAAGGCGACGCCGACAAACTTCGCACGGTCGCGCGCCTCGCGGATCGCGATGAGGAGGGACTCGTAACCCTGATCCTGAACAGTCCCGGTGGCAACGTTGAAGCTGCCTTCAGGATCGTGGATGTCATGGACAAGATTCGTGTCTATACCGTCGTTCCCGACAACGCTCGATGCGCGTCGGCGTGCGCGTCGATTATGTTTGCATCTGGTGAGCGCCGCAGTATTCTCGGATCGGGACAACTGGGATTCCATAGCTGCTACAAGCGGATTGCAAACTCGTACGTGAGTGATTCGCTGTGCAACGAGATCGTTGCGGCAAACGCGATGCAGCGGGGTGTCAGTCATGCCGCCATCAATCGCTTCATCGCCGATCACGGTGCGCGAGACATGGCGTGGGTCGGACGTGGCGTCGCTTGCCGATCGCTGCAGGGACTGTGCAGGCCGGGCAAGTTAGAGAATGTTCCGCAGACCCGCGACGCCCTGATGCGCAGCCTGGACTGTAGCAAGCTGACCACCATGCCTTTGCAGCTAGTCTGTGGTGATGCGGAACTGGCAAGCGTTGACCGAGAGCTCGTCAGTCTTTACGGGAAAATGCTGAAGGGAAGCGCCAACAAGGCGCGATTTCGGGACGGGCAGCGCGACTGGCTCAGACATTCACGTAATCAATGCGCAGACAAGGCATGCCTGATGCGCGCATACCGTCTTCGCATCGACGAGCTGCAACGGCTTCGGTAGCACATGGTGCGCCGAACTTGCTGTCGCTGTGCGATATCGAACTGCCACCTTCTCCGACCGGCGCTGCGCGGTTTCCTCCCTTGACAGGAATCATGCGAGACAGCGGGCTCCTCTCGTCGCGCCGGAAGCCCCTGCAGGAGGGCGAAAAGCCTGTCCGAATCCATTGCCATCGTGGCAAGGCGGCATAGGACGGGCACCTCGATCCGGACGGCTTCAATCTGTTCCTTAGCTCCGGCGCCTGCCGCGACCATGCCGATTGCTACATGCAGCCTGCGCAAATCGACGAAGTGGATATCTTGACCATCGGAGCACTTATTCCGAAAAAAAAAGAACGTAAGCGCCAAGGTGAAGTACACGACCAAAAGTTGCATGCCCTTGAACCAGTCGGCGTAGCCGTCGCTGGCCATCTGCGCGGTGACGACTACCGACAGGATCACGACTAGCACCAAAGCGGGCCGAAAAGCCAGGTCCATCGGAACGGGTCCGATGAACAGGCTGGCCAGAACCAGCACCGGGGCAACGAACAGCGCCACCTGTACGCTGGATCCCACGGCGATCGAAAAGGACAGGTCCATGCGGTTGTTCATGGCCGCGGTAATGGCCGTGGCATGCTCGGCGGCATTGCCTAGGATGGCCACCAAAAACGCGCCGACGAAGATATTGCTGAGTCCGTACTGCGTCATCATGGGTGTGATCGATCCCACAAGAATTTCGCTCATCCAGGCAGTTCCGGCGGTGGCTAGAACCAGGATCAGCATTGCGCGGGAAACAGGGACACGAGTCAGCGTCTCGGGCGCGGGGCTGGTGTCGGCCGCGTCTACACCGAGGAATAGTTTTGGGTGCGTGACCAGCGAGAAAACTAGGTAAAGTGCGTAAACCAGCAGCAGTGCGATGGAGAGGTACACGCTGAGCCAGTTCAGCGTGGCGGACGCACCGCTGACAGTCTCGAATGCCGCAGGCAAGATCAGGGCGATCGCCGACAGAATCAGCATGGTGGCCTGTGAGCGTGCGCCGCGCGGATTAAAGTGCTGCTCGTGGTAGCGTGAGCCGCCGGCGAGCATCGCCGCGCCGAATACCAATAGCAGGTTTCCAACGATGGAGCCGACTATCGACGCCTCGACCACTTCATGAAGCCCGGCGCGCAACGCCACCAATGCGATGATCAACTCGGCCGCGTTGCCGAACGTCGCGTTGAGCAGCCCACCCACGGATTCGCCAAGGCGCTCGGCCAGCGACTCCGTGGCGTGGCCCATCTGTTGCGCCAGAGGCAGGATAGCCACGGCTGATGCGACGAAGATGGGTAGATGCTGGTGCGGCGCGAACAGTTCGGCCGCGATGGCAATTGGGAAGAAGATCAGTAGGTATATCAGCCGCATGCTAGCGATTGCTTGCGCCTTGGATGTCCGCACCCCACGCCGTCAAGACAGAATCATGATCCGTGCTTACACACTTTTCACAATTGGACTGCCAAGAAGCTGAGCAATTCTGAAACACTAGCGGTCTGTGGTCGAGTGGATGAGACTGCTCGCGCGGACCTTCCCAGCTACGCCTGGAGCCTTCAAAGCCAGCACGGCCATCGTCGAGGGCCGCGCTGAGTTGCTTAGAGGAGGGGGCCTGCGTTTCCAGCGTGAACGCTACCTGACTGTCGGAACGGACCGTGGCCAGGATAGCGCTCGGATGAAAAGAGTGGCTTTGAGTCGCGTACTCGGCACTGGCATGTTTAAGCCGAGCGATGGTGCGCTTCGCAGCGAACAACGGAAGGTATGCGTGGACGCGGGCATCCTACTTAGTTCGGCAAGCGCGGCGAGGTAGGTTTCTCCGACAAACTCCGGAGAAAATCCCAAGTCTGCAGCGATTTGTTCGACCACGTAGCCTAGTTCGTCAGTTCTCATGCCGTTGCTCTCACAATCTCATTACAGTCCGGCTACGCTTGCGTAGCCAATCTTGCCGCTAGAACGTCAAGCTCACGGCAGCGATGACCACCTGGTCCTGGGATGCCGGATTGAACCAGTAGATACTGCCTGTGACCTTGCCGAACGTGAGTTGCAGCAAACCGCCACGCTGGAATTCACGATCGCCGCCATATATCCGCGTGCGCTGTGCAACTAAGCCCAAGCGCAGCCATGGCAACGGGCGATATCCAAGTTCGCTCCAGGCATAGGTGTACGGCGTGGTGGAGCCTGTGCCGGGCAGATACTCGGCTTCGATGTAGTAGTCGAACTTGCTGATCGCCAGGCTCGCTTCTGTGCCGACGATGGGGCCGTGCGCGCTGCCTGCGACAAAGCCGACGATGGGTGTGATTTTGTACTGTATGGTCTCGCCACCGGAAAACGACCATCCGACGAAAGCGGATTGGGCATGAATCGCTTCGTAGTTGACGCGTGCCTCGAGATGAAGCGAGTCGCGATCGGCTGCGAAGATGCCCGAGCCGTAGCTGCCCTCATGTCGCGGCATGTTCCAGAAACCGGTGGCTATGAAGCTCCAGGCTGGCGGTGGCGCGGGGGCATCTGGCCGGGGCGCGACAACCTGTTGAGCATGTGCACCGTGGAAAGCCAGGCAGAACGCAACGGCGACCGGAAAAGCGCGCACGTCATCCCCCCAAGGCGATGACCGCCGCAGTGAGGGCGACACCGAGTGCCATCATGCCGAAGCCGGCGCGCCACGGGCTGACGCCACCGTAGTGCCCCAATGCCGCGCCGCATGCGAACAGCATGATCAGAGTTAGAGCCCGGGATACGACGAGAGCAGTTCTGACGTCATGCCACAGGACGAAGGGTAGTGCGACGGGGAAGGTAGACAAAACGACGATGCAGAAAATCCGCAGCGCTGCCAGCAGGTCGCCACCGCGCAACTTAGGACGCGCGGGTACTGCAGCGCCACTAAGGAAGCGCCGCCGCAACGGCTCAAGATCCTCGTCGGAGACATGCGCGTTCATGGCCGGTGGCAATGCTTCTCGAATCGCAGCGATGCCGGATGCAGGGTCGTTGTGTCTGGTAATGACGACGATTTTCTGCAGCATGCCGCGTCCCGCCAGCGTTCGCACTAGGTACATAATGGCATCGACCAGTCCCCAGGCGAGGTTGCAGCCAATGGCCGTGCTTAACATGGTTCGACCGGCATCCGGGCCGGCGGTAGCGGAGGAAACCGCGCCGACGAATGTCAGCGCCATGAAGAGTCCGAAGCACGTTTCAGATACGCGGTCGACGACATCGAGAGCCGGGGCTCGCTCTTCAGCGGATTCCTGCGACGAATTGATAGACGACATGCAAGTTCTCCCTCCCTGCCTGGAGAATGGCCGTCACAAAGATGTGCTTTTCGAAAGTAGACCCTTCCACCCCGATCATCCATTGGACCAATGGCCTAACTCACTGGAGGCACAGGAGGCGTATTGCTAACTCCGTGGCTGAGCTTGGGTGGTAGCTTGCGCTCGCGGCCACTTGGGCAATGTCGGGACCTGGCCGGCGAGCGACCGCATGGCGGGTGAGTCATGGGTAGACAGCCTCAACAATGGCAGTACTTCGACTCGTTCGTCTGCATTCGCGTCAGGATCAGGGCGACGCAAAGGTAACGAACTCGGCTCGGCAGATGAGTGAACGGATTCAAGCGCGTCTTTCTGGGCAGTGTGGCGGAATCGCTGGCGCGAACCTGTCCTGTGCCTGTTCTTTTAGTCAGGGAGGTACCAAGCGGAAGGAGCGTTCGCGGAAGCTGCTCGATAAGCGGCGGCGCTGTCGCAACGTTATCGCAAACGACATAAACTGCGCCATCCACCTTCACGCTACTGGCGTGCAACTTCATGTTGCGGCGGCAAGGCGTCGTGCTGCTCGCCGGGCGCGTCCATATCTTTTCGCACCACAAGTACAGGAACGGAACAATGGCGGAGGAGTTCTTCGGCAACACTTCCAAGCACGACGCGCTTCGACTCGGTGTGCCCGTGCGCACCTGTGTTCACAAGCTCGGCGGCTGAATTCCGTTACTGCACAACGTGACCGGACACGTTTCCCCGTGTTGCCAAGTCATCGATCAATTGCAGGGCATGTTCAATTCCAGCATCGTGCACGTTCGGCGGCACGGTCGAGCAGGGAATTTTCCACCATGACGGGCTCGCGTCGGACTTTAGAAAGATCAAAATGGTTGTTCTTTGTTTCAGAAATCCGTAATCGATAACATGCAGAATTTGGAGCGTGGCATGTCGTAGGCCGGAGTCGCGTATGGCTCCAGGGCGCGCAGGGTACATTGGCTGGTGTCGATGGCAACGAGAATCTTGCGTGGCACGAATGACTCCTTGGCCGAATCCAAATAGGAGTGCAGTCTGGGCAACGATGGCGGCTCAGCCAGGTGTTCAAGATGCCGAGGCTCGGATATGACCAATGGCGGATATAAGACGTCATCGGCATGACAAAATACCCAACGCACGGTGCTATGGTTCCGGCTCAGACGGATGTCCGTCCTCATAGGGCGCACTCGAAACTCGACGAATCACGCAAGCGCGCTCTGCGACTGACAGTGGGTCTTGGTTCCTGAGTTGATCTTCCAATACCAGTGCGTTGGCCTCCGACGGGTCCGTTCCGGCTTCCGCACGTGTGGCGAGGCGGTTGCGCAACGTTTGTAGCGGTGCCTGGCAATGGACAATCCAGCAGTTCACACCCAGGCGGCGCGCCTGGGCGAAGAAACGGAGGCGCCAATGTCGCGACAGGAACGTAGCGTCTGCAATCATCGAATAACCGGCCATCGTGCCGATACGACAGGCGGCAAGCAGCCTGGAGTAGGTGCGGGCTGTTTCGGCGGCACTATACTCGTCGCAGTGCGCCTCGCGACGATGCAGTCGTTTTCGTTCCACATCCGATCTCACTCGGATCATGGATTCGCACTGAACCATCGTTTCGGCAACCGTCGATTTTCCGCTGCCAGACAGGCCGTGCATGAGATACATGTCGCCACGGTTACGGGATAACAGATGGGCGGCAAGCTCGATCAGGCGCTCGGCGGCGCCGAAATCCGTTACCCTGGAAAATCCCTGATTGACGGCCTGCCGGCGATGCTCGCACACGACTCGGGCGCGAATCAGCGCGCGAAGTGCTGCGTATGCAGGCAGGACGACTAGGCCGGGGTAGTCGCCGCTTGCCTCCAGGTAGCGGTCGAGAAACCGCCATGCCAAATCCGTTCGTTCGTGGTGCAAAAGGTCCATGAAGGTGAAGGCGGCATCATTCATGGTGTCGATCCAACGTAGCGCGGGATCGAATTCCAGACAATCGAAGGGCATTGTCTCGCCGTCGAGCCAGACGACGTTCCCCAAGTGCAGATCCCCATGACACTCGCGAACATGGCCATAAGATTGCCTAGCCCGAAATGTGGATGACAGTGACTCGCAGCGCGCCCGGAGTCGCTCCGTCACCCCGTGTAGTGTGCTGCCGTCTGCCAACAGTGCTTTGAGCGCGGCCACCGTACTGTCCAACGTCGCAAGGATGCGGGAGGTTGATCCGAACGCGGACGCGTCGTCCGCGCGCGGTGCCGTTTCATGCAGTGCGGCAACCCGCTTGGCGAGCAGATCGATATGCATCGGCAATAGACGATGCCCCACTAACATCTCTGCCAAAATCGCATTGGTCGGAAATCGTCGCATTCTGACGGCGTATTCGATCGGCGTACCCTGACCGCCTACACTGACTCCTCCGGTGTGGCTCAGTGCGATGGGAACGATATCGCGATACAACTGGGGCGAAAAGCACCGATTCAGTCGAAGTTCCTGTTTGCAATCTTGCAGACGCAAGGCAAGGGTAGAGAAATCAACGTAGTCGAACTTTACGGGTTTGCGTACCTTGTACGCGTAGTCGCCTGCGAGGAAAACGTGCGAGATGTGGGTCTCGACGATTTGAATCTCCAGTGCTGCGTGGGGATAGGCGTGCGGATCCGATAAAGCCGCTACCAATTCTGGGTCATCCATGGTTATGTTGGCTGTAAAGGGCATCATGGTGCGACCAATGCGAGGGTTTCGCGGCCCGAAGTAAGACGATCGATGCGACGAGCAAGCGGCGGACCGACGTCTACGTTCAGGTGGCTTCGATGTTTGTAAAACATAGCTCACCTGGTGGAATGTCAATTGACGGGCATCAATCCACATCATTGGGGCAGCATTGGCCGCGGATGCGAGCGGCCGGCGCGACCAGCGGGACGTTGGCGAAGATCGGGGCGGGTGGCATGGCCCTATTCGTAGTTCATCGATCTATTGCAAGCCAGGCTGAACAGACTTGTATACGCTTCTGGCATTGGTGGATAGTTGCTCCATCGGAGGCGCAGAGATATGGCCTGTGGCTAGGGGCAATGATGTGCGCCACGCGGTCACAGCACACCACGATGTTTCGGTGACGTTCAAGTACGAGGGGCCACGGGGCAGAAGGAGTTTGACAATGCATGCGTTAACTTCAAAGCAGATGACTGCGCTGATCGTCCAGCTTGACGAAGAAGATGGACGTATCCACGCGGTTGTGGGAAGCGGTGCTTCCTCGGTGATGCCGCTTGTAACGCCCGAGCCAGGCGACCAAACCGATGTCGCTGAACGAGAGATCGCTCAGCGCGAGGCCGATGCAATGCTGGAGCATTACCGCATGCAACTTGCCGATATCGGCGCGGCCCGCGCACGGATGGCCATTGGAGCCTATGGAAGATGCATCGATTGTCACGCGCCGATCAGTTTCGCGCGGCTATCGGCCTATCCGACAGCAAAGCGGTGCGCCGAGTGCCAGCGCACCCATGAGCGTCGCCGCGCCGTTCCTCTGTCTTGACCGGCGCGCTCGGCTTACTAATCGGAAAGCTCGGTCTTGCGCCGTGGGCGTGGCGACAGTTGTCATGCTGCCAAGCATTGGCTTTACCGCGAGCCACGTTCTGGACGCCGCCAATGCCAGCACAATTCTCGGTGCCGGACCCGACGATTCGGGCACGGCCACGAGTATCGCGGCGCCGCGCTTCCACGGCGGGGTCTTGCACTATCGACGCGAGGCGGCAATTTCCAGGCTTGATGCTGCGGGAGCCAACTATCAGCAGGTCCTATTGACCGCTTTCGCACAGGTTGTGGATGCGCAGCGAAGGGCTTGAACATGACGCGTTTGCCGTGGCTGCGCAGCACCGTTCGCGGCGCGGCGCACAAGCGTTGATAAACGAGCGTCTCTCCAACTATCGCGCTGGGACTTCTGTGTACCTTCGGGTGCTAACTGCGAATGCCGAATATCAGCAATCAACATTGAGCATTTGCGGGCCCGTAGCCAACGATTGCCGGACGCCGTTGCGTTGTTCTTGGCGCTAGGCGGGGTACGGAGCGAGACTGCCCGACTGCCATCGTCGTGCTAGCGCCGATGGGTCATGGTAAGGCAAGATGACGAGTGAGCTGGCGTCGTTACCGCCATGCGCGATGCCACGAAGGTGGACAAGCCACTGGCGATCGGCCGGAAGTTTATTCCTGCTCGCGGCGATGACACCTGCCCTCACGTTCCAGGCAGTATTTCCAGGTTCCTTCCATTTCATTGACACGAAATGAGATCGTCATGGTTCGGACCTTCTGGGCGATGACCAGCGTCGATTCGTGGACCTCATCTGCATACACGGCGGCCAGATAGTACCTGCCCGGACGCACCTTGAAATACAGCAATGGTCCTTCTGTGATCACACGAAGCAGCCGGACCTTGTTTTCATTGAGAATGATCACCTTGACGTCCGACAAGGATGCGCCTGTCGCCTTGTCTTGGAAGCGTAGTCGGACATTGAAGAGTGGTGCGAGTTCGCGCATGCGCGCAACATCATCGACGCCGACACCACCTGACACGTAGGGAATGGTCTCGGATTGTGCGGCGGGCGTCGTGTCGTCGCGCTTCACTGCCGGCTGGGCGTGGCTCGCCGCACTGATGGCGGCCAGCGAGAGCATCAGTAAGGCGTTCAGAAGGTTTTGATACGCCGCGGACATGGTGGCCTCTGCACGTTCTTCGCATTGGCACGGTTCCGGATCGCCACTGCGGTCACTTCCAGCTTATAAGAGCGAAACGGGTGTGGCTTGACGCAGCGCAAAGTTGGCCGCAATCGCGGACGCACGCGTCGCGCGGTCTCACAAGGGCTTGTGCATCTTGGCGAGTGGGCTCGTGCCGGGGTTGGTACGGGCTGATGACATGTCGGCCTTAAGCAGCGAGAGGTGCATCCGCCATGGTGACGATCGGCTGCCCCAAATCATGCCACGTCAGGCCGTTTCAGATCGAATGGCTCCGCGATGAAAGGAAGTGAAGTTACAAGCCGGGCCCGCGACGCCCACGTGATGATCATGCGGAAAACGTCGCAGGCCGATGGCGCACCCAGTCCGGACAAGCACCATTACATGGACTTGATTTCGATCTTCTTCTCCAACTTCTGAGCTTTGACAATCTTCGGAAAGGTGACCGTCAATATGCCGTTCTTGAACGCCGCATCAATTTTCTCGACGTCGACGCCATCTGGCATGCGGAATGCGCGCTCGAAGGAGCCGTAATGGCGCTCGTGGAGGAAGTAGTCCTTGTTTTTTTCTTCCTTCTCGACGCGTTTCTCGCCTTTGACAACGAGCCCGCCGTTTGACAGCTTCACTTCGATGCTCTTCTCATCCAGGCCTGGCAATTCCATCGTGATTTCATAGCCTTTGTCGGTTTCTGCGAAATCGACGGCAGGACCAGCCCCGAGCATCCATCCCATGTCGGGCATAGCGGACGAGAAGTCCTGCGTCATCCGTGGGAACGAGGAAATCTTGAAGTCGCGATCAAAGCTCTGGAACAGGCGATCAACTTCGCGACGCAGCCCTTCCAACGGGTGCCACGCGTGGGGCATCCAGGGCCGCATCATTTCCTGTTGTTCTTTCGTGACAGGCAATTTACTTTCGGTTTTGGCCATTTCATCGTCTCCTGAAAGAATGGGAAAGGCGATGTCATGCTAGGTGATTTGAACCGCCTTCCGTTGATGGAGATCAACGCCTAGCCCCTTGGAATTCGACGCAGGCACTCGTCGTGGGAGGCTGCGCGGTCACGGAGCGGATGCCCGCGGGTTGGGAGGTAATGGTACGAACGCCCCATGTTTTGACGTGCCGCAAGGGGCGAAGTTAGCAAGCATATACAGTGCGTTGTAGCAGGCTTGGTGCCTGGAGGGAGCGCTACGCTATGGACTACGCCACAATCCTCGTACATCTGGATGGCAGCCGACATCTGCATCAGCGCGTGCATCTGGCTACCCAATTGGCACTATCCCACGGAGCAAGGCTCATCGGTTTGTTTGCCACGGGCCGGCCCGATCCCAATGACATCCGGGGCTTTGTCGATGGCGATCGCTATCTCGCATCATTCAATACCTTGCGCGATCACGCGGGCAGGGCGGCCAGGGCGGCGTTTGAAGGTGCGACAGCCGGTGTAGGTATCCGGACGGAATGGCGCGAATCTGACTGGGGCAGCTTATCGTCCGTTCTTTTGGAGTCTAGGCTCGCCGATTTGACCGTACTGGGACAGACCGATCCCACCGAGCGGTTCGCGCCGAGCGACAACCAGTTGGTTGACGAGATTATCTTGCACTGCGGACGTCCTGTCCTAGTCGTGCCGCACACGGGTTCGTTCCCCGGAGTCGGGCAGCGGGTGGTAGTGGCATGGAACGGCAGCGGCGAGGCAGCACGTGCTATCCGGGACGCATTACCGATTCTGGCCCGCGCAACGTCTGTGGAGGTCGTGCAATGCGTGGCGCCTGACCGTTGGTCAAATCCGTGGAACTCGCCAGGCCGGTATGCCGTCGCGTGGCTGCAGGATCATGGCATTCACGCGACCCTTTCAGAGTCGATGCTGGACAACGATGTCGAGGCAGGCGAACTGCTGCTGGCACGGCTTGCGGATTCGGATGCGGATCTGCTCGTAATGGGGGCGTATGGTCACGCGAGAATGCGTGAGCTCGTGCTCGGGGGTGTTACTCGGACCCTGCTAAGCGAGATGACGACGCCGGTCCTATTGTCACACTAGCGCGCTACACGCGCGGTCGTCGCGGACGGCAGGCTGGCGGCGCATATATCGTGGATGTGCCGGCGCATTCAATCTCTTACCAGCAGTACGGGGCAGGGCGCGTGCGCCAATACGCGGGTTGCCACGGAGCCCAGGACATTGTCCAGAAATCCCCCGCGCCCGTGGGTACCCAAGAGGATGCATTCAGCCTGTATCGTCGTCGCGAGCGCCAAGACCTTCTCGGGCGCGAAGCCCACTAGCGTGTGCGGAACGGTTGGAACCTGCGCGGCGGCCAGAATATCCAGCACCGACTGCATCGCACGCCCGGACGAGTCCTGATGCCAGGCTTCGATGTCGGTGTGGCTGATGAATGCCTTTACTTCACCGGACAGATCGGGCATGCAGTGGGCTACATGTACTGTAAAGTCATCGCGCAGCAATTGGCGCCTGGCGATGACACGGGCGGCGGCATCCGAGAAACGCGAGCCATCTGTAGCGAGGAGAACATTGCGCATGGTAGGACCTCCGTTGCGAATTAAGGACATGGTCCATTCCAGACTACGTATGCCAAGACCAGCCCTGTTGATCTGCCTCAAGTCCATCGCATGCACGAGATGAAATACGAATGATTCGTAGCGCGAATCCCAAGATGCTGGTGGCAGACATAATCGTTGGCGCATCAGTGCTTGCCATCTATCTTGGAGAGGGAAAACCGTTCCGCGGTTGTTGCTAGCGCGAGATCTGGCATGGCGTGCGCGTCGGAAGGCGGAGGGGCTGTCATGCATCGGGGACACGATGAAGATGTCGGTTGCCAGGATGGTCAATAGCGTAGGAACCGTGTTTTCAGCCGTTACGCTTGCGGGCGGACTTGTCGCGCGGGCCTGGCTCGGGGATACCGTCGCCGACGGCATCTGGCTGCTGGGGACGTTACCCAACGTCGTCGTACTCGCCGTCACGAGCGTCAGGGCTATCCTCCGCAAGGAAACCGGCGTAGATCTGCTGGCTCTGACTTCGGTGGTCGTGGCGTTGGGTTTTAGCGAGTTCCTCGTGGCGGCCGTTATCTCGCTGATGCTAGGCAGTGGGCGCGCGCTGGAGGACTACGCGCAGTTCCGGGCGCAACGCGAGATGACAACGTTGCTGCGGCATGCTCCACGGCAGGCCTTGCGTCACGAAAATGGCGGCTGGACGTCCGTGGGCGTGAACGAGGTTCGGGCAGGCGACCGACTGCTGGTGCGGCATGGCGAGGTGCTTCCGGTCGACGGTGTACTGGCGTGCGCGGGCGATCTTGATGAGTCCGCGCTGACGGGAGAAGCCGCCATCCAGAGGCGGGCTGCAGGGGAAGCGGTTTCCAGTGGCGCCCTGAACGTCGGGTCCGTGCTCGAGATGGTTGCGGGTGCCATGGCGTCGGACAGTACGTTTGCCGGAATTCTGCGCATGGTCGCGACGGCACAGGCCGAGCGTAGCCCGCTGACGCGCCTCGCTGATCGCTATGCCCTGTGTTTCATCGTTGTGGCGCTGGCCATCGCGGGTGCCGGTTGGCTTTGGAGCGAGGATCCTTTGCGCGTGCTGGGCGTGTTGGTAGTGGCCACCCCGTGTCCGCTGATCCTGGGCGTACCAGTTGCCATGGTGTCCGGACTGTCGCGTTGCGCAAGGCACGGAGTACTTGTGAAGGGCGGTGGCGCAATGGAGCGCCTGGCACGCGCGAGTATCCTGTTCTTTGACAAGACCGGCACGCTTACCCGTGGTGCTGCGCGGCTCGCGGAGATGGCTTGCGCGCCGGGCGAGTCGCCCGAGACAGTGCTGGGGCTTGCCGCCTCGCTGGGGCAGGGCTCGTCGCATGTGATCTCCGATGCGTTGACAACGACCGCGCGCGAGCGAGGCATGACTCTCGCCACGCCGGCTGGCGTAAAAGAGCAAGCCGGTGCAGGCGTCGAGGGGGTTGTCGAAGGCCATGCGGTCAGGATTGGGGGCAGTGCCTATGTAGTTGGTGATGCCAGTCTGCCGGCGTGGGCCTGCGAGATCGACCAGCGTATCCGTATGGGTAGCATGTCGGCAGTGTTCGTGGCCGTCGACGGTCGATTAGTCGGCATCCTGGCGTTGGCCGATACCTTACGGACGGAGACCCCTCGGGCATTGCGGTTGTTGAGACGAGAGGGATTTGCGCGGCAGGCGATGCTGACCGGAGACCGGCAGGACCTAGCGGAAGCCGTAGGAGCAATGCTCGGCGTCGAGGAAGTCTATGCAGCGCAATCCCCCGCGCAGAAACTTGAGCGGATTCAGGCCGCCAGGCACGACGGCATGGTGATCATGGTGGGCGACGGGATCAACGATGCGCCTGCCCTGGCCGCAGCGGATGTTGGCGTCGCCATGGGCGCGCGCGGCGCGGCGTCGGCTTCGGAGGTCGCGGACGTGGTGCTGCTTGTGGACCGCCTGGATCGTCTGGCCGATGGGGTGCGGGTCGCACGTCGCACGTTGCGAATTGCAAAGCAGAGCGCGGGACTGGGCATGATGCTCTCCATGGGCGCAATGCTCGCGGCGGGCCTGGGTATGCTGCCGCCGCTGGAAGGCGCAATTCTCCAGGAAGGGATTGATATACTGGCCATCCTGATAGCGCTACGCGCCGCC
Source organism: uncultured Cupriavidus sp. (assembly GCA_963543405.1). GTDB lineage: Bacteria > Pseudomonadota > Gammaproteobacteria > Burkholderiales > Burkholderiaceae > Cupriavidus. Next base: position 101,279 of record CAUUBQ010000023.1, read on the forward strand.
GTACCTCCGCGACAGGAGCAAAACGCGACCTTGGCCCCCGATGTGGTGGACCACCTGAAGGCGGAGCACGCGTTGTTGGAGCCAATCATGGACAAAATTCGCGTCGTGGCCGATACCTTGCCGACCTTGAGCGGCGAAGTGGCGCATTCCGAGTTGCGGGCGCTGAACCGATCGTTGTGCGAAGTGCTGGTGCCGCACGAGCGCAAGGACGACCTTCACCTCTATCCGGACGTCGCACAGTTGCTCGGCGGCGAGGATCCGATGGCAGCCATGAGCAGCATGCACCGCGAGATATTTCGAATGACGTCGGGGCTGAACAAGGCCATCGCCGCGGTGCCGCCAGATGGCCCAAGCAGCGAGGCCGTGCGGCATTTGCAGCGTTCGTTGTATGCGCTTGAAGCTGTCGTCCGCCTGCATTGCGCGCAGGAGGACGAGCTCTATCACGCGCTCGAAAGAATGGAGGCAAAGCGGGCATGAACCCGCCGTGCGCCGATAGATGTTACGACGCAGCCCGCAAAAGTGAGGCTGCATGGCGCTTTACAGATGGCCTGGAAATTCACACAGGCGGCGCCGCCGGCGAGCAATTGCTCGGCCGTGGCGGCGCCTTGATTTTCCGAATCGCAACGTGGCGACGCGATCCACTTCCGGTCATGGCGCGATGAATGCGGATGCAGATAGTAGACCTGCGCTGTTGGCTACTGCTCCATGATTGCCTCGATCCGTCCTTCGCGAATAGCTGCGACAAATGCGCGATAGTCGTTTCGGTTCTGAGAGCAGTACTCCGTCGCGAACTCGCAGATTGCGTCGTCGAAGGTCTGCCCCGAACCCATGTAGCCGGCGATGGCGGCGGCGTCTCCTGACCGTGCATGCGCACGGGCCAGCGCGTGAGCGCACATGCGGGAGTACTGCCGCAGCATGCCGCAGTCCCAATCTTCGATGACTGCAGACAGCTTCATGTCGCGGAGTTGCCGTACATAGAAATGACGACCACCGCGACCATGGGTCCAGCCCAGGAACACGTCGCTCGCGGTCTGCATCAGGCGTTGGCCGGCGATCACGCGCTGACCATGGTTCGTGTAAAGGCTCTTTCCCGCGTACGGCTCCAAAACGGACGCGCGGGCTTCTTTCACCTGCAGGAACAGCGGGTCGTCATCGGCCGCCAGGAACAGCCCGACTCCGCACATTGTGCCTACGCTGCCCACCCCCACCACCTTGATCGCCATGTCGAAGAAGTGAAAGCGGTCGAACAGGACCCGTGTATGCTCGGCCAGACTTTCCCGGTAGCAAGCGATGGCGTCGGCGTAATCGGATGTAACGCCAGGCGCCACGTCCTTGTCAGGATGGAAGATCAATGGGGGCTCGTCCTTAATTCTGGGGCGTTCCCCTTCCACGGACACCAGCTTCGGATACAGATGATCGGGTACCGACCTACGTCTTTCGGACTCGATGCGCTGGGCCAGTCGCTTGCGTGCCTCCGCGACGATTTCGGGGTCGCCACTGCGGTCTTCATACTTTTGGAGATCAATCCGGTCGTACCAGACGTCCAGTGCGCGCATCCAGCCGTAGTTGAACATGCGCTCGCGATACTCCAGTACGGCATCCGTCACAACCCGGGCGGCGTCACTCTTAGGCAATGCAAGATGTTCGGCTGCAATCGCCACGCTTGCCGCCAGGCGCTTGAGGTCCCATTCGAACGGGGCTGGCAGCGTTTCATCCAGGTCGTTGATATCAAAGATGATATTGCGCTCAGGGGTGGCGAATCCGCCAAAATTCATCAAATGGGCGTCACCGCACGCCTGCACGCGAATGCCGCTGGCAGGCGTGGTGGCCAGATCCGCTGCCATGAGTGAGGCCGAGCCTCGGTAGAAGGAAAAGGGCGAAGCTGCCATCCGCCCAAAGCGGATGGGCACCAGATCCAGGATGCGCCCGGTATTCGACTCCTTCAGGAGATCGACTGGATCCTGACGAGATTCGGAAGGGCGCCAGCCCGACTGTTTGCTGCGAGGTACCGCGTCACGCATGGCCCGCCCGTTGGCCGCACGCTCGTCGGCGGTCAGGTAACTGCCGGCTCCGGACGATCGCGTCGTCATGTTGTGGGCGTTCTCAGGCTTGTTCATGATGACTTCCTTCTGTCAGAGGGCTGCCGTCGGGGCGGAGGGCCGTCGTTCGGTGGGCGTGACCGTATCCGTTGCAATGCGAAATTCTTCGACGGCGGCGGCGACGGATGTGCCCCGGCCGAAATCTCCCACCTGCTCGTCGATGCCTTCGGCGCGAAGCATGTCCCGCGCGCTGGCATGCGCAGCCACCAGCCGAAAATCGATGCCGGAAGCGCATAATTCCGTGTTTAGCGTGGCGAGCATACGGGCGGCGGCCAGGTCCAGGACGGGGCATACGGAAAGGTCGCAGATCACCAGCATCGGCGGCTCCGTGCTGGCGGCCACCCGTCGCCGGACAGTGGCACGTACGTGCTCGGCATTGAAGTAGAGCAGAGAGGACTCCGGTCGGAAGATGAGTACCTGGGGTACGCTTTCATTGTCTGGATGGCGCTCGATGTCCGAGAACATTTGTGTACCGGGAATCCTTCCCAGAAAGGCGACGTGCGGGTGTGCAGCCCTGCGGATGATCAACAGCATGGAAACCAGTACTGCGACGATCACACCTTTCAGGATGCCGAGCATCAGGACTGCGGCAAAGGCCGCCATCGATACGACGAACTCGAATCGGCTGACCTGCCACACATGGCGGAGTTCGCGGATGTTGATCAGCCCTTTGACCGCTACCAGGACGATGGCGGCCAGCACCACGCTTGGCAGATTCGCAAGCAAGCCGGTCAGGAACATCAAGCACAACGCGATCGTGGCCGAAGCGAAGATCAGCGCGAGAGGCGTACGTGCCCCCGCCTTGTCGTTGACAGACGATTGGGACAGTCCGCCGGCAACGGGGTAGCCCTGGAATAGCGCCGCGCCTAGATTCGCCGCACCTAGCGCTAACAATTCCTGACGCGCATCGATCTCGTCTCCGTGAGATTGCGCAATGGCGCGGGCCGCCGAAACACTTTCGACATAGGACAGCAACAGGCAGGCGAACGCCAACGGAATGACGCCATCGACATCGCGGGGGCGCATCGTAGGGAGTGTCAGGGCCGGCAGACCTTGCGGCAAGGCACCAACGACCTTGAAGCCAAAATCGCTCAGCGGCGTGACAGACAGCAGGACGATGGAGGTCACGACTACAACCAAGGCCACCGGCCGTCCCGGCAAGTACTTTTCTCCCAACACTAGCGCCGCAATGGTGACGAGCCCGAAAACCAGGACAGCCGGATTGGTTTGCGGCACTTGTTGTGCGAGGACCACGATACGATCAAAGAAGAACTCCCCGCCTCCCTTGACGCCGAACAGCTTGGGAAGTTGTGTCAGGGCAATAGTGAGCGCCGCGCCGGCCTTGAAACCGAGCAGGATGGTCTCACTGATGAAGTTCACCAGGGAACTCAGGCGAAACGCCCAAGCTACCACACACATGGCGGCGACCAACAGCGCTGTCAGCGCTGCAATAGACGCCCATCGGCCCGGATCGCCATTGGCCATGGCTGCGATACTGACACCGACTAGCATTGAGATGGCTGACGTAGGCCCAATCGCGAGCTGCCGCGACGATCCGAACAATGCATAGAACAAGCCTCCGGCGAGGTAACAGTAGATGCCATATTGAGGCGGCAGCCCGGCGAGCGACGCATAGGCGAGGGACACGGGAATGCCATACGCCGCCAGTGTCAGGCCTGCTACGGCGTCGCGCGCTAGCCACTGTGGCTGGTAGACCCTTAGCCAATTCGCGGGCGGAAACCACCGGTGCCGCGGCGTTGTGGCGGCGGCCGTGCATGTGATTTCGTCCGGGACGGAGGTGTTATGCATGATTTGCGCCTTGATGTTCGAGGAAGTGCCCATCGCCGCAGCCGCATCCCAGTTTTGTACAAAAGCGAGCGGCTCTTGAAAATTAGTCAACCTTGGGTCGCTGCCGTTGATCCAAGTCAGTAAACGTAGATATCCGCCTGCATAGGCCTTCGTTGGCAGCAGGCGAGGATCGGGGAGGCGGAGAGGCAAGCGCCTGCTTGTGCCGACGCTTGCTGGCATTTCCAAATGCAAACGTCGTGATCTAGCGCAAATCCGCCGGGGCCGCGAGATACACGGTAGGAGAGCGCAATGGTCTGCCGTCTGGTTTGGGGACCTTTAGCATGCCAGCCCGTTTGGATGGCACCCCATGCATCTTCCTCGTGACGCAGTTATATGTGCTGCGCGGTGTTCTGGGGTCAACCATGTTGAAACTCGGCACCCTTAATCGGTTTCGCAGCGTTATTGATCGTTGCCAGCGACATTTTCCAATGTGGAGGTCGAAACAATGACGCCGTTCGCACACGGTAAGGGGCTCGCCTGCTGCCAGGCCCTAAACGCCATCGTTGCAGGCAGATGCTGGGGCACTGCTAGTGCGATCCCGGCTTGCTCCGCAGAAATTGGGCTGACCAGGGAAATGAATTGCCCCGTACAACGGGAGAAGCGGGAGAACCGATGATGAGTCGACAAAAATTACACTGGGAAGCCACTGGCGAAACAGCCGCAGAAGGCTTGGCGGGGCTGCTTGCGCAATTGCTAGACCTGACTTCCGAAGGGTTGCTGCGGCCAGAGTTTGGACGAGACATAGGCAAGTTGCTGCTGGCCGAGATCGCATTGATGAAACGCGCGCCCTGCGCGCGAAGCGGTGGCGACCTAGCCAAGCTAGAAGAGACCATGGCACGATTTGATCAGGTAGTGCTTGCCCCGCGAAGCATGCTGCTGTTGCGGGTTCTGACCACTGTTGACGAGTCGCAGTGCACACCGGCGACGTACTCGGTCATATCACCAAGCTCGGCCACGGGGCAAGAGAGCATCAATCTATCCAACGATATTGGACCGTCAGGCCCACTGCCTTATGATCTCCGCCAGCACGTGTGATCCATCCTCGAGACGCGCTAACCCTGGCCGACCAGTCCCATGCAAATGGGACGGACAGGGCCATCCCGTACTGGGTGTTGCACCGTCGATCTGCGTTGGCGACCCCACCCACCGCGGTGTTGCCTCCGTTGTAGAACCCCATGTCGCCGGCAATCCAAAAGCCTGGTCGACACTGATAGCCGCAGTGGAGTTGGCCTACGGCTGGAAGAGGTTGGCTGCGCTCACGGCCGCGGAGAAAGTCGTCATTGGGCGTAAAGAACCAGACGCCGAGCGAGCTTTTCGCAAACCAGTTGTCCACGGGCCACGAGATGCCGATTTCTGGTTTGAGCGCCCACCGGTAAGTGCCAATGCTGATGAGCCTGTCTGGGTGGTATTGTCCGCTCGGCGTCACGATGCTGAGGCTCGTCCCGAGCGTCGTGCCTGTCGGGCTCTTCGCAAACTCCTCCGGCGACCGCGCGGCCCCGCCCAGGATGTTGACGGCAAGGCGAAGGGGGGGCATCGCCGAGCCCGGACCGATATACGCAATTTGGTGCGTCAACTACATTTCCGGCAACATTGGCGCGACTATAGGGCAGTACAACACCAATGGATGCGGTGCAGCCAAGCGCGTCAACAACTTGCACGTAATCCAACGCGAGTATATCGATCCTCGCCTTGACATCGGTGATGGGAAGGGAGGGATCTGTCAGCACGTCGCCGCCCAGTCGCGCGTACACGACTGCCCGGAACGCGAGCATTAGCCTACTCAACGACGCCGCGTCATAGCTAGAAAATCAGTCCGAAGACATACTTCAGCAACTGATCCAGGGGCATCATAGTCAGTGCCAAGGGCGCAATCGGTAAGAGGACCGCCGCTGCAATCTGTACGACGGCGTCCCTTGTGATGGGGGCCAGCCGCATTCCGCGAACGACTTCGAAGCTGTTGCTCAGATCGGCCAGCGACTGGATATCGGCACTCCCGAGCAACGATTCGTCCGGAGGCGCTCCCCCGCACAGCCATTTTCGGTCGAACTCCCGCACATAATGCTCGGCCAACGTGCCGTAGTCGTTTAAACCTTTGCGTTTGGCCTGTGCGAGCTGCGGCGCAAACACAAGGAGCGGCCCAAAAACTACTGTCAGCAAAAACAACACCATCCCCACGATCTGCGCCTTGAAGTCCGGCAGGGCAGCGCCGAGGAAGAAGATTCGGTTGGCAAGGTTTGCGGCCACCATAACGCCGTGAGCTGCCAGGAGCAGTGCAAACGCATAAACCGTATTCGCCAGGAAGCCAAGCCCGCCCACACGGTCCGGATGCGTGGGTATCAGGCTCAACCTGATGCGGGAGACCTGCCATAGGAACCGCATCCAGATAAAGATGCGGAAGTACCAGCGAATCAGAAGGAACTGGAATAGCGGGAGGCTGACATAGCCATACCAGATGCCGGCGAGAGACAGGTTGGAACCGTTTCCGGTCGCGCTGGCATACCAGGTAGACGCCTGGAGTGCGGTGTAATGACGCCAGACAATCAGCACACCCACACCGTAGACAATTGCGACCAATGCCAATTCGGCGGGAACGGAGTTGCGCAAGCGCAGCGCCGCATCGATTGCTGCTTCGAACTCGCCTGTTGCCGTTTCTGGAACCAAGTTTCGTTCCCCGAACGACTGCGTGATGCCCCGAAGACGTTTGTGTACCACGAGCTCCGCGGCTACGAGTAGTGGGACGGCAACGAGGAAGCGGAGATGGACTTCCATATCCATGAAGAATGGGACGGTGACGGTGCCAGCCTTGCCGAACAGGTTGCCCTCCGTTGCGGATAGGAGTAGGAGCGGCAGCCATGCGAACAGGGAGAGGACCGCAATCCGCTGACGTACCAGTTGCAGTGCGTCGTCGGATAGATGAACCCGGCGGAATAGCTGGTAGACCGGGCCACCCAGGACAAGCGAAAACGCTTGTCTGTCGCCAGCGGCGTCGTGGCTCGAAGTGCGCCGGATTGACCGCAAGCGGGGGATTCGATGGCTCATGCTGGGCCTCCGCAGGTTGGCTGGACCGTTTGTCGCATTCCGGTGGAAGGCAGCCGCCTGCGATCGCAGAACGGACTGGCGGCCTCTGGTCTCCGATTCAGACTATGTCGCCGTCATGGTATTGGGTTGCGCTAGATCAAGGGGAGAGGGTAAATCGGTCCTATACGACCATGCGTGCATGGGCGATATCGATGCGTTCGCTTGGAAGCGAAGCCGAGCACATTGCTTTGCGCTTGATCAAGGGGCTGGCCGCCTGGCGTCATATGTTTAACGCAGCGGCACCCGGCCGTTGCTACGACATCCGGATGGCGCCAGCGGCAAACGATCCCTATTTGACGGAGGCCTGAGTATGTACGACACCATTCTCGTGACAATTGACGGCAGCGCTTGCGGTGACTGCGCGTTGAAGGAAGCCATCGACCTTGCGTCAGCGGTCCATGCGCGGCTTGATGTACTTCACGTGGTCGAAAGTGGCTACGAGACCGGCGTACATGAGGAGCTTGTCCGCCGTGGTCACAAGCTCCTTGCCGAGGCCCGGGCCATGGCGGAAGCGCGTGGCCTGCCGTGCACCATGACACTGGATGAGGTGGAGCACCCAACCGGCGACGTGGCGAGCGTCATCAGCCAGACGTTGGAAAAGGACGGCGCGCAGTTGCTTGTACTCGGCACGCACGGTCGTCGCGGAATCAACCGGCTTCTCATGGGAAGCGTGGCCGAGAAGCTCGTGCGAAGTGCGCCTACCCCGGTGCTGCTCGTGCGGATGGACAAGCGTGCCAACGGTGCCTGAGACGCGCTCATGCGTCGATCCGCGTGTTAAAGGCGTTCGGCGCGGTACGTTGTGAAAGGGACGATGCCGTGGTGGTTCTAGACTCGGGCCAACGCGTCCGCGTCGAAGATTTCGATCGCCTTCCCATCGACGCGTATCAATCCTTCTCGCTGGAAGCGGGAGAACGTCCGACTGACCGTCTCCAACTTGAGGCCAAGGTGACTGCCGATTTCCTGGCGTGTCATGCGCAGTGTGAATTCCCGCGCGGCGTAGCCTCGCTGGCGCAGGCGAGCGGATACGTTCAGCAGGAATGTCGCCACCCGACGCTCCGAACTCATGCCGGAAAGCAGCACCATCTGATGGGATTCGCGCACGATCTCGCGGCTCAGCCGCCTGTACAAGCGATGCCGGAGAGCCCCACCTTCGCGACCGAGTGCCTCGAGCGCTGCAAATGGCATGACACAAACCGTGCTGTCTTCGAGCGCGATGGCGTCGCAGTCGTAGCGGTCGTCGTCAATGGCACCGAGCCCCAGCATGTCGCCGGGCAAGACGTACCCGGCAACATGCTCCAGGCCGTCTTCGTGGCCGGTGACCGTCTTGAACGACCCGCTGCGCACTGTATAAAGGCTTCGAAGCGGATCGCCGACGCGGAACAGGTAATCCCCGCGGTGTACTGTGCGCCACTGTCCCAGCACACTCTGCAGGTGTGCCAACTCGTCGTCTCCGAGTCCGGAGGCCACGCAGAGCGGCCGGAGACTGCAGACCGAGCACTTTGCCTGGTACGTCCGCGCGCCGGGCATTGGCTCCTCTGGGCGTAACGGGATGACTTTGCCCAAGGCGGGCTGTGGCCCTTGGGCCCACATCTGCACGGCTTGCTGCATCTTGCCCCCTTATTTATGCGGCGCTGGATCCGCCGGTGCGCCTCGCATCGGATCGGAGTGTAGATACCGCTATCGGAAGTATTGGAAAACAGCGCGGCGGCGGAAATCAGGGATAGCTGAGACACAGGTCAGAAATCGGCCTATCGGTGTCAGAAAACCCTGACACTCCTATCTGCCAGACCGGGTGTCAAGGAGTGCCCGGTCTTTGCGCCAACGCAAGCCGGACCTTCTGCCCCGCGCCTACGCTGGAATGCAGGTGCGCCATGGCGGCGACAGACGGGGGCCGGAATGAAGAGTGATAGTCAATTGAAGCAAGACGTGCTGGATGAGCTTGCATGGGACCAGGAAATTGATGAACGCGAGTTCGGTGTTCAGGTCAAGGACGGGATTGTGACGCTGACCGGCCATCCGCGGTCTTTCCATGCCAAGCATTGCGCCGAGCAAGCGGTGCGTCGAGTCTCGGGTGTGCGTGCGCTGGCCGTGGAAATGGATGTAGTACTCCCCGGCGATGCGGTACGGCTGGATTCAGACGTTGCCTGGGCGGTGGAAAACGCGCTCTCGTGGAATTCGATCGTGCCCGTCAACGCGCTTGCCGTTGCGGTCGAGCACGGCGTGGTGACGCTCAATGGCGAAGTTGATTGGGATTACCAACGCCGCGCGGCCGAGGACGCCATCCGCCACCTGAATGGGGTCCGGGACATCATCAATCGTGTGGTGTTGAGCCCGCGTACGACAAGGGCCGACGTGCAGCAGCGTATCGAGGAGGCCCTGAGACGGCAGGCCATTCACGATGCCAGGCATGTCAAGGTGGCTGTCGACGACGGGGTGGTAACGCTTTCGGGCCATGTGCGCTCACTTGCCGAGCGCCAGGCAGCATTCAACGCCGCATGGGTTGCGCCGGGTGTGATGAAGGTGATCGACGACATTCAGGTGGTGCGATGACCACAGGCAGCCAGTAGGGTAGTGAAGCCCGAATCGGCCTGCGGCTCAAATGCGAAGAACGGCTGCGCCGGCCAGGCGTCCGGCGCGCAGGTCGTCCAGTGCGGCATTGGCGCGGGCAAGCGGGTAGGGCGTTACGTGGACATGCAGCGGGAACTTCGCTGCGGCTTCCATCAGGCCGCGGCCGTCTGCTCGCGTCAGGTTTGCCACGGATACTAGTCGCCGTTCTTCCCAAAGCTGGCGATATGGGAAGGATGGAATGTCGCTCATGTGAATCCCTCCGCAAACGACAGTTCCGCCCTTGTCGACGGTCGCCAGCGCCTTCGGTACAAGGGCGCCATCGGAGGCGAAGATTAAGGCGGCGTCCAGTGGCGCGGGTGGATCCTCATGGCTGCTGCCTACCCATGCCGCGCCGACGGCGGTTGCCAACGCCTGGGCGGCGCGATCGTTGGGGCGGGTGAATGCATAGACGGTCCGACCTTGCGCCACGGCGATCTGCGTCACGATATGGGCGGCGGCACCAAATCCGTAGATGCCAATGCGTTGCGCCTCTCCAGCCATGCGAAGCGTCCGGAATCCGATGAGGCCAGCGCAAAGCAGCGGCGCAGCGTGCTCGTCATCGTAAAGGGCGGGTATAGGAAAGCAATAGCTGGCATCTGCCACCACGTATTCAGCGTATCCGCCGTCGCGTGTATAGCCGTGAAACTGCGGCGTATCACACAGATTCTCCCGCCCGTTCAGGCAAAACCGGCAATGGCCGCAGGTGTGGCCAAGCCACGGGACACCGACCCGGTCTCCGGGGGCCAGTCCAGCGACCTCGGGTCCCACGAACTCAACGCGACCGACAATTTCATGGCCGGGAATCAGGGCCGGCTTGGGCCCGAGAAGCTCTCCATCCACTACATGCAGGTCAGTGCGGCACACGCCACAGGTGGCGACACGGATCCGGACTTCTCCCGGCCCCGGCACTGGTATGGGTACCGTGCGGTGGGTCAGGATTGGGCCCCCGCCGTCGAAAACCATTGCGCGCATCCCGGCGTCCATGGTCACTCCTTGCTGGATCGCGCCCGCTTGGGCGTTCTGGAAATCCTTGCAGGCATTTTGCGCTGCCCTTTGATATGACACAAATCGGCTATTGCCAGATTGACTAGATTTCGGCTGGGAGATTTGCATTCGCTTACGCGGGAAAGGGCACATCATGGAGTTCAAGACTGTGCTGGTGGACCTGACAGACGATGATGCGCGCGACGCCCGGCTCGACGCGGCGCTGACCCTGGCTGCGTGGTTCGAGGGTCGAGTCGTGGGGCTGACCGCAACAGGCCCGCAACTCGATCCGTTTCGTAGTGCCGGCGAAGAAATGCTGCGTTACCAAGCGATGCGAGCCGACATGCTACGCGGGCTCGACGTCGCCGGTACGCAAGCTTTGTCGCGCGCTGTGGCCCGGCAAGACGCCAGTGTTGAAACGTCCCACACGGTGGTCGATCAGGAAGCCGGATGGGCCTTGGCGACACATGGCATGACCAGCGACGTCATTCTTCCCGCCTTGCCAGGCGGCGTGCAAGATGTGCCGCTGTTACTGGCGTCTGCTGCGGAATACGCGCTCCTCAACTCGGGACGGCCCGTGCTGATCGTCCCACCGCGTCATCGACTGCTGCCGCTGGACACCGCCGTCGTGGCGTGGAACGGGCGGCGCGAGGCGGCGCGGGCCGTTGCCGATGCGCTGCCGCTGCTTAGGCGCGCGGCACTTGTCGTGGTCGAGCATATCTCCACTCGGGGGGGAGCCGAGCCGGGCGCCAGCGCCGTAGTTCGCTGGCTGGCCGGCCACGGCATCGACGCCGTACTCGAACTTAGGCAGGCCTCGTCCGCAGCGGAATGTTTGTTGGAGACCGTTGTCGCGAGATCGGCCGGCCTCCTGGTGGCCGGCGGCTATGGCCACTCGCGGATCGGAGAAATGGTCGCAGGCGGAACGACCCGAACGTTGTTGCGCAATGCTCCGGTGGCATTGCTGATGTCGCACTAGCCGCGCGAACGTCTGCCGCCATCCACCACTGCCGTAGAGGAGATTGTCATGTCCGGATATCCGAATGTATTTGTCCACGTGGATGCAAGCGCCCGTGCCTTGCCGCGGGTGAGCCTGGCGGCGCGAATCGCCGCGACGCAGCAATGCCGATTGGTGGGTGTATGTGCCACTTTTACGCCCGAGCCGATGTGGTTCTATCGTGTCGAGCATGCTGCAAGGTACTTGCAGGAAGACCGCGCGCGCCGCCAGCGCGAGCATGAAGCCATGCACGACCAGTTTGAGTCGGCGGTTTGGGACAAGCTCGTGTTGGCCGAATGGCGCAGCACCGAGGGCGATCCGGTGGCACAGATGCTCAAGGAGTCGAAGGAAGCCGGGCTCATCATCCTGGGGCAGCTTGACGAGGCCGACACCGCCAGCTTTGTGGCGGCCCAGTTCGTGGAATCGATAATCCTGGAGTCCGGGCGTCCGGTGATGGTGGTGCCGTATGCGGGCACGTTCAGCGATGTCGGTGCGAGCGTGCTGGTGGCATGGGATGGAGGCAGAGAATGCGCGCGTGCGCTTCACGATGCCCTGCCACTGCTTGCCGGCAGCCGCGTACATTTGCTGCATGCCAACTCCGCAATGCATAGTCTGCGGGTCGACGCCATGTCGGTGGCGGCGGCGTCCCGATTGTTGCGCGATGCCGGCGCCGAAGTGGAGACCGAATACGAACCGGCGGCCAACGATGTGTTAATTGGCGAGCTGATTCTGTCGCGTGCGGCTGACGTCGGCGCCGACCTCATCGTGATGGGGGCCTATGGCCATGGGCGCTTCCGTGAGCTGATGTTGGGCGGTGTGACGCGGACCATCATTTCGTCCATGACCACACCCGTGTTGCTGTCCCACTGAGCATCGTGAGCAGGCCGGGGCCATGCGCGCGGAGCACGCTTCGCGCGTTCCCATCAGCACGCAAACAACACCGGGATGGGCGAATGTGTGAGTACCGTGTCAGTTACGCTCCCGGTCGCACGAGTGCCCTGACGGCAATGACCGTGGGCGCCACAGACGAGCAGGTCCGCGCGACGGCGCGTGGCAGCTTCGAGAACCGCCTCGCCGGCATTCACGTATGGTTTGCGCAGCAGTTGGGTCAGGGCGGCCCGAATCCCGCGTCGGGCCAGCCATGCCAGAGCATAACTGGGGGGCGAGACGCCCTGTTCGCGGTCAGCTTCAAGTGGCGCACAGCAGATAATTTCAACTTGGCTGGCGCGCTTGAGCACCGGCAGGGCATCGCGCAGCGCGCGCGCCGATTCCCGGCTTCCGCTCCACGCCACCACAGCCAAAGCATAGGGCCACCGGTTCGAATTGAGAGTAGGGCCCGGGGGAATGATCAGGACCGGGGGGCCTGTGTCGACGATGGCTGCCTCGACGAACCGCATCGCCGCGTCGGCGCGGCCAACCACTTGGTCAGGCTGGCTCAGGACGATGAGGTCCGCAAGCCGGCCTTCGCAATGTAGCGCGTCGACAGCACTGCCTTCCCCGATGCGCCAGTCCACGGCAAAGGACGCCCGCTCCATCGCGGATTCGAACACGCGGCGAGTGGCGTCATGATCTGGGGACGGGGCCGTGTATCCGGGCTCAGCTGACAGCAAGCCTATAAGCGTCGCACGGAAGGCGTCGGCCAGCGCTGCGGCATGTGATAGCCGCACCAGGGCGTGCCGGGACGTGTCCACGTGCACCATGATGGCCGAGATGTCCATCTGTCTCCTTACCAGCATCGGGCGGAACATAGACCTACTTTAGGCGGGGGACGGCGCCGAAGTTTGCGGAAGATCAATGCAGTGAGGATCGCCACTATTGCAGTGCGATAAATCTGCGCCGGGCACGCCGCAGCGCCAGCAATTGTCGGGACGCAGTGCGTTATGGCAGGGAGTCGTCGGAGAACAACTTGGCCTGGATGGCGTAACGAACCAGCGCTGCGTCGCTGCGCAGCTGCAACTTCTCCAGCAATCGCATCTTGTACGTGCTGACCGTCTTGGCGCTGACGCAAAGTGCTTCGGCGATTTCCGTCAATGACTCGCCTTCGACAATACGCCGGAACACCTCGAGTTCGCGGTCCGACAGGCCACTGTGCGGCGTGTCGGCGCCTTCCTGGAGACCCTGTGCAAGTTTTTCGGCCATTTCGGGACTGACATAGGTGCCGCCACCAGCCACTTTTCGCAGTGCTTCCACCAGATCGATCGCCGCGCTGTCCTTGGTTAGGTAACCCGCCGCGCCGGCGCGGAACGCGCGAACCACGTACTGTTCCTCCGCATGCATCGTCAGCACCAGTACACGGGTGCCCGTGTGGTCGGACTTGATGAGCCGCACCAGTTCCAGGCCACTGCGCCCGGGCATGGAAAGGTCCAGCAGGATCACGTCCGGCGTGGTCTCGCGGACAAGTTGCGGGACTTCGGCCGCCTTTGAGGCCTCGCCGACCACCTCGACATCCGCCTCGCGCTCGAGAATGTGACGCAGGCCGTTGCGAACTACGGCGTGATCGTCTGCGATGGCAACACGTATCACGGTGCTACCTCCTCTCGGCCAGTCGGGCCGGAAAGCGGAGGCACAATTCAAAACCCTGACCGGGGGCGTGGTGCAGGGCCAACGTGCCGCCCAACAGGCGGACACGCTCCCTGATTCCCAACAGTCCGAACGAGCGCCGCGATGGATCTTTGACGTTGCCGTCCCATCCATCGCCGTCATCCCGAACGCGCAGGACATGCTCGATCCCCTCGTCGTGCATCTCGACCCACACGCGGCTGGCATTGGCATGATGCACCACGTTGTTGAGTGCTTCCTGGACGATGCGGAACACTGCGGTGGTTTCCTGTTCCGTAGCGTCGATGAGACCGGGCGTGTCCACCTTGATGACTATTGGGTAACGGCGGCTGAAGTCCTTGGCGAGCCAGTCCAGCGCGTCGGCCAACCCAAGTTCGTCGAGCAATGCGGGACGCAGGTCGGCGGAGATTTGTCGCACGGCCGCGATTGCCGCGTCGATACCACCATGCATGGCCGATGTCCGTGCGAGGCTGGCCGTCGAAACGCCTTCACGGCGAAGATCGTCTTCCAGCATCACGAGATCCATCTTCATTGCACTCAGGCGCTGGCCGATGTCGTCGTGTAGTTCGCGGGCGACCCGGCGCTTTTCCTCCTCCCGGCTGGACAGGACACTGTCCGAGAGTGCCTGCAGTTCCTCGCGCGAGTGGCGTAATGCCGACTCCGCACGCATGCGCTCCGTGATGTCGCGCAGCATGACGGTAAAGAGCTTGCCGCGAAGGCTGTCGCTGGTCTGGGAAATCGATGCTTCGATGGGGAACTCGCTGCCGTCTTGCCGAAGACCGTAGAGCGTCCGTTGGTGACCCATTTGGCGATCCGACACACCCGTCACACCAAAGCGGCGCACATGGGCCGTGTGGGCATTACGGAAGCGTTCGGGCAACAGGATGTCCAACGGTTTGCCAAGGGCTTCCTCTGCCGCGATGCCGAACAGCGACTCCGCCATCGGGTTGAAAAGAACGATATGTTGCGCTTCGTCGATGGAAATAATCGCCTCCATTGACGTGCGCACGATTCCGGCAAGACTTGCCTCATTGGCCGATATAGTGGGACGGCCCATGCATCCGTCATCGTCATCTGGAGTATGGGGGATCATAGGCCAGTCTTAAGCTCGGCTTAATGTGGAGGCATGTGGGCTTGTGCCCGTACGTGGCAGGTCACCACATCACAATATACGAATTCCGACGATACCGACGAATTTGATGTTTGCCAGGACCGACGCAGACATCACGATTCTGAAGTCGGCGATTATGAGACGATTCGCATACTGTCTCTGACCCACGCTGTCATCCGGGAAGTTCGCTGCGTACGAGCAGCACGGGCGATCTGGCCTGCCTTACCACCCCCTCGGAGACGCTGCCGAGCACCAGCCGCCGGATGCCACGCAAGCCATGCGTGCCGCAGACGAGCAGATCCGCACCGATCGATTCGGCATGCGCACAGACGACGGCTGGCACCTGCCCCGGGGTGACGAATTCATCGAGCAGTGTTGTCTTGCCGGAGACCTTGGCGCGTTGCAACCGCTGCTCGGCTGCACCCAGGATCTTGTGCCCATACTCGGCGGTCCGCTTCCGCATCTCCCGGGGTGACATCACGCTGGTGTCGAACAGGAAGTCCGGATCGAGAGTGACATGAAGCACCTCGATGCGGGCATGCATGGCACGTGCGATGTCTATGGCCTTGTCGAGCGCCAGGTCCGCGCTACGGCTGCCGTCGATGGCGACGAGAATGCTCTGGAACATGGTTGCCCCCCTGCAACGAAGCCGGTTGCGAACAACCGGACTCACTGACTGAGCCTAGGACAACACGCGCGCGGCTGCTTGCGCTAGCGCAAGCCCGGGCGCGTTGCCAATGGCTTGACCCAGAACAAATTCAAGCGTGAATTCATTGCCATGATGAAGATGGCCGGATGATCCGGCGTAGCCAATGCAAGGAGCCCACAATGACCAGTCTGAAAAACTACGACCCATTTGCCATCGAGCCGATCAGCGACATGATGCAGGGCATGCTGCGCGCCTTTCGGGGTGTGGGCGATCCCGGCATCGTGTTCAAGGTGGACGTGACAGAATCGGAAGGTAGTTACACGCTGACTGCGGAACTGCCTGGCGTGAAGAAGGACGACATCGAGATCAGCGTCGATCGCGGGACGGTCATGATTTCCGCGAAGGTTGAAAGGACGGCAGAACAGCGCGATGGCGAGCGTGTCATCCGGCACGAACGTTACAGCGGTGCGATGCGTCGGGCTTTCACCCTCGATGCGGATATCGACGAAGGCAAGGTGGACGCGAGCTATACAAACGGGGTGCTGCACCTGGTGCTACCCAAGAAGGAAGCCACGCCTCAGAAGCGTATTGCGATTCGTTCCGAGGATGCCGGTCAGGAAATGCGTTCCTGACCATTGCCAGGACGGGTATGTCAATGACGAGCGGATGGTCGGACGCCATTGGCACGGAACAGGGGCTGAAGATGTAAAAGCATGTTCTGGTTGCGGTAGACGGCAGCACATCGGTGCATCGCGCGCTCGGCGAGGCGATTGTCCCGGTGTCGGCTTGCCACGAGCATCTGGAGATTTTCCATGTCATCGACTACACGTTTCTGCAGTACGAAATCGGATACGGTAATCGGGCGGACGTGGAGCCAGAGTTGCTGAACCTGGGATACTGTCCTGCGCGACGCCGCGGCGGCGGCCGCTGAGAAGTGCCGGTCTTCAGCATTCCGTAACGCTTCTCGACAGCGTGATCAACATGGGTGACGTGACGATACCGAACGGATACTGGCGCATGCGAGCAGGTGTGGGGTAGACACCGTTGTGACCGGCACCCATGGCCGTCGCGGGCTAAAGCGCGCCTTCCTTGGTCGTCGCGGAATCGCCGGCCAGGGAAGGCCCGGGTGGCCGTCATGCCAGTTCGGGATTCGGAGTGCTCGTAGCCAGTGCCGGTCGCGTCGGCAATCGGGTGCGCATCTCGATGGAATAGAGGAGCGGCTATACAGGAACGCGCTCCGGGGTATGCCCCGGGTCAGGCCTCGTTGGGGGAAAGCCAGGCCGACCGGGGCGATCCCGATGCGTCCGGCGCTGGCCGAACGAGCGTCGAGGCGAAATCGTCTATATCTTGCTGTACCTCGCCACTGACAATGTCCCGTTGCAGCAGCACCAGCACCGGATGCGGCGGTCTGCCGATTTCACCGGCGATCTCTTCCGCAGCGCGGAAACCGCCGCGCGCCGCCATCACCGCTACTGCGGCAAGACCGTCTCCCGCAGGGCGATGATCCCGCAGGAAGCTTCGCATCGGTGCAGCCAAATGGCCGACCCAGACGGGCGCCATGACGATCACGGTCGTGAATTTGTCCAAAGCGGGGCCCGTATACCGATAGGGCGCCCGCCGCCGGAACATGTTGTCGATTATGCACCGAATGTCCCCCCACACGCCGGCCCGGCTGACCTGATCTGCGACCTCGAACATCGGGCAGTCAAGGCGATCGCCCAACAAGGTGGCGGCTTGTCGAGTGGTGCCGGTTCGTGAGTAGTAGACGATAGCGGTGTCGTTCATGGCGGAACTCCCTTCGGAAGGTGTCACGGCCGTACCGGCAGCAACTATTGGGAAGGCTAGTCTTTCCGGCACGCCAAGGCTTGACGTATATCAATGGCTGATCGTCTCGTGTTTCTAAGCTGGACTTAGGCACTGTTGTGCATCCGAAGGAAACGAAAATGAACCGGAAGATTGTCAAAAGGCGGCCCGTACATTTGGCGGAGACGGCAGTTTTTTGTCACTAACGGCTCATCGACAGCCAGCAAAATCGTCCATCAGGCTCGGCGATAACGACGTCACGATTGACGCAGGTCATAAATGGTTGGCCCAGGTTGGCAGGTTCAAAAAGGACTCACTATGCTCGACTTGAATGCTCGACTCCCGGCGCTTCTGATCATCGTGGCCATAGGCAGTTTCCTCTCCATGCCGGTCGGTGCAACAGAACAGGCGCAGCAACGGCGAGAGGGACGTGATGTCAGGCAGGACACGCGGCAGGGTTCCAGGGAAACGAAACAGGACTGCC
>CAUUBQ010000024.1:0-119026 GCA_963543405.1 uncultured Cupriavidus sp.
AGATTAGCTGCAGTCTCGTGGGCTCGGAGATGTGTATAAGAGACAGCCCACGAAGTCCGGGTTGGCATCTGCCTGGGGGGCTGCGGCCTGGGCGACCGTGGTCAAGGTGGTGGCCGACTGGATCAGTTCCGCCAGCGGATCCGCAGTAGCGGGTACGGCGCCAGCCGCTACGGCGGAGGTTTCCAGGGAGGTGGCCGCAGATGCCCTTGGCGGCGCAACGTTCTCCGCAATCAGTGGCGGCGGTGTCACCGAATTGCCGGACTGTGCACATGCGGTTACCCCCCACGCGGCCAGGACGGCAAACGCGAGACGACGACGGGCAAGGTAGCGGATGGGAAACAGTACGGATTGCGGCATGGAAACAACGGAACCGGGTGAACAAACTCCGGGAGGGAGGGCTCAGTTTTTATCAGGCGAACTTTTGGACCGCAAGCCGGGTTACAAAATCCATCAACTGCGCACAAAACCGTGGGAAATCCCACATTACGAAACCCAAACGGCACCAATTGCGAGCATGTCCCAGCGGCTTTGCGGGACCGTTGCAGAAGTGCTGCATTCCTAGCGAAAACCCCCATCCATGCGGGGCTCCGTGCCCAAAACGTCACCGCTATAATCGTCCGACCTGTCTTCCGGGCAGCACATTGGGTCAAGGCAGTCACGCATACATATCAATATAAGAGGAGATGTCCATGGAACGTCGTTCCTTCCTGTTGAAAGCTTCGGCAGTAGCCGCCACTGGCGCGCTTGCGGCCTGTGGCAAGGAAGAAAAGCCCGCCGCACCCGCCGCGTCGGCCAGTGCCCCGGGAGCCCCGGCGGTCGTCGGCAGCAACCCCGCCGTGGAATGGCGCCTGGCATCGAGTTTCCCGAAGTCGCTCGACACCATCTTCGGTGCCTCCGAGCTGCTGAGCCAACGGGTGAAGGAACTGACCGACGGCAAGTTCAACATCAAGGTGTTTGCCGCCGGTGAAATCGTGCCGGGCCTGCAGGTGCTGGATGCCGTGCAGAACCAGACCGTGCAGATCGGCCATACCGCCGGCTACTACTACTTCGGCAAGAACCCGACGCTGTGCTTCGACACGACGGTTCCGTTTGGCCTGACCGCGCGCCAGCAGACCGCGTGGATGATGCAGGGCAACGGCATGAAGCTGATGCGCGAGTTCTTCAAGGAGTACAACGTCGTCAACTTCATGGGCGGCAATACGAATGCCCAGATGGGTGGCTGGTTCCGCAAGGAAATCAAGACCGTGGCCGACCTGCAGGGCCTGAAGTATCGCATCGCCGGGTTTGCCGGCGTGGTGCTGTCCCGCCTGGGCGTGGTACCGCAGCAGATTGCTGGCGGTGACATCTACCCGGCACTGGAGAAGGGCACGATCGACGCCGCGGAATGGGTGGGGCCGTACGACGACGAAAAGCTCGGGTTCTACAAGGTGGCGCCGTACTACTACTACCCGGGCTGGTGGGAAGGCAGCGCACAGCTGTCGTTCTACGCATCGGCCCCCGAGTACGAAAAGCTGCCCCAGTTGTACAAGCGCGCGCTGGAAACGGCCACCATCGAGGCCCACACCAACATGATGGCCAAGTACGACACCGTGAACCCGCAAGCGCTGGCCCGCCTGCTGGAAAACGGCGTGAAGCTGCGTCCGTTCTCGAAGGAGATCATGGAGGCCTGCTTCAAGGCCACGCAGGAAGCGTACGCCGAGGAAAGCGCCAAGAACGCATCGTTCAAGAAGATCTTTGACGACTGGCGCGTGTTCCGCAACAACGAGGCCGCGTGGTTCAACGTGGCCGAGCAGGCGTTCTCGCAGTTCAGCTTCGCCCGCAAGCTGTAAGCAGGCAGTTGCCCCCCGTTCCGCACATGGGTATGCATAACGGGGGCCGACCTGAAGGGCCCCGCCCTCTTGCCCACCCCCAGGCTTGAACCGCGAGCCAACGCCGTTTGCGCCACCCCGGTAGAATCCGCCCCACAACCGGACATCTACCCGGGACATTCCCATGCAACTCGGCATCTTCTACGCCCTGCTGGCGTACATCATCTGGGGCCTGCTGCCCCTTTACATCAAATCGCTGCACGGCGTGGCGCCCCTGGAAATCCTGCTGCACCGCATGGTGTGGTCGCTGGTATTCCTCGGGGCGATCCTGCTATGGCGCCGGCATTTCGGCTGGCTGCGCGAAGTGGCGGCAAATCCGCGCCTGATCCTGAACTTCGCGGCCAGTGCCGGCCTGCTGTGCTGCAACTGGTTCCTTTATATCTGGGCGGTATCGGCCGATCGCGTGGTCGATGCCAGTCTGGGCTACTTCATCAATCCGCTATTCAGCGTGCTGCTTGGCGTGCTGTTGCTGCATGAACGGCTGCGCTGGGGACAGTGGCTGTCAATTGCCATTGCGGCGGCTGGCGTGCTCTGGCTGACATGGTCTGCGGGGCAACTACCCTGGATTGCACTGGGACTGGCCGCTTCGTTTGGCGGATATGGCCTGCTACGCAAGACCGGCGCGCTTGGTGCGCTCGAAGGACTGTCGCTGGAGACGCTGATCCTGTTTCCGCTGGCCGCGGTCGCGCTGGGCACGCTGTTCCTGACCGGCCACGACACCACACGCAGCGCAGCACCGGGTACGCAGGTCCTGTTGCTGCTGGCCGGCCCGATCACGGCGGTGCCGCTGCTGTTTTTTGCGGCCGGCGCGCGGCGTATTCCGCTCTCGCTGCTCGGCCTGCTGCAGTACGCTGGCCCGACCATCCAGCTGTTGCTCGGCATCTGGCTCTATCACGAGCCGTTCCCGGCGCAGAAGCAGATTGGCTATGCGTTGATCTGGATCTCGCTGGCCATCTACGCTGCGGAGGGGGTGCTCATGAGCCGGCTGACGCCTAAGCGAATTATCGATGCGACAAATTGATAATTAAAAAATTAAGCAGATTCAATAATTCCCGCTAATAGTCTCGCGATGTTGCGCGTGCGCCCGTTCCGCGAATCAGGTTGCCACACTATACTGTACGTTTATACAGTATAGAAACGCCTTCATGCCCCCGACCGCCAGGCGAATTGCCCATCTCGACATGGACGCGTTCTACGCGTCAGTCGAACTGTTGCGCTATCCCGACCTGCGCGGCCATGCGGTGGTGATTGGCGGTGGCCGCAATGCAATTCCTGAAACGCTGCCCGATGGATCGCGGCGCTACGCGCGCTTGCGGGACTACGTTGGGCGTGGCGTGGTGACCACGTCCACCTACGAAGCACGTGCGCTGGGGGTGTTTTCCGCCATGGGCATGATGAAGGCGGCCAAGCTTGCACCCGACGCAATCCTCTTGCCGACCGATTTCGATGCCTATCGCCGCTACTCGGGGCTATTCAAGTCGGCGGTCAGATTATTCACCGAACAGATAGAAGATCGTGGAATCGATGAGATATATATCGATCTGACTGATATCGAGGGTGAGGCGCGCGAGGTGGCTGGCCGTATCAAGGCGGCGGTCAATGAAGCGACGGGCCTGACCTGCTCGATTTGCGTGGCACCCAACAAGCTGCTGGCCAAGATCGGTTCGGAGCTGGACAAGCCTGATGGCCTGACCATTCTCACTCCCGCCGATATCCCGACCCGGATCTGGCCGCTGGCTGCGCGCAAGGTCAATGGCATTGGACCGAAGGCCGCCGAGAAGCTGCAGGCAATCGGTATCGAGACGGTCGGTGATCTGGCCGAGGCGGACCAGAGCGTGCTGCAAGCCCACTTTGGCCGTAACTACGCAAGCTGGCTGGTCGAGGTGGCGCATGGCCGCGACGAGCGCCAGGTGGTGGTGAGTTCCGAGCCCAAGTCGATGAGCCGCGAAACCACGTTCGAGCGTGACCTGCACCCGCGCACCGACCGGCCGCTGTTGTCGGAACAGTTCACGAAACTCTGCATGCGCGTGGCCGATGATTTGCGGCGCAAGGGCTACGTGGGCCGCACGGTCGGCATCAAGCTGCGTTTTGACGATTTCCACACCGTGACGCGCGACCTAACGATGACCGCGCATACCGCTGACGGCGCCACGATCCGCCGCGGCGCAACCGAGTGCCTCAAGCGCATTCCATTGGAGCGCCGCATCCGCCTGCTGGGCGTCCGTGTCAGTGCGCTGCTGCCCGCCGCCGACCAGGGCGACAATCCGGCGCCGGTCCAGGAAGAGTTTCATTTCGACGACGATGTGACGTGACGCGCCGTGATGTAACGTACTGGGCGCAACCGTAATAACCCCACGTCATACGTCTCTATCTATCTCCCGGTAGAATCGGCGGCTTCCCCAGGCGCCCGGATTCCGCCGATGCCCACGTCCACAAACACTCCCACCTCCTCCGCCGCTTCCATCACCGACAGCGGACAACGATCTGCCGCGCCAGCCGCCTGGATCACGCCGCTGCTGGCCGTGGCCTGCGGCATGCTCGCTGCCAACCTCTACTATGCCCAGCCGCTGGTAGGGCCGATTGCACACGCGCTGCAACTGTCCCCTGCAATCGCGGGGCTGATCGTGACGCTGATCCAGATTGGCTACTGCGCCGGACTGCTATTGCTGGTGCCGCTGGGCGATATCGTCGAGAACCGCAAGCTTGTACTGACGCTGATTGGCGGTTGTGCCGTGGCGCTGGTAGCCGCCGCGCTGGCCACGCACGCAAGCGTGTTCCTGATCGCCGGCTGTGCGATCGGATTGTGTTCGGTGGCGGTACAGGTACTGGTGCCCTTTGCCGCGCATCTGGCTCCGGAGCATGAGCGCGGGCGTGTGGTGGGCAATGTCACTGCCGGACTGCTGATGGGCATCATGCTGGCGCGCCCGGTATCGAGCCTGGTTGCGGACCTGTTCGGCTGGCATGCGATCTTCGCCATCTCCGCGGTGGCCATGCTGCTGTTGGGCGTGGTGCTGGCGCGCAAGCTGCCGCGGCGCCAACCCGCGCCCGGCGTCAGCTATGTGCAGATGCTTGGTTCGATGATCCATCTGCTGCGTACACAACCGGTGCTGCGTCGCCGGGCGGCGTACCAGGCCAGCATGTTTGGGGTTTTCAGCCTGTTCTGGACCACCACGCCGCTCTACCTGGCAGGTCCCGCGTTCCGTATGTCGCAGACCGGCATTGCGATCTTCGCGCTGGTGGGTGTGGCGGGCGCCATTGCCGCACCGATGGCGGGCCGCTATGCCGATCGCGGCCATGGGCGCCAGATGACTGCCCTGGCACTGGTGCTCGGCGCCGGCTCCTTCCTGCTGAGCCGTGTGGGGGCAGAAGGCTCGCTGCTGTCGTTGCTGTCGCTGACGGCGGCCGCGGTGCTGCTCGACTTCGCGGTATCGACCAATCTCGTGATCGGCCAACGTGCCATCTTCGCGTTATCCGCCGAACATCGCAGCCGTCTCAATGGCCTCTACATGGCCATCTTCTTCACTGGCGGTGCGATCGGATCGTCGGTCGGCGCATGGGCCTATGCGCATGCCGGCTGGCCGCTCGCAAGCTGGATCGGGTTTGCGCTGCCCGCCGTCGCGTTGTTGTACTTCCGTACCGAACCACGCTGAGTTCCACGTTATCGCGCAGGCTACCCGGCAAGCCTGCGCGATGGCACGCAACGCGTGCCTGCACTACACTGTGCCGAGCGCCGCGCAGTGCCTGGCCGCTATCGATGTTGCACGCTGCAAGCTGAACGCGTTTTCACGTCCGCCACGCGCGGGCCTTGCCGGGGAGACGTTCGATGTCATGGCGCAAATTGCTGCCGCGCCCGCGCTGGCTGCCGCGCGCGGCCCTCATGCATCCACAGCGCGTGGTGGTGGTGGGCTTCAGCCTGGCCATGCTGTTGATGCTCGCCGTCGGTATCAGGGACCTGTACCTGCTGAAGGAACGCGTTCTCTCGAGCCGGCAGCATGACCTCACCTTGCGCGCACTCGGTGTCGACGCGGTCTTCTCCGCCGAGCGCTTCAAGCTCGCATTCGTGCGCGACTACGCGCAGCAGCTGATCGCGATCCAGCAGGGCCCTGACGCAGTGCCTTTCGATCCCGCTATCGAGCAGGCTTTCCGCTCGCGCAATGAACCCGTGTGGCAAATGCCGGTGCCATTGGGCGATGCGCCCGTGATCGGCGTGTCTGCCGGAACGCTGGAAGGCCTCGAGGGCTTCGCGCGCCGCGATGACGATCTGCGTGCGGACCTGTTCGCCGCGCGCCAGTTGAGCCATGTGCTGAGCCTGAACCAGAACCTGCAGTTCACCAGCGCCGAAGGCAATGTGAGCTTCATTTCAAGCAACGGCATCTACGTCACGTATCCGATGCTTGCACCAGACAAGGCCCCCGCCCTGCTCCGTCGCTTCAGCAGCATCCCGTACTACCGTGACCTGCTGCCGGAAAACGATCCGGAGCGCGGCGTCCGCTGGGCGCCGGTCTACACGCAATTCGAAAGTACGAAATTGCGGACCACGCTGAGCATCCCGGTCTACGTGCAGAACCGCTTTCGTGGCGCGGTTGCTGTCGACGTCGACCTGCAACATCTGCGCACGCTGATCGGTACGCCGGAAGAAATGGAATCCGCGCGCTTCCTGATGGATCGCAAAGGTGACATCATCGTATCGAGCCGCCCGGTCGCCGGAACCAGCCTGCGCTGGCCAGACGATATCGATCCCGTATGGCGCAGCGTGCCGCTGCAAGACCTGTTCGATGCCGGCTCGGGCATGCGCCATGCCAATGGCAAATACCTGTTCTTCCAGGGTGTGGGGCATCTGGGCAACTGGCTGATGCTGGACACGCTGACCGACCGCGAGGTCTATCGCGCGGTACTGCAGCGCACGAGTACCCCATTGCTGGCGATCTGGCTGGCACTGCCGCTACTGATGTTCGTGACGTTGCGCGTGGTGACGCTGCTGTTCAGACATTACCTGGCCGCCGGCGAGAGGCTGCAACAGCTTGCCGAGACCGATCCGCTGACAAGCCTGGCCAACCGTCGGCATTTTGGTGAACTCTTCGGCAGGGAATCCGCGCGCCGGGACCGCGAGCAAAGCCGCGAGCCTGATCGCGCTCACCAGCCACTGGCCATGCTGATGCTCGACATCGATTTCTTCAAACGTGTGAATGATCGATGGGGTCACGCCAGCGGCGACCATGTACTGGTGGCGCTGGCCGATGTGTTGCGCCACAACCTCCGCGAGGTCGACCTGCCAGCGCGTCTTGGCGGCGAGGAATTCGCCGTGCTGCTGCCCGGTGCCACGCTGGCTGAAGCAGCAGCCACGGCGGAACGCCTGCGCGCCGCGGTGCAGGCGATCGCGGTGGTGCCGGCCCCCGATGCCGCCGACACTGGCGACACGCACATCCACTTCACGGTGTCGATTGGCGTCGCAGAAGCCGTGAGCGACGAATGCCAGACGCTCGATGCCATGCTGGCGACGGCCGACCGCCGTCTATATGCCGCCAAGGAAGCGGGGCGCAATCAGGTACGCGCGGCGGATGCGCCGGCCGGCAATGCAGCGGCGCCGCCTGTCCAGGGATAAGGCAGTTCATGGACGACTCCTCGGCGAGTTTCAGCGCAACAGGAACCCGATATCGTCGGCGGAAATGACCGAAACCGGAATGCCCTTGCGGCGCTGGAACAGGATGTGCTGCTGCACACGGCTGCGCTGGTCCGCAAAGGTAGCTGGATCGATGGGTGTGCCACTGCGCGCGTAATGTTGCACCAGCAGCTTGTAGGCGCGATGCCGGATCTGTAGCGTTTCGTTGTCCGCGCGCAGGCGCTGCCATTCGGCAGGACTCAGGTCCAGCGTGTGATTGAGTTCATCGACAGTGCGCGAGTGAAGGTCGCGATAGAGATCGCGCTCGGCTTCGGCACGATGCAGTTCGTCGCGCAACGCCATGATCTTGTGTTGCAGCTTGAGCGTTTGCCCCACGGCAGCCTGCATGCCCTTGGCGGCCTCCAGCGCCTGGTTGGCAGCGGCCACGGTGCTTTTCCACAGGCCGCGATCGGCCCCCCCATCGAGCTCCGGCGGCCAGCCGTCCGATGCCTTGATCGTTGTATCCATGTTGACCCCTGTGACACCCTTCTTTTTTGACACCCGAACTACCCGAAATAAATCCCGAATCGGCCATCGCATCGTTGTGCAATGGTCCATCTCAGTTGTTGTCCTGCTGCGCCGTCCGCGACAAAGTCGGTGCGGCAGGCAACTGAGATCAATCGTAGTGAGATGTCTGACGCGCGCCAAGTCAAAGATGTGCAGATCAGATCTGGGTCATGCCCCGGTGCCAAAAAACGACAAGCAGCGGGTTGGCACGCCACGGACAAAGCAGACAACACCACGTAAACCCCGATTCGAAAGCAGACGTTTTGACAGGGTTTTGACAGTTTCACCCTTCTAGAATCCGGGCCATGGCTACCGCTGTATCCGTGCGGACCCAAAGTCAACCGTAAAAGCACAACCACACATTCAAAAAAGACAGGAGACCGCAATGCCTCGCATGCTTGCCCGCTTTACCCATGTCTTCGTTGCTTCGGCGACGCTGGCCGCCGCCGTGGTGGCCGCTCCGGCCTATGCGGTCGACAACCTCAAGGTGATGATCGGCGCCAACCCGGGCGGTGGCTACGACCAGACCGGCCGTGCCATCGGTGCGGCGATGGTAGCTGCCGGTACGGCCAAGAGCGCGTCCTATGACAACAAGGGCGGCGCCGGTGGCACCATCGGTCTCACGCAATTCGTCAACAGCGACAAGGGCAACCCGAACGCGCTGGTGGTGACGGGTGCGGTGATGGTCGGCGCAATCGAAACCAACCACCCGCCGGTCACGCTCAAGAACGCCACGCCGATCGCGCGACTGTTCGCCGACACGATGGTCATCACGGTACCGGCCAGCTCGCCGATCAAGTCGCTCAAGGACCTGACCACGCAGCTCAAGGCCAACCCGGGCAGCGTGAGCTGGGGCGGCGGTTCGAAAGGTTCGATCGACCACATCCTGGCCGGCCTGATCGCCAAGGACGTTGGCGTGGACCCGAAGAAGATCAACTACGTGCCGTTCCAGGGCGGCGGGGAGGCATCCGCGTCGATCCTGGGTGGCCACGTGACGGTGGGCATCGCGGGCGTGTCTGAATTCCTGCCGTTCATCAAGACCGGCAAGATGCGCGCGCTGGCCGTGACGTCGAAGGATCGCACCGCTGACATTCCTACCCTCAAGGAACAGGGCGTCAACGTGGAGATCTACAACTGGCGCGGCGTGTATGGCGCGCCTGGCATTACCGCAGACCAGCGCAAGGCGCTGATCGACGCCGTGGTGAAGGGCACCGAGAACCAGGTCTGGAAGGACGCCGTTCAGAAGAACGACTGGACCCCGTTCCTGCTGACCGGCGACGAGTTCGGCAAGTTCGTGGAAGCGGAGTCGACCCGCCTGGGTGGCACGCTGCGTGAACTGGGCGTCGCCAAGTAAGCATCAAAGTACCAAAGCATCAGCCGTAGCCAGTAGTCTGTCGCGGAAGTTCGTTTCAACCTGTCGTTCCCGCCCGGCTGCCGATCATTGATCGGTTCCAGCACGGAGGACGGCACGGGGCCCCGGTGCCGCCACCTGCGCAACACCGAAAAACATACCAATATCGTCACCGGGCCCCGTGACCGCGTGGGTGGCAGGACCATCCGAGAGCCCCATCATGAAGCCATCCCATGTCTGCATCGGTGTCGCCGTCCTGGCGGTGTCCGTGTTTTTCTTTGCCGGAATACCGGGCATTTCGGGCGACGAAGGTTATGCCGGCCTGTCGCCGCGCTTCGTGCCCACGCTGGTAGCCATCGGCCTGGCCGTCTGCGGCGCGTTGCTGACCTGGCAAGGTGTGCGCGGCGGTTTCAGGAACATGCCGGAAGAGGATGCCGAGTTGCCATCGGCGCCGCACAACTTCAAGGGCTTCCTGTGGGTGGCAATTGGCCTGGTGGCCAATATGGCACTGATCGGCACGCTGGGGTTTGTCTTTTCGTCGACGCTGATGATGGTGTGCGTGGCACGCGGCTACGGTAGCCGCCGTATCGTGCGCGACGCCGCGATCGGCCTCTTGCTGACAGTGCCGATGTGGGCGCTGTTCGATTTCCTGCTCGGCATCAACCTGCCGCTGCTGCCGGTAGCGGGCTTCTGAGCCCGTACCCCAACGCCAACGGGAGGAACTTTAGATGGATACCCTGAACCAGTTGATGCACGGCTTTGCCGTGGCCATCACGCCAATCAACCTGATGTGGGCCCTGGTGGGCTGCTTCCTGGGTACCGCCATCGGCGTGCTGCCTGGCATTGGCCCGGCACTGACCGTGGCCATGCTGCTGCCGCTGACCGCCAAGGTGGAACCCACCGCCGCGCTGATCATGTTCGCCGGCATCTACTACGGTGCGATGTACGGTGGCTCGACCACGTCGATCCTGATGAACACGCCCGGTGAATCGTCGACCATGGTCACCGCCATGGAAGGCAACCTGATGGCCAAGAACGGCCGTGCAGGCCCTGCGCTGGCCACGGCCGCGATCGGCTCGTTCGTGGCCGGCACGATCGGCACGGTGCTGTTGTCGATGTTCGCGCCGGTTGCTGCGGACGTTGCGCTGCAGTTCGGCCCGGGCGAGTATTTCATGATCATGCTGCTGGCCTTCACGACCGTGTCGGCCGTGCTGGGTTCGTCGCTGCTGCGTGGCATGACCAGCCTGTTCCTGGGCCTTGGCATCGGCCTGATCGGCATGGATTCCCTGTCGGGCCAGACGCGTTACTCGATGAACGTGCAGGAGCTCTATGACGGCGTGGATATCGTCGTGGTGGCAGTGGGCCTGTTCGCCGTGGGTGAAGCACTGTTCAACGCGTTCTTCCCGCAACCGGACGGCACGTTCAACAAGCTCAGTTCGGTACACATGACCAAGTCGGACTGGAAACGTTCGGTGCCGGCGTGGATCCGCGGCACGCTGATCGGCTTTCCGTTCGGCCTGATCCCGGCCGGTGGTGCGGAGATTCCGACGTTCCTGTCATACGCCACCGAGAAGAAGCTGTCGAACCACAAGGCGGAGTTCGGCAAGGTGGGCGCAATCGAAGGCGTGGCCGGACCGGAAGCCGCCAACAACGCGGCGGTGACGGCTACGCTGGCCCCGCTGCTGACGCTGGGCATCCCGACGTCGAACACCACGGCCATCCTGCTGGCAGCATTCCAGAACTACAACCTGCAGCCGGGTCCGATGCTGTTCCAGACCTCGGGCGATCTGGTGTGGGGCTTGCTGGCGTCGCTGTATATCGGCAACGTGATGCTGCTGGTGCTGAACCTGCCGGCCATCGGGCTGTGGGTGCGCATGTTGCGCGTACCGACGCCGCTGCTGTACGGCGGCATCCTGATCTTCGCGGGCCTGGGTGCATACGGTATCCGCCAGTCGTGGTTCGACCTGCTGCTGCTGTTCGTGATCGGCCTGCTGGGCATGGCGATGCGCCGCTTCGATTTCCCGACCGCGCCGGTGATCGTAGGCCTGATCCTGGGACCGATGGCCGAGAAGCAGTTGCGCAATGCGCTGTCGATTGGCCAGGGCGACTGGAGCCTGTTTATCAAGCAACCGATCTCGGCCACCATCCTGGCCATGACGGTAGCCGTGGTGGTAGTGCCGCGCGTGCTGCGCTGGCATGCCAACCGCTCGACCTCGCGCGCCGAAGCCGACAACGCCGCATAAACTACTTGTGGTTTCTCCCCTCTCCCGCATCGCGGGAGAGGGGCCGGGGGAGAGGGCCAGCCTCTCAAGACGCGACATCGGCAATCAGAACCACCCCGCCCTCTCCCCTGCTTCCCGTTGCATTAGAAGCATATCCCTCCGGCACCTGTATCATTGGCGCAAACAACATGTCGCGCGCCGAGGAGACCGGACCGTGCCCGAATCCACTTTTACGCTTGCCGATATCGACGCCACGCTGGATCGCGTGCTCGCGCCATGGGTGCGCCAGCTTGGCCTGCGTGCCGAGGCGGTCGACGCCGGCGGCGTAACGCTGTTGCTGCCCTTCCAGGAAGACTTTCGCCATGCCGGCGGTGTGGTGTGTGGCCAGGTGCTGATGTCGGCTGCCGATACGGCGATGATCGTGGCCATCGCGGCCGCGCTCGGTGAATTCCGGCCGATGACTACCGTCAGCCTTACCACCAACTTCATGCGCCCCGTGATCGAAGGCGACGTACTGGTACGCGCCAACGTGCTGCGTCTGGGCAAGACCGTGGTGTTCGGCGAGATCGAACTCACGGGCCAGGATGGCAAGCTTGCGGTGCAAGCCACTACCACTTACGCGTTGCTCTGATTCCGGACATGTCGACGTCAGCCTCTTTTCCCCAGCCATTCGACCAGATCGTCTTTGCCGGTGGCGGTAACCGCTGCTGGTGGCAGGCCGGATGGTGGGATACCGTGGCGCCCGAATTGCACCTGCGGCCGCGCATCATCGCAGGTATCTCGGCTGGCGCGGCCACTGCATGCATGGTCTATGCGCACGATTCGCACCAGACCATGGCCTACTATCGCGAGGTGCTGGCCAACAACTCGCGCAATGCGTACTGGGGCAACCTGCTGCGACGCGAGTGCGTGTTTCCGCACTATGGCATCTACCGGAATGCGCTGCTCTCGCTGTTCGGAGACAACCGCCTGCAGCGGCTGCAACAGGCGCCCGAGATTCGTATCGGCGTGGCGCATATCCCGCGCTGGAGCGGTCCGCGTCTGGCCGTGGCCACGGGGCTGCTGGCGTACAACATCGACAAGCATCTGCTGAAGACCTTGCATCCGCGGCTGGGACGCAAGCTTGGTTTCCGTCCCGAGTTCGTGCTGGCGCAGGATTGCCGCTCGCCCGAGGACCTGGCCGACCTGCTGCTGCAATCGGCCTCGACGCCGCCGTTCACACCAGTGCTGCGTCGTGGTGGCCGTGCCGTACTCGATGGAGGGCTGGTCGACAACGTACCCGTCGATGCGCTCGATGCGACGCCGGGCAATGTGCTGGTGCTGGTGACGCGGCTGTATCCGCGGCCGCGCCGCTTCGTGATCGAAACGGGCGGCCAGCGTCGCCTCTATCTGCAACCTTCGCAACGTGTGCCGATTTCGAGTTGGGACTACACCAAGCCCGAGGCGATGACGCATGCATACGAACTGGGCCGGCGCGACGCGGAAGCGTTCCTGCGCGAGTGGCCCGCGATCCAGCAGGAATTATTGCCGGCAACATAAGGGGAACACGCCAGCGTGGCGCCGGTCGATGGTTAGGTATGCGGCAATGCGCCGCGCAGGCAAGGAGGCATGAATGACAAAGCGTCAGGCATCACCCGAAACCGCAACCCAGGCATCCACGAGCGCGCTGAAGAAGCCGCGCCGCCGCGCCAGCGAGATCAGCGCGGAACCCGTTGTCGAACGCGTGCCGCGCCGCAAGCGCGATACGCGGCTCAAGGCCCGTGAAGCCGATCTGGTCGTGATCGGCGCTGGCTCCGGCGGCGTGGCCGCGGCACGGCGAGCGGCAATGCTGGGCGCGCGCGTGATACTGGTAGAGCGCGACGCCATTGGCGGCACCTGCGTCAATCGCGGCTGCGTGCCCAAGAAGATGCTGTCGTACGGCGCCGGCTGGGCATCGATCCTGTCGACCTGCCTGTCGCATACCGGTGGGAAAGAAGACTGGCGCGACGCCATCGTTCGTGTGAATGCCGAGGTGGCGCGGCTCAATGCATCGTACAAGCAGCGGCTCAATGAGTCTGGTGTCGAGATCTGGCACGGCGAGGCGCATTTCAATGAACGTGGCGATATCGTGGTCGGCAGTGAAGTGATCCGTGCCGGCAAGACGCTGATTGCCACTGGCGCAAGTCCGCTTGCATTGCCGGTGCCGGGCGGTGAACTGGTCAGTTCATCGGACGATGTGTTCACATGGCAGACCGTGCCCGGCTCCATCGTTGTGATTGGCGGCGGCTATATCGCGGTAGAGATGGCATCGATCCTCTCGCGCTATGGCGTCAAGGTGGATCTTCTGGTTCGCGAAGATCGTCTGCTGCAGAAATTCGATCACGACATTGCTGCATCACTGGCCGAGGCGCTGACCGCCAAGGGCGTGCGCATCCACTTCCAGACCAAGGTCACGATGGTGTCGCAGTCGAACGGCGCCACCGAGGTTTGCTACACGCAGGAGAACAACCCTGGCCGCACGCAGACCGTGCGTGCGCAGGCGGCATTGGCAGCCATCGGACGCAAGGCCAATGTCAGTGGCCTCGGTCTCGAAGCACTGGGCGTGAAGCTTGGCGAAAAGGGTGGCATTCGTGTCGACCGCCAGTTCCGTAGCGCCGTGCGTTCGATCTATGCGATCGGCGATTGCATGGCGGACAACATCCATCTGACGCCAGTGGCCGTCGCGCAGGGGCGTTGGCTTGCCGATCGGCTGTTCGGCAAGCGCGGCGATATTGCCGACTTCGATTTCGTACCCACCGCGGTGTTCTGCGAACCCGCGATCGGGGCCGTAGGCCTGACCGAGGCACAAGCCATCGAGGAAGCGGGCGGCAAGGCCGAACGCGTGTGTACCGAGATCAAGCGCTTCGTATCGCTGGAAAACCGCTTTGGCGGCGTGGCCCA
Source organism: uncultured Cupriavidus sp. (assembly GCA_963543405.1). Taxonomy (GTDB): domain Bacteria; phylum Pseudomonadota; class Gammaproteobacteria; order Burkholderiales; family Burkholderiaceae; genus Cupriavidus. The sequence goes on from CAUUBQ010000024.1 coordinate 14,527, forward strand.
GCAGTCGGTGTTCAAACTCGTGTTTAACGCCCGCAGCGGCCGCGTGCTCGGCGCACACCTGATGGATGGCGCCGCTCCCGAAATCATCCAGACGTTTGCGCTGGCGTTAAGGCTTGGCGTGAAGGCATCGCACCTGAAGACGACGATGCCGCTGCATCCGACGGTGGCCGAGGAGTTGTTCGGGTAGCGTAGCGCGTCAGATATCGAGCAGTTCCGGCCGAATGCCGAGTGCCATGGCGACCTTTTCGCGCGATGCCTTGCGCCGTCATGGCCGAGCGCCTCGGCGTTTCGCAGTCTGCCTATGCGCAGCAGGAAAACAGATCATCGCTCGAGTCCGCGCGCATCGCGATAGGTATCGAGGTAATCGGCGTAGGGGATCACAACGAACGCGGGTAAGCCGTCGGTGCCGTTGATGAACTGGATGCTGGTAGGTGCCTTCATCGCGCTTGCTCACTTGCTGAATTTTCACAGTCCCAGGGCTGCGATACCAGTCACGGTATCGGCCATAGAATCATGGGGAAATTGAGCCTCAGTGACCATCTGCGCGTCGATGATTGGCGTCAAGGTATTGACGTTGGCCTCGTGGGTTCACATTGTTCTTCGAGCGCGATGGTGCATGACGATGAGGAGGAGTGGTTGCAGGCCCCTCTTGCCGCAGATTTGAGAATACTCTGAAAAATCTAGCATCTTGTTAAGTGCACGTTACCAACACGCGAAATTTGGGCTAGTCTTGCACTCAATACGGCCCGGCCCTCTGCGCAAGCACGGTCGGGTTTTCTCGTTTACGGAGGAGGGACACTTGTGCCAGTACCGTATACGAAGCCGCATCTCACATATCCGCAGCAGCTCGATCTACTGAAGGATCGCGGCTTGGTGATCGCAGACGGCGAAGCCCTCCTTTTAGGAGTCGTCTTCTGCGTCGAACTCAACCAACGCTGATTCGAAGTCGGCGCACACGCTGGCGAAGACACCACAATGCCGTCCGTTGCCCAATGTCAATGTCTCTACTCATAGACCACTTGTACCATGTGGCCGATGCAACGACTCCAAGCGTTTAGATTCGTACTGATGCAGGAGCTGTTCGTCTGTGTCCAATGCGGGTACAAGAACAACGCCGATCACGTCGGCGCGATCAGTATTTTAGAGCGCGGAAAGCGCTTGTTAGCCTGTGGAGAGCCGGTGCAGTCGGGCCGCTCGAAGAAGCAGGAACCCACCGAGGCGACTCAGGCCCTCGCGGCCTAAGCGCGGTAGGAATTCCTGTCGTTTAGGGCGGGGAGGATTTCAAGTATGGGATTTCGGACTGCTTTCACATTTCTATGCGGGACTGAACGAATCCCATAGGCGCGAGCTTGCGGACCAGTTCGGAGTCGCTCGGGCCGTCCTGCTGGCAAGTTGGCTACGTTCGATCAGCCACCTGAGGAATATTTGTGCTCATCACAGTCGGCTCTGGAATCGCTCGCTTGTCGACAACCCTAAGCCACCGGGCCGCAACGAAGTGCCGGAGCTCGAACACCTTCGGCAAGACGAACGTGCCCGGCTTCACGTCTATGGCACGCTTGCAGTGATGCAATACTTGTTGAAGAGCGCAGGCTTTGAGACCGCCTGGCCGGAAGAACTTAAGGCTCTGCTGAGCGACTTTCCCTCAGCCTCTCCGATTGCAACACCGCAAACCATGGGTTTTCCGGCTGAGTGGGTGACGCTGCCGCTTTGGAATTAGCGCTGCGGAAGCACGCCATCCATTGCAGGAATTTGTAGTCGTAGGAAAGCCCCAAAAACAAAAACGGACGCCAAGGGCGTCCGTTTTCTTGAAGCTGGTGGCCTGGGACGGAATCGAACCGCCGACACAAGGATTTTCAATCCTCTGCTCTACCGACTGAGCTACCGGGCCAAAGAAGCGAAACTATAACCGTGGGATTCGGCCTCGTCAAGCGTTTTCTAGGTCACCGCCTACTGTTCGGTCGGTTCCGGCTTGTTGCGGCCCAGTTCCACGCCAAGCTGCTTGAGCTTGCGGTACAGGTGGGTACGTTCCAAACCGGTCTTTTCAGCCACGCGCGTCATGCTGCCGTGCTCGCGTACCAGGTGATACTCGAAATACGCACGTTCGAACAGGTCACGTGCCTCGCGCAGCGGCATGTCGAACGAGAACTGCATCTCTCCTTCGGGAACACCGCGCGACGGGTTGCCGTTTGTGACGGCTTCCGTGGGCGCTTCGACTGGCATGGCCGATGCCGTAACCAGATCGGGTGCACCAGTCACTGCTACGGATGCGACAGCTGTCGCGGGTGCCGTGCGCGGACGCTCGACACCGCGGGCCAGGCCCGCCTCGACGGCGGACAGCAGCTTCTGCAGCGCAATCGGCTTCTCAAGGAAATTCAGCGCGCCGATCTTGGTGGCTTCGACAGCCGTATCGATCGTGGCGTGGCCCGACATCATGATGACCGGCATCGTCAGGTATCCCTGTGCCGACCATTCCTTGAGCAGCGTTACCCCGTCGGTATCCGGCATCCAGATATCGAGCAGTACCAGGTCAGGCGTGGTGGCCGCGCGGAACTCGCGCGCCTTCTGGGCGTTTTCCGCCAGCTCCACCACATGTCCTTCGTCACTCAGGATCTCCGAGAGCAGTTCCCGGATACCCATTTCGTCATCGACTACGAGGATGGTTGCCATACTTCCCCTCTTAACCCCACCGCAGCGCTACCGGAGGCGCCGGCGCGCAAGATTGACTAAGTCAGCTTAACGAACAGGATCGAGATCTGTGCTCCTACTATCTCGGTACCGTTCATGCGATTGCGCAGCTCGATGCGCGCGCCATGTTCGTCAATGATCTTTTTTACCATCGCAAGCCCGAGACCCGTACCCTTGGCTTTCGTGGTCACATACGGTTCGAACGCACGACTCAGGATTCGTGGTGCAAATCCGGGACCATTGTCCGTAATGGACAACTTGACGGCTTGCCGGTCTTCGCCGGCAGAATCTTTGTATTCTACAGTCTCGGTGTGCAGAGTGATATGGGGCGCCGCCCTACCGGCTGCCACGTTGTCTGCCGCCGCATCCTGCGCATTCTGCAACAGGTTGTGAATCACCTGCCGCAACTGCGTCGGGTCGCCCTTGATTTCAGGGAGATCCGCATCCAGCGTCGGATGAATCACCGGATGTTCGTGCACGGCGGGATCATCGATCCCGTACAGATGCAAGACTTCTGCCACCAGGCTGTTCAACGGCAATGACTGCATGACGGCCGGCGGCGTGCGCGCGTAGTCGCGGAAGTCGTCCACCATGCGTTTCATTGCCGCTACCTGGTTAACGATCGTGGTGGCCCCGCGCTTTAGCACTTCTGCATCGCCGTGTTCGAGCTTGGGCGACAGTTTCATCTGCAGACGTTCGGCTGACAGCTGAATCGGCGTAAGCGGATTCTTGATTTCGTGCGCGAGCCGGCGCGCAACCTCGCCCCACGCCACCGAGCGCTGGGCCGAGATCACATCGGAAATATCGTCGAACACTACTACATACCCGGGTTCGTCGCGGCTGCCGCCCGGTAAATGGGCACCACGCACCAGCAATGTGAGCGGTTGTTCCTCATCGCCCTGTGGCAGTTCGATCTGTTTCTGCCAGTGCTGCGCACCGCCCAGAACTTCACGCGTGGCCTGTTCGGAAAATGCCTGTCGCACGATGTCGGCAAAGTCGCCCATGCCGGGAATCTGTTCCACGGGCTGGCCCAGCACACCCGCGAACGGTTGCCGGAAAATACGTTCGGCACCGGGATTGGCCGTGATCAGCGTGAAGCGGCGGTCGAACACCAGCACGCCCGCGGTCAGGTTCTGTAGCACGCTTTCCAGGTAAGCCTTCGATTGTTCGAGTGCCACACGATTCTCTTCCACCGCGATGCGCGCTTCGGACAACTGGCGTGTCATCTGGTTGAACTGCTGCGTCAGCATGCCAAGCTCGTCGCGGCTCTTGAGTTCACGCTTCGGCGAAAGATCGCCCTCCGCGACCTCCTTGGTACCCTGCAGCAGCATCAGCAGCGGCCGCGCCAGCTGCCCGCCCAGCAACAGCGCGAGCATCACCGCGATGAACACGGCCAGGAACAGTGTCAGCGTTAGCGTGCCGATGTACATCTTGCGCAGGCCGGTACGGCCGAGCGCTTTCTCCTGGTACTCCTGGTATGCGCGCTGGACTTCGTCGGCATTGCGCGCCAGCACGGCCGGCACCGGATGCAGGACCTGCAGGTAGCGTTCCTCGCGCACGGTATCGCCTACCAGCCCGAAGCCGGTGGCCGGCGCATCCTCTGGCCGCCGCTCGATGGAGAGCCCGGACCCGGCCCAGCGGGTGCCTGGCGCGGTCAACGTATTGCGTGCCCGCGCGGCGGCTGCCGCGGCAGCGCTTGCATTGGCTTTGGCCTGGTCCTCGGCCGATGCGGAAGCCGGCGCAGGGCCCAGCGGAATGATGACCCGGATCCGGTAGAGATGGCTGCTGTCGAGATTGACGGGCGGCTTGTCGCCACCCGCAGGATCCGTGCCGCCCTCCACTGCCGCGTAGCCGCCAGCCATGCGCGCCTGTTCCGCAAGTACGCCGGACGGGATATCGGGTACCAGCGATGCATAGCTGCTCGACGCCGTGGCCAGCACGCGGCCACTGCCCGTGAAGATCGCGGCTTCCTGTACCCCGTATTGCTCGCGCAGGCGATTGAGCTGCAGCGACGTGGCCATGCCCGACGAGCCCGTGAGCTGATCGGCCATCAGTCGCGCCTTGCCTTGCAGGTCGGCCAGTTGGCTGTCGATGGTCGAGCGTCCGAGATTCAGGCCAGCTTCGAGCGCGGTTTCCACGCGCACGTCAAACCACGATTCGATGCTGCGCGATACGAACTGCAGCGACACCAGGTAGATCAGCACGCCGGGCAGTACACCCACCACGCCGAAGAACACCGCCAGCTTGCTCATCAGCCGCGTGCCAAACTTGCCACGGCGATAGCGTATATAGAGTGTCAGTGCGAGCGCGCCAACGGTCAGCAGCAGCAGTACGCCGACGACCAGGTTGATCTTGAAAAGCAGCGTGAAATAGCGGTCGAAGAACTCGGTGTTGGCCGATGCGCCGGCCAGCAGTCCAACCAGTACCAGTGCAAGGAACACGATGATCCCGACCACCACGCGATACAGCAGGCGGCGGAATCTGCTATCCCACGGATTGCCGTTCATGGCTGGCTGGCCGGTTGGACCAGTTGGTTGGGTGACAGCACAGTCGATACGGTCTGCGCGAACGGGGTGCGTATTTCAGCCGAAGGCGTCGATGCGGCCGATGGTGCGGACCCCGGCATCGCCGGTGGTGCGGGCGGTGCCACGGGCGGTGGGGCCGGTGGTGGTGCCGGGGGCGGCGAAGGCGCGTCGAGATTGGTCGGCACCGTGTAGTTGAAGCGCTTCCACTCCGACGACAGGTTCCATTCGCGTGTGTTCACTGCGTTGATCTGGAATGGCTTGGGCAATTGCGACAGATCCAGGCGCATGCGCGTTTCCGCGTGATAGGTCTCGCCGGTCTTGACGTCCCTGCGTTCGAATACGCGCCATCCGCGTACTTGCTGCATGAATTGCAGGGCACCCTTGAGGCGGTTGAACGGCAATTGCAGCCCGCCGGTGGAGACGCGGTATTGCCGCGTCAACGGCTGGTAGGACAGGCGCACCGAGCGCGTGGCATTGACCGGCTTTTCGTCGAACCAGTACCAGCGCGGACGCGTGAGCTGGAAATCGACCACGAAATAGAGCGAGATGCCCTTGTGCAAGGCGTCTTCGAGTGCGGGGGGCAAATCGAAGTCGAACGCCGCGGCCAGCTCGAATGCACCGTCCTGGTACTCGATGCGGGCCTCGGTGTTCTCGATCAACTGCGCACCGGCTTGGGGAGCATGGGACAACAGCGCCAACAGCAGCAGCGCGGCCGCACACCAAGCGCGCAGTGCGACGGCCAGCGATGCTGCCGGCCTTTCGCGCACCGCGCGGCCGGGGGCACGTAGGACGAACAGGCGCAACAGGCTCGGCATCGTGGCAGTATCAGGCGCGTTTCTGGAAGCGGGCGTAGTAGAAGCCATCGTGATCCGATGGCAGGCTTGCCTTGCCGGCGGTAGCGCCGCCGGCCGTCTCAGGCGCCTTGATACCGGGCAGGAGCTGTCCCGGCGCCTGCAATCGTATCGCATCTGGTAGCTGCGCACCAAACCAGAGCGCCTGCTCCTCGCCTTCCGTTGGGAAAATAGAACAGGTTACGTAGACCAGGATGCCGCCCGGTTTCAGCAGCGGCCACAGTTGCGAAACGATGCGGCGTTGCTCCGTCATCAGTTTCGCAATATCCGTTTCACGGCGCAGCCAGCGGATATCGGGATGGCGGCGCACGATGCCCGATGCCGAGCACGGCACGTCGGCCAGGATACGGTCGAATGGCTGTCCGTCCCACCAATCGCTCGGACGGCTGGCGTCGCCCACGATGACTTCGGCGCGCTGGCCCAGGCGGGCCAGGTTTTCGTCAATGCGTGCCGCGCGTTGCGCGTCGCTTTCGACCGCGGTCACGTGAATGTCCGCCAGTTCCAGCAGGTGGCCCGTCTTGCCTCCGGGCGCCGCGCAGGCATCGAGCACGCGCATGCCGTCGGCAACTTCGCAGAGCGGCGCAGCCAGTTGCGCGCCGGCATCCTGCACCGAGACATCGCCTTCGGCGAAGCCGGGTACCTGTGACACCGGAAACGCGCGCGCCAGCCTCACGGCCTGGTCGCCTACCGCAGTCCCCGCCATGCCGGCGTTGGCCAGCAGCTGTAGATACTGCTGGACGGAAATGCGCTTCGGATTCACGCGCAACGTCATCGGCGGCCGCGCATTCACGCTCTCAGCCAGCGTCGTCCACTGGTCCGGATAGGCAAGACGCAGTTGCGCGAGCCACCACTGCGGCAGGTTCCAGCGGGCCTCGTCATCCTTCAGCACGGCAGGCATCAAGGCCTTGTGTTCACGCAGGAAGCGCCGCAATACCGCATTGACGAGACCACGCGCGTGCGCAGTCTTGGGTTCGGACGCGGCAGCGCTGACTGCCTGGTCCACGACCGTGAATGGCGAATAGCCGCCCCGGCCTACCTTGCTGCGATCGCCGTCCTCGCCCTCGATCAGCAGGGCCAGCGCCACGGCCAGCAGCGAATCCACTAGCGCACCGGGCGGACGCGTGACCAGTTGCGTGACCAGCGCGCGCGTGGTGCCGAACTGGCGCACTGAACGGTAGGCCAGGTCCTGGATGGCGCCACGCGTGGCGGCGTCGCGCACGCGGTCCAGCCGCAGATGCGTGGCAACGTCCTCGATGGCCTGCGGCAGGGCCGTGCCTTCGTGCACGCCGCGAACGGCCGCGGCGGCACCGAGCATCTGGAAGGCAAGGGAATCGTGAGGCAGGCGCATGGGTAAGACGGAAAATCCAGAAAACAGCGTAAGAAACGGTGGCGCCATGGCGCCAGGATGCGGCGGATATGAAACTGCCCGCCAGTTCCCAAGGGAACACAGCGGGCAGTTTACCCGTTGTCGGGACCGGTGCCGTCAAACTGGTGCTCAGGCCGGGTAGTGGCCCGTCTGCGCCATCTGCATCAGGCGGGCAATCCGCTCCTCGGTGGCCGGGTGGGTCGAGAACAGATTGGCGATGCCGCCGCCCGACAGCGGGTTCATGATCATCATCTGCGCCGTGGCCGGGTGTTCTTCCGCCGCCTGGAACGGAATGCCCTGCGCATAGCGATGGATCTTGTCCAGCGCACTGGCCAGCGCCTGCGGGTCACCGCTGATTTCGGCGCCGCCACGGTCGGCTTCGAACTCGCGGGAGCGCGAGATCGCCATCTGGATCAGCGATGCCGCCAGCGGTGCCAGGATCGCCACCGCGATCGAGGCAATCGGGTTGGACCGGTTGCCATTTGCATCGCGCCCGCCAAAGAACATCGCCATGTTGGCCAGTGCGGAAATGGCACCGGCCATGGTGGCGGCGATGGTCGAGGTCAGGATGTCGCGATGCTTCACGTGCGCAAGCTCGTGGGCCATCACCCCGCGCAGCTCGCGGTCCGACAGCACGCGCAGGATGCCCGTGGTGGCGGCTACCGCCGCATGGTCGGGGTTGCGGCCCGTGGCAAACGCGTTTGGTGCGTCCTCGTTGATCAGGTACACGCGCGGCATGGGCAGGCCGGCGCGTTGTGCCAGTTCCTGCACCATGTTGTAGAACTGCGGCGCGGTGCTGGCATCCACTTCCTGCGCGTTGTACATGCGCAGGACCATCTTGTCCGAGAACCAGTAGGAAAAGAAGTTCATCCCGAGCGCGATCAGCAGCGCGAACATCATGCCGCTGCGTCCGCCGATCATGCCGCCGATGACGATGAACAGCGCCGTGATGGCTGCCATCAGCATGAAGGTCTTGACCCAGTTGAACATGGTTTGGTCTCCAAATCGTTCAGGGCTAATCGTCCGGGATTTCCCGGCGCGTACCCGCCCTGCGGCTACGCGTTGACGGTTAGATAGGGTCAGGAGCCCAGAAATTCAATGCTGGTTGCAGGGTTTTAAGCCTGCAGGGACATTAGCTGCGATGTGCAATGCAAGGCGCTTATGCGGTCGCGCCCGTCACCAGGCAGCGCGTGCCCGGCGGCAGCGGCATGGCTTGCAGGAACTGTTGCGCCGGCTGGCGGCGTCCGCCGGGCTTCTGCAGTTCGGTGACCTGCAGCGCGCTGCCCTCGCCACAGGCAATGATCACGCCGGCAGCATCGGCCGCCAGTACCGTGCCCGGCGGATGCGGCAGGCTGCCCGACGCCGCCAGTGGCAACGCCTGCCAGCACTTGATCACGGTATCGCCCACCTGGACCGTGGCTCCCGGAAACGGGTTGAACGCGCGCACCTGGCTGGCCAATACGGCGGCGGGCCGGGTGAGGTCAAGCGGTGCTTCGTCCTTGGCGATCTTTTCGGCGTAGGTAATGCCGGCTTCGGGTTGGGGGGTGGCAGCCAGCGTCCGACCGGCCGCCAGTTCGCGCAGCGCGTCCACGATCATGCGTCCGCCAAGGGTCGCCAGCGTGTCGTGCAGGCTGCCGGTACTGTCCTGCAGGCCGATCGGCACCGCTTCGCGCGACAGCATGGCGCCGGTGTCCAGCCCTTCGTCCATCTGCATCAGCGTGATACCGGTCTCGGCATCGCCGGCTTCGATCGCGCGGTGGATCGGTGCCGCACCGCGCCAGCGCGGCAGCAGCGAGGCGTGGATATTCAGGCAACCATGGCGCGGCAGCTCCAGGACTTCCGCGGGCAGGATCAGTCCGTAGGCTGCCACCACCATGACATCGGGGGCGATCTGCGCCAGTGTGTCGACGGCCGCGCCGGCTTCCTCGGGGTACTTGCCGTTGCGGCGCAGCGAGCGCGGCTGCAGCACCGGGCCCAGCCCGGCTTCCACGGCAAACTGCTTGACCGGACTGGCCTGCAGTTGCATGCCACGGCCGGCGGGGCGATCGGGCTGGGTCAGGACGGCCACCACCGGAAATCCGGCGGCGTGGATGGCCTCAAGGGCAACGCGCGCAAATTCGGGGGTGCCGGCAAACGCGACGCGCAGTGGCTGGGCTTGAGTCATGGCAGAAATCCGCGATGGAAACGACACCGGCCGCATAGCGGCCGGTACGTGAATGGTCTTCGGAAGGTGTAACGATAGCAGACGCCACTTCCATGGCACCCGACTGTTACATCCTTACATGCGCGCGCGTACGCGCTTCTGGAGCTTGCTCTTGATACGGTTGAGCTTGAGCGGCGACAGGTATTCGACGAACACCTTGCCATTCAGGTGGTCGATCTCGTGCTGTATACATACAGCCAGCAGGTCGTCGGCCTCGATCTCGAACGTCTCGCCCTTTTCGTTGAGCGCGCGTACCTTGACGCGGTCCGGCCGTTCCACGCGGTCGTAGACTTCGGGCACCGACAGGCAGCCCTCTTCCCAGACCTTGCGGTTATCGCTGGCCCAGATGATTTCCGGGTTGATGAAAACCATCAGCGCATCGCGCGACTCGGAGATGTCGATCGTGATGACGCGCTCGTGGACGTCCACCTGCGTGGCGGCCAGGCCGATTCCGGGCGCTTCGTACATGGTTTCGGCCATGTCCGTGACGAGCTTGCGGATGCGATCGTCCACCACCGCCACGGGCTTGGCCACATTGTGCAGGCGAGGATCGGGATAGGTGAGGATGTCGAGTTTGGCCATGATGCTCGGGCGCAACGCCGGGTGCTGTCCACTGCCCGACCGCCGTTGCGGCGTGCGGGGTTTCCATGCAGAATCGGGGCGCTAGTACAAAAATTCAAGGCGCGCCGCAGCAGGCACGCTCTACCTAGGGTCAATCCGGTCGTTCTCCCGACCGGTTCAGGAAAATGCGCGATCTTACCAAAGAACAGGCGGCGTCGGGCCGCAGGCTGCACGCGTTCACCCTCGCCATGTTATGTGCCGCAGGCGTCACTGCAGGGGCTGCCATGGCGGTCCAGGCAGCCGACCTGAGCGTCTCTTCGGCGCAGCAGGCCCAGGCCGACATCACGGCCCAGCAGGGTATCCCGGTTGGCGAACTGGCACCCAATGCGCCGAGCCAGTATACGGTGCGCTCCGGCGATACGCTGTGGGGCATCTCGGGCCAGTACCTGCGCCAGCCCTGGCGCTGGCCGGCGCTGTGGGGCATGAACCGCCAGCAGGTCCGCAACCCGCACCTGATCTATCCGGGCCAGATTCTTTACCTGGTGCAGCGCGACGGCCGGGCCTACCTGTCGACCACGGCACCAGGCGGCGCCAGCGGCGATGCGCGCCTGTCACCGCGCGTGCGCGGCGAAGGGGCCAACGGCGACGCCATCCTGAGCATTCCGGCATCCGATATCGAGCCGTTCCTGATGCGCCCGCTGGTGGTCGACCAGAACACGGTGGACACTTCCGCCCGCATCGTGGCCTTGACCGATGCGCGCGTCTACATGGGGCGTGGCGATACCGGCTATGCGCGTGGCATCGCGACGACCGACGCATCGGTCGGCAGCGACTGGCAGGCCTACCAGCCGGCACTGCCGGTGCGGGATCCCGTAACCAAGGCCGTGATCGGCTTTGAGGCGCAATACCAGGGCAGCGTGCGGGTGATGCGCGGCCCGGAAGGCCCCGATGCCGTGACGACGGTGCAGGCCACCCAGTCGCCGCGTGAGATGGGCGCCGGATCGCTGCTTTTGCCTCAGCCCGAGCGTGAACTGGTGCGCTACGTCCCGCATGCGCCCGACAGCAATGTACAGGCACGCATTGCTGCCGTGTATGGCGGCGTGGAGTACGGCGGCGCCAAGCAGGTGGTGGTGCTGAACCTCGGCGCGAATGCCGGCCTGGAGCCGGGCCATGTGCTGGCGCTGTCCCGCACGGGCGGCAAGGTGACGGACTCGACTGACCGCAATCGCACCATCACGCTGCCGGACGATCGCTATGGCCTGGCCTATGTCTATCGCGTCTTCCCGGGCCTGGCCTATGCGCTGGTGACCGATGCAACCAACGTGATGAAGGTGGGCGACCTGGCCACGACGCCGCAGTAACCGGCGGGCGCGTGCCATCTGGCACGCCCTGCCGCGTTTCCGATGACCGAATCGACCCGCGAACCTGCCGAAGTAGCCGCCTGGGTGCGACTGACGGCTACGCCAGGCGTTTCCGCCCAGACCGGCCGACGCCTGCTGGCCGCATTCGGCCTGCCGCAAGGTGTGCTGGCGCAGGATGCCGCACGCCTGCGCGAGGTGGCGGAGCCTGCAGTGGCCAGCGCCTTGTGCGCGGCGCCCGATGCCGCCATCAGCGCGCGCATTGCTCGCACGCTCCAGTGGCTGGACATGCCGGGCCATTCCCTGGTGACGATGGCAGACGCCGCCTATCCGCCACGGTTGCTCGACCTCGCCGATCCACCCCTGCTGCTCTATATCAATGGCAATGTGGCGCGCCTGCATGGCCAGTCGCTCGGTATGGTGGGCGCCCGCCAGGCCACGGCCCAGGGCGCGCGCGATGCGCATGCATTTGCCTCGGCATTTTCGGAGGCTGGCCTGACCGTGGTGTCGGGGCTCGCGCTCGGTATCGACGCAGCGGCACATGCGGCCGCGCTAGAGGGGACCGGTGGTACGGTCGCAGTAGTGGGTACGGGCGTGGACATCGTCTATCCGGCGCGCCATCACACACTGGCCCACCAGATCATTGCCGCGGGCGGAACCATCGTCAGCGAGTTTCCGTTGGGTACGCCCGCCAGGCCGAACCATTTTCCGCGCCGTAACCGCATCATTGCGGCACTGGCGCGGGGTGTGCTGGTGGTGGAAGCCGCCGAGCGGTCGGGCTCGCTGATCACGGCACGGCTGGCTTCGGAGATGGGGCGAGAGGTGTTCGCAATTCCCGGGTCGATCCATGCCGAACTGGCGCGCGGCTGTCACAAGCTGATCCGCCAGGGGGCCAAGCTGGTAGAGTCTCCCGCCGATGTGCTGGAGGAGTTTGCCGATCTGGCTCGGCTGCCCGGGCCGGCATGCGCGCCAGAAGTGGATCGCGCCCCCGCTCCCGCGTCGGCCAGCGGCGACGTGTTTCTGGCCGCCCTCGCCTATGATCCTGTCACGCTCGACGGCTTGTGCGAACGGACCGGCATGGCGGCGGCAGAAGTGTCGGCCGCCCTTTTGCAGATGGAGCTGGACGGTGAGGTCGAGCGGCTGCCAGGCAACCGGTTCCGGCGTCTGGCATGATCCGCGGTATCGCCTTCGTCTCATATTTCGACTGAAATGGCCGTTTACTTTCCCGAGCAAGATCCTGCTGCCCTGCGCCAAGCCCTGGCTGCCCGTCCACAAGGCAGGCTGGTGGCTTGTCTGTGCGCGGAATGGTGTGGGACCTGCAAGGAGTATCTGGCCGGTTTTGTGGCGCTGGCAGCGCGTTATCCGAACGACTGTTTTGTCTGGATCGATATCGAAACCCATTCGGATCGACTGGGCGAGGACATCGACATCGAAAATTTTCCTACTGTATTGATTCAGCCCATTGCTGGCGGCGCACCGCATTTTTACGGAACCGTGTTGCCGCACCTTGATGTGCTGGACCGGATGCTGGCAAGAGGCGCCGCAATGCGTGCTGCGGCGTCGGAGTTTCCCGAAGTGCTGTCCTGGTTGCGTGAGCCGAACACTGGCCAAGGTTGAGCGCGGGCAGGTCGCCGGGGTGCCGATTGCTTGCACGCCCGTCGGAACCGCGCTTATTATTGGCGCCTCAAAGCCCAGGCGTGCTGTTTACATAGTTTGCTGTGAATTTCAAGAGGCGCTGGCTGCCCTTATGGGAGCCGTGCCGCAAGGACCCGTTGAATGTCTAAAGCCCTCATCATCGCGGAAAAGCCATCGGTCGCCGCCGATATCGCGCGCGCCCTCGGGGGCTTTACCAAGCACGACGAATACTTCGAGAGCGACGACTACGTGCTGTCTTCGGCCGTCGGTCACCTGGTGGAAATCGCCGCGCCCGACGAGTACGAGGTCAAGCGAGGCAAGTGGAGCTTCGCCAACCTGCCGGTGATCCCGCCGCACTTCGACCTGCGCCCGATTGCCAAGACCGAGTCGCGGCTCAAGGTACTGAACCGCCTCATCAAGCGCAAGGACGTGACGGCGCTGATCAATGCCTGTGACGCGGGGCGCGAAGGGGAACTGATCTTCCGCCTGATCGCGCAACAGGCCAAGGCGAAGCAGCCGGTGCGCCGGCTGTGGCTGCAGTCGATGACGCCGCAGGCGATTCGCGACGGCTTTGTCGCCTTGCGTGAAGACGAGGACATGCTGCCGCTGGCCGATGCGGCCCGTTGCCGCTCGGAGGCCGACTGGCTGGTCGGCATCAACGGCACGCGCGCGATGACGGCTTTCAACAGCAAGGGTGGCGGGTTCTTCCTGACTACCGTGGGCCGCGTGCAGACCCCGACGCTGTCGATCGTGGTGGAGCGCGAGGAGAAGATCAAACACTTCGTGCCGCGCGACTACTGGGAAGTGCGCGCCGAATTTATCGCTGCCGCGGGTTTGTATGAGGGGCGCTGGTTCGACCCCAAGTTCAAGAAGAACGAATTCGACCCCGAGGCGCGCGATTCGCGCCTGTGGAGCGAGGCCGAGGCCAAGAGCATCGTGGCGGCCTGCCGCGACAAGCCGGGCACCGTCTCCGAGGAATCGAAGCCGTCCACGCAGCAGTCGCCGGCACTGTTCGACCTGACCACGCTGCAGCGCGAAGCCAACTCGCGTTTCGGCTTCTCGGCCAAGAACACGCTGGGCCTGGCGCAGGCACTGTACGAAAAGCACAAGGTACTGACGTACCCGCGTACCGACGCCCGTGCACTGCCCGAGGATTACCTGGACACGGTCAAGCAGACCATGGACATGCTGGCCGACAGCTCGCCGAACTATCTGCCGCATGCGAAGAAGATCCTGTCGAGCGGCTGGGTGAAGCCGAACAAGCGGATCTTCGACAACAGCAAGATCAGCGACCACTTCGCCATCATCCCGACGCTGCAGGCACCGAAGAACCTGTCCGAGCCCGAGCAGAAGCTGTACGACCTGGTCGTGCGCCGCTTCCTGGCGGTGTTCTTCCCGGCGGCCGAGTTCCAGGTCACCACGCGCATTACCGAGGTCGCGGGCCATCATTTCAAGACCGAAGGCAAGGTGCTGGTCAACCCGGGCTGGCTCGTGATCTATGGTCGCGAGGCGCAGGGCAAGGACGACAACGCCAACCTGGTGCCGGTGCAGAAGGACGAGAAGGTCAAGACCGACAAGGTCGAGGCCGTGGGCCTGACCACGCGCCCGCCCGCGCGCTATAACGAAGCCACACTGCTGTCGGCCATGGAAGGCGCCGGCAAGCTGGTGGACGACGATGCGTTGCGCGAGGCCATGGCCGGCAAGGGCCTGGGCACGCCAGCCACGCGTGCGGCCATCATCGAAGGCCTGCTGACCGAAAAGTACCTGGTGCGCGAAGGCCGCGAGCTGATCCCGACGGCCAAGGCGTTCCAGCTGATGACGCTGTTGCGCGGCCTGGGCGTGCTGGAACTGACGCAGGCCGAACTGACCGGCGAGTGGGAACACAAGCTGTCGCAGATCGAGCGTGGCCGCCTCAAGCGTGACGAGTTCATGCGCGAGATTGCGCAGATGACGCAGCAGATCGTCAAGCGTGCCAAGGAGTACGACAGCGACACGATCCCGGGCGACTACGCGACGCTGGACACGCCGTGCCCGCAGTGCGGCGGCCAGGTCAAGGAAAACTACCGCCGCTTTGCCTGCACGGCCTGCGAGTTCTCGATCAGCAAGATCCCCGGCGGACGCCAGTTCGAGATCGAGGAAGTCGAGGAACTGCTGCTGAAGAAGGAAATCGGCCCCCTGCAGGGTTTCCGCAGCAAGATGGGTCGTCCGTTCGCGGCCATCCTGAAGCTGGCCAAGGATGACGATGCCCATTGGAAGATGGAGTTCGACTTCGGCCAGAACGACGACGAAGGCGACGGTGAACCGATCGATTTCAGCGAGCAGACGCCGGTGGGCCATTGCCCGAAATGCAGTGGCTCAGTCTACGAGCACGGCATGAAGTACGTCTGCGAGAACGCGGTCGGTAGCGAGAAATCCTGTGACTTCACGACGGGCAAGATCATCCTGCAGCAGGAAATCTCGCGCGAACAGATTGGCAAGCTGCTGACCAATGGCAAGACCGATCTGCTGACCGGTTTCAAGTCATCGCGTACGGGCCGCAACTTCAAGGCGTTCCTGGCCAAGCAACCTGACGGCAAGATCGGCTTCGAGTTCGAGGCACGCGAGCCGAAGGCCGGTGCGGCGGCCAAGACCGCGGCCAAGACGGCTTCGAAGACCGCAGCCAAGTCGGCTGGCAAGGCCGAGGAGGCGGAAGCCGCGCCGGCGAAGAAGGTTGCCGCCAAGAAGGCGCCGGCCAAGAAGGCTGCGACGAAGACAGCCACGAAGGCCCCAACGAAGACCGCGGCAAGCAAGACCGCCGCTGCGAAAACGGCGGCCGCCAAGAAGACGCGCGCCACGCCCAAGCAGACTGCGGAAGCTGAAGAGTAAGACTGGTCTTCAGATTGCGCGCGATGGCTGCCCGCGATGGCGACATGACAACGGCGAGGTTTCCACCTCGCCGTTTTCTTTTTCTATTTGTGGAAGGTTTTGCCGACAGTCTCGCCGGCGCGTTGCTGACCTTCTTCAAGCAGGAAGTCGATAAACGCGCGCACCTTGGTGGGCAGGAATTTGCGGCTTGGATAGACCACGCTGACGTCGCGGCGTGGCAATTGATATTGCGGCAGGATATGCATCAACCGGCCGGCCTCGATATTGGGCCGCGCCAGGTAGGACGACAGCATGGCGATCCCCATATTGGCCAACGCTGCCTGGTGGGCCAGTTCCGCATTGCTGCAGAGCAGTCCCGGGCGAATCGGTACGGTCACCTCGCCCTCGGGGCCGGATAGCGTCCATTCATGTTCCGCGGTCGGCAGCCGCATCGCGATGGCGCGATGGTTGGTCAGGTCGTGAGCAGTGCGCAGCGGCGGGTGCTCGCGCAGGTAGCCCGGTGAAGCGCACAGCACGATCTCGGCCGAGATCAGCGGCCGCGCCACCAGGTGCGAGCCCAGGCCCAGGTCGGAAAGCATCACGCCAACGTCGCGACCCTCCTCGACGATATCGACCATCCGGTCGGACAACTGCACGTCGAACACCACATCGGGATAGAGCCGCTGGAAACGCTCCAGCGTATGTGGCAGCAGGTGCAGGCCGAACATGACCGGTGTTACCAGCCGCAGTGTGCCGGATAGTGACTGGCTACGTGCCGTGACAATCGACTCGGCCTCCTCGACATCCTCGAGGATCTGCGCACAGCGCTGGAGATAGGTTTCTCCGGCGTCGGTCAGGGATAGGCTGCGCGTGGTGCGGTTGAGCAGCCGCGTACCAAGATGGCTTTCCAGATCGGCCACGTAGCGCGTGACGACGGCGTTGGACATTTCCAGTTGCTGCGCCGCACGGGCAAAGCTGCCAAGCTCGACGACCTTGGCGAAAACGCGCATCGATTGCAGCCGATCCATGACATAGTCTCCCGTTTCCGCCGTGAATTTTTACACGATACGGGTAGTTTATTGTTGAAACCACAATCAATCATTGTGGACGGGAATATTTATTCATATCAGGGAAATGCCTAATATCCCACTATTCGATGCCGCGACGCAGCAATTCCCAGAATTCACGGCATCCTCAAGAAAGTGAAGGAATCGCCATGAAGCGCCAGATCGCCCTGATTGCTGCAATGACCGTCGCACTGTCGGCAGCCCCCGCATTTGCCAAGGCTGGCAAGTTCGACCCCTACACCGATGGCGCCAAGGCCACGAAGTTCGACCCGTACACCGACGGCGCGAAGGCCGGCAAGTTCGATACGTTCACGGATGGTGCCAAGGCTGGCAAGTTCGATCCGTTCGCGGACGGCGCCAAGTCGTTTGACGTGTACTCCGACGGCGCCAAGCTCTGATTCGCAAGGTATTCCGGCAAAAGCCCGTACCAACCGGTACGGGCTTTTTGTTTTCCGGCACCGGGAGTAGCCAGAAGATAAGCCAAAAGAAAGCTCAAAAGAAAACGGGCCTCATGGGCCCGTTCTCAATTTCTCTACCTGATCAGTCGTCGTGACGGTGACGGCGATGCTTGCTGCGCTTGTAGTAGCGGCGGTCATCGTCGTACGAATTGCTGCGCGACACATTGCCGCCCAGCGCCGCGCCCGCGGCACCGCCCAGGCCTGCGCCAACCAGGCCGCCGGTACGGCCGCCCATGGCGTTGCCCGCCGCAGTACCCGCGCCGCCGCCCAGGGCGCCGCCGATGATGGCGCCAGTGCGCTCACGGCGATTCGAGGTCAGTGCACCACCGGCACCACCGCCAACGGCACCACCGATCACGGAGCCGGTGCTGCCACCGAGTGCGCCACCGACAGCGGCACCTGCGACGCCACCGAGGCCGCCGCCAAGCGCGTTGTTCAGATCACCCCCTGCAAACGCCGGCAGCGTAGCCGCCGAGAGGGCAAGGGCCAGGGTCAGACTGCGGAGATGGCGAGACATCGTATTTTCCTTGTGTGGTGTGTATCTGGTACCGGAGTGTAGAGAAGCGTCCCTTCCCTTGCTGTAACTAGTTGTGAGGCCCTGTAACCCGCTGCAGAAACGGTATCCAACCGTTAAAAAGCGATGTTTCGATGCAACATCGGGCCACCATGCGCCGACCAGACGTCACAAACGCCCCCAAGAAAAAGCGGCCCCGTGGGGCCGCCTGATCCTGTCAGCGGTGCCGACCGGTTAGCAGCACTTGCCCTGGCCGCCGCCGTAGCGTGCTTCCTGACGTTCGCGGAAGAATTCCTCGTACGTCATTGGCGCGCGGTCGGGATGGGTGCTTTCCATATGGGTCACGTAGGTCTGGTAGTCGGGCAGGCCCACCATCAGCCGCAGCGACTGACCCAGGTAACGTCCCATGTTTCCGATCTGGTCCAGCATGATGGCCTCCGGCAGGTCAGTGCGATGATGCCGATGCCTGGGCCGGCATCGCTTCAAACGGCGTTTCGCTATCGGTGCGCTTCGACGCGCCTCGTGCCGCCATGGCGGTCTTGAAGCCGTAGAACACGATCGACAGCACCACGAACATGAACAATGCGCACAGGCCGGCATCGAGGTAGTCATTGAACACGATGCGATGCATCTGTTCCATCGACTTGGCCGGTGCCAGCACCTTGCCTTCGGCAATGGCCGCGCTGAATTTCGATGCGTGGGTCAGGAAGCTGACCTTGGGATCGGCATCGAACAGCTTCTGCCAGCCGGCGGTCAGCGTGCAGATCAGCAGCCAGCACGTAGGCAGCAGCGTGACCCAGGCGTACTGGCCGCGCTTCATCTTCACCAGCACGCAGGTACCGAGCACCAGCGCCACGGCGGCCAGCATCTGGTTGGAGATACCGAACAGCGGCCACAGCGTATTGATGCCGCCCAGCGGATCGACCACGCCCTGGTACAGGAAGTAGCCCCAGGCCGCCACGGTCAGCGCGGTGGCAATCAGGTTGGCGGGCAGTGAATCGGTGCGCTTCAGCGACGGCACGAAGCTACCCAGCAGATCCTGCAGCATGAAGCGTCCCGCACGTGTGCCGGCGTCAACCGCGGTCAGGATGAACAGCGCCTCGAACAGGATCGCGAAGTGGTACCAGAAGGCCATCATGGCCTGGCCACCCACCACCTGGTGCAGGATGTGGGCAATGCCCACGGCCAGCGTCGGTGCGCCACCGGCGCGCGAGATGATCGTGTTCTCGCCAACGTCCTTGGCGGTCTGGATCAGCACGTCGGGCGTGATCACGAAACCCCAGTTCGACACGGCTTGCGCCACCGCTTCCGGCGTGGTGCCGATCACGGCCGCCGGGCTGTTCATGGCGAAGTAGACGCCCGGTTCGATCACCGAGGCTGCCACCAGGGCCATGATGGCGACGAACGACTCGGCCAGCATCGCGCCATAACCGATGAAGCGCGCGTGCGATTCGTTCTCCAGCAGCTTGGGCGTGGTGCCCGACGAGATCAGTGCGTGGAAGCCCGATACGGCGCCACAGGCGATGGTGATGAACAGGAACGGGAACAGGTTGCCCGACCACACCGGACCATTGCCTTGCGCGAACTGCGTGAACGCCGGCATCTTCAGCTCCGGCGCCACGATCAGGATGCCGATGGCCAGCGCGATGATGGTGCCGATCTTCAGGAACGTCGACAGGTAGTCGCGCGGCGCCAGCAGCAGCCACACGGGCAGCACCGCGGCGATAAAGCCGTAGATGATCAGCATCCAGGTCAGCGCCTTGCCGTCGTACGTGAACAGCGGCGCCAGCGCGGCGCTTTCATGCACGTACTGGCCGCCGATGATGGCCAGCATCAGCAGCACGAAGCCGATTACCGATACCTCGCCGATACGGCCCGGTCGGATATAGCGCGTGTAGACGCCCATGAAGATGGCGATCGGAATCGTCACCGCCACGGTGAACGTGCCCCACGGCGAACCGGCCAGCGCCTTCACGACGATCAGCGCCAGCACCGCCAGGATAATGATCATGATCATGAAGCAGCCGAACAGCGCGATCAGGCCGGGCACGGTGCCCATCTCGGACTTGACCAGGTCACCCAGGCTGCGACCGTCGCGGCGCGTGGAAATGAACAGGATCATGAAATCCTGCACCGCACCGGCAAACACCACGCCGGCCAGGATCCACAGCATGCCGGGCATGTAGCCCATCTGCGCGGCCAGCACCGGACCCACCAGCGGTCCGGCCCCGGCGATCGCCGCGAAATGGTGGCCGAACAGCACCGCCTTGTTGGTCGGCACGTAGTCCAGGCCGTCGTTATGCCGCCATGCCGGCGTCATGCGTTTGGGGTCGAGCTGCATCACCTTGTCGGCGATGAAGCGGCTGTAGTAACGGTAGGCGATCAGGTAGATGCAGAGCGCGGCAACCACGATCCACAGTGCGCTGACGGCTTCGCCGCGCGATAGCGCGACAGTGGCGAAGGCAAACGCGCCGAGGACGGCGACGGCCAGCCACAACAGGTGTTGTCCGATGCGATTCATGTTGAAGGGTCTCCTCAGACCGGCTGAATGAAACCTGCGTCGACGGATGACGGGCAGCGGGGGCGGTGCCGGGTAGCGGCCGCCGACGATCGCGCGGAAAGGGGTCTCCTGGATGTCTGCGGCGCCCGGTCTGTTTCTCGTCTGGTACCGGATCTTGTCGTGCAGGCAGGCAGTGCAGCCGACAGCGAAATCGCAAGGATCGGCGCGCACCTACTGCGTCGGATTGCGTCGCAGGCAGGCCCGGGCGTAATCCGGCGTGTAGTATTGACAGCCGCCCATGTCGGCACAAGCGCGAAACTACGCAGCACCCGTGCGTAGTAGTACGTAGCGCGACGATGCCAAGCGGCCTCGCCGGCATCGGTGTTTACCCCCGGTTCAGATGAAACTCCGCCAAAAGATACTTTTGCTTGCCGTGGCACCGCTCGCCGTCGCGATGCTGGGCATTGCGCTGGCCGTGCGTTACCAGGCCACGGCACTGGCCCGCCACGAGCGCGCGCTGGTGGAAGCCGCCTATCTGCAGAGTAAGGAAACCGAGCTGCGCCACTACGTGGAACTGGCCCAGAGCGCGATTGCGCCGATGGTTCAATCGGGACGCAATGACGCGGCAACGCGCCAGTCGGCCATGGACGCGCTGGCCCGGCTCGACTACGGGCCCGACGGGTATTTCTTCCTGTATGACCTGCAAGGCCGGAACCTGATGCACCCGCGCCAGCCTGAACTGGTCGGCCAGGACCTGTGGTTGCTGCGCGACCCGCAAGGTGCGCTGACGATCCAGAAGCTGGTCAGCGCCGCCAAGGCCGGGGGCGGATCGGTGCGCTACCTGTGGAGAAAGCCTTCGACGCAGCAGGAGGTGCCCAAGCTTGGCTACGTGGTGGCCGTGCCGGCCTGGAACTGGATGCTCGGCACCGGCATTTATCTCGATGATGTCGAGCAGACGCTGCGCCAGCTCGATGCGCGCGCCGAAACCGATATTCGCGAAACCATGGCGTGGATCGGCGTGATCGCCGGCATCAGCATCCTGCTGGTGGCGGCCAGCGGACTGGCGCTCAACATCAGCGAACATCGCGAGGCCGACGCCAAGCTGCGCCAGTTGGCGCAACGCGTGGTGCAGTCGCAGGAAGAGGAACGCGCACGGTTGTCGCGCGAACTGCACGATGGCATCAGCCAGTTGCTGGTGTCGGTCAAGCTTGTGCTCGAAGCCGCCACCAACCGGATTCGCATGGCACCTGCCGAGGGCGCATCGGTAGCGCCAATCCTGGGCATGGCGCTGAATCGCCTCGATACCGTATTCAACGAGGTACGGCGCGTGGCGCGCAACCTGCGCCCTGCCCTGCTCGATGACCTCGGTCTGTTTGCCGCGCTCCAGCACCTGGCGCGCGAAATGCAGGCCGGCAGTACGCTGACGGTGGAAGTGACACAGTCCGGCCAACCGCGCGAACTTTCCGAGGAACATGCCACGGCATTGTTTCGCATTGCACAGGAAGCGTTGACCAATGTCGAACGCCATGCCCATGCCACGCGTGTCGCCGTAGCGCTTGAATTCTCGCCATCGGGCACGCGGCTGACCGTGCGCGACAATGGCGCCGGTTTCGACGTGGCCCGCATGCAGCACGACCCGCGGCGCGGCATCGGCCTGCGCAACCTGCGCGAGCGCATGGCTGCACTGGGTGGCCAGTTCGATATCACGTCGACGCCTGCCGGCACGCGGCTCGTGGCGGCGCTGCCCCTGACCACCTCCCCATCCGATACTCCGCTGTCATGACCATTTCGCACGACGACGATTCCGTCATTGCCGCTTCGGACAAGCCCGCCCGCGTGCTGCTGATCGATGATCACGCGCTGGTGCGCGATGGCATGCGCATGCACCTGTCACTGCATCCCGATCTCGATGTCGTTGGCGAAGCCGACGATGGTGAAGCCGCGCTGGCGTGGCTGGCCAATGCGGGACCCGATTGCCTGCCGGAACTGGTCATCACCGATATCGGCATGCGCGGCATGGGCGGTATCGCGCTGGCCAGTGCGCTGCATGACCGGTATCCGGAACTCGCCGTGCTGATCGTGTCGATGCACGACAACCTGGAATACGTACGCCAGGCCATCCGTGCCGGCGCGCGTGGCTACGTACTCAAGGACGCGCCGGCCGACGAGCTGATGGCCGCCATCCACACCGTGCTGGCAGGGCGAGTGTTCTATAGCGCCCGCATTGCGCGCGGCATGGCCGAGCACACCATCAGTCCGCTCGACGCGCTGACACCCCGCGAACGCGACATCCTGCATGGCATAGGCCGCGGCCACGCCAACAAGGAAATCGCGGCGCGGCTCGGCGTGTCAGTACGAACCGTGGAGACGCACCGCCTGAACCTGAAACGCAAACTCGGCATCGAAGGCCGCGCGGAGCTGGTGAAGTATGCGGTGCAGCAGCTTGGTCTGGACGTCGAAGGAAGTTAAGACGCCCACATGTTTGCTCCCCTCTCCCGCAGTGCGGGACAGAGGCGAACACCGAAAGCATATCTACGCCCAACACGCCCAACAAAAAACGCCGAACGGCTGTGAACCGTTCGGCGTTTTTCTTATGGCTGGAAAACTCAGGCCAGACGCTTGGCCAGGGCTTCCTTGGTTTCCACCAGTGCCTGCGGCAGGTTGTGCTTGAGCTGCGTGAACAGTTCATCGTGCAGCTTCAGCTCGTTCTGCCATGCGTCGAGGTCGATCGACGTGACCTGGTCGAACTGTTCGGTCGTGAACGACAGGCCGTCCCAGTTCAGGTCGGCATAGCGCGGCGACGTGCCGAACACGTGATCCACGCCTTCGCCACGGCCTTCGACGCGGTCGATCATCCACGACAGCACGCGCATGTTTTCACCGAAGCCCGGCCACACGAAGTTGCCGTCGGCGTCCTTGCGGAACCAGTTCACGCAGTAGAACTTCGGCAGCTTCGCGCCCGCTTCCTCGAGCTTCTTGCCCAGCGCGAGCCAGTGGCCGAAGTAGTCGCTCATGTTGTAGCCGCAGAACGGCAGCATCGCGAACGGGTCGCGGCGTACCACGCCTTGCTGGCCAGCCGCGGCGGCCGTGGTTTCCGAACCCATCGTGGCGGCCATGTAGACGCCTTCGGTCCAGTTGCGGGCTTCGGTTACCAGCGGCACCGTGGTGCTGCGGCGGCCGCCGAAGATGAACGCGTCGATGGCCACGCCAGCCGGGTTGTCCCAGTTGTCGTCGATCGACGGGCATTGCGATGCCGGCGCGGTAAAGCGTGCATTCGGATGCGCGGCCTTGGCGCCGGTTTCCTTGGCAATTGCCGGCGTCCAGTCCTTGCCCTGCCAGTCCACCAGATGCGCCGGCGCTTCCTTGGTCATGCCTTCCCACCACACGTCGCCGTCATCGGTCAGCGCCACGTTGGTGAAGATGACGTTTTCCTTGAGCGTCGCCATCGCGTTGAAGTTGGTCTTCTCGCTCGTGCCCGGTGCCACGCCGAAGTAGCCGGCCTCGGGGTTGATCGCGTACAGGCGGCCATCGCGGCCCGGCTTGATCCAGGCGATGTCGTCGCCGATCGTGGTGATCTTCCAGCCGTCGAAGCCCTTGGGCGGGATCAGCATGGCAAAGTTGGTCTTGCCGCAGGCCGACGGGAACGCAGCGGCCACGTGGTACTTCTTGCCCTCGGGCGAGGTCACGCCCAGGATCAGCATGTGCTCGGCCAGCCAGCCTTCGTCGCGGCCCATGGTCGAGGCGATCCGCAGCGCGAAGCACTTCTTGCCCAGCAGTGCGTTGCCGCCGTAGCCGGAACCGAACGACCAGATTTCGCGCGACTCGGGGAAATGAACGATGTACTTGGTCGAATTGCATGGCCATGGCACGTCCTTCTCGCCAGCGGCCAGCGGCTTGCCCACGGTGTGCACGCAAGGCACGAACTCGCCTTCGGCGCCCAGCACGTCGTACACGGCCTTGCCCATGCGGGTCATGATGCGCATGTTCACGGCCACGTACGGCGAATCGGACAGTTCCACGCCAATATGCGCGATCGGCGAACCCAGCGGACCCATCGAGAACGGCACCACATACAGCGTGCGGCCACGCATGCAGCCGTCGAACAGGCCATTCAGCGTGGTGCGCATCTCGGCCGGCGCAGTCCAGTTATTGGTGGGGCCGGCGTCTTCCTTCTTCTCGGAACAGATGAAGGTGCGGTCTTCCACGCGCGCCACATCCGACGGATCGGACAGGGCCAGGAACGAGTTCTTGCGCTTGGCCGGGTTCAGGCGTTGCATGGTGCCGGCGGCGACCATCTGCTCGCACAGGCGGTCATATTCTTCCTGCGAGCCATCGCACCAGTAGATCTGGTCCGGCTTGGTCAGGGCGGCGATCTCGGCTACCCAGGCGACCAGTTTCTGGTTCTTTACCCAGGCCGGCACGTTCAGTGCCGGAGTGCCTTGCATTGTGGGGTGGTTCATCTGACTGCTCCAAAGCGAAAAGGAATTCTTGCAATGTCCGTGTCCGGGGTTGCGGCTGTCACGGGGAAGACTGGTCCGTCAAGTGGCATGCCGGGTTGGGCATGGCGCACTCGCCGTGTAATCGTCACATCCCGTTACAACTCGGCGGCGACCAAATCCGTGCAAAGGTCGCGGGGGTCCCTGCGGCTGCGATACAGTTGCGCTTCGCCCGCTTTTGGCGGGCGGCAGGGGCCGGTCGGGCATTGTCTGGCGGCAGACAGGAGGCGGGAGCGTCGCTCGACCGCACTGTCGTGTCGCGAGAGCGGGCAAGAATACCACTGTACGGACCCCCTGTTTTTTGCTGCGCAGCATTGTGTCCCCTGTCAAAATGCCCGTTCGCCACCGCGCGGCATCGTTGCGCGGGGAAACCCGTAGCGACGTGTCCGTTGTCAATGTTGCGTCAGGGAAGTCAACAATACTGTCGGGCGCGCGCCGATTCTGTGGTCGCGCGCACCAAGCCCCCGAGATCAAAGAGTCACCAATGAAGATTGCCGTTCTCGACGATTACCAGGACGCCGTCCGCAAGCTGCCCTGCTTTTCCCTGCTGGAAGGCCACGACGTCAAGGTCTTCAACAACACCGTCAAGGGCGTGGGCCAGCTGGCCGCGCGCCTGTCGGACGTGGAAGCGCTGGTCCTGATCCGCGAACGCACGCGGGTGACGCGCCAGTTGCTCGAAAAGTTGCCCAAGCTGAAGATCATCAGCCAGACCGGACGTGCCGGTGGTCATGTGGACCTGGACGCCTGCACCGACCGCGGCGTGGCCGTGCTCGAAGGGGTGGGTTCGCCGGTGGCGCCGGCAGAGCTGACCTGGGCATTGATCATGGCCGCCCAGCGGCGCATTCCGCAGTATGTGGCCAGCCTCAAGCACGGCGCCTGGCAGCAGTCGGGCCTGAAGTCGACCACCATGCCGCCGAACTTCGGCGTGGGCCAGGTGCTGCGCGGCCAGACGCTGGGCATCTGGGGCTACGGCAAGATCGGCCGCCTGCTGGCCGGCTATGGGCGGGCGTTCGGCATGAACGTGCTGGTCTGGGGCCGCGAGGCGTCGCAGCAAGGCGCGCGCGAGGATGGCCTGAATGTGGCCGAATCGGTCGACCAGCTGTTTGCAGACAGCGACGTACTGTCCTTGCACCTGCGCCTCAATGACGAGACGCGCGGCATCGTCAGGCTGGCTGACCTGCAGCGCATGAAGCCGACGGCGCTGTTCGTCAACACGAGCCGCGCCGAGCTGATCGAGGAAAACGCGCTGGTGGCCGCGCTGAACCGGGGCCGCCCCGGCATGGCAGCCGTGGATGTTTTCGAATCCGAGCCGATCCTGCAGGGACACGCGCTGCTGCGCATGGAAAACTGCATCTGCACGCCGCACCTGGGCTACGTGGAGCGCGACAGCTACGAGCTTTACTTCCGCACGGCGTTCCAGAACATCCTTGACGTGCTGGACGGCAAGCACGACAGCATCGCCAACCCGAAGGCCCTGACGCCGGCGCTCTCGCGCTGAACCGTCGCACTCCACGAATGGCCGCACGCTGGCTCGGGTGCGGCCATTCGTGCGTCTGTTTGCCCACATTTCCTCCCCTTCGGCCGGCAATCGGCCCGGTACACTCGATGCACAACGTCAGCGCGTGACACCCATTTGCGGTGCATCCGCGTGGGCCCGCACACGCAAGGAGGGCGTACCGTGGCCGAATCCGATCCGCGTCCCTATCCCGCAGGCGCTGGCGGCACAGCCGTCGGCCGCGTCCTGGCGGTCAACGTCGGCACGGCGCTGCCGCTGGTCGTTGCAGGTGCCGGCACCGAAGCAGTGGTGATGTCGGCCATCCGCAAGCATCCGCTGAGCACCCTGCACCACCCGATCGCCGTTGGCGTGCACCGGCTGGGCGTGGCGGGCGACCAGCAGATGGACCGCACGGTACACGGCGGTCCGGACAAGGCCATCTACGCCTACCCGATCGAACACTATTGCTGGTGGAATACCCGCCGCCGCGAGGCCGGCGTGGAGGAAGCCGCGCGCCCGCTCGCTTTTGGCGCGATGGGCGAGAACCTGACCATCCAGGGCCTGCTCGAGACCTCGCTCTGGGTTGGCGACCGGCTCCGCATCGGCGATGTCGAACTTGTGGTGGAATCGCCACGCCGGCCGTGCTTCAAGC
The DNA here is from genome assembly GCA_963543405.1 of uncultured Cupriavidus sp. Lineage (GTDB taxonomy): Bacteria > Pseudomonadota > Gammaproteobacteria > Burkholderiales > Burkholderiaceae > Cupriavidus. The sequence continues at coordinate 41,737 of CAUUBQ010000024.1, forward strand.
TCAATGCGGTCATGGGCTATGCCCACGCGGTACGCGACATGTCACGCAGCGGCTTTTCGGGCGTGTACCTGAGCGTTGCGCGCCCAGGCGTGATCCGTGCCGGCGATGCCATGGTGCTGACGCCCGGCCTGCGGCAGGTATCGCTCGACAGCCTGAACCGCCATCAAAGCGCCTGAATCCGGCCGCCAGTGGCAGTCCCGCGTTAGTCCCGAGTGGACGTGTCACGCTTTTCTGCTAATGTTTTGTATCTGATACAAGCATTTCGGCCAACCCCTCCCCGTTGGCCCGACAACCATCCCCTGCGATGCTGTAATGACTTGTAATACAACCCGCTTTGCCTGAAAGGGCCGATGCGGTACTAGTAGCTATTTGCGCGGGCCAAGCCGGCTCCATGAAGCCGGCGCCATTGGGGAGCGCGCCATGGGCATTGAGGGTCCTCACATGAAAACAGACGGGATCGACCAGCCGAAGGGCTTCGTCGATGGCAACTGGAGCGCGGCCGCCAGCACGGGCCGTGGCCGCACTTCGCCCTGGGTGGCAATCGTGGTGCTGGTTGTGCTGGTCGTGGCTGGCTGGTACGCCTGGAAGACGTGGTTCGCGCCCAAGCCGGCTGCCAAGGCTCCCGTCGCCGCCACCGTGAGCACGGCCGTGGTCGCGCAAGGCGATGTACCGGTTGAAGTCACCGCCAACGGCACGGTCACCGCCATGCAGACCGTGGAAGTGCGTCCGCAGGTATCGAGCACCGTGCGCGCCGTGCACATCAAGGAAGGCCAGTCGGTAAAGCCCGGTGACCTGCTGTTTTCGCTCGATACGCGCATGGACGAAGCCAACCTGGCGAAGGCCCGCGCGCAATTGATGCGCGACCAGGCTGACTTGTCCGATGCGCGCCGTACACTGGTACGGAGCCAGGAACTGCTGCAGCGCAATTTCATCTCGCGAAGCGCGGTGGATACGGCCCAGGCCAAGGTCGACGGGTTCGAAGCCACGATCCGCGCCGACCAGGCCGCCATCGAAGCCAGCCAGGTAGCGATCAGCTACGGTTCGATCCGCGCGACGATCGGTGGACGCACCGGCGTCATCAACGTGTTCCCCGGTTCGCTGGTCACACCGACCAACACCACCGCCACCGCCCCGATGGTGACCATTGCCCAGATCGCCCCGATCACGGTCATGTTCACGTTGCCCGAACGCCAGCTTGCCGCGTTGCGCGAGGCGCTGCAGCAAGGCCCGGTCACCGTTACCGCGCAGCCGAACGACGGCAACAAGGCGCCAGTAACCGGCAAGATCACGTTCGTCGACAATACCGTCGACCCGCAATACGGCAGCATCCGCGTCAAGGCGATGTTCGGCAACGAGGAGCAGCGGCTCTGGCCCGGCACCTATGCCAACGTGAATGCCACGGTGCAGGTGCTGAAGAACGCGCTGAGCGTACCGCCGCAAGCGATCGTGACCGGCCCGGAAGGCCGTTTCGTCTACACCGTGCAGCCTGACCACAAGGTGGCACGCGTGCCGGTGCGGGTTCTGGCCACCACTGCCGCCGCGGCCGTGGTGGAAGGCGTGCAGGCGGGTGCGCGCGTGGTGACCGAAGGCGCGCAGAACCTGCGCCCGGGCAGCATGGTGCGTGAAGCCACGGCACGCGCGGCATCGGCACCGGCTGCTGCAGCCGCCGCCGCTGCGGCCGACAACAAGCATTGACATCATGACGCTGTCCGAGCTCTGTATCCGCCGGCCCGTGATGACGGTGCTGCTGTGCCTGGCCGTGATCGTCACCGGCATCGTGCTGTACCCGACGATCCCGATCGCGGCACTCCCCAGCTTCAATTCGCCCGTGATTCAGGTCACGGCCACACTACCCGGAGCAAGTCCCGAGACCATGGCCGCGTCGGTGGCCACGCAACTCGAAAAGCAGTTCGCGACCATCCCGGGCGTGAGTGTGATCAGTTCGTCGAACACGCTCGGCAACTCCAGCATCACGATCGAATTCAACAGCGACCGCAATATCGACGATGCGGCCGTGGACGTGCAGGCCGCACTGTTCCGCGCGCAACGCTCGCTGCCGATCGAGATGACGGTGCCGCCGTCGTATCGCAAGGTGAACCCGGCCGATGCACCGGTGATCCTGCTGGCCATCAATTCACCGTCGATGAGCCTGGGCGACCTGAATGCGTTTGGCGACAACCTGATCTCGCCGACGCTGGCCACGCTGCCCGGCGTGGCCCAGGTGCAGATCTTCGGCCAGAAGCGTTTTTCGGTACGCGTGCGTGCCCACCCGGATGCGCTGGCCGCACGGGGCCTGACGCTCGATGAGCTGGCGATTGCGCTCAATCGCGCCAATGCGAATACCCCGGTGGGTACGCTCGACGGCGCGCGCCAGACGCTGACGATCCAGGCCAACCGCCAGATGACGAGCGCCGATGCGTTCCGCAACATCATCGTGGCCAGCCAGCCCAGTGGTGCGGTCGTGCGCCTGTCGGATGTCGCCGAGGTGGAAGATAGCGTCGAGACCATCAAGACCGGTAGCTGGCTCAACAACGAGCGCTCGATCGTGCTGGCGGTGCTGCGCCAGCCCGATGCCAATACGGTGGCGGTGGTCGATGCCATCAAGGGTGCGCTGCCGCGCCTGCTGCAGCAGATGCCGGACTCGGTCAACGTCAGTGTGGTGAACGATCGCTCGAACTCGATCCGTGAATCGATCCACGACGTGCAGTTCACGCTGGCGCTGACCGTGGCGCTGGTGGTGATGGTGATCTTCCTGTTCCTGCGTCGCGCGGCGGCTACGCTGATTCCTACCGTGTCGCTGCCAATCTCGCTGATCGGCACCGTGGCGCTGATGAAGGCGTTCGGCTACAGCCTCGACAACGTGTCGCTGCTGGCCATCACGCTGGCCGTGGGCCTGGTGGTGGACGACGCGATCGTGATGCTCGAAAACATCGTCCGTCATATTGAGGAAGGCGTGCCGCCACTCAAAGCCGCGCTGGTGGGTTCGCGCGAGATGGGCTTCACGATTCTCTCGATCTCGATCTCGCTAGTGGCGGTGTTTATCCCGATCTTCTTCATGCCGGGTGTGATCGGCCTGCTGTTCCATGAATTCGCGGCGGTGGTGTCGCTGTCGATCCTGGTGTCGGCACTGGTATCGCTGACGCTGATCCCGATGCTGTGCGCGCGCTTCCTGTCGGCGGAAAACGTGCCGATCGACGAATCGCAGCATGCCTACGGCGACCACGCGGCAGGTGCACCGACGCATCATGTGCAGCAGAAGCAGACGCTCGGGATGCGCTCCACGCAATGGTTCGAAGACCTGTTCGAGTGGACGCTGCACAATTACGCGCGCGGGCTGGACTGGTGCCTTGCGCATCGGCGCGTGGTGCTGGGCGTTGCCGCCATGACGTTCGTGCTGACGGCCGTGCTGTTCGTGAAAATTCCGAAAGGCTTCTTCCCAGAGGAAGACATTGGCCAGATCCAGGTCAATGCCGAAGGTCCGCAGGATATTTCCTTCGATGCAATGTCCGAACGCCTGCGTGATGCAGCCGAGCGCATCCGTGCGAATCCGGCCGTGAAAAGCGTGGTGGCGTCGATTGGTGGCGGCCCCTCGCCCGCGATCAATACGGGCCGCATGTTCGTGGAACTGAAGCCGTTGGGCCAGCGGCCGAAGATGCCGCAGGTGGTGGAATCGTTGCGTCACGATGTGTCGGGCGTGCCGGGCCTGCAGGTGTATTTCTCGCCGGTGCAGAACCTGCGCCTCGGTGGTCGCCAGAGCAAGAGCCGCTACCAGTACACGCTGCAGAGCGTGAAGGCGGGCCAACTGCAGGAATTCAGCGACAAGCTCATGGCGAAGATGCGCGCCGAGCCGGTGTTTCGCGACGTGACCAGCGACTCGCAGCAGTCGGGTCTCGAGGCGCAACTGACAATCGACCGCGACAAGGCCAACGCGCTGGGCGTGCAGATGCAGGACGTGCGGACTGCGCTGTACACCGCATTTGGCGAGCGGCAGGTGTCGACGATCTACACGCCGATCGACAACTACTACGTGATCCTGACCGCCGCCGATATCGATCGCGTGGACGAGACCGCATTCTCGAAGCTCTACGTGCGCAGCAAGACCGGGCAGATGGTGCCGGTGTCGGCGTTCGCCACGACCGAACGGCGCGTCGGACCGATCGCAGTGAACCACCAGGGCCAGCTGCCTTCGGTCACAGTGTCTTTCAACCTTGCGCCCGGTGCGGCGCTTGGCGATGCGTCGAAGCTGATCGACCGCTATCGCCAGGAGATCGAGATGCCCACGTCGATCTTCACGAGCTGGGGTGGTGACGCGGCCGTGTTCCAGTCGTCGCAAGCCACGCAGGTGGTATTGCTGGTGGCGGCCATTGCCGTCATCTACACCTTGCTGGGCGTGCTTTATGAGAGCTATATCCACCCGCTGACGATCCTGGCGGGTTTGCCGTCGGCGGCCATAGGCGCGTTGCTGACGCTGTTCATCTTCAATGTCGAACTGTCACTGATCGCAACCATCGGGGTGTTGATGCTGATCGGCATCGTGAAGAAGAACGCGATCATGATGATCGACTTCGCGCTGGCGGCGCAGCGCGACCAGGGCATGTTGCCGGCCAAGGCGATCCGGCAGGCCTGCCTGCTGCGCTTCCGGCCAATCATGATGACGACGTTCGCGGCCGTGATGGGTGCGCTGCCGCTGGCGCTGGGCCTGGGCGCAGGTGCCGAACTGCGCCAGCCGCTGGGCCTGGCCGTGGTGGGCGGCCTGCTGTTCTCGCAGGTCATCACGCTGTTCATCACGCCAGTCATCTACCTGGCTCTCGATCGATTCTCGGGCACTGGCCCGCTGCAGATCGATTCGGAAGGCAATCCGCTTGCAGAGACTCAACCAGCGCGGCAGCCCGCTACGGTCGGCCAGCACTGAGCTTTGTCTCCACCGCCGCTATCGCCTCTACCATCACTACCGCCTCTCCGCGTTGCCGGAGAGGCGTGTACATGGTGATTGCTGCGCGACTGCACCGCAGTTGTTGCGTTGTTACGTTGTGCCTTCTCCCGCTTGGCGTGAACCACAGGTTTTCTGCGTTCTTTCGATCGCGGGGGCTTGTTTAAAAGCGATCAAACGAGAATAATTCTCGCTATCAATAGACGGCCCGCGTTACGGCGCAGGGTCCGCCGTTCACGCCAGCCAGTCCATCAGTACCGGTGCCGGTCATTGACGACCCCGCGCCACCAGCCAGCCAGCGTTTCGTTTTCTTGAAGGGGAAATCCAATGAAACGCTGTTCTCTGGCGCGTCGCATGCGCGCCGCTGGTGGGGTCACACCTGTTGCCACCGTTTGCGCCACGCTTTGCACGCCGTTGTGGGCCGAAGAGGTCCGGCAACTGCGCGAAGTCGTGGTTACGGCCACGCGCACCGAGGAACGTGCCGATGCCGTGGCGTCGACGATCACCGTCGAAGACGCACGCAAGATCGGGCACGCGATGCCGGTCGACGAAACGGGCCTGTTTGCCGACGAGCCCGATATCGATGTGCCGCGCGACCGCCGTCGCTTTGGCGCAGGCAATATCAATATCCGGGGCATCGAGGGCAACCGTGTGTTGCAGACGGTCGATGGCGTGCGCCTGCCTGACTTCTATCGCGGCGGTGGCCCATCGAACATCACCACCGCCACGCGCGATGCACCAGAGTTCGGCTTCCTGAAGCGCGTCGAAGCGCTGCGCGGTCCGGCATCGAGCCTGTATGGTTCCGATGCGATTGGTGGTGCGGTGGCATACGCCACCATGGACCCCGACGATGTGATGCGTGGCAAGCCGGTTGCTGGCGAAGCCGGCCTGCACTGGAACGGCATCGACAATGCGTTTGGCCAGACGGCTGGCGTGGCCGGTGGCAACGATGCGATCCAGGGCCTGTTCATGTACGCGCATCGCAAGGCGCACGAGATGAAGAGCATGGGCGGCGACGACTCGATATCGGTGTCACGCACCGCGCCGAACCCGCAGCACGCGGAGACCAACGCCTATCTCGGCAAAGTCGTGCTGAACGCCACGCAGCGGCAACGCTTCAAACTCACCTATGAGCATCGCGACGGCAGCACCGCAACCGATATGCGGCGATTGTCTGCGTCGCTGCCGCGCGTGACATCGGCAAACGGTATCCAGGACAGCGAGCGTGACCGTGTCTCACTCGACTACGAATGGCGGCCTGGCAGGGGCGCGATCGATCGACTGACTGCTTCGGCCTACTACCAGAAGAGCCGTACCCGGACCAATACGAGGCAGGTGCGTAGCGGTACCAGCAACCGGTGTTCCGGAACCCGCACGGGATCGAGCCGATGCGACGTTGCGCTGGAATTCGGCTTCGGGCAACAGCAAACCGGCTTCAATATGCAGGCCGACAAATCGTTCAACACGGGCAGCGTCGAACATCGCCTGATCGGCGGTGTCGACTTCATTCGCACCGAGTCGGAAGAAATGCGCGATGCCACCGCACGCAACACGGCTACCGGTACCACGATGAAGTCGCTGGCGGGTGAGACGTTTCCGATCCACGATTTTCCGCGCGGCGCATCGCGCCAGGTCGGTGTGTTCGTGCAGGACGAGCTGCGCGGATTCAACGGTCGCTTGACGCTGACACCTGGCGTGCGTTTCGACCACTACGCGCTTGGTCCCGATAACGACCCGCTCTACAACAGCGTGGCCGCGAAGCCAGCAGTCAGCAAGCGCGACGCGAACGTTTCGCCAAAACTCTCGGCGTTGTGGCAGGCCACGGACCGCGTCAATGTCTGGACGCAATATGTGTTTGGCTACCGCGCGCCGAGCTATACGGAAATCAATGGAAGTTTCCGCAACCCGGTGCAGCGTTACGGCTCCGTGCCGAATGGCGATCTCGGACCGGAGAAAAGCCGCTCGTTCGAAGTCGGCGTGCGCTATTCCGACGACCACGTCCAGACCAGCGTCTCAGTATTCGACAACCGCTACAAGGACTTCATCGAAAAGGTTCGGCTCAATTGCCCGTCCGATCCGTCCTGCCTGCCAGGCATGCGCGTCACGTCCCAGCACCGCAACCAGGCCAGGGTGCGCATCTACGGCGCTGAATGGCGTGGCACCTGGCGCTTCCAGCCGCAGTGGCGCATCGATGGCGCGGTGGCGTATGCGCATGGCACCAATGAGCAAACCAACCAGCCGCTGAACACCGTCTCACCGCTGCGCGCGTCGGCCGGCCTGACGTGGGAACCGTCGCTGAGCGAGGGCCCGGGTGCGGCACTGCGCTGGCGTGGTGCCCGTGCCGTTACGCGCACCGATGACACGACCATCAACTACTTCAGGCCCGGAGGCTACGGCGTGGTCGACCTGCAGGCGTGGTGGCGATTCGGCAAGCGGGCGACGCTGACCCTGGCGGTGAACAACCTGTTCGACAAGAAGTACTGGCTGTGGGGCGATATACGCCAGACCGGCGTGACTGCCACCGAGCCCGGTCTTGATTTCTACACGCAGCCGGGCCGCACCGTTGCCGCCAGCGTGAAGCTGGCGTTCTGACGTTCTGACGCGCATACAGGAATTAATAATGTCCCCACAATCGATACATATAAAGTGGCTGGCCTTCCTCGGCGTCATGCTGGTTGTACTGATCGCGCAGGTTGCCCTGGCGGCGCCCACGATCCATATCCTGACCAGCTCGCCGGTACCGGCCGGCAAGTTCGAACCGCTGCGTAACATGGCGAGCCAGCACGGTATTGCGTTGGAGTCGCGCTACATTGACAAGCTGTCGGCGCAGGATCTCGCGCGTTTCGCGACGCAGCCCGACTTGCTGATCGTCGACGCGCCGCGCGACCACATCGTGGCAGCGATCACCGCGCAGCTCGGTCCTGCATGGACGACATCGAAGACGCCGCGCGTGCTGGTGGCTACCGACCGTCATGAATCGTACGGCGTGCCCGAGGTCCTCGCGGCGCGACTGCAGGCTTACTACGTCAACGGCGGTCGCGCAAACTTCGACGCCATGCTGCGCACGCTGGCGACGGAGCAATTCCATCTGCGCAGCGACCCGTCGATTCCCGCACCCGTGATTTTTCCGAAAGCCGCCTACTATCATCCGCGCCTGCCGGACATGATCACGACTTCCGCTACGGACGCGTTGCTGGCGTCTGGCGCCGAGTCTGGTGCAGATGGCACACCGGTGATTGGCGTTGCGATCCACCAGGCCTATGTGTCCGGACTCGATAGCGCATTCATCGATGACCTGATCGCGCGCATCGAAGCGGGGCACGCGCGCGCACTGGTGTTCTATGGCCCGGTGATGGATGCGGACGGCATCACGCGCATGGCGGCACCCGAGGGCAAGCGCATCGTCGACGTGCTGGTCAATGCCCAGATCATGCTCAATGCGCAGGGACGCAAGGCCGAATTCGAGTCGCTTGGCATTCCCGTGCTGCAGGTCATGCCCTACCGCAAGGGCGACGCCGCCGACTGGGCCGCCGACCGGCACGGCATCAGCCTGACCGATACGCCGTTCTATCTCGTGCAGCCGGAAATGGCAGGCGTGATCGATCCGATCCTGGCAGCCGCCACTGCAAAGCCCGACGGTGCCATCGTTAGCCTGCCCGCCCAACTCGATGCCGTGGTCGGCAAGGCCATCGCGCTGACGCGGTTGCAGCGTATGCCGAACGCCGACAAACGCGTGGTAATCCTGTTCTACAACTATCCCGCCGGCGATAAAAACCTGTCGGCGTCGTTCCTCAACCTGCCGAAGAGCCTGGCCGGTACGCTGGCCGCGTTGCAAGCCGCTGGATACCGTACCGATGCCGCCGACGAGGCAACGTTGCAGCGCGACCTCGGCGCCCTGCTTGCGCCGTTCTACCGCGCCGGCAGCCATCAGCCATTGCTCGATGCCAACCTTGGCGTGTGGATGCCGATGTCGCACTACCGCGCCTGGTTCGATGCCCAGCCGGCAACGCTGCGCGAAGCGGTGACGGCACGTTGGGGTCAGCCCGAGCAGTCGTCGATGGCGACTACGCGCAATGGTGAAACGGGTTTCGTGATTCCTCGCCTGCAACTCGGCAACATCGCGCTGATGCCGCTGCCACCGCGTGGCGAGCGTGGCGAGTCAAACGAGAAGGCGCTCTATCACTCGACCAGCACGCCGCTCAACCATTTCTATATGGCGGCCTATCTGTGGGCGCGACAGGGCCGCGAGGCGCTGGTGCACTACGGCACGCATGGCACGCAGGAGTGGACGCCGGGCAAGGAGCGTGCACTGTCGGTGAGTGACGCGCCCTACCTGGTGCTCGGTGACGTGCCCGTGGTCTATCCGTATATCGTTGACGATGTGGGCGAAGCGATCCAGGCCAGGCGGCGCGGACGCGCGGTCATCGTCAGTCACCAGACGCCGCCATTCAAGCCCGCTGGCCTGCATACCGATCTCACGCAGTTGCACGACCAACTGCACGTGTGGATGGCGCAGGACGAAGGGGCGGTGAAAGACCGGCTGGCCGACGACATCCTCGCGCGCAGCAAGTCGATGCACGTTTTCGAGGACATGGGTTGGACCGAAGCGCGCGCGAGATCGGCATTCACGGCATATCTCGATGCGTTGCACACGCATCTGCACGATCTCGGTGGCACGCTGCAGCCATATGGTTTGCACACGTTTGGCCAATCGCAGGAGGAAAGGCTGCGTCTGTACACGACCATGGCCATGCTCGGCAAGGACTGGCTCAAGCGCATGTTTCCGGAAGAGCCCGAGGAATTGTTCGCGGTGGACTACGCACAGCTCTCGCACACCGGGCCCTACGCACTGCTGCGTCGCCATGTGGTGGAGCAGGCCGGCCTGGAAGCGTTGACAGATCCACAGCAGCGCGAGGACATGCAGCGTGCGCGGCAACTCTACGCAAACCTGGATGCGCATCCAGAGACCGAAGGATTGCTGGCGGCACTGTCAGGACGGCATGTGCGCGCCGGAACCGGTGGTGATCCGATTCGCAATCCCGATGCTTTGCCGACCGGTCGGAATCTCTATGGCTTCGATCCGTCGAAGGTACCGAGTCGCGAAGCGTGGCAAGCAGGACAGGCCGCTGCGGAAGCAATGCTCCAGGACTGGCGCAAGCGTCACGGGCAGTGGCCAGGGAAGCTCGCGTTTTCGCTGTGGAGCGTCGAGACCATGCGGCACCAGGGCATGCTCGAAGCACAGGCGATGGCGGTACTTGGCATCCGTCCCAAATGGGATGGTGGCGGCCGCGTGATTGGCGTGGAGGCCATTCCTGCCAGCGAGCTGGGCCGCCCGCGCGTGGACGTGGTGTTGTCCGCCACGGGGCTCTATCGCGACCACTTTCCGAACCTGATGAAATGGCTTGCGGAAGCGGTCAGGCTGGCTGCGGCGCAGAGCGAGCCTGACAATATCGTCGCGGCCAATACGCGTGCAATGCGTGCGCAACTGACCCGGCTTGGCGTGGCGGAGTCCCGTCTCGACGATCTGGCGGTCACGCGCATCTTCGCGAGCGAATCCGGCAACTACGGTACCGGACTGAACGATGCCACGCAGGCCACCGATACGTTCGGCAGCGGCAAGGCCGCCGACGCAAAGCTGGCCCGGCTGTATCTGTCGCGCATGCAGTATGCATATGGCCCCGACGAAGCGCATTGGGGCGAGAAGCTTCCGGTGGCCAACCCGCAGGCCAACCTCTATGCAGAGAATCTCAAGGGCGTTGATGGTGCGCTGCTGGCGCGCAGTTCGAACCTGTACGGCATGCTGACCACCGACGACCCGTTCCAGTACCTCGGCGGCATTGGCGTGGCCGTGCGGCATCTGACCGGCAAGTCGCCCGAGTTGCTGATCTCGAATCTGCGTGATGCCAGCCACGCCAGGACCGAAACCGCCGCGAGTTTCATGGCAACCGAATTGCGCACGCGCTATTTCCATCCGGGCTGGATCGAAGGCATGAAGGCCGAGGGTTACAGCGGCGCGTTGAACATGCTGGATACCGTGAACAATTTCTGGGGTTGGACTGCGGTTGCGCCGGAGATCGTGCGCGATGATCAGTGGACCGAGTTCGCCGAAGTCTATGTCAACGACAAGCACCAGCTCGGCCTGAACCAATGGTTCGAGCGCACCGCACCGCAAGCCCAGGCGCAGTTGGTCGAGCGCATGCTCGAGGCCGCGCGCAAGGGGTATTGGCATGCCGATCCCGCGCTGCTCAAGACACTGGCGAAGCGCTACGACGAACTTGCGCAACGCCACGATATCCGCAGCAGTAATCGGCAGTTCAATGCCTACCGTGAGACGCTGTCCAATGCGCGCGCTGGTTATGGGCTGCAGGCGCCGGCTGCACCGCCGCAGTCGAGGCGTGTGCCTGCAGCGCCCCCGGTGCCCGAGCCCGCCGCCCAGGCCCAGACCGAGCCGCAACCGCCAGCCATGCCGCAGGCCCAGCCAGTACAGGGCATGAAGCTGGAAGAACGCAATCCGGCGGCTGCCGTGCTGGTGCCGGTGCTATCTTGGCTGGCCGGTGGCATCGCCCTGGCGGCAGCGGTGATCGGCGGCGCCCTCAACGCACGGCGGCGACCAAGTGGTTGAGAGATAGTTATTCGTGGTATGGATTGTTTGATCGTAAAATTGATATATCTCATTATTAGAATTAATTGATTTGAGCCTGTAGACCCATGACTCCTACCTTGCTTGAGACCCTGATGTATGACGTCGGCCAGCTGTTCCTGTACCCGACGCTGGCGCTGATTGGCCTGTTGTTCCTGTATGCGTTCTGGGCCCTTGGCGAGTTCGCGATGCAGGCCTGGTTGCGCGGCCGCCATCCGATTGAATCGGGGAGAGGCTATCTGCTGGTGGCCTGGGCACTTCGCAATCAGGTCAGCCATCCCGATGCGCTGGATGTGGCCGCGCACAAGTTGCTCGAGCGGCCGCGCATTGCCACGCGCGTCGCACCGATGCTGGGCCTGGTGGCCACGATGATTCCAATGGGGCCGGCCCTGAAAAGCCTCTCCGGCGGCAACCTCGCCAACGTGGGCGAGAACCTGACCATCGCGTTCTCGGCGGTGATCCTCGCGCTGATCGCCGCCAGCATCACGTTCTGGGTGGTCAATGTGCGGCGGCGCTGGCTGGCCGAGGAACTGGTGTGGCTTGGCCAGTCGCGTCCGCAATGGCACGAAGGGGGGGCCGAGGCATGAAGTTCCTCGAGGACAGCGAAGGCGACGACCCGATCCTGTCGGTCGTCAACCTGATCGACGTGTTCCTGGTGGTGATTGCCGCGTTGCTGGTGACGATCGCACAGAACCCGCTGAATCCGTTCACGCACGACGACGTCACGATCATCACCAATCCGGGCAAGCCGAACATGGAAATCGTTTCGCGCCAGGGCGAGAAGATCGTGCGCTACCAGGCCAGCGGCCAGATGGGCAGCGGCGACGGTATCAAGGCCGGTGTTGCCTATCGCATGAAGGATGGCTCGATGGTCTATGTGCCCGAGCATGCCAATGTCGGCGCCAACGCCAACACCAGCCGCGATGCCACGCAGGCACAGGCACAACCGGAGGCTGCAAAGCCATGATCCGTTCGATTCTTGGCGCCACCGCTACCGTTGCCTTGGCCATGATCGCCGGCTGCGCATCGACCGCGCCGACTCCCGAGTCCGTTAGCCACCGGTTTGCAGGCAAGTCCTATGTACTGCTGGGCGAGGTCCACGATAGCGCCGCCGGCCAGCAGCAGCGGCTACAAGCATTGACGCATGCGGTCGAAGGCGGATGGCGCCCAGCCATCGCCATGGAGCAGTTCGATCGCGAACGCCAGGCTGACCTGGATCGGGCGCGGCGCGAGCGGCCACGCGATGCCGAATACCTGATCGCGCAGGCGGCCGGCGGCAAGAGTGGCTGGGACTGGGCGTTGTACAAGCCGGTGATCGCGCTGGCGCTGCAATACGACTTGCCGTTGCTGGCGGCAAACTTGTCGCGCGCCGATGCGGCAAAGATCGTGCGGGGCGGCTATGGCGATGTATTCGCCAACAGCCAGTTGGTAACGTTGGGGCTCGACCAGGCGCTGCCGCAGGACATCGTGGCCGCGCAGACGGCGGCGCTCGATGCTGGCCATTGCGGTCACTTTCCGAAGGCGATGTTGCCCGGCATGCTCAATGCGCAGGCCGCGCGTGATGCCGTGATGGCTGGCACGTTGCGCCCCTATGCGGAGCGCGGCGCCGTGCTGATTGCGGGCAACGGACATGTGCGGCGCGACGTAGGCGTGCCACGCTGGTTGCCTGATCGAGGTGCCAGCGCGTTCAGCGTTGGCTATCTGGAGGCAGATGCGCCTCCCGCCGGTTTCGATGCTGTGGTGCGCGTGCCAGCGAAGGATCGCGAAGATCCGTGCAAGGGTGCGGTGATGGGCAAGGCCATGCCGCAATAGACGGATTCAGGCGTCCGGCCCGACCGTCTCGGCCAAGTCGAACTCGACTTCGGCGCGCAGGCCGCGTCCTTGCGTGGCATCGCGCAGCGTGACCTTGCCGCCGAAGCGTGCGGCCATCTCGCGGGAAATGGCCAGGCCCAGGCCGGAGCCCGGTTCGGTGTTCTCCACGCTGCGGTAGAAGCGTGCGAAGACCTTCTCGCGTTCGCTGTCCGGAATGCCGGGACCATCATCTTCCACTACCAGCAACGCATGGTTATGCACGCGTGCGGCCGATAGCGTGATGCGGCTGCCGCGTCCCGAATACTGGATCGCGTTGTGCACGAGGTTGGCCAACGCCTCGCGCAGCAGCGCGGCATCGGCGCGGATCGGCAGTGTCAGGTCGACCGGGCGCTCCCATCCAAAATCCTGTTGCTTGCCACGGGCCAGCGGCAGGTAGTCCAGCGCAACCTGCCCGGCTACGGCGACCGCATCGATGATGGCGGCTTCCTCATCCTGCACGGCGCCATCGCGCGCGGGTTGCCGCACGCGCGCCAGTGCCAGCAACTGGTTGGTCAGCCGCGCGGCCTGTTCGAGCTGGGTGACGATGCCGCCTACCGCTTCGGATGCGGCCTCGCGCGCGGGTTCGTCATGGCGCATCTGCAACTGGCGTTGCGCGAATTCGGCCTGCGTTTTCAGGATGGCCAGCGGCGTACGCAACTGGTGCGCGGCATCGGCAATGAATTGCGCTTGCGACTGCGTCATGGCTTCGGAGCGCGATACATGCAGGTTGATCGCATCGACGAGCGGACGAACCTCCAACGGCACGCGATCGAACTCAAGCGGCGTGAGATCGTCGGGTGGACGGGCACGTACATCGTCGCGTACCCGTTGCAGCGGTTTGAGCACGTAGGTGATGCCGCCGACCAGGATCAGTGCCGACAGCGCGATCAGCGCGATATCGCGCAGTAGTGCACTGCGCCAGACGTTGCCGATCAGGGCCGCGCGCGGCTCCGCGGTTTCGGCCACCTGGATGATCACGCGCATGTGCGCATCGGGACGATATACAGGACGCGCCATCACCGCAATGCGTACAGGATCGCCGTGATAGACGGCGTCATAGAAGCGCGGCTGGTTGTTGATCAGCGTGCCGGTCGGCAGCGGCAGGTCGTCGTAGCCAGTGACGGTTTCGATACTGCCGCTGCGTTCCATCGACACGCGATAGAACACATGGGTCTGCGCGGCGGTCTCGAACATTTCCATTGCGGCATCGGGCAGCGTCAGCTGCACGCTTTCGCCGGCCATGCCGATCGCGTTGTCGATGGTGCGCACCGAGCCATAGAGCGAACGGTCGTAGGCTGTGTTGGCCGCGTCGCGCAGCGTGCCATACGTGAACCACGTATCCACCGCCATCATCAGCGCCAGCGCCGGCACCAGCAGGATCAGCAACTGGCGGCGCAGGCTGCCGCGCAGCCACAAGCGCAGCGGCAGGCGGGCGCGCTGGCGCAGCCGGCGTTGCCACATGTCAGGCTCCGGTGGCGGGGGACGCCGGGGCGTCCGGCGTGTCGGGTGTAAGCGGTGCCTCCGGTTCCAGCAGGTAGCCGAATCCGCGCAGCGTGACAATAGTGACGCCATGGCCGGTGAGCTTCTTGCGCAGGCGGTACACCAGCACTTCGATCGCATCGGGGCTGACATCGGCGTCAAGCGAAAAAACCTTGTCGAGCAACTGGGCCTTGGTCAGCGGCTGTCCGCTCCTGGCCAGCAAGGCGCCAAGCAGGGTTGATTCGCGTGGCGTCAGCGACAGCGGCGCACCACCGAGCGTGAAGCTGCGCGTCTCGCCATCGAACACCAGCGTGCCGCATTGCAGGCGCGGGTGCGCGCGGCCGCGGCTGCGGCGAATCAGTGCCAGGATGCGGGCCTCGAGTTCGGCAATCGCGAAAGGCTTGGGCAGGTAATCGTCGGCGCCGAGGTTCAGGCCGCGCACGCGTTCATCGAGCGTGTCCTGCGCGGTCAGGATCAGTACCGGCGTACGATCGTCGCGGCCGCGCATGGTCTTCAGTACGGCCAGGCCATCCTTGCCGGGCAGGCGCAGGTCCAGCACCACGGCATCGTATTCCTCGGCTGCCAGGCGGGCGTCGGCCTGCAGGCCATCGGTGACGTGCTCGATGACGAATCCGCCCTGCTCCAGTGCGCGCGCCACCCAGCGGGCCAGTTCCACTTCGTCTTCCACCAGCAGGATGCGCATGCCGGACCTCCTCTGCCCGCTCTCGTTGTGTCGCGCAGGGCGCCCGTGCGTCCCGCGGGCGCCTATAATACCTCCGCCCCGCCCGGTGGGGTCCGCTGGCGTTATCGAGACCAACAATAAGGACCACGATCCGGTCGCACGATCCAGCGCCACGCCTTGCTCCCCGATCCCGATCCCGTGTCCACCGCGCCCCGCTACCAACCTGATTCCGCCAACGCCACACGCCGCCAGCTGTTGCTTGCCGGCACCGCACTGGCCGCCAGCCTGCCGGTCATGGCGCAGACCGCGCCGCGCGTGCCAGACGGCTACCCGGCCGACTACGCCGACATCATTGCGCGTGCGCAGCGCGAAGGCACGGTGAACGTCTATGCGTCGACCGATCTTGAAGTGGTGACGCCACTGATCCGCGGATTTGAAGCCCGTTATCCGGGCGTGCGTGTGCGCTACCAGGACCTGAACACGCTGGAACTTCACCAGCGCTTCCTGGCGCAGAGCACGGGTCAGGGGCCGGTGCAGCCCGGCCGCGAGGCGGCGCACGCGGAGTACGCCGATGTACTCTGGAGCACCGCGATGGACTTGCAGATCAAGCTCGTCAACGATGGCCATGCGCAGCGCTACGACTCGCCGGAACGCGCCGGCTTGCCCGGCTGGGCGGTGTGGCGCGACGAGGCATGGGGCACCACGTTCGAGCCCGCGGTAATCGTCTATAACCGTGCGCATTTCAAGGGCGCCCATGTGCCGGGCAGCCGCAGCGGACTGGCGCGGCTGCTGCAGGAGCGTGCGCCGCAGTGGCGCGGCAAGGTGGTCACGTATGACGTGGAGCGCTCGGGCGTGGGGTATCTGCTGGCGCAGCAGGATGCGCGCATGGGCAGCGAATTCTGGTATCTCGCGCAGGCGCTGGGCCGCGCACGCGTGCAATTGTCGCCGTCGACGTCCGAGATGATCGAACGCATCGCCAGTGGCGAACTGGTGCTCGGCTATAACCTGCTGGGGTCGTATGCGTTGTCGCTGATGGAGCGCGGCGCAGGGATCGGGGTGATCGCGCCGCGTGACTACACGCTGGTGCTGTCGCGTGTGGCGTTCATCGCCCGCACGGCGCCGCGGCCGAATGCCGCGCGGCTGTGGCTCGACTACCTGTTGTCGCGCGAAGGCCAGGTGCTGCTAGGCCAGTCCACGTCGCAGCTCTATACGATCCGCAACGATACCGACAGTACCCACACGGCCAATGCGCTGGCCGAACGGCTTGGCTATGCGCTCAAGCCGATCAGCGTGGGGCCGGGGTTGCTGGCGGCGCAGGATGCACTGCGCAAGAAGGCGTTTCTCGCGCGCTGGCGCGACGCGCTCAGGAGTTGACGGCGGCCACTTGCTGCGGCTGGCGCTCGCACAGCGCCGCCATTTCCGCGTCGAGCGGGGCCATCGGGCGCGGCACATAGCCCTTGCGCAGCGCTGGCGACAGGCGCAGCGTGTCGATAAAGGTGTCCGCCAGGCGCTCGGCCTCGCGGTTCAGGTCGAAATCCTCGGGGGAGAAGAGCCAGTGGGCCAGCACGCCGCCGATCGCGGCGTGGAAGGCCATCACGGCGAGGTCCAGGTCGAGGTCGGCCGGCAACTGGCCGCGCTCCATGGCCAGGCGCAGATGTTCGCGCATCTTGACCGTACCTTCCACGTGGGACTGGCGCTGGCGCTCGAAAATGGCACCGTTGTCCTCGACCATCTCGCACTTGTGGAAGATGATCTCGAACACGCGACGCCACTGCGGATTGGTCACGGTTTGACGGAACACAAACGCGCAGATGTCGCGGATGCCGCCCAGCGGATCTTCCTGCAGGGCCGGACGCTCGGGCGCGCAGAGCGCTTCCACCGGCAGGTTGACGCGATCGCACATGGCAGCGAACACATCGCTCTTGTTCTTGAAGTGCCAGTAGATCGCACCGCGCGTGACACCTGCCGCTTCGGCAATGTCCGCCAGCGACGGGCGTGCCACGCCACGGGCGTGAAACACGGCCTCCGCCGCATCCAGAATCCGGTTGCGCGTCTCTAGCGCTTCTTCCTTGGTACGTCTGACCATTTCCTCTTTTCCCGGGGCAGTGGTTTGCCGCCCGGGTCTCCTGACGCCCTCGCATTTGCTGCGCAGGACGGTTCTCTCCAAATTGCACGATGGCACTGGCGGGCCGCATCGTACCGTGATTGGAACAATCGTGCTCGAAAAGCCCGAACATTCCAATGCTCGCAATTGGTGCCATGTGTTGCAAAAGGCGCCAAATTGAAAGTTTCGCTTACATACATGCGCGAATGTATCTATACTACGCGCTTGCTCGGGATTCGGCCAAGGCGTTTTTTACGCCGTCTCTGTGACCAGTTGGTCATGCCACCCGGGGTCCACCTGATTCAAGCATCACTTTTTAGCCGCCGCATCCCTCCCCGGGGTGCGCATGTCCCCTGACGTCACCCTGGTACGTCTGGGTCGCCGCGGCAGATCTCAAATTGCCTTAATGGGGTTATCGATGAGGAAGTCCCAACGTATCCGTTGCGTAGCTGCCGCTGCTGTCGTCACCGCGACAGCCCTGGCGTTGTCCGCCTGCGGCCAGAAAGCGCCGCAGGGCGGCGCCATGCCGCCGCCGGAAGTGGGTGTGGTTACCGTCACGCCGTCTGCCGTTGCCGTCGTCAATGAATTGCCGGGCCGTCTCGAAGGCGTGCGTACCGCTGAAGTGCGGGCGCGCGTGGAAGGTATCGTGCTGTCGCGCAACTACACCGAAGGCGGCGAAGTGAAGGCCGGCCAGGTGCTGTTCCGCATCGATCCCGCCCCGTACCAGGCCCAGTTGGCGTCGGCCAAGGCCCAGCTCGAGCGTGCCGAGGCCAATGCGGTATCGGCGCGCCAGAAGGCCGAACGCTACAAGCCGCTGGTGGCAGTCAACGCCGTCAGCAAGCAGGAGTTCGACGATGCCGTGGCTGCGGCCGGACAGGCCAATGCGGATATCGCCGCGGCCAAGGCCGCCGTTACCACCGCGCAGATCAACCTCGGCTACACCACGGTCACGTCGCCGATCTCGGGCCGCGTGGGCCGTGCGCTGGTGACCGAAGGCGCGCTCGTCGGCAAGGGCGAAGCCACCAAGCTGACCACCGTCGAACAGGTCGATCCGATCTGGGTGACGTTCACCCAGCCAGCTTCCGAAGTGGCGCGCCTGCGTGCCGCGATCGAATCCGGCAAGGTCAAGGGCGTGAACGGCGGTGCGCGTGTGCACCTGTACCCCGAAGCCAGCGACAAGGAATATGCCGCCACCGGCAAGCTGCTGTTCACGGACATGACCGTCGACCCGACCACCGGTGCGATCACGCTGCGGGCCGAATTCCCGAATCCCAGGCGTGAACTGCTGTCCGGCACGTTCGTGCGCGTGAAGATCGAACAGGGTATCGATGAAAACGCACTGACCGTGCCGCAGCGCGCGCTGATCCGCAGCGCCCAGGGTGCCAGCGTGCTGGTGGTGGGTGCCGACGGCAACGTAGCCGCGGTGCCGGTCAAGGCGCCGCAGGCAATCGGTGATCGCTGGGTGGTGACCGAAGGCCTGAAGGGCGGTGAAAAGGTGATCGTGGAAGGCCTGCAGAAGGTACGACCCGGTGCACCGGCCAAGGCCGTGCCGTTCCAGGCGCCGAAGACGGCCGAAGCGCCGGCCGCGGCACCGGCCTCTGACGCCACCGCGCAGGGCGACAAGCCGGCGGCCGGCAAGGATGCCAGGGACGCCAAGGCCGACGACAAGTCCGCGGCCAAGCAGGGCTGATCCTCCGCCTTCGACCAAGCAACATTTAGGGAGCCAGATTCATGGCGAAGTTTTTTATCGACCGGCCGGTGTTCGCGTGGGTACTCGCGCTGATCATCGCGCTGGGCGGGGTATTGGCGATCCTGCAACTGCCGATCGCGCAATATCCCAATATCGCCCCGCCGATCATCACGGTGACCACCACCTACCCCGGTGCGTCGGCCAAGACGATCGAGGACTCGGTGGTCACGCCAATCGAGCAGGAGCTCAATGGCGCCCCCAACCTGCTCTACTACGAATCACAAAGTGAATCGTCGGGGCTGGCCACGATCAATATCGCGTTCGCGCCGGGCTCCAGTTCGGACCTGAATTCCGTCGAGGTGCAGAACCGCCTGAAGCGCGTGGAAGCGCGTCTGCCGGCGGAAGTGCGCCAACAGGGCGTGAGGGTCGACAAGGCCGGCAACAACTACATGATGTTCATCACGGTCTCGTCCAAGTCAGGCAAGTCGGACGCGATCGAACTGGGCAACTTCGTATCGGCACAGGTGGTGGACTCGGTTCGCCGCGTGCCCGGCGTGGGCGCGGCCGACCTGTTCGGTACCGAATACGCGATGCGTATCTGGCTCGATCCGGCCAAGCTGACCGGTTTCAACCTGACGCCGCTCGACGTCACGGCAGCGGTGTCGGAGCAGAACATCCAGGTCGCGGTTGGTGAACTCGGTGGCACGCCGTCGCCCTCGGGTACCGAGCTCAACGCGACCGTGAACACCGAAAGCCGGCTGACCACGCCCGAGCAGTTCGCCAATATCCTGCTGCGCGTGAACCCGGACGGTTCGTCGGTACGCATCAAGGACGTGGGCCGCGTGGAACTGGGCGGTGCCGACTACTCGACGCTGGCCCGCATCAACGGCAAGCCGGCCTCGGCCATCGCCATCAAGCTGGCACCTACCGGCAATGCGCTGGCCACGGCCAACGCCGTGCGCGCGAAGATGGAAGAGCTGTCGCGCTTCTTCCCGCCGGACTACGAATACAGCGTGCCGTACGACACCTCGGCCTTCGTCAAGATCTCGATCGAGGAAGTGGTCAAGACGCTGCTGGAAGCCGTGGTGCTGGTGTTCCTGGTGATGTACCTGTTCCTGCAGAACTTCCGCGCCACGCTGATCCCGACGCTGGTGGTGCCGGTGGCGCTGCTGGGTACGTTTGGTACGCTGCTGGCGTTCGGCTTCTCGATCAACGTGCTGACCATGTTCGGCATGGTGCTGGCCATCGGTATCCTGGTGGACGACGCGATCGTGGTGGTGGAGAACGTCGAGCGGATCATGAGCGAGGAAGGTCTCTCGCCACGCCAGGCCACCCGCAAGGCCATGGGCCAGATCACGGGTGCCATCGTCGGCATTACGCTGGTGCTGACCGCGGTGTTCATCCCGATGGCGTTCTTCTCGGGCTCGGTCGGCAACATCTATCGCCAGTTCTCGCTGTCGCTGATTTCGTCGATGGCATTCTCGGCGCTGCTGGCACTGACGCTGACCCCGGCATTGTGCGCAACGTTGCTCAAGCCGGTGGAAGCTGGCCATCACCACGAGAAGAAGGGTTTCTTCGGCTGGTTCAACCGCACGTTCGCTACGGCGTCCACGGGCTACCAGGGCATTGTGGCGCGCATCCTCAAGCGCAGCGGCCGCTACCTGATCATCTATGCGCTGATCATCGCCGGCGTGGTGTTGCTGTTCCAGCGCCTGCCGTCGTCGTTCCTGCCTGACGAAGACCAGGGCTACATGATTACCGTGGTGCAGTTGCCCACGGGTGCCACGCAGGAGCGCACGATCGGTGTGCTCAAGCAGATCGAGGACTACTACCTGCAGAAGGAATCGAAGGTGGTGGACCAGATGATCACGGTGGCGGGCTTCTCGTTCTTTGGCCGCGGCCAGAACGGCGGTATCGCGTTCGTGCGACTCAAGGACTGGAAGGAGCGTCCCGGTGCGGACCAGACCGCGCAGGCGCTGGTGGGCCGTGCGTTTGGCGCACTGTCGTTCATCAAGGACGCGATCATCTTCCCGCTGAACCCGCCGGCAATTTCCGAACTCGGCAACTCGTCGGGCTTTGACTTCCGCCTGCAGGACCGTACCGGCCAGGGGCACGCCAAGCTGATGGAAGCGCGCAACATGATGCTGGGCATGGCGGCCAAATCGCCGGCGCTGCAGGGCGTGCGTCCGGAAGGCCAGGAAGACGCGCCGCAGCTGCGCATCGACATCGACCGCGAGAAGGCCCGCGCGCTTGGTGTATCGGTGGCGTCCATCAACTCGACCCTGTCGATTGCGTTCGGCTCCTCGTATGTGAATGACTTCATCTACGAAGGCCGTGTACGTCGCGTGATAGTGCAGGCCGAAGGTGCCGACCGCCGTCTGCCCGACGACCTGACCAAGCTGCGCGTGCGCAATGCCAATGGCGACATGGTGGCGTTTGCCGCGTTCTCGACCTCGCAGTGGATCATGGGTTCGCCGCGACTGGAACGCTATAACGGCATGCCGGCCGTGAAGCTGGCTGGCCAGGCCGCGCCGGGCAAGTCCACCGGCGAAGCCATGCGCGTGATGGAAGAGAACTTCGCCAAGCTGCCGCCGGGGTTTGGCTTCGAATGGTCGGGCCAGTCGTACGAAGAGCGCCTGGCCGGTTCGCAGGAGCCGATTCTCTACACGCTGTCGCTGGTGATCGTGTTCCTGTGCCTGGCCGCGCTCTACGAGAGCTGGTCGATTCCGGTGGCGGTGCTGCTGGTGGTGCCGCTTGGCGTGATCGGCGCACTGCTTGGTGTCACGTTGCGTGGCATGCCTAACGACGTGTACTTCAAGGTGGGCCTGATCGCCACGATTGGCTTGTCGGCGAAGAACGCGATCCTGATCGTGGAATTCGCCAAGGATCTGCAGGCGCAGGGACGCAGCCTGATCGACGCGACGCTGGAAGCGGTGCATCTGCGCTTCCGCCCGATCCTGATGACGTCGATGGCCTTTATCCTCGGTGTGTTGCCGCTGGCAATCTCCACGGGTGCCGGTTCGGGCAGCCAGCGCGCCATTGGTACCGGCGTGATGGGCGGCATGATTACGGCCACGGTGCTGGCGATCTTCCTGGTGCCGGTGTTCTTCGTGGTGGTGCGTGGGCGCTTCAAGGGCAGCAAGGCCCAGCATGAGCGTGAACAGGCGCGCCTGGAAGGCCAGAAGGAAATCTGACTATGACCAAGACTTTGACCACATTGCTGCTGGTGGCCGGGGTGATGAGCGGTTGCACGCTGGCACCGCACTATGATCGCCCTGCCGCGCCCGTGGCGGGCAGCTACCCGGCCGCGCCGGATGGCTACGCCACGGCCGAAGTGAAGACCGGCGAAACGCGCCGGGCCACCGACATCGGCTGGCGCGAGTTCTTCACCGATCCGCGTCTGCAGGTGCTGATCGCCACCTCGCTTGAAAACAACCGCGACCTGCGCACCGCGGCGTTGCGCATCGAGGAAGCGCGCGCGCAGTACCAGATCCAGCGCGCTGACCTGCTGCCCACCGTGAACGGCAACGCGAGCTTCCAGCGCGGCAAGATCTCGGGGCTGTCATCGGGCACGGGCCAGTCGTTCACGGGCAATATCTACCAGGTTGGCTTGTCGGTAACGCAGTGGGAGCTCGACTTCTTCGGCCGCGTGCGCAGCCTGTCGAATGCGGCGCTGGCGCAGTACTTCTCCACCGAGGAGGCGCATCGCGCCGCGTATATCTCGCTGGTGTCGGAAGTGGCCAAGGCCTATCTGGCCGAGCGTGCCGCCGCCGAGCAGTACGACCTGGCACGCGATACGTTGAAAGCGCGCCAGGACACCTACGAACTGGCACAGAAGCGTTTCGATGCCGGTGCCACGTCGGCGCTCGACCTGCGCGACAACGAGTCGCTGGTCGCACAGGCCCGCGTGAGTGCCGCGCAACTGGCACGCCAGCGCGCACAGGCGCAGAACGCGCTTGAAGTGCTGGTAGGCAAGCCGATCGCCGAGATCCAGAATCTGCCCGCGCCGACGCGTCTGTCCGACGAACGCATCATCAGCGATATCCCCGAGGGCCTGCCTTCGGATCTGCTGACGCAGCGTCCCGACGTGCGCCAGGCCGAGCAGGCGCTGCTGTCCGCCAATGCCAATATCGGCGCAGCGCGCGCGGCATTCTTCCCGCGCATCACGATGACGGCGAGCGCAGGCACCATCAGCCCGTCGTTCTCGGGACTGTTCGATTCGGGTACCGGTATCTGGTCGTTCTCGCCGCAGTTGACGCTGCCGATCTTCGACTACGGCCGCAACCTGTCGAACCTGGACCTCGCCAACGTGCGCAAGAACATCCAGATCGCCAACTACGAGAAGACGATCCAGACCGCATTTGCCGAAGTGGCCGATGCGCTGGTGGCACGTGGCACGCTTGAAGAGCAGGTTGCGGGCCAGGAGCAGCAACGCAATGCGGAAGCCGCGCGCTACGAACTGTCGCGCCTGCGTTTCCGCACCGGCGTAGCCAGCTACCTCGACGAACTCGATGCGCAACGCCAGTTGTTCTCGGCCGAGCAGGCATTGGTGCAGGCGCGCCAGTTGCGGCTGACCAATGCCATCGATTTGTATCGCGCATTGGGCGGCGGCCTGATCGAAACCGGCGCAGTCGCACAGACAGCGCCGCAAACCACCACGCAGTAAGGTCGGTTTGCAAGCAAAAAAGGCGAAGCCACTGCGGCTTCGCCTTTTTTTATGTTGATCGCAAACGGATGCGCTGGCCCTCTCCCCCGCCCCTCTCCCGCGTGCGGGAGAGGGGAGCAAACACACGCGTGACAGAGGTAGTTGGTTTTAGAACTTGTACGTCGCCGCAAGAAAGAAAACAATCGGATTGGGCCGCAACGTGGTCTTCGACGTTGACAGTACGGTGCCGTCTGACGCTTTGATCGTCATGGTGGATTCCGATTTCAGCGGGATATACGTCACGGCACCGGTTACGCCCCAGTGATCGTTGAAGTTATAGGTGCCACCGATATTGAAGATCGGCGCCCATGATGACGACGCATCGGCACTGACCGAAGTCGGCCCCGGAATCCCCGCGCCAGCGGCCAGGATTGCGCCGAGGTTATTGTTCACCGATTGTGCGAACGCCGGATTCACCTTGATATCGGTGAAGAAGTTGTACGAGACTCCCACACCCACGAACGGCCGGAATGTCACGCCCGGCGAGCGGAAGTGATACTGCACCATGGCCGCAGGACTCCACTGGCGCGCGCGCGTGATGATCGGATTCAGCGACGGATCGCCGAGGCTCTGGTGACCTAGCGCGCCGGCGGGACCTGGCGGAATCAGTTCGCCGTGGCCATAGATCTTGAACTCGGGCGGAATGCCCCCCACGCCGGTGATTGCAATATGGTCGGTGACGAAATGGCTGAACGTAAGGCCGAGTGTGTCCGCGTTCGAGGTCGACAAGCCACTGCCCGGTGCCGAGAACGACGACGGCAGGCCAAGCGGATAGTTGATTGGGACATCGACCACATTGGTGGTCAGCGGCCCGCTGGTGCCAAAGGTCTGGATATGGAACCAGCCGGCTGACACTACGTTGTCACCAGCCTTCTGGGCATGGGCGGGTATTGCTGCGAAGGCGATCAGCGCGGTGGCGGCACACAGCAGCCGTGCCGGGGTGAGACGAGCTATTTGCTTTTGCATGTTGTCTCCCCGGGGTTATTCGACAAAGGCGCCGATCGTGAAATACGGGCTGCCATTGCGGTTTTCCAGGAAACCAAACACTCCGCCCGTGAACATCAGCTTGCCGGTGATGCCGGCCGTGCCTTCCTTGCGCGTGGTAGTGATCACGCCTGCGGTGGTTTGCGAGAAGTCGAGCTTCAGCGCAATGGCCCGCGTCGCATCCGAGGCATGGAACGGATCGAGCATCGCGGCCTCGGCGCCGACAAGCGCCGTGGTCTTGTAGTCGAAGTTGCTGTCGACGCCCACGTACTCGCCATTGACGCTGCCCTGCGTGGCCGATACCGCCGGCGCCATCATGCCGATACCGATCTCGTCGTCGGCGCCCGGTGAGCTGGCAAGGTTGTCACTGGCATAGCCGACACGGATCATGACTGGCACTAGCGCGCCACGCAGCTTGCCGACGATCAGGTATGCACGCCCTTTCACGGCCCCCAGCGTAGGTGCCTGTTCGCCTTCGTAGCTGGTCGACAGCAGCGTGCCGTTGGACTGCGCGACGAACTTGTTGCCCTTCTGCTTGCAGGTGCCCCCCGACTTGTTGTCGCACACCGTGAACGAGCCATCGGCGGCCAGCGACATCTTGTAGTCCTGCGCGACCGGCGCAAAATTCTGTGAGGGAATCTCGTGGTAGCCAGAGCCGTTGTAGATGCCGGCGACCTTGCCCAGGTCGTTTTCGGTCTGTACAAAACCGATGAACTGGAAGTACGGGAACGTGGTGTCGGGCACCGCGCCAGCGCCGAGCAAACCGTTGAACTGGATACGCGCGCCGGGGATGGTGCCACCCATTACGCCCTCTCCCAGGAACAGCTTGGCCGGGCGTGAGGCATCGAGGCTCGCTCCCTGCAGCACGAATGCACACTGGTTGAGTTTATCGGTGGGCAGGCCGGTTTCCTGCGCCAATGTGCCGGTCATCACGTTCTTGCTGTCGGTGGGATCGGAGCGCGTGGGCGAGACAGTGCCCGTGGTGCGCGGCACCGATGAATCGAGGAACGTTACGGCCCAGGTCTTCCTGTTGGTGTCGATCTGCACCTTGACCAGTTCGCCCGAGCCCGTGCCGCCGATATATGGCGTCGAGTAGTCGACCGACGCGGGGCACAGGCGCGGCGTGACCGCCGCGGGCGTGGAAGTGCCGCCGCTACCGCCATCGCCGCCGCCGCACGCGGCCAGCAACGTGATGGTGGTGAGGGCCAGCGCCAGGCGTGGCACCCAGGTGCGCCGCGTGGTGGCGGCGAGCGGATCAAGCAATTGCGGCAGCTGCATGTTGGCGTCTCCTTGGGGCTTTCTTATGTGTGTGGCAGGGTTCGTTTCGGCTCACGTTCGCTATCGGCTGGCCACCGCACTGACGCGGAAGGTCGGATTGCTGTCAGGGCCGAACAGGTGTGCGTAGACTGGGCCCGTGGTGATGAGCGAGCCGGCAAGGCCGCTGTTGTCGACGGTGGTCACCACGCCAGGCAGCGTGGCCTGCGTGAAATCCATCTGGAAGGCGCCGGTGGGCGTAAGCGACGGATCTTGCGGATCGAGCCACGCGCCGACGTTGTCGCGCAGTGCCGAGGCGGTGTACTTGAAGTCGCTGCCGGAGCCGATATAGCCGCCCTTCAGGTCTGCCGCGGAAGTCTTCACCGTAGGCGACAACAGTGCGATCCCGGATTCGTCATCGACGCTGAGAGCGCCGGCAAGAAGATCCACGCGCGCGTAGCCCACGCGCACCAGCAAGGGCACGAGCCTGCCTTCGAGCTTGCCGACGATCAGCACGCCTTTGGACAGCGTGTTGGACCCCGCCAACCACGCTGATTTGTAGAAGTACGGGTACGGCGTGATGCCGCTGTTGTTGTTGCTTTCGAAGGCGCCGTCGCTGCCCGGTCGCAGCTCCCACGCGTGGCCGGTGGTGACGCAGTTGCCCGATGCCGCGGTGCAGCTGCCGTTCGCATTGAGCGCTTCCACCGTGCGCGCGATTGCCGGGACGAAGTTCACGCCGATCTGCGTGAAGTCACCGCCGGAAGGTACCAGGTGGTAGCCCAGCACGTTGTAGGTACCTGCTACCTTGCTGAAGTCGGTTTCGGTCTGGGCAAAGGCGAGCACCGGGTAGGTCGGGAAGGTGGTGGACGGAATCGCTCCGATACCACCAAGTCCCGGGTCGTACGCGATCGTCGCACCAGGAATGCCGCCGCCGGCCACGCCGTTGCCCACGAACAGGATGGGAGGATGTGCGGGATCGATGATGACCTCGGAGATGCCGTCGTCGGCCATGACGGTCTTCAGCTCGAACGCACAATCGTTTTGCGCAGCAGTGGGTAGCGGCTTGGCCGGATGCGACATCGTGCCGGTGAGCGTGACGCCTGCACGGGTGGGATAGACCGTGTTGACCTGCTTCGGTACGGCCGACTCCAGGATCTGGATCCTGTAAGTACCCTTGACGCTGTCGAGCTGGATCTTCAGGAATTCGCCGGCGCCTGATCCGCCGGTGTACGTGGTGTTGTAGTCCAGCACGCTCGGGCAGATGACAGCGGTGGGGGCATTCACGGTGGGACCGGATGGTGTGCACGTTCCATTGTTGGCACATTGCTGGGCGGTTGCCTGTTGCGTGGTGCCGCCCGGGTCGCCATCGCCACCGCCGCACGCAGTTAAGGCGATCGTCAGGCTTACCCCAGCCAAGGCGCAAATGGTGCGTCGAAGTTTCGACTGCTGCATGGTTGTCTCCTCGTTCTTATGGCCGGTGCGCCGGTCTGTTGCCGGGAAGTCGCACGGTGGTCGGAATCTCGCGTTTCAAGCGCCGACGCGCAATAGAGCGCACGTTCCAAACACCGCTGCCGCTCCGTGTGCCGTTGGCAGCCAAGCGCGTCGCGTCACTGTTCAAACCGCGCAAACCATCACATGTGCACGAATTCAAACGGACGGAAGCACCATGCTTCGGCAACTTCAGAACTTGTATTCGCTGTTCGAGGGGTCAAACGTTGCTGCATCGAAGGTCTTCTTCACGGCCTTCTCGAACACGATCTTCTCGACCATGTTGCCGTCGGCGTCCCATGCCGTTTCCGCGCGTGGCCAGGGATGCTTGAGGTCGAACATCAGCTGTACCTTCTTCGCGTAGTACTTCGGCGCGCCTTCGGGCAGTTCCCATGTCAGTGCCACCATGCGCGTACCCTGCTCCTGCACGATCTCGACGCGGCTGTACTTCTCGGAGAGGCCCTCAGCACGCACGGTCTTTGCGTCGCGCTCGAGCATCGACAGTACGAACTGGAAGCCCAGGTCGCGCACGGTATGGTTCGATTGCGACTTCGCCAGCGTGCCGTCGATAGCGGTCCAGATCGACGTGAAACCCATGATGCCGCCCAGATGGCCGTACATCTCGTCCTTGCGCCGGGTTTCGTCGTAGATGACTTCCTGCCCCGCCTGCGCGCCATTGGGCAACCACTTCGCATAGAGCTGCCGCGGCATATGGCGGTAGCGGATCACCATGCGTGCGGGCTTGTCCTGCCACTGTCCGTTGAGCCGCTCCTGCCGTGTCATCGCGTACTCGTACTCGGGGAAGCGGTTGATCTCCTGGCGTGCCCACGTCAACAGTGCATCGGGCTGCAGCGCGTCGAACACGGCCAGTACCTGCGCGTCGCTCATTGCCGCGAGTTCGCTGCTGGCAGTCTGCTTGGCGAGCAGCGACGTTTGCTGTGCGGTAGGCAGGCCGTCGTAGGGTGTTGCCGCACGTGCGGGCGGAGTGGCCAGGCAGCCGAGCATGCCACCGAATGCGGCAATCACAAGCAGTTGCAGTTGCTTCATCGCGTGTCTCCTGTCTTATCGTTTTCTTATGGCAAGACGAGGCCCTCCCGCATGTGCGGAGCACAGCAGGCGAATGCACGCGGGAAACCGCGGCGCGCGGCGGGTCACGCCTCGCGGTTTGCGTGGCGAATCAAGATGTCGAAAGCGGAAGCGACGGAAGCCGTCGCGGCTCGGTGCCGTATGCGCGGCGGTCCCGATGGAGACCGCCGCGACGCGCGGCTAGGTCCTGGGGCGGGTGCGCATCCAGTCGTCGAGCGGATTGCTGGGGAAGGTGGCGCAGTGCTCACGACGCACTGTCATGCTGGCGGTGGCCGAGCGCGATGCGCCCTCATTGCGAACAGTCCGCGCACTGCGTCGGGCGCGGTTCACCGCAGCTGCGGCGGCTGCCGCGACCTGCTCGGCCTCGCTTTCCACCGTGGCGGCCAACGCTGCGAGATGGGCCTGCTCGTCGGCATACTGGGTCTCGCCGATCTCGAACACATCCTGCAATGCGCCAAGCTCCTGCGTCGCGGGCGATGGAGCTTTGAGCGCGGCCACCACCATCGATGTCAGTTGCGCCAGAACCTGCGCGTCGCTCATCCGCTTGCCTTGCGTGAATGCAGGCATCAGGTTGCCGAGTTCATCGCCAGCCAGTACGCCTGCCAGCGCCTTGAGGGCGAAATGCAGGCGCCAGCCAAGCTCCTGGCGCGGCACGTCCGGCAGCGCGCGCGCAAACGCCTCGAAGAAGCGTCCGAACACCGGTGCGTAGTGCCCCATCAACCAGGACTGGATGAACGGGGACGTATCGGAATACACGCGCCCAAGCAGGCGCAGGAACGACGGGCCGCCCAGTTCGGGCTCGCGCGCCATCTGCAGCGCGGGCACGAACAGTGCGCCCATCACGTGTTCGCAACGTATGTCGTTACCCGGCCAGCGTGCCTCGCATGCATCGAGCAATGCGAGCCGTCGGGTATTGAGCGGATCCAGCCGGCGACTGAGCACCGACTGCATCATGATTTCCTTACTGCGGAAGTGATAATTGACGGCGGCCAGATTGACGATCGCCCGTGACGTAACCTGTCTGAGCGAAGTCGCTTCATAGCCGACCTCAATGAACAACTTCTCGGTCGCATCGAGGATGCGAGCCTTGGTGTCTCCTGCGGTGGTTTTCCCGGTCTTCATGGGGCGTCTCTCGCTCAAATGCGCTGTGGACCCCTGCAAAAAAAATGAAACATCCGCGACCGCCCTGCTCCGCGCTCTATCGGCATACGGATGCTTGAAACGGTTGGGTGGAGCCTATCTACCGCTCCGTGTGTTTCACAAGACCATTTTTCGAGGTCTCGCTCTAAATTGCAAGCCCGATTCTGCATGGCAAAAACCACATCACGCCATGATGGTCTCGATCAGCATGCAAGCATTCTGCGCCGCCAATGCAATCACTGACAAATGCTGGTTGGCACCAATGCTGGTGAAAGAGCACCGAGTCATCCACGACAAACAGGCCGCCGGGTTGATGAATCGTATCAATTTTCTATGTCACTCTTGCGGCGATTAAATTCATCAGACGAATAATAGTGGGATGCTGTTGTGGGCTTCGTGTCTCCGTTCGGTTTTTCGTCTGCGATGACTGCGTTGCAATTCTGCCGAAATCGACCGGATTTTTTTGCATTGGGCCACAGGTTTCAAACGCACGACTGACGGCTACCGGACACGCCATCTTCACGGCATGCATGGCGTTTCATGTGCGCCATGCGTTGCTGGAAATGCCCAAAAAATGGAGCAATGCTTCAGGCGATCTGAGATGGCTCGAACAGGAGACATGCATGAAGGATTTCCGCGACAAGGTTGCCGCGATTACCGGCGCAGGCTCGGGCATGGGCCGTTGCCTGGCGGTGCAGCTCGC
Source organism: uncultured Cupriavidus sp. (assembly GCA_963543405.1). Lineage (GTDB taxonomy): Bacteria > Pseudomonadota > Gammaproteobacteria > Burkholderiales > Burkholderiaceae > Cupriavidus. Next base: position 72,473 of record CAUUBQ010000024.1, read on the forward strand.
GCGGCAGGGTTGCCATCTGGCGTTGTCCGACTGCAATGAGGCGGGACTGGCCCAGACGCTGGCCGATGTGCAATGTGCCGCACCGGACGTGACGGTAACGCTCGACCGCGTCGACGTGGCCGAGCGCGCCGCGGTCCACGCCTGGGCGGAGTCAGTCGTGCAGGTGCACCGGCGCGTGAACATGATCTTCAATAACGCCGGCGTGGCGTTATCGAGCACCGTCGAAGGCATGGGCTACGACGATCTGGAATGGATCATCGGCATCAACTTCTGGGGCGTTGTCCATGGCACCAAGGCGTTCCTGCCCCATCTGAAGGCGAGCGGCGCAGGCCATATCGTCAATACGTCGAGCGTGTTCGGACTGTTCGCGCAACCGGGCATGGGCGCCTACAACGCCAGCAAGTATGCGGTGCGCGGCTTTACCGAATCGCTGCGGCAGGAACTGGACCTGATGGACTGCGGCGTGTCGGCCACCAGCGTGCATCCGGGCGGTATCAAGACCAACATCGCGCGCGCCAGCCGTGTGTCGCCTAGCGTCAACGGATTGCTGGTGCGCGACGCACTGCAAGGGCGTGAAGAGTTCGAAAAATTCTTCATCACCACGGCCGACAAGGCGGCACGTGTGATTCTGGACGGCGTGCGCGCCAACAAGCGTCGCGTGCTGGTCGGCCCCGATGCCTACGCGGCCGACGCGATGGCGCGACTGCTGCCAGCCACCTACCAATCGCTGGTAGTGCGCGAGACGCGGCGCAAGCGCAAGCAATGGGTAACCCAGGAGCTCGCATCATGATGCCTGTCCGCCGCGACGTACACCCTCACCTTCCGCCGCAACGCATCTGCGATTGGCATGAGCGCGGGCAGCACGTCACCCACTTCATCAATGCCTTGTCGATCTTCTTTCCGGCCGGCGAACGCTTTTTCATGGACAGCGTGCGCAACTATCGCGAGCGCATGACCGATCCCGAGCTCAAGCAGGCCGTGACCGGATTCATCGGGCAGGAAGCGATGCACACGCGCGAGCATATTCTCTACAACCGCTTGATGGATGATGCCGGCTTGCCCGCGACGCAGCTCGACAACAGCGTGGCGAAGCTGCTGAACCTGCTGCGCAGGATCTTGCCGAAGTCATGGCAGCTCGCGCATACCATCGCGCTCGAACACTACACGGCCATGCTCGCAGGCGGGATGCTGTCGGACCCGCGTCATATGGGGGAATCGGAAACCGGCTATCGCCAGGTCTGGACCTGGCATGCGCTGGAGGAAACCGAGCACAAGGCCGTGGCCTACGATGTCTGGAACGCGGTCATGAAACCGGGGCCGTATCGATATTTGCTGCGCACGTTCACGATGCTGAGCACTACCGTAACGTTCTGGGCGCTGGTGTTCGTGTTCCACGTACGCCTGGTCATGGCGGACAAGAGCTGCCGTAACAAGCTGTCGGGCTTCGCACGGGTCGTGAACTTCCTGTGGGGATCACCGGGCGTGCTGCGCAAGATGATTCCGGAATGGCTCGACTACTTCCGGCCCGGATTCCATCCGTGGGACCACGACAACCGTGCCGAACTGAGTCGCATCATGCCGTTGATTGCGGAGATCGAAGACACGGCGATTCGCGCCGGCGCAAGCACGCGAGCGCCATCGATCCGCAGTGCTGCCTGAAAACCGAGGGGATTCGCTACAATGCGGCAACACTCTCAGCCGTCCCCATGCATATCCGTTGGCTCGAAGATTTCGTCTGTCTCGCGCAGGCCGGTAGTCTCGCGCGCGCTGCCGAGCTGCGCAATGTCACGCCACCGGCGTTTGGCCGCCGCATGCAGGCGCTGGAAGTCTGGGCCGGGGCGCCGCTGATCGATCGCAGCGCATTTCCGGTCAGGCTGACCAACGAAGGACGGCAATTCCTGGAGGCCGCGCAGACAGCGTTGCGCACGCTCGATGAAGCACGGCTGTCGCTGCGTGCCGCGCATCGCGCCGATGCCAGCACCGTCACGATTGCCACCGGCAAGACGCTTGCGCGTTCGATGGTGCCGTCATGGCTGGCCGGTTTGCGAGAAGCGTTGCGTGACGACCCGGCCGGCGCCGGCTTCCGCACCCGGCTGTCGACGCACGCCACGCACGATGCGCTCGAGATGTTCACCGAAGGCGATGCGGATTTCCTGCTTTGCTACAGTCCGCACGACCTGCCCGTCATGCTCGACGACGCCCGTTACCAGTTTCATCCGGTCGGTGTGGAGCGGCTGGTGTGCGTGGCGGCGGCCACCGCACGTGGCGGACCGGAGTTTCGGCTGCAGAAACCGAAGACCGGCGCGCGCACCGCGGCGGTACCAATGATCGCTTATGCGGAAACCCTGACCATGGGCCGCATGGTCAACCAGGAAATTGCGCGTCGCAAGCTGGCCAGTTGGCTCGACGTGATTGCCGTCAGCGATTTCGCCGAATCGGTTCATGAGATGGTGCGCCAGAAAATGGGGCTGGCATGGTTGCCCGCGCGACTGATCGCCGACGATCTGCACTCCGGACGACTGGTGCGCGCCGATCTGCAGGGCGGCGATTCGGCCGACCTTGCGCTTGATATTCGCCTGTACCGGCCACGCGCGCAAATGCGCCCGCTGGCGGAGGCATTCTGGCGCGCCGCCACCGCGTAGCGCACCAATCTGGCTCATTGCCGAAACGGCAATCCCCGTTGCCAAAGCCGCACGTCATGACCTCGCGCGCTCTCTAACATCGCCGGAAAACATCCACACAAGTTCTGCCGGAGAAATCATGAAGACCCTGCTGCGCGCGGCCGTTGCCGCATCCCTTGCCAGTTGTGCTTTCGCTGTAGGTGCCGCTGGTGCTACTGGCGCCTACCCGACCAAGCCCATCACGCTCGTGGTTGGCTACACGGCAGGTGGCAGTGTCGACCTGGTGGCACGCACGGTGGCGCCCGAACTGGGCAAGCGCCTGGGCCAGAGCGTGGTGATCGAGAATCTGGGTGGCGCCGGCGGCACGATTGGCGCGCAGAAGGTGGTCAAGGCCGAAGCCGATGGCTACACGCTGCTGATGGGTTCGGGCAGCGAAGTATCGATTGCCCGACTGACCAATCAGGCCGTGCGCTATGACGGCGAGAAAGACCTGGCGCCGATCACGTTTGTCGGCACGCAGCCGATGGTGCTGGTGGGCAAGCTCCAGTTGCCGGCCAAGGACGCCAACGAACTGATCGCACTGGCCAAGGCCAAGCCCGGCAGCCTGTCATATGCCTCGTCGGGCGTGGGTACGCCGCTGAACCTGGCTGGCGAACTGATCAAGCAGCAGGGCAAGGTCAATATCACGCACGTGCCGTACAAGGGCGCCTCGGCCATGGCCACCGACCTGCTCGGCGGCCAGATCGACCTGGCGGTGATGGTGCTGTCGTCGGCGCTGCCGCATATCCAGGCCGGCCGCGTACGCGTCTATGGCGTGACCGAAGCCAGGCGCGCCAGCGTCGCCCCAAACGTACCGGCGTTGGCCGAGACCCCGGCACTGAAGGGTGTGGACATGGGAGTATGGTTCGGATTGATGGCGCCTAGGTCTACACCTACCTCGATTATCGATCGGCTGAATACTGAAATGCAGGCCGTACTGGCCATGCCGGACGTGCGCAAGAAGCTGGCTGAGGCTGGCGTGGAGGTTTCGCCCGCCAATCCAGCCCAATTCGGCAGCTTCGTGAAACGTGAAACCGGCAAGTACCGCGCCATCGTCAAGGCCGCCGATATCCACGAATAACACCGCCAAGGAAGTCCAGAGATGACGCAAAGTCCCCCGTCCTTCGAGGCCTACCCGGTCGAAGTCGAGTTTCCCGATATCAGTCCGTATGCCGCAGGCAACACCGGCATCGCCTACGTCCACACATTCGACAGCGGCTTGCCCGGGCCGCATGTGATGATCAATGCGCTGACGCATGGCAACGAAGTGTGCGGCGCCATCACCGTGGCCGGCTTGCTCGCACATGGCCTGCGTCCGCGGCGCGGCAAGCTGACGCTCTCGTTCGCGAACGTTGACGCCTACGCCACCTTCGATGCGGCGCAGCCCGACGCGTCGCGTTTCGTCGACCAGGATTTCAATCGGGTGTGGACGTCCAGCGTGCTGGACGACCTGTCGCGTGATTCGTCGGAGCTGCGTCGTGCGCGCGCCATGCGTCCGGTGATCGATACGGTGGACCTGCTGCTCGACCTGCACTCGATGCACGAGAAAAGCCGTCCGCTGATTGTCTCGGGTCCATTGGACAAAGGTATTGCGCTATCGCGCGCGGTTGGCGCCCCGGCCGACATCATCGTCGACGAAGGCCATCCAGAGGGCCGCCGCATGCGCGACTACGCTGACTTTGGCGACGCCGCCAGCCCGCGCAATGCACTGCTGATCGAATGTGGCCAGCACTGGGAGACGTCGGCGGTGGACGTGGCGCGCGACAGTACCGCCCGCTTCCTGCTGAACGCGGGCATCATCGAGCCGGGCGATCTGCCGCACGGCTGGTTGCGTCCGGTGGCCGCCGGGCAGCGCGTGGTGCGCGTCACCGAACCCGTGGTCGCCAGCAGCATGGATTTCCGCTTTGCCGGTCCGTACACGGGGCTGGAAACGTTTGACGAAGCCGGTACCGTGATTGGCTGGCGCGATGGTGCGCCAGTGGTGACGCCATATCCGAACTGCGTGCTGGTGATGCCGTCGTTGCGTCAGTTGCGGCCCGGTGTCACAGTCGTTCGCCTTGGGCAGCTTGACCTGTAAAAATGGTTGCAGCACCACCGCTGCAAGTGCCATTTCATGTCACTCCATGACATATGCAAGGGCGAACTAGAGTAAGCATTTCCTGAATTCAAGGTGGATGTCTGCTCATCCGATAACGCAGTGGTGACGACCTGCCGGCAGAGCAGGCGTCATCCGTGCGCCATGACGGCGCATGGCGTTATTCACGGAGCGCCCCTTGTACTCTACTTCTTCCCTTACCCTGCCCAGGCAGGCGTCGGCTGGCCGCGTGCGCGCGCTGGCCGGCAGCTGGAGCATCGGCACGCGCATTGCGCTGGTCGTGCTCGCCGTCCAGGTCGTTGCGTTTGGTGCCTTCTCGCTGGCGCTGTCGCTGAGCAGCATGAACCAGCTCGAAACGCAGGCCCGCGAGGCCATCAGCGCCGAAAGCGCGACGCTGCGCGAACTGGTAGCCCAGCTCGACGACACCATGCTGCAGGAGGCCGACCGCTTCCTGCTGAGCTTGGCCGCGGTGTTGCCCGGCCCATACGCGGTGGACCCCGCGCAGACCATCGAGGTGGCTGGCAAGGCCACGCCCGCATTTCGCAGCGGTGAACTGGTCCTTAACAACAGCTTCGAGGTACCGGACAAGTTCTTCGCCAATACCGGTGGTGTAGTGGCCACGGTGTTCGCACGAACTGGCGATGACTATATCCGCGTGACCACTTCGCTCAAGAAGCAGGACGGCCAGCGTGCTGTTGGTACCGTGCTCGACCGCGCCAGTCCGGCTTATGCGGCAGTAGCTGCCGGCAAAGCCTACCGGTCGCTGGCATGGCTGTTCGGCAAGCCGTATATGAGCAAGTACGAACCGGTGCGCGATGCCGCTGGCAAGATCGTCGGTGCGCTTTTTGTCGGCGTGAACGTGGAAGCCGAACTGGCAGCGCTGAAGAACCGCATCCGTCGCAAGAACATTGGCGCCGATGGCCAGTTTATCGTCATCGATGCCAAGCCCGGTGCGGACCAGGGCAAGGTGATGGTGGACCGCTCGGGTTCCGAGGGTACCGTGCAGATCGACGCGAAGGATGGTGAAGGCAAGCCTTGGGTGCGCGACATGATCGCCGCCAAGGATGGTGCGGTGGTCAATACGGTGGCGATCGGCAACAGCGCGCCCACCGAGCGGCTGACCGCGTTTGCGACCTACCCCGAATGGCAATGGCTGATTGCGGGTACCGTGCCGCTGGCATCGTTGCGCGATGAGCTGGTAGCCAGCCGCAACCGCTTCCTGGCGGGCGGCTTGCTGGCCGCTCTGGCGGTCTCAGCTGCATTCTGGTGGCTGCTGCGCCGTATGGTCAGCCGGCCGCTGGCCGATGCCGCCGATGTGGCCGGACGCCTGGCATCGGGCGACCTGACCGCGCGTCTGGATAGCGCACGCAACGACGAAATCGGCCAGTTGATGCGGGCCATCGACGGCGTGGGCCAGGGGCTGACGGGCATTGTCGACAAGGTGCGCGGCAGTGTCGGCGCGATTGCCGGCAGTACCAGCCAGATTGCCAGTGGCAATGCCGACCTGTCGGCACGCACGGCATCGCAGGCCGGCAGCCTGGAGCGGACGGTGGCCAGTATCGAGCAGCTGTCCGCCACGGTGAAGCAGAACGCCGATAACGCGCACGATGCCAATGAGGCCGTGGCCAGCGCCGCCGATGCGGCCCGTGCCGGCGGGACTACGGTGGGTCGCGTGGTGACCACCATGGCCGATGTTCATCGCAATGCGCAGCAGGTGGTCGACATCATCGGCATGATCGACGGTATCGCGTTCCAGACCAATATCCTTGCGCTCAATGCGGCCGTGGAAGCGGCACGCGCGGGAGAGCATGGACGCGGGTTTGCCGTGGTGGCGGGCGAAGTGCGCAGCCTCGCGCAGCGCAGTGCCAATGCGGCGGGCGAGATCAAGCAACTGATCGAGCGTACCGTGACGGATCTGAAGAGCGGCAATGAATCCGTGCAGCAGGCGGGCACCGCCATCGACGACATGGTGCGTCGCGTGGAAGCCATTGCCGTACTGATGGGCGATATCAGCGTGGCGTCACGCGAGCAGTCGCAGGGGCTGGCCCAGGTAAGCGGTGCGGTGGCCGAGATGGATTCCGTCACGCAGCAGAATGCCGCGCTGGTGGAAGAAGCTGCCGCAGCCGCGGAGAGCCTGCATCACCAGGCGCAGGAGCTGCGCCAGGCGGTGGAGGTGTTCCGCCTGGCCTGAGCGGCGCCAGGGCGGCCTGGCTTCAGGCCGCTGGCGCCGTACCCGATGCCGGTTGCGGTGCCGGTGCGGCCTGCGTAGGCGCCGGCTGGGGCTTCAGGCCCGGGAACAGCTGGTCGACCAGATCCTCGATCTTGGCATCGGGCTGGATCAGATGGCTGAGGTTCACGCCGCCCGCGCTGCGGTTGGCATTGAACACGGCCTTGCCGACGCGCTCGCCATTGCGGAATACCACGATGTCGGCCGACACCAGGAACGGCGTGATATAGGTCTGGCGTTGCGCGCTATAGGTGGCCGTCATCGGGCACGATGCCACCGACGAGTACGGTGGCAGTATCTTCACTTCGAAGTTGCGTGCCCGCAGCGCTTTCGTGAAACTCTCCACGAAGGCATTGCCATTCACCTGATTGGTGATCACGCAGAACAATGCGCCGTCGGCACCCACCACCTGGTTGCCGTCCACGCGGAACTGCGCCGGGCCGCCATAGGCGCCGGGCCGGTAGCCGGCAATGGGGTCGGGCTGGTCGGCGCGGTCAACCGGCGTCACGCTCTGGTACGTGGAACAGCCGGTGGCCAGCAAGGCCAGCATGGCGGCAATCGTTACTCTCTTCATCATGGATCCTGGATCGCGTCGGCGAGGGTGCCGGCGGCCCGGGGCGCCAATCGGTGGCGGTTCAGGGACGCATTGCCGGCAGCGTGCCTGCGTACTGTAGGCGTAGCGGCAACGATTCAAAGCGCCGAACAGCAGGCGACAGAGGCCCCAAATCCAGATGTAGTGCCGGCGGCGCTTTACCGCGCCGCCAATCCTAGTTGGCGCCGCCGCGAATCAGGCAGTCGGCCAGCAACGGCGTGCCACCATCGCCAAGACCCGCACCCGTGCACTCGACCGCCACCTTTTGGCCACGGCGAACCATCGTGGCGCGCGCCTCGACTTCACAGGTGCGCCCGGCCGGGCCACAGACCTGCTGCTGCAGCAGGCCCGCGCGAACCACTTCGCCCGGATTGTTGGTGCGGATTTCCAGGAATACCTTGGCATCGTCACGCCGGATACCGCTGGCCACGCCTTCGACAATGAAGTATTTGCCCCGGTACAGGTCGTCGGCGGCCCCGGCGTTGTCGCGATAGTCATCGGCCAGGCCGTCTGCCTGGTACTGGGGCAGCGGATCGGCCGAACGGTTCGGATCGATGCTGATCGGGTCGAGCGTGCCATTGCGCGGAATACCGCGCGGCACGCTGGCGGGTGTGTCCGATACGCCAGCGGTATCGACCGGCACAGTGGCCTGTTTGTCGTTGCCGACAAACCACAGCAGGCACAACACAACAACGGCAACGACGGCAATGAGGGTTTGCTGGAGGCGACTCAACATCTTTTGAGGGTGGCTGGAACCGAGCCTTGGGGCGGAAAAAGGTAGGGAAGTCCGCCAGTGTAGCGCGCCTAGCTTTCAACCACCTGCGCCAGCAGGAACGACCTGGCAGCGGTGAGCACCTCATTCGACAGCGGGGTGCCTTGCGTGGCGCGCGCCAGCATCAGGGCACCGGCCAGCGTGGCCATCTGTGCCAGCGCCGTGCTGCGATTGGCAGCGTCGTCGGCACTGGTCTGGATGCCGGACAGGATCTCGAGCAGATTCTCGAGGCCTTCGTGGAACGCTGCACGCACTGGCTTGTTGTCCGGCTCGCGTGCCACGTCGTTGGCCAGCGCCGCCACCGGACAGCCGGTGCCTGCGCTATTGCGGTTGCGTGCGCTGAGGTAGCCGTCGATCAGCGCCGTCAGGGCCGCGGTGCGGTCCGGTGCATCGTCCACGCGCTTGCGCCAACGTGCTTCCGACTCCTCGAAGGCGCGCGTGCAGGCAATGGCCGCCAGTGCGTCCTTGGATTCGAAATGGCCATAGAAGCCGCCATGCGTCAGGCCGGCGGCGCCCATCAGGTCGGCCACGCTGATGCCGTGGAAACCCTGCTCACGGAACAACCGTGACGATACCTGCTCAATGATTGCGCGGTTCTTCTCCGCTTCCGCCTTCGATACGCGCGGCATGATCTGCTCCAGGTCGCTGTGTGGCCGATGGTCCGCCACATCGCACCGCAAGTCAACGCGGTTCGGTTTGAATGAGACTTCGGTTCAATGCAACACGCACACCCGCGCGGTGTCACACGATGGTGGTGGTGTCATGTCCGCCAAGCATCGCCAGGTACTGCCCGGCGCTGTACGGTGCGTTCTGCCCCCGGCGCGCCAGGAAATAGTCGCGCAGGATCTCGCCCTGCTGTTCAAGCCGGTATGCCGCGAGTGCCTTGCCTGCTTCCAGCCGGTATCGATACTGGTCGAAGCCCAGGAAATGCAGGATCTGCTCGATAGCGCCGCGCAGCAAGACACGGACGCCATGCTGATGCTGCCAGACGTGTGCCATCTCGTGGATGAACAAGCCCTGCATCGGCAGGCCGGTCTTGCTGAAGTCCGCGATACCGCGCAACCTGCGGCCAAGGTAGATCTGCCCGTTCGGCGTGATGATGTAGCGCGCGCCTTGCCAGAACACAAAGTTGCGGTAGTGGATACGCACGCGATCGTAGTCGACCGAGTCCGCATAGATCTCGCGGGCCAGGGACACTTCGCCGGAAGTGAGTGAGCGGCTGCGCGCAGAGGTGTTCATGGGGCTTGCTGTACGTTCAGGTAGCGGGAGAGGGGAAAGTCTTCCACCTTTCGCTTGGCTCTGGAACCCAAGGAGACCATTTTGTCGGCGTCGACAAAATGGTCGACGACCTCCCGGCCGGAACGCTGGCAGGCCTGCTTTGCCTTGTCGGCTTCACAGGCGGGGCTGATTGATATCAAGGGATGCGCAACTGTGCTCCAGCAGAATCGACTGCTTACTTCCCAATACAAAACCGCGTAAAAATCGTACCGAGCAGGTCATCGCTGGTGAACTCGCCCGTGATGCTGTTCAGGTGGTCCTGTGCCAGTCGCAGTTCTTCCGCGAACAGGTCCAGCGCCTGGGCGTTCTGTTCGGCGCGTTCCACCGCGCAGTCGAGGTGCGACTGTGCATTGCGTAGCGCTGTGAGATGGCGTTCGCGTGCCAGGAAGGTGCCTTCGTTGCCAGATTGCCAGCCGATCAGGCGCAGCAGTTCGCCGCGCATCAGGTCGATGCCGGTGCCGCTGCGCGCCGAGATCCAGATCTCGGTCGGATTGGGGCCGTTGGCGGCTACCACATGCGGACGGTTGCCAGCGAATCCCATCGCACCGGCAGCAGGCGCAAGATCGATCTTGTTAACCACGCGCACGATTGGCGAGCCCGGTGGCAGGTGTCCGCTCAGGCGGTCGTCGATATGGTCGTCGATTTCGGAAATGCCGTGCTCCAGATAGTCGGCGGCATCCACCAGATGCAGCACGATATCGGCGCGGCGAATCGCATCCCAGGTGCGCTCGATGCCGATGCGCTCCACTTCGTCGGCGGCGTCGTCGCGCAGGCCGGCGGTGTCGATGATATGAAGCGGAATGCCGTCGATCTGGATGGTCTCGCGCACGCGGTCGCGCGTGGTGCCGGCAATCGGCGTGACGATGGCCAGTTCCGCGCCGGCGAGTGCATTGAGCAACGACGACTTGCCAACGTTAGGCTGGCCGGCCAGCACCACTGAAAGTCCTTCGCGCAGCAACGATCCCTGGCGCGCCTGCTTGAGAACGCCGGCAAGATCCTCGCGGATGCGTGCCAATTGGCCGCGGGCGTCCGAGGCTTCGAGGAAATCGATCTCTTCCTCGGGGAAGTCGAGCGTGGCTTCCACCAGCATGCGCAGGTGAATCACCTTCTCAACCAGCGCGTGGATCGCGTTCGAGAACTCACCTTCCATCGAACGTGCGGCAGAGCGTGCGGCTGCCTCGGTGCTGGCCTCGATCAGGTCGGCTACCGCCTCGGCCTGGGCCAGGTCGAGCTTGTCGTTCAGGAACGCGCGGCGTGTGAATTCGCCCGGCTCGGCCACGCGCAGGCCAATGGACTTGCCGGCCTCGAGGCAGCGCGACAACAGCATCTGCATGACCACCGGGCCGCCATGGCCCTGCAATTCAAGCACTTCCTCGCCGGTGTAGGAGTTTGGTGCCGGGAAGTACAGTGCCAGGCCATGGTCGATGACCTTGCCGTGCCCATCGAGGAACGGCAGGTAGGTGGCATGGCGCGGTTGCAAGGCGCGCCCGCAAACAGCGCGCATCACGGTGCCGACATCGGGGCCCGACACGCGTACGACGCCGATGCCGCCGCGGCCCGGTGCGGTGGCGATCGCGGCAATGGGAAGCTGGTTTGCAGTCATGGGCAGTATTGTCGCAGATCGCTTTTGCAAAACCGAGGGGCCGCGGTTCAGGCTTGCGGGCCAACTGACAGGCATTCGCTCATCAGGCGGCGCGCAACGGCGCCATCGATCACGGCGCCGAGCTCGGTCTGCCGCGCTACCAGTTTCTTGCGCAGGCGCTTGCGATAGCGGCCCGGCAGCACGTCGGACAGGGCCTCGATCGCATAGCGCAGGCGCTTGTTGCCGATGCGTAGTTTGTGGACATGCGCGGTCTGGCCATCGCGCGCGATGCGCGCCAGATCGCGCACCCGGCGGCGTGCCTTGCGGATGCGGCGCGGCGCAAAGGTTTCCATGCGCCCGTCGGACTTCTGTTCTGACAGATGCAGCAGGTCGCGGTTCAGTGTGGGCAGCGGCGACTGCCGATAGCGCGACAGCCGCGACATCATCGAGGCATGCGCAGTGGCACGCCTTGCCTGGGCGGTGTCGATCAGCGCGACCAGCACGGGGTCTTCGGGCTGCTGCGCCAATGCCGGGGCAAGCGTTTCGGCGATAAAGACGTCCCAGTCGCGTACATCGCCAGCCGCGTTGGCCACGTCGCGTAGCGCCTGCTTCCAGCGCAGCCTGACCGGCTCAGGCAGGACGGGGCCAAACGCCCAGCTGACGGCGCGCAGGTGACGCACGGCTACGCGCAGCGCGTGGATATCCTCCACCTGGTCACGATGCTGCAAGGTGTCGAGCAGGTCGTTGACGCTGCGCAAGCCGCTTTCGCCCAAGGCGACGAACGCGGCGGCGGGGCGCATCTTCCGGTGCAGCAAAGGCTGGCGGCTCATGGCGGTATCTCTGATCAGGAAAGAGAATGACTGCGCAGCGTCCGTCTAGTGTAGGCGATGGCGCACCCCGGCGCCGGAGGCCGAGCCTGCTATCGCGTTGCGACGATAAACACGCGCGGGAACGGCAGCAGCACCGTGCCGTCGGCCATCGCTGGAAAGACGCTGGCTAGCGCGGCTTCATACTGGGCCAGGTAGTCGGCCTTCTCGGCATCGTCCAGCGGTGCCAGGAACGGGCGCAGACCACTGCCCTTGAACCATTCGACCACCGCGGCGGCACCGCCTTTCAGCGGATGCTGGTAGATCGTGCGCCAGATATCCACGCGCGAGCAGTGCGGCTTCAGCATCTCGTAGTACCAGCGTTCCGAAGCCAGCGCGGTGCGGGCATCGGCGGCGGCCGTGAGCTTGGCCGACCAGGGCCCCTTGAGGGCCGTCTCGCGCATCAGCAAATGCGGTGGCTCGTTGAGGTTGTCCGGCATCTGGACCGCCAGGCTGCCGCCCGGGGCGAGCTTTCCGACCAGCGACGGAAACAGCGTCGCGTGATCGGGTACCCACTGGAACACCGCATTGGCCAGGATCACGTCCCAGGGGCCCGCGTCTTGCCATTGTGTGACGTCGGCGATATCGAACTGCAGGTCAGGCAGGCGCTTGCGGGCGGCGGCAATCATGTCGGCGTCGCTGTCCAGGCCAGTCGCCTGGGCATCGCCGTAGCGCGCGGCCAGCACTTCGGTGGAATTGCCAGGCCCGCAACCGATATCGACCACGCGCCGGGCAGTGGCGGTGGGAATGGCCCCCACGAGGTCCCGCACCGGGCGGGTCCGTTCATCCTCGAACTGTACGTATTGGCTGGCCGACCAGGTCATGGCATCCCCTTTTTGAGGTTCGTTGGTTGCGAAGTCTTATATAAGACTCGAAGCATACGCCTCAAACAGGAAAACAAAAAACCCGGCGCCAGGCCGGGTTCCTTGTAGATCGGGTTCGATCGCTTGCGCTTAGCTCTTGGCCACCGCGGCGGCCTTGCCCTTGCCAAGCATCCGGTTGATCTGCCATTGCTGGGCGATCGACAGGATGTTGTTCACAACCCAGTACAGCACGAGGCCGGCCGGGAAGAAGAAGAACATGAACGAAAACACCAGCGGCATGATCATCATGACCTTGGCCTGCACGGGATCCGGCGGGGTCGGGTTCAGCTTGGTCTGCACGAACATCGACACGGCCATCACGACCGGCAGGATGTAGAACGGATCCGGAACCGACAGGTCGTGAATCCAGCCCAGCCACGGGGCACCGCGCATTTCCACCGACGACAGCAGCACCCAGTACAGCGCGATGAACACCGGGATCTGGATCACGATCGGCAGGCAGCCACCGAGCGGGTTGACCTTCTCGGTGCGGTACAGCGCCATCATCTCCTGGTTCATCTTCTGCGGATCGCCCTTGTGGCGCTCGCGGATGGCCGTCATGCGCGGCTGCAGGTCCTTCATCTTGCCCATCGACTTGTAGCTGGCAGCCGACAGCGGGAAGAACACCAGCTTGATCAGCACGGTCAGCGCGATGATCGACCAGCCCCAGTTGTTCAGGAAGCCATGGAGCTTTTCCAGCAGCCAGAACAGCGGCTTGGCCAGGATGGTCAGCCAGCCATAGTCCTTGACCAGTTCCAGGCCCGGCGTGATCTTCTCGAGCATGCGCTCTTCCTGAGGACCGGCGAACAGGCGGGCATCGGTGCTCACCGTGGCGCCCGGGGCGATCTGGCCCAGCGGCTGCTGGATCCCCACGCGGTACAGGTTCGGATCGATCTGCTCGGCGTAGAAGGTGTGCTGCTTGCCGGTCTGCGGGATCCAGGCCGAGGCAAAGTAGTGCTGCACCATCGCCACCCAGCCGCTGTCGGAAGCAGCCGGCACGGTGGCCTTGCCCTTGGCGATGTCCTCGAAGCTGAGCTTGTGGTACTTGTCGGCGTTCGTGTAGATGGCCGGGCCCGTGAACGTGCTGTAGAACTGCGACTGTTCCACCTTGCTGCCGTCACGTGCCAGTTCCAGGTACAGCGTCGGCGATACCGGCGCGGTGCCTGCGTTGGTGACGTCGAAGCGGGCATCGACCACGTAGCTGCCCTTGCGGAACGTGTAGGTCTTGACGAACTTCACGCCGTTCTTCTCTGCGGTCAGCACCACGTCAAGCTTGTCCTGGCCCGACTCCAGGGTGCGGGCACCCGGGGCGGCGGTGAACACCGTGGTGTGGTTGGGCAGGTCGCCGCCGATCAGGCCGGAACGGGCCAGATAGGTACGCGTGGCGTCGCGTTCGAACAGCACAACCGGCTTGCCGTCCTTTTCGTGCTCGTTGAGCAGCTCCAGGCGCGACAGAATGCCGCCGGCGGTATCGATCTCGGCACGCACTTCGTCAGTGGTGACCACGACCTTCTCGCCGGTGGGCTGGGCGGCAGCCTGCGGTGCGCCAGGAACGGCGCCAGGTGCCGAAGCGTTCGTCGCGCTGGCGCGGGGCACGTCACCCTGGGCCGCTGCGCCGCTCGCGCCATTGGCAGGGGCGGCCTGCTGTTGCGTGTTGGCGCTCGGGAAGAACATCGACGCGTGGCCGTTGGCGCGCTGCCAGTTGTCGTAGAGCAGCACGAGGGACATCGAGAAGATGACCCACAGGATGGTGCGTTTGATATCCATGTCTCGCTATGGTCGGAGGAAATCAGGGTCTGGGGAGCCGGACCGTGACAGTCGGGCGGCCAGGTGCGGCGGGCACCGTGGTGCCAGTACTGCTTACTGCAGGCTCGGGCACGGGATCATACCCGCCCTTTGCGAAAGGATGGCAACGGCAGAGTCTGCACGCGGCCATCCAGGTGCCACGCGCGGGGCCATGGCTGACGATGGCGTCGCGGGCATAGTCGGAACACGTTGGCATGAAGCGGCACTGCGAGCCCAGGTAAGGACTCAGGGCGATCTTGTAGATGCGCAGCAGGGCAAGCAGGATTCGCTTCATGGTGATGGTCAGGCGGGCGCCGCGGGTGTAGCCGGTGCTTCGGCAGCCGGCGACGGTGCGGCCGGGA
The DNA here is from genome assembly GCA_963543405.1 of uncultured Cupriavidus sp. GTDB lineage: Bacteria > Pseudomonadota > Gammaproteobacteria > Burkholderiales > Burkholderiaceae > Cupriavidus. The sequence continues at coordinate 87,555 of CAUUBQ010000024.1, forward strand.
CTGGTAACGGCTTTGCTGCAACATCCAGCAGGCCGCTCAGTTCGGCGTGGCAGGCACGCCGTATGGCAGCCCGGCTGGCAAAGTCCGCACGCGGAAACTTTGCCTGCAACCGTAACAAGATGTCACGGCCCGCGAATTGGGCCTGTCTGCCGCGAAACAGTTCCCGCACCATGCGCTTCACGAGATTGCGCTCGGCCGCGCGCGGTGCGAACTTCTTGCCGACGACGATCCCCAGCCGGGCCTGGGCCAGGCCGTTGGCGCGCACGTACAGCACGAAGTGCGTACTTCGACGCCGGGGCCGCAAAGCAAAAACGGATGAAAACTCATCCGTCTTTGTAAGCCTCGCGGCTTTGGGAAAGGCATGGTCCGACACGCTGGTCAAAGCTAGCGGGAAGCGGGCTTCGGCGGCGGCGTTCCTGGCCATCCTGAGTGCGAGGCGCTTGGCAGGGGGGGGGGCAGTGTCAGGTGCGATGGCGAGCCATCGCGATCACTGCCGTCCCGGCCGGTCGCCAGGCGCTCAGATAGCCAGGCGCTTGCGGCCCTTGGCGCGACGTGCGTTGATCACGGCACGGCCGCCGCGGGTCTTCATGCGCACGCGGAAACCATGGGTACGCTTGCGGCGGGTAACGGAAGGTTGGTAGGTACGTTTCATGTTGCACTCTCTGGTTGATCCGGGCTTTCCGGGCGTCGGCTGGTGCCGGTGCGCCTTTGCCGCCGCGTATGGTTCGCATGGGGCTGCCGCACTGCAGACACAATTGCTGCGAGGTTGCTGCGGCGATGCCGACGATTCTGGTTCTGTCTTGCTGCCGGCCGCCGCTGGCTTCGCCGCTGGGGCCAAGCACTGGCGGGGATCAGGCCGCTTGCCTGATGCCGCCGTGTTTACACGTGGCGGTACGGGCCAGACCCGGCGATGCGCATACGTGATCCCCTGCCGCATCGCAGAACCCGCCATTTAACCGATTTTCGTCGCGAGTGTCAAGGATCCAGATGGCCAATTCCAACGCGCATGTGCGGGCCGAATCTGATGCAGGTAAACGCCGGTGCGCCATTGTCCACAACAGACGGTGGGTAACTCTGTGGGTATCGGGGGTCACCCATATGTAGTAGCGGGAGCCATCAAGTCCTTGTTTCCGATGGATTATCAACCGTTTCGAGCCTCTCGGGTGGCGGCTATCCACACCGGTTGTGCACACAAATCCACTGAATCTTCACAACTTGTCCACAGGGTTATCCTTTGTGGATAACTTGGGGCGGGGGGTACAATCCCGGTCCAAACACTACACGGGCCGCGTGGCACACGCACAACCCGGGACTGCCTGCCTTCGGTATACCGAAAACGTATACCCATGTTGACCGCCGTTGCGATGCATTGCATTCGTGGACGGCGTATTGCCTTTCGCGTTCGGGAATGACGCCTCAGGCATGCAGGAGGTCTCGCTGGGAGTGAGCGCCGCGCCACTCGTGAAATGCCGTCCATAGGGCGGTACGATCACTCAGAAGAACACATGCAAGATTTCTGGCAGGCGGCAGCTGCGCAACTCGAGCGCGAGCTGACGCCGCAACAGTTCAAGACCTGGATCAAGCCGTTGGCGCCCGTCGCGTTCGACGAGGAAGCCCATGCGCTGCGCATTGCCGCGCCCAACCGCTTCAAGCTCGATTGGGTCAAGAGCCAGTTCTCGGGCCGCATTACCGCGCTCGCGTGCGAATACTGGGAAACGCAGGTCAGCGTTCACTTTGTTCTGGATCCCGCAGCGTCGGGGCGCGCAGCTACCTATACGCAGCAGGCCATGCAGCAGGGCCTTGATCATGGCGGCGCTCACGCTGCAATGGGTACGGGCGGCGCGCCCTACCCTGGCGGCCCTGCGGGCGCGCCAGTGCACCAGCCGCATCCGTCCCAGATGGGCGGCTACAACGACTATCCCGGCCAGGTGAATGCCGGTCAGGCCGGCTACGGTGCGATGGCTGGCCAGGCGCCCTATCCGTCGGCGCCCGGGTCGATGCCGAATCGTGGTGCTTCGCCGACCGGACACCCGCTGCAGGGCAATGGCGGTGCGCAGATGCCGGATATGGGCGAGATCGACGTGGCCCAGATGGATCCGTCCGAAGCCAGTGCCCGCTCTCACCGTATGCCTTCCCAGCAGCCGGCCGCCGCAGGCGCCCAGCCGAACGACACGGTACACGAGCGCTCGCGCCTGAACCCGATCCTGACGTTCGACAACTTCGTGACCGGCAAGGCCAACCAGCTGGCACGTGCCGCGGCGATCCAGGTGGCCAACAACCCGGGCAAGTCCTACAACCCGCTCTACCTGTATGGTGGCGTGGGCCTGGGCAAGACCCACCTGATTCATGCCATCGGCAACTTCATGCTGATGGAGAACCCGCGCGCGCGCATCCGCTATATCCACGCCGAACAGTACGTGTCTGACGTGGTGAAGGCCTACCAGCGGAAGGCGTTCGACGAATTCAAGCGGTATTACCACTCGCTGGATCTGCTGCTGATCGACGATATCCAGTTCTTCTCGGGCAAGAACCGCACGCAGGAAGAGTTCTTCTATGCGTTCGAGGCGCTGATCGCGAACCGTGCGCAGGTGATCATCACCAGCGATACGTATCCGAAGGAGATCACCGGCATCGACGACCGCCTGATCTCGCGTTTCGATTCCGGGCTGACGGTGGCGATCGAGCCGCCCGAACTGGAAATGCGCGTGGCCATCCTGATGAAGAAGGCGGCCGCGGAAAACGTGAGCGTGCCCGAGGAAGTCGCATTCTTCGTGGCCAAGCACCTGCGCTCCAACGTGCGCGAGCTCGAAGGCGCGCTGCGCAAGATCCTGGCGTTCTCGAACTTCCACGGCAAGGACATCACGATCGATGTCACGCGCGAGGCGCTCAAGGACCTGCTGACCGTGCAGAACCGCCAGATCTCCGTGGAGAACATCCAGAAGACCTGTGCCGATTTCTACAACATCAAGGTCGCGGACATGTACTCGAAGAAGCGGCCGGCCAATATCGCGCGGCCGCGCCAGATCGCGATGTACCTGGCCAAGGAACTGACGCAGAAGAGCCTGCCCGAGATCGGCGAACTGTTCGGTGGCCGCGATCACACGACGGTGCTGCATGCGGTGCGCAAGATTGCCGACGAGCGCAGCAAGGACGCGCAGCTCAATCACGAACTGCACGTGCTGGAGCAGACGCTCAAGGGGTGAACGGGCGCGCCGTTTCCTGGCGCGCCGATGCCCGAACGGGTTTTTGAAAGCCGGCCTTGCCGGGCTGGCATACTACTGGGTGCGCGTCCGGCGGCAAGCGGACGCCAGTGCAACTGTTGTATCGCGGGAATTCGGCCTCAGATAAGGCTTTGCGGTGAGTCGGGACGAGTTGGCGGGAGTGGTGACCCAAGCGTGGCATTTTGTGCACAGCCGGGCGCCCGCCGGATTCGTCCCGCTTCACCGCAGCGGCTTATCCTTGGTACAATGCGCGACATTAACTCCTTGATTCCTAAGTGAATTTGGATATCACGGAGTATCGCCTTATTCCGCGGTCGCCGACGACAACCGACGAAGGATAAATTCAATGCAATTGGTCAAAACCTCGCGAGACAATCTGCTGCGTCCGCTGCAAATCGTGAGCGGCATCGTGGAGCGCCGCCACACCCTCCCGATCCTGGCCAACCTGCTGATTCGCAAGTCCGGCTCGAACGTATCCTTCCTTTCGACCGACATCGAAATCCAGATCACCACGCATGCGGAATGCGGCGTTGGCAGCGACGACGTGGCAACCACCGTGGCCGCGCGCAAGCTGCTGGACATCCTGCGTGCGATGCCTGACGGCGACGTGGCACTGTCGCTGAACGACAAGCGCATGACGGTGCAATCGGGCAAGAGCCGATTCGCGCTGCAGACGCTGGCCGCCGAGGAATTCCCGACCGTGGCGGAAGCCGCCGAATTCAACGCGAGCGTTAGCCTGCCGCAGAAGACGTTCAAGCACCTGCTGGCGATGGTCCACTTCGCGATGGCGCAGCAGGATATCCGCTATTACCTGAACGGCATGCTGCTGGTGGTCGACGGCAAGAAGGTCATGGCGGTGGCAACCGATGGCCATCGGCTGGCGTACTGCGGCGTGGAGCTCGAGAACGAAGCTACCGGCGTGGGTTCGCGCCAGGAAGTGATCATCCCGCGCAAGACCATCCTGGAACTGCAACGCCTGCTCGAGGACAACGATGATCCCGTACAGGTGCAGCTGGCCGCGAACCAGGTCAAGTTCACGTTTGCCAATGTGGAGCTGATCAGCAAGCTCGTGGAAGGCAAGTTCCCGGATTTCCAGCGCGTGATCCCGAAGGGCTACAAGAATGCGTTCGCGATCGACCGGGTCCAGCTGCAGCAGGCGCTGCAACGTACCGCGATCCTGACCACGGACAAGTTCAAGGGCGTGCGCTGCATCCTGGATACGCATGTGCTGAAAATCAGCTCGACCAACGCCGATCAGGAAGAGGCGCAGGAAGAACTGGAACTCGATTATTCGGGCGACGCGCTCGATATCGGCTTTAACGTGACCTACCTGCTCGACGTGCTCGGCAATCTCAAGAGCGAGCAGGTGCAGGTCAGCCTCGGCGACTCCAATTCGAGTGCGCTGATTACCGTGCCGGAAGACGACAACTTCAAGTACGTCGTGATGCCGATGCGCATTTGATGGCCAAGACCGAGTCGCCATCCATACACAATCGGGCACACACCGCAGCAGGGGCCGGATCCAGGCGATCCGCCCCTTTTGCCGTTTTTAAGTAACCCGCAATGGCGGTATTGCCGCACCCGTCGCCACCGAGGCGAGGGTCCGGTTTTCTCCGCCATTGCCGTGAGTATCGTGAGTAGGAAAACATGACCGATCAGCAGAAACCGCAGCAGGAAAACACTTACGGCGCCTCTTCGATCCAGATCCTGGAAGGCCTGGAAGCGGTGCGCAAGCGTCCCGGCATGTATATCGGCGATACATCGGACGGCACCGGCCTGCACCACCTGGTGTTCGAGGTGCTGGACAACTCGATCGACGAAGCGCTGGCCGGCTATTGCACCGAGATCCTGGTCACGATCCATACCGACAACTCGATCTCGATCGTCGATAACGGCCGTGGCATTCCTCCTGCCGTGAAGTTCGACGACAAGCACGAGCCAAAGCGCAGCGCCGCGGAAATCGCGATGACCGAGCTGCACGCCGGCGGCAAGTTCAACCAGAACAGCTACAAGGTGTCCGGCGGCCTGCACGGCGTGGGCGTGTCCTGCGTGAATGCACTGTCGAAGTGGCTGCGCCTGACCGTGCGCCGCGATGGCCAGGTCAACCTGATCGAATTCGCCAAGGGCGAAGTGCAGAACCGCATCGTCGAGACCGTAACGGGTCCGGATGGCCAGCCCGTCGAAGTGTCGCCGATGAAGATCGTCGGTGCCACCGACAAGCGCGGCACCGAAGTGCATTTCCTGGCCGACGAGGAAATCTTCACGAACGTCGAGTTCCACTACGAGGTGCTGTCCAAGCGCATCCGCGAACTGTCGTTCCTGAACAATGGCGTGCATATCAAGCTGGTTGACCAGCGCACCGGCAAGGAAGAGGACTTCGCGTTCTCGGGCGGCGTGAAGGGTTTCGTCGAGTACATCAACCGCGCCAAGACGACGCTGCACCCGAACATCTTCTATGCGAACGCCGAGAAGGACGGTATCGCCGTGGAAGTGGCCATGCAGTGGAACGATGGCTACAACGAGCAGGTGCTCTGCTTCACGAACAATATTCCGCAACGCGACGGTGGTACCCACATGACCGGCCTGCGTGCGGGGATGACGCGCGTCATCAACAAGTACATCGAAGAAAACGAGATCGCCAAGAAGGCCAAGATCGAAACCAGTGGCGATGACATGCGCGAAGGCCTGGCCTGCGTGCTGTCGGTGAAGGTGCCCGAGCCGAAGTTCAGCTCGCAGACCAAGGACAAGCTCGTGTCGTCCGAAGTGCGCCTGCCGGTGGAAGAACTGGTCGGCAAGGCGTTGGCCGATTTCCTGCTGGAAACGCCGAACGACGCCAAGATCATCTGCGGCAAGATCGTCGATGCTGCCCGCGCGCGCGAAGCCGCGCGCAAGGCGCGCGAAATGACGCGCCGCAAGGGTGTGATGGACGGCATGGGCCTGCCCGGCAAGCTGGCCGACTGCCAGGAAAAGGATCCCGCGCAATCCGAACTGTTCCTGGTGGAGGGTGACTCCGCAGGCGGATCGGCCAAGCAAGGCCGCGACCGCAAGTTCCAGGCAATCCTGCCGCTCAAGGGCAAGATCCTGAACGTGGAACGCGCGCGCTTCGACAAGATGCTGTCGAGCCAGGAAGTGCTGACGCTGATCACCGCGCTTGGCACCGGCATCGGCAAGGACGACTACAACCTCGAAAAGCTGCGCTATCACCGCATCATCATCATGACCGATGCGGACGTGGACGGCTCGCACATCCGTACGCTGCTGCTGACGTTCTTCTATCGCCAGATGCCGGACATCATCGAGCGTGGCTACGTCTACATTGCCCAGCCGCCGCTTTACAAGATCAAGCACGGCAAGGAAGAGCGCTATATCAAGGACGACACCGAGCTGAATGCTTACCTGCTGAAGCTGGCAATGGAGAAGGCCGCGTTGATCCGCCCGGATGGCAGCGAGATTGCCGCTGACGCGCTTGGCGAACTGGCCCGCCAGTACCAGTTGACCGAAGGGGTGATCGGCCGGCTGTCGCGCATCGTCGATACCGAGGCCCTGCGTGCCATCGCCGATGGCGTGGCGCTGGACCTCGACAATGCCGCCGCAGCCGAGGCCTCGGCCGTGGCACTGAAGGCCAAGCTTGCCGAAATGCACGCCAAGACGCTGCTCGGCGCCGCGGTGAACGACGATGGCACCGCCGACGTCTATGCGCAATTCGACGAGAAGACCGACAAGCATCGCCTGATGATTGCGCGTCGCCATCACGGCAACGTGCGCCTGTCGCACCTCGATGCCGATTTCGTGCATGGCGCGGACTACGCTGCGCTGGCCCGCGCGGCCACCACGTTCCAGGGCCTGATCCCGGACGGCACCCGCGTCAAGCGCGGCGAGGGTGAGAAGATGCGCGAGCAGACCGTGGCGGACTTCCACCAGGCCATGCAGTGGCTGCTGAGCGAAGCCGAACGCGGCGTAACGCGCCAGCGCTACAAGGGCCTTGGCGAAATGAACCCCGAGCAGCTGTTCGAAACCACGCTCGACGTCACGCAACGCCGCCTGCTCAAGGTACAGATCGAAGACGCAATCGCCGCGGACCAGATCTTCACCACACTGATGGGCGATGAGGTCGAGCCACGCCGCAACTTCATTGAAAGCAATGCACTGGTGGCGCGCAATATTGATGTTTGAGGTGTGTCGGATGACACAGAAAGTGAAAACCGTGCCAAGTTATTGAAAATTTTGTGACGCAGTAAATGAAAAAACCGCCTTCGTGGCGGTTTTTTCGTAAGCAGACGCTGACGAGCGGTCTGCTGGAGAGTTCTGACGTGAGTAGCGACCGTCATCTTAGAAAAGGCGAGACGCGTTGTCGGGGCTGTTGCAGCGTTCTCCGGGTAGAAAGGGCCGATACGGCTGGTCAAATGATGTGGCACCGAGGCTGGCTAATGAAGCTCGCACCGAAGCACTCCGAAGGGCACAGCACTTCCTGAGCGACCGGTTGAATCCGCAACCCGTTCCGGTCCTTCTCGCGTGATGCACCCCTCCGTCTGCTTGGCAGCGATTGGCAACCCTCGCACACTGCGGCTCAATGGCGTTCACCCAACGCTGAGCGGGCGGTCGTCTTCAGATATGGAATCCGTCTACTGCCTGAATTTGGCTCGACAGGATCCGCCGTACGTTGCCGCCAGACTCCCATGTTTCGCGCTACATAATAGAATGTGTGTAACAAAGAATATGAGGGACAGATATGACAGCGACATCGAATCAGGTGAAGGCGGAATTTGCGCACGACTTGCAAGTGGGTTTAGCGCGAGCTAGTGTCCCTGAGTTCGCCCACCTCCCGCTGGTTGGGATGGCAGGCAAACTAGCCCTTAATATTCGGGGGTTGGGAGAGATCAAAGCGGAGGTTCTGAGGCCGGTTGCAGATCACTACTTCGATATTCCTGCGATGGCACTTCAGCCCGTCCTAGAAATCCTCGCTGAGATTGGTTATGTCCAGCTTGTCACGACTGGCAAGACTCTCAACTCGGTTATCCCCGATGTTCCCCACTTCTCTTCGGTCTACAGCGGCCTAGGTGAATACGTTGGGACGATTAGCCTCAACGAACACGAAGAAGTTGCCATTGCGGTTTTGAGTGAGCTCAAGAGCAAACCGGAAAAACGGGATGCTCTCATCGGGAGATTGGGGGCACCGACGCAAGTCTTTTCCCGCGTCGAACTCATCACCCAGACGGGGGGACTGGTGATTCCTAAGCGGGCGAGAGGACAGGATGTTTTAGTTAGCCCGTTCTACTTTGCGGATAGTTTGGACGCGCTTGCAAATCACGCTGCGGCAGGTGGCGCTAAAGGTGTTCAACGCGTCCTGGACCTCCTCAAGAAGGCTCAAGGTTGGCCGCTTTCCCTCATCATAGGTACCGGCGAGATCAACGGAACCAAGCTGACCAAGGCGGAGCTGCAATTACTCACGGAAATGGTTGCGGACGGCGTTCTGCGTCCGCCGAGTCTGCGGAACACCGCATCTAATACTGATGAGCACTTTGTGTTCACACCAAGACCTGGTGGCCGCGCGATGGACGGCGCTTCTCGCGAAATCTATGAACGAACCATGGCTATCGTCGCCGCAGTTCGTAAGGGCCAGCTTCTACCAAGCAAGTTTGCAATTCGTTCCCCGGTCAGACTGCTAGAAACCCTCCGCGACAATAAGAAGATTAAAGCGAGTACTGAAGCGGCGCTTCAGTACACCAACTTGGTTACTCTCCGAGTGGGACGTCTAGTGCCCACCGGTACTTCTGGTTGGTACCAATTTCATCTGATCGATACGCCCGAAAACATGCAGGCAGTCAACGATGCCATCACCATTTTCCAGAGAGGAGAGCCCTTGTCGGCAGGAGTGTCCGAAGACGCGCGCATTGCTCTTCAGCGCGACGAGTCATATGTGCAATCGATTCTCGCCTCGACAGCACTAAGACAGACGCCGCGACCTGCCCTGGATGAACAAGCCAAGGCCGAAATGGAACAACTCTTACTCGATCTCAAATGATCAAAGACTCAGCCCAAAAACAAAAGGCGGTTCGCTATTGCGTGGCACACGGGTACGTTCCTTACATGGAATGCCTAGTCAGATTTTCCGGAGACACATCTGACTCCATATCGGATATTACGGACGTAGACGTACTTGGCGTGCAACCTGCAGGCGAAGCTCCCGCACGTCGCCTCATTTTCGATTGCAAGACGCTGGCAAAGACCAGTGGGGTAAATCGAGCACTATGGGCAGCAGGACTACTGCACCTCGTTGCAGCTGACGAAGCGTTCGTCATTCTTGTCAAAGCTGCGCCGCAGGGCCATCGCCTCGCTGCAAGCAAAGTTGGCGTCCATTTGTTCTCGGAGAAGCTGTTCGACCAGTACGCTCAGGCTTCGTCAACCAATTATGTGAACCAGATAACCTACTTGGACAATTTATCTGCCTGGGATGCGCTGTGGAATATGCGCATCAAATTTCCGAGAGTCGCAATTTTGGTTGAGTACCTCACGAGCGAAGCGGCTTTTGAGCAGAACCCAGCAGCTGGCTTTCGAACATTGCTTTCGAGGCTGAAGCAAACGGAAGGCGAGTTTGACGTTTCTAAGCCCGAACACCGGATGTTGTATGGGATCGTTGTTAGCCAAGCCATCACATTCCTTGCGGGCATCGTTCGCGAGTTCAACACCCTGTTCGATCCCGAAATGAAACTGGAGGCTTTCCAGAAGTCATTGCGTAACTACATTTGGGGTGGCCGCGAAGGATATGAGCTTCGTAAGCGGCTGCAGGCGGCCCTACACGCAAACCGTCAAGAGGACGGCCAGGAGGTTCAACTGCCAGGCTGGGACTCATTCGTTGAGCTGATCCGCTCATTGCTAGATGCGCCACTTCTTGCGGGCAGCTCTGCACTACCCATCAAGGACTTGGCATTTCGTGAGATGGCCACACCTACTTTGCTGGCGGATGCTCGGATCAAGGATGAGCTGATGTCCAATCCGCGTGCGCGGCAGTTTGCTCTTTCAGCGAATCGATATATTGGCTCACTGTCTCGATTGCTACAGGATTGCTCGGAGCATCTTAAAGAGTGTCTAACGACTGCATCCGTGTAACACGCTGACGGACCAAAGGCTTGTCCTTGGAGCGGCCTGCTTTTGTACAGATGGCTGGAGACTGCCACTCGCCCCGAGCCTGCGGCGGGTGACTTCTGGGGCGGCTTCCAGCCGAATTAACCGAAAACACCCATGAAGCTTCAGGCCTATCGCCTACGGAACTACCGCAGGCTGCGTGACGTCGTCACTGACTTCGATGACAAGATTTCCATCTTCGTCGGCGCGATCAACCGATCAACAGCGGGAAGACATCGGCCGCTCAAGGCCTCTATTCAATGCTCCGCGGCGACGCTGGCCTTAAACTCAGCGCTGTGCCGACGTTGGCGTCGCACTGGTGCGTTCTCATCGATAGTGTTCACGCGTCGAACCAAGAATTGGATGCTCCTTGCTATCGGGCTTCCCTTCAAGTTGGGTTCACCCGGCGCTTCCCGAAGCTTATATATCTCGTGCATGCTCCAATGACGAACGACCGCAAGGCGCAGGCCCGCATGAAACTCTACGACGAGCTCCGGTCTGCGTGCCTCGAGCAACTGTCCGGCAAGCAGGCCAGCTCCGTCGCGTCCCAGCTAAGAAGCCTTTTTCTCTCTGACGCCGTCTTCCGGATGTTGAACGAGGCGAGGCGTATTGAGGAGGGGAGGGCTGTCAGTGGCGTAGCGTGGCGTCTGACGGCCGCAGGTCATGCAGTGTTACTCGCTACAGGAATCAGGAGGCTAGTGGATAAGGACAAGCGCGCGGGTTCACTTGCCGGAATCATTGCGCGTTTGCGCGGCGGCCAAGAGCTTCTAACGCGGCAGCACTATGTCGAAGTTGGCGGCGATCCGTATGACTACGAAGTGGAGAAGGAGAAGTATTTCCGCCATGTCATCGAGGCCAGCGTTGATAATGCGGACGCGGTTCACCGCGGCCACATCGATTGGGTTCACTCGCAATACAAGCATAAGCGATTCGACCAACTAAGCGACGGCGAAGGGCGCGATCCTGCGCAGTTAATCAGTCTGTCGGTGCTGGACAAGCTGTCCGCGGCGCTAACGTCCGATGCTATTCGCCGCGTGACGACGTACACGGATAAAGTGATTGCTCACGCTGAGCATCTCACCGATGCCATTGAGCTACCTACATATAACGACATCGACGAGTCGCTGAGAACGCTCTGCCAAGTTAGCAATTTCATCTCGACTGCGATCTTCTACGACAGCGATCGCTCTCAAGTAGTCGCAACGCCGCAGTACGACGTAACGCAGCACTTGGATGCACCGTTCGCACTCAGTAAGACGTTGCCTGACCTGCAACAGTTCTGGGCGGACTACTCCCGAGAGCGCGATGGGTGGAGCTGTGCGGAGAGTGGATACGATCAACAGTTTCTAGTGTCGCAGCCAGACGCGGACGACGAGCCGAAGGCTCACGCAGGGTCGTTCTGATCGATTTTCACCGGTGGTGATCGGTGGGGCAGAACACGTTGGACGAATGCAATGGCGCCGTCTTCAGTTGGGAACCGGCTGACGACATGTTTCGGAGCGCGCTTCGTTCTCGCGATCTGAAGCCGCTCCACCAAGCGCTGCAGGCCGTCGTCATCGCCGCTGATAATGTACCGATGCGCGTTGAGCGCGAGCACCTCGTTCATGTGGTCCACGCGCCGTGCGTCCGCGGTGCCGATGCCTTGCCGCCCTCCGTTGCCGCTTAGCAAGATCAGGCATGTCGCAGTGAGGGGGAAAAGGATCATGGCCTCGTCTGAGCCGAAGCCAACGCGGTCCTCACCGAAGCGGGATTCCAACACCACAGGCGAATCGGAGGTCATGAACCGCGACCGAGGGTCGGTTGGTCTGATAATCTGCAGATCTCTGTGTATCAGTGAGTCTACGACCGTCTTCCACAGGCGGAGGTTGTCCATCAGCGCAGATTGTGGGTCCACCTCGATGTCGTATTGGCCGCCGCGAACGAACTTCACGATCCCCTCTGCCTCCGCTAGCAGCTCTTCATGCGTCCGGCGCTCCCCCTTGTCACGATACATAGCGGCGAGAAGCTTCATGGTCCGTTCCACGGATTCCGTTGCGACTTGTGCCACAACATCGACGAAGCCGGCTTTTACTCGCTTGGCCTCGGTCATTGCGCCAGGTGTGCGTAACTCCGCGAAAGCGATGAAGCTGATCAAGAACTCGACATCGGTGGCCGTGTAGCCCTTTGCGGCTTCGAATCGAGGAATCGCATCTGCCAGCCCGGTTTCGACCTGGGAGAGCATCTCTTCAATCTCGTACCGTCGCCGCCCTTGGTCATCCTCGAAAGTGTAGATGTGCGTCTCTAGGCCAGTGTTCTCCACCGTCTGACGCCTGGTTTCGCCTGTATGACGATCAAACACGGCCACGCCTCCCTCTGTAGCGAAGCCCTTCTGATACATGCGTGGGAGGTAGTGCTGTCTCTTAGGCCCCTGCAATTTCGGTGTGCGGTCCAAATCTGTCTCCCGCATGCTGCACGACACATCAAATCGAGATTACTTGCATGCTCGATGGCTGCAGATGCGCATTCTAATCTTTTCAGGCCGCTCACCAGCGCCCCTTCCGCCGCCTCGAGCGCCGGCATGCCAGGCGACTGCTCAGTCGCATGCGATTGGTGCGTGAGCAGACAATGTGGCCCGATGTCTGCCCTCACTCTTCCTCACTTTGGTCGACCACGGCCGCAAGCGGGTCGTAGGGTGGTTTGGATACCGTTAGCACGCGACCAGTTGGTTCGTCCGAAGGAAATATGTGACTGGTCATACCTAAAATTTAAATTGTTGGCCTGAGAATTAAGCTCACGACGGATATGTCGCCGCCTGAATAAAAACTAAATGGCCTCTTTTGATTGACTAAAAATATGTTTTTAGTCAATGACTTAGGTTCGATATTTGCCTTGACTCGAAACTAAATGCTACCTACGCTGGCTTTAGTTCCAATTGCAGGCGTAGGTAGCAATGAGCCCGTTTTCCCATTATCTCTACGAATTGCGCATGCGCCGCGAAATCCGACAGTCGGAACTGGCGGATTTGCTCGGGTATGAGCAAAGCTACATCTCGGCATTAGAGATTGGTGTCAAAGGCCCACCAACGCCAGAGTTCATAGAGAGATTGATTGCCGCGCTCGGCATGAGCGAAGGAGAGCGGCAAGAACTTCGGAGTATTGCCGAAGCCTCTCAGCGAAAGCTAGCGTTGAACGGAGATTGCTCCCCGGACGTTTACTGGATGCTGAAGGAGCTGCGTGACCAGGTGAACGAACTACATCCGCTACAAATCAAGATGATTCGAGACGCTTTGGACCTGAGAGGGGTCTTTGCAGAGCCCGGCCCAAAGCTGAATCGGCGCATCAAACGCCGCAGCAAAGTGGAGGTGAGCATGTAAAAAGAAACGGGACAAACCTTTCGGCTTGCCCCGCTGGTGTAGGCATCTGACGATACCCACGGTTGGCCCCTTCAGTATCGTCATCCTTCCCACCAGCGTCAAGCCTCCCACTCAGCGCCTAAATGTAATCCGAGCGTACAAGACGCATACGCGTTGTTCGTACGTCCGTAGACAGGCGTATCAAGTGACGAATGCTGGGTCCGGAGCGACCCGGCAGGGAGACGCTCATGTCGGCAACACCCTGGCGAGGCTTGTGGCACGGGCAAAGGCCCGCTGGCGAGCCTCATATAAGAGCGAGAAGAATAGTCAGGCCCACTGGTGGCATAGTTCGCGGCAAGTTTCCGAGCCGCAAAAACGGTCGGATGGTCCATCACGAAGGGCTACTAGAACTCGACGCAATCTATCTGTTTGAAGCTTCGCCGCGGATCTCAGCGTATCGAGAGCAACCTAACACGCTACGCTATCCGGATGGACCGCGATTGCGACGCTATACGCCAGATTTCGAACTGACGCTAAGCAATGGGGACAGCGTACTCGTCGAAGTCAAAGCACTAAGCGGCCTGGCTGATGAGGCGGTGCGACACAAGCTCGATCGCGTGCGAATGCATCTGCAGCGATCGGACCAGTGCTTTCTGGTACTGGACGACAGTACATTGCGGATGGAGCCCCGTCAGGCAAATCTGCGCCAAATCTACCATCTTGCACCGCGTATTCGCCAACCGATTTCTGCATACAAGGCCGCGCTAGACCGGCACGCGTTCAGGTTTCCCTTGCCGATCTCTTCGGCCACCACTTTGTTTCTTGATCGCGGCGTGGAGCCTTACAGCATGCTACTCGCCGGCCTACTGCGCTGCGATCTAGACCAACCGATTCTCCCTGAAACTCCACTCCATATAACAAAGGAGGGAGATGATGCCTGGTTTCGTATTGCTCCGCGGCACGACTTTTAGTTGGGACAGCACGGTTTTCCGAATCGATCGCCTTCAACCCAACGGCGATTTGCTACTCGAACGGCTTGAGGATGGGCAATTCATGTCGATAACACGCCAACGCCTACTATCCGACTATGCCGAAGGACGGGTGTCGGTACGGCCGCAGGCCGCGAGCATATCGAGCGCGAACGCACCGCCCATCTACTCGCGGGCGCTAGACGAACTGCCAGCGCACGTTCAAACCGAACTGGCGCGACGTTGGCACTACGTACAGTCGTTGTTAGAGAGTGACGGCGTTGCGTTCACTCCGCAAGCTATGAAGCCATTCATTGCAGCTGTGGCAGATCGGATCGGAGATTCCACCCCCCCAAGCGTTACATCGCTGTATCGGTGGTATTCACGTTACAGGTGTCATCAGGACCGGCGCGTATTGATTCCTCGGTCCGATCGTCGCGGTAGCCGTAACCTTCGGCAAGATTCAGAAATCCTCAAGCTTGCTGCCGAAGCGATGCAGGAAGCAATAAACGCATCGCCTCGAGCGACGGTCCCGACAATCTATACCTATCTTATCAAGAAGATCGAGCAGGAGAATCGCACGAGGCTTCCCGCAGAACAGCTCAAACGCCCGGTGCTGCGTACCGTGTATCGAATGCTGGCGCGTGCCGACGTGTACGACCACGTCGCATTGCGAGAAGGCAAGAACGTGGCGGATCGAAAGCTGCGCCTAAACAAGGCCGGAGTGCAATGCAATCGCATCCTGGAGAGAGTGGAGATCGACCACACGCCTCTCGACCTGTTCCTCATTGATGAAAGGACGTGGCTACCACTGGGCCGTCCAACCCTTACCGTCGTTGTCGATCATTTCAGTCGCATGCTACTCGGCTACCATGTGAGCTTTGATAGCCCATCCGCCGCCGCAGTGATGGCTGCACTTCGCCATGCGATCCTCCCAAAGACCGCTGCTGTACCTGCACTAGCGAATATCACAATTACAAAAGAATGGCCATGCTACGGGCGCCCCGACGTCTTGGTCGTTGACAACGGGCTCGAGTTCCATGGGCGTGATCTGGAGAGCGTTTGCTTTGATCTCGACATCCGCATTCAGTACTGCCCCAAACATCAGCCGCGATTTAAGGGGGTAGTCGAGCGGTATCTTAAGACGATCAATTATTTCCTTGCTCATCAGCTCCCCGGTACGAGCTTCGCACGCATGCATCATCGCGGCGACTACGATCCGCTGAAGCATGCAGTTTTGACGGTGGCCGAATTCAAGCACATCTTCGAGAAGTGGGTGATCGACATTTACGCGCAGCAAAGGCATCGAGCGCTTGGTGTTACGCCGTGGCATAAATGGGAAGAAGGATTGCGACACCGGACGCCGGGTCTGCCTGCCGACTTCCAGGATCTTCAGCGACGCATAGGTTTGACCGAGGAGCGGTCACTACGCCGTGACGGGATATGGCTCCACGGCATCCGCTACTGCGACGATGAGCTACAGACCATACTGACCCGATACGGAGAGGGCGTCCGCGTCCGGGTTCTCTTCGACCCTGAAGACCTCGGCGTCATTCAAGTCTGGGGCCCACACCAGGAGTCGCCGATATCAGTGCTTGCCGCAGATCAGAACTACGCGAGAAACTTGACCTCACGTCAGAATGATCTAATTAGGGCGCAATTGCGCGAACAAGGTGAGACAACCGAAAACAAGGGCGCGCTGGAGCGGGCAAAATATGAGTTGGTCGCAGCAGTCCAGAAACTAATGCAGAGTCGGAAGCAAGGGCATCGAAGAAAGGCTGCAGCGATTCGAGGAATCAGCAGCTCGAATCCGCAATCTGATGTCCAGCTAGTTCCGGCAAGGCCGGTGGCTCCAGCGAGGTCAAGCGTTACAGCATCCGACGATGATCTACCAACAGCGCGCTATGCTTCGTTTAGCGTGAAGCGGTGAGGTACGGCGATGCAATCAATACACTCGGTCCTCGAACGCTTCAACGACGACCTTCTCCAGTTCCCTGCTTATGTGGCGGCGTTCAACGACATAGAGAGTCTTCTGCGTCTGTATCGGGAAGCCGGCATCGCCCAACATCTACTCGTACTGGGCGAGAGTGGCACTGGGAAAACTACGCTGTGCCAAGACTTCGCGACTCGCTATCCTCGCGTCGCCGTGGCCGAAAGAGACGTGGTTCCCGTGCTGCATGTCTCGATCCCTCCCGTGGCCACCATTGCAGCAGTCACCGAAGCGATGCTAGCGCGCCTCGGAGACCCATCACCCACCAGAGGAACCGTCTCAGCGAAGACAGCTCGCGCGGTCAAGCTGGCACGTGCTGTATCGGTGGAACTCCTGCTGATCGATGAGGCACAACATATTCGGGACCGTGGCCAGATGCCAACTCAGTACCTCGTCGGAGACTGGCTGAAGACTGTCATGGACGAAGTCGGTGTTCCGACCGTATTACTCGGCCTTCCGCGGGTAGCGAGCTTGCTCCAAGTCAACGAGCAAGTGCGACGGCGATTCTCCCGGCGCAGGTATCTACAGATGGGGCAACAGGGTGAAACAAGTGTCGAAGCTGAGTGTCTGCAACTCTTTCTATCACTTGGTGACAATTTTCCGATTCCGGTTTCATGTGGATCGATGGGGTGGAGTGAGATGGCGCAACGCATATATTTCGCGTGCGACGGGCGGGTTGCCTACATCAAGAAGCTGCTCGCTGGCGGCATTCGCTTAGCCCTTGAGCAAGAGCTACCAAATGTCGGGCCTGAAACTCTGGAGATAGCCTTCACGCAGGACGTTTGGTGGGAAGGTGTGGATCAGCTCAATCCATTCAACGAGCGGTTTGAGTTCCGACGACTGAATCGCGCCAACGAGCCATTTGAGCAAGTTCTGACTGTGCCGTACCGAGACCGAGTTCGAGTACGAAAGTGATACTCCTTGATAGCTTTCCGATCCGACCGTCTCATCAGTATGGGGAGAGTCTTGCTGGCTACGTCTATCGAGCCCACTCGCTCAATGGACATGCGATCCCCGCAGATACATCTACTCTGGTTGGCAATATATACGGGCAAGGGATCGCGGCACTTGACCCATGTACATGGGAGAAGATCGAGGCTTTGCTTGGTCGTCGTGCCCGCGTCAGCGCGTGCGATTGGTCAGCAGCGTGGAGGGGACTGTGGCGAACACACATTTCTAGCATTCGTGCGACGCGGTTGAAGTGGCCGCGCCTTGTACTTTGTCCAGCGTGTATTGCGGAAAAGGGGATTCACTTCGCTCTATGGGAGATGCCTCTGATAAGTGCATGTCCTTTCCATCGTTGCAGATTGGTCAATAGTTGCCGCCGGTGCGGCAGTAGATATGAATGGCCCTCCCTGCACCCAGATTGGCATTGTCACTGCGGAGCTGTAGTCACTGATGGTCGGATTGAGCCGGCCGGAATTATGGAAGACAAGCAAGCCTCCACGATCTGCCATGCGTCGGATCTCCCCATACCTCAACCAAAGGACAAAGGAGCTAAGCAAGCGAACGACGGGTCCCCGCTTCCCTATGCGACTGTGATCGAGTCGCTGTATGTCCTTCATGGGCTTCGGCGCCTGATTGTTGACTGTCTGATGCGTGGCATGCCACCGGCATTTGCTCACAGTGATCGACTGAAATCCAAGGCTCGTTCGGCACCTCATCGGTGGGAGTACGACCTCTTGGCCAGATGGCCGCGCAATCTGGAAGATGGTCTCATTCGCCTCGTGCGCAGGGCTTGTAGGAACGATGGTCGCCCCCTAATACTCATAGAAGATGATTCCGCAATTTGGCATGGAATCCAACACACGAGAGCTGCGACTTCTATATCGCTTGCTGATAGTACGGTAGAGCAAGTCGTCCTCCGCTTGATCGATTCGGTACGAGCGCCATTTCCAGCGCGTACTTTTGTAATGTTCAACCCCAAGCTGGGCGATTACCAGAGAGCGGGAAAAATCGAAGCTTTGCGCTTATGGTGGACGTCCCTCAGGCAGGGGTGTGCCACTAACGATCCCGCTGTTGTCTCGGAAATGACGGGGTATGTAACCGCCTACCCGGAAGGCCGGGAGGCACGAGCTATTGACCTGCTGAATGAGCTCTTCAGGATTGCCACTGATGGCATTGAGCCTCAAAAATGCCATTCTGCTTTTCAAGCGTGGATTGCGTCATGTCCCCAGTTTGAGGACTCCGATGAGGATGCCTTCTTGCGTCAGCTTTGGGGCACGCTCGTGATGACACCAAGCACTGTGCTGGACCGCATGATCGCTGCGGCTAACCAGATGCATGGTCAGTGACCGTGAGGCACTCAAGGGGTTTCCTGATTCGGCCGCGGCCATATGCTGGTGAGCTTGCCTTCGGCTATCTCGTAAGAGTTGCATCGGCCAACGGATACGAGAGTCCCAGGGAGCTTTGTCGAGTGATTCAAGCAAACAGAGCCTCGCTTCGGACATCTCTGAGCCTGCGGTCGTCGGAGCTTGCTCGTCTTCGCGGACCATTTCCTCGTTACTGCGAGGAACTTTCCGACGTGTTCGGATTGCGCCGGGATGACTTCAACCACTACTTCATGCGCTGGTGCCCGAAGTGCTTGTCCGAGGGGGATTACCTGCGAGGTGAATGGGGAGTAAAGCTCTGTTGCGTGTGTGCTCAGCACGAGGTGAAGTTGATGGATCACTGTCCGCAATGCACCGAGAGTCAGCCACTAGAGCGATGCTCAGTATCGACGTGCGCCTGCGGATACAGGCTAGAGCGCGCTTCACCAGAGCCTGTAGAACGTGCCCTTGTAGATCTCCACAAGATACTGGCGCAAGCCTTGACGTATAGACGCGGTGAGCCGGGCAGAATTACGCCGGCTATCTGGATACGCATGGTCATGTACTTGGGGCGATTTGACAAAGATCCGTTCGCGACTCGCCCTGGTCAGCAGAAGCGTCTACACGAATTGCATGTTTCCTTTGAACTTGCAAAGGGTGCATCCCGCATCCTAGAGAAATGGCCGACGAACTTCGAGCATCTGCTGGCCCGCATTCGAGGCGCGCGCCCTCTTGCAACCCACATCGACGACGCATTCGGACCACTCTATCGCGTCCTGTATCGAGATCTGCACGACAGCTCACTAGACTTCCTGCGGCAAGAGTTCGAGACATACCTGCATGAAAACTGGTTTGGACTCTTGGGACGACGCAATCGCAGACTTCAGCCTAGGACGATCGCAGCACATCTGCATAGACCACCAGAGGAGATTGCACAGGCAGCGTGTGCCAGCAAGGCGACCGTACGACGGCTGGCGTCCCTCGGCATAATTCGTGGACACGCTGTAACGCACGCCTCTGGACGAACGACAATGGCAGTGCATCGCGACGATGCGAAGGGCGTGAGTGCTTGCAAAGCCGATAGCCTGTCTTTACGCGAGGCTGCGCACTTGTTAGGGCTGAGGCGAGAACGAGTACGCGAGCTTATCGATGCGGGGCTTCTGCGCGCATGGATAGATCCGCGGCGAACAAGCGCGTCGGTATGGTGGTTGTCTAAGGAAGACGCATGCAAGTTGTTGTCCATCACAGAGTTGCCAATGGTCAGCGGCTTGTCCAAGGCGAATATGGCTTTGGCAACCATACTCCGGACATGGCGCTTGCGTACCGGAGAGTTCCCCGCAATAGTACGGGCGCTTCTTGCGGGCGACGTGACCATTGCCAGCACCACAACCGTTGGCCGGGGGATGGGGCGGGCGGGCATACCGACGGAATCCCTTCGCTCCTGGTTAGATGCGCATCGAGCTCAGACCAGTTCCTGGATGTCCGTGGACACGGCAGCGAAATGCTTGGGTGTCAAACAGCAGGTTGCGTATCAACTGGTTTACCGCGGACTACTGCTTGCAGAGGAAGACAACGGTGTCCGGCGTGTAAGCTGGGATGCGCTAAGGGCGTTTGGTCAGCGATACATATCTCTCGCAGAGCTGGCTATCTCTCAGGGGATGGCACCACGCAGGCTACTTGCTATCCTGTCGGCTCGGCCGGTATGTGGGCCTACGGTTGACGGCGCCCGACAGTATTTTTATCAGCGAGATGACGTCGCAAACAACCTAGCAGAGATCCATCTCAAAGTTGAAGGGGGGGCCTCTCATCAAAGTGCCTCGCGGTCACTGTGTGGGAACTAAATCTGGAGTCAGAAACCGATGGCCGACTGGAACATTACACAGCTGGAAAAAATGTCTCCTGAAGAGGAACGTCAGTTCTGGCGACGCTTCGAGGACCGTCTTCGTCGCGATGACGGAAAGGTTGCCAGAGAGCATCTTCGGGCTGGTAACCCAATCTACTATAGTGACGAGGAATTTCCTGGTTATGTGGTGCGCGAATGGCCGGACGGACGACGGGAATTGGTTACTGTAAGTGTTGCTGAGGGTATGAAAGTCGCCCGTCAATTGTAGATCGATCAATAAACGGTCGAGGTACGAGGGGCAGTTTCTCGGAACAAGACTGAATTCTCGATCATTGCGACCGGCACCTGGTTTTATCTCCACTGAAAGCTGTTGTTTCCGACCAAGAGCCATCATCAGCAAAGGCGGTGGAGCAAGCGCTGCTGAGCTGCAATTTGCTTTATGCTCCGGAGTCGTCCCGCTTATCTGCTTGCCATTCTTGCCGCTACCCCACCTTTCTGGGAAGGGTAATTGGTAGGTTATTTTGCTAAGATGAGCGACACAACTCTCACTATAGGCACTTTCCTTTGAAGACGCGGCACCCTCTGGCATCCAGACGAGCTGATGTCGGACTGGTTTGCAGTCCGTGGGAGCGTGTCCGGCCTTCAATGCGCGGATGTATTTTGCGTACATGGCGGCCGATCAGGCCAAGGGTGCCATTTGGACCCATTTCGGGGGTGAGCGGAAGCGCAGGGGGATAGCCATCGTGCCGCAGCGCCTACGGTTCTTGCTGGACACGAATGTCCTGATACCGCTTCAGGATTCTTACCAGGTGCTTGAAGGCAACCTGGCAAATTTCGTCCGTCTGGCTAGCATTGGTGGTCATCAGTTGATGTACCACCCTGCGAATGTCGCCGACTTCGAGCGAGATACCAACGAAGAGCGGCGGCAGCGGAACCTACAGCGAGTTCGACAGTACCCTGCGCTGCAGGAGCCTGCACCATGTGTCTGGAACACGTCCGATACTAGCCCAAACGATGCCTGTGACAATGAGCTTCTATACGCACTGCATTGTGACGCTGTCCACGCCCTAATTACTGAAGATCGGGGTATCCACACGAAGGCCCGTGCTCGCGGTCTCGCAAATCGTGTTTACACAATTCAGACCGCGGAAGACTGGCTAAAGCGTCTTCACGAGACACGGCAGATTCTTCTGCCCAACATTCAGGATGCCCCACTTCACAGTCTCACTCCGGAGCTTTCAACGTCGTTCTTTGACAGTCTTCGCAACGGATATCCGGCAACCCAAGGGCAAGCAGGCTTTGACGACTGGTTTCGCCGCAAAGCGCGAGAAGACCGACGAGCCTGGGTCTACCGAGACGACACCGGTACGCTGACTGCAATATGCATCTACCAGGTTCAAACTGACGAAGTCTTGAACGATGCCGGCGATATCTTGAATGGCCCTGCGCTAAAGCTCTGCACCTTCAAGGTTGGCGAGTCAGTGCGCGGGCGAAAGATCGGCGAGCTGTTCCTAAAAGCAGCCTTCCGGTACGCGACGGAAAACGCCTGCGAACATATCTTTATCACCGCAAGGCCTGAGAGCCAAGACTACCTCATTCGCGTCCTGATGGACTTTGGATTCGAGGAGCGGGGTGTCTATCGTGGAGATACGGTACTGGTGAAGTCGCACCCGGTGGAACGGCCGCCGGTGGAGGACGTGTCAGCGGCCGAGTACATCCGTCGATATTTCCCGCATTATCGAACCGATGCGGCAGTGCAGAAATTCCTAGTACCGATTCAACCGCACTTTCATGAGGTCCTGTTCCCCGACTACTCACCACTACAACCCAGGTTGTTTGTGCCAACAGGTAACGTTGGCAATGCCATCAAGCTCGCATACCTATGTCACGCCCAGACAAATTCAATCGTCCCCGGGGATATATTGCTGTTCTATCGAACAGATGACGAGAAGGCAGTAACGTCGCTGGGTGTGGTCGAGCAATTTGAGGTATCCAGCGATGGTGCGCAAATCGCCAGCGTAGTCAGTCGCCGTACTGTGTATAGCATTGGCGAGATTGACGACTTGGCCCAGAAGCCAACCAAGGTGATCCTCTTTCGACTAGTCGGTCACTTGCCAGCGGTAGTTCCGTATGGCCGGCTCCTGCTGGATGGGGTCGTGACGGGCCCCATTCAATCTATACGTAAGGTTTCCGATGTCGCTTTTTCAAGAGTCCTTTCCGCGTCCGGGCGGTAGAGCTGTCTTGCTTTCTATCAAGCCGAAGTATGCGGACCTCATTCTTTCCGGGACCAAGCGCGTTGAGTTTCGTCGTTCTTGGGCTGCGGAGGATGTGAGTATGATCGTCCTCTATGCGAGTTCACCGGTCCAGAGGATCGTCGGATTTGTTGAGGTGGAAGATGTTGTCATTGCTCCTCCTTCGAGGCTGTGGAAGACGTGCGCCGAAATGGGCGGAGGGCTGACGCGGCAGGAGCTTCGAGCGTACTTTGACGGAAAATCCCAAGGCGTCGCGGTCTTGCTAGGACGAGTTATTAGTGCAGTAAAGCACCTAAACCCCACCGAAGTGATCAGTAATTTTGTGCCTCCCCAATCTTTCAGGTACTTGAATGCGAAGGAGTTCATGAAGTTGGAGCACAAGGTTACTGGACAGAAGGGGTAGGGCATGTCGTTGTTCGTGGCGGGAATTCATGCAGTCGGTAAGACCTTTGGTCTTAAACCTGTGTGTGAGAGCCTTGGCCTGCGCCATGCAACTGCAAGCCAACTCATCAAGGAACAGCAAGGCGTAGGGAATTGGACGATGTCACGAGAGGTTGGCGCTATCGATGCCAACCAACGTGCCTTGGTTGCTTCAGTGCAGCGACTCCAGCAAGGCGGGCAGACGATCGTCCTGGATGGTCATTTCGTGCTGCGACGGGCCGTGGGTGTCCACGAGAAGATTGGGGTCGATACGTTTTCCCAGCTTGCCATTCAGGGAGTGATTCTCCTTGAAGAGGCGACAGAAACCATTGCTGAGCGGCTAATGCGCCGTGGCGACGATACTTGGGACCGAGCGGAGATCAAGGTTTTCGCCAAATTGGAATCAGAGCATGCAGAGTTTGTTTGTAGCGAGCTGGCTATACCACTCGTAAGACTAAGCGCGCCCACCGAGGCTGCATTACGAGAGACAGTTCTCGGGCTTCTAGGTTGACGAGAGTCTGAGCCGGTTGACGCAAGTAGCATCGCCAAGCCAGTTGCCGGACCGGTGCCTCTGGTATGCCAGAGATGAGCTAAATTGCATCCGCTGTCGCATCTTCTGCGCGGACTAATCAACCTTCATCTTGTCGGGTACATGCACGGTGAAGTCGCACTGCAGTGATGCTCCATTGTTTTTGGGCCACTTATGCTGGCAGCGCTAGCTATGTCGCCGATCGGAATGCACTTAAAACGTATTTTGTCGGAATGTGGAAGACAGGAGACGACGGCCGATAGGAAGCTCGCCACTCGAAGAGCAGCGTTCCGACTCCACATGTAGAGGACAGAGCAGATCGGCATCTGGACGGGCTCCTCTCTACTTTCTGCGTCTCCACGCTAACGGCGTAAAAGAGGGGTGAATGAACCTGAGAATCACTTTTGCGCAATTACTGATCTAACGAAACAGTCTGGACAATCAGTTCAAACTCGGCAAGCAAGTCAGGTTGTCTCAGCCGAAGGAAGTTCGCGACGGGCTGGTTCTCCAGTAGCTTTGCCAGGTAACCTTTGGCTAGGACGAGATTCAGGATATCTTGCCCATATGTTTGCTCGACGAGACGGTACTGACCCTGAAGGTTGGTCATTTCCCTCTCCATCTTGGCCATTTGCTCCTGACTAATGCCTAAGAGTTTGCTGGGCTTCTTCCCATCGATGAGTAGTTCGACTGGTGTGGCAACGAGCAACGCCTCTGCATAGGCGACGGTGAGGTTGTTGGCGGATACCATCAACTCAAGGCATTCCACTTGCCTCGTGGGTTTCATCTTGCGAATCACCCGGCCTAGTTCTGGCGAGAACTGCTGATCCCTAAGTAGCTCAGTCGCCTCTGGGCATATTCCATTCAGCAGGTTGATCTTCTTCTGAATGTGCGTGATGTCAACGCTGAACGCTCGCGCCAAGCGTTCGGGGGATACACCACGTTCAATTGCCCTCCTCAACATGAAGTGCTCTTGGATTGTGGAAAGTCGGTTGATTCGATTGTTGTATGTGTACGCTTCGTCGTCGGTCGCAATCAGACAGGACGCTTCGACGAAGCCCAGGTCGCGTAGGGCGATAAGCCGTATGTGACCGTCGAGCAGGACATGCTGCCCGGATTGTTCGTTCGCGGACGTTACTGTCAATGGCTCGATGAGGCCGATCTCCTCAATGGAGGACTTGATCTGTTTGAACTTTCTAGAGGTACCCAGTCCTTCAGGTATCCGACGGGACGGAAGAATGCAGGCTACCGGCAGGCAGCGAGGCTCCGGAATGAAGCCGAGTGTGATGCCGCTCATTTTGAGTACCCTCCTGCCAGAACGCGTTCCGACAAATACCTGGGAAGCGTTGCAAGGTCCTCCGCTCGAAGGAGATTGACGAAGTTTTCGTCAGCGAATAGTTGACGCAGAGCGCCTACGACGAACAGTAATCTTTGTTGTGCGAACTCCGCCTTTCGTACCATAGCTCGCTGGCGCTCCACTTCGTTTTGATACGTTCTTACCAGGCTCGATGTGGAAACATCGGTCCCCGATCCTCGAGGCATACGGCGAGCCGCTGTACGGCCGAGAGTTTGCCGACGCTCAATGACACGACGGGCGTCCATCAACTGTTTCCCTCGCAGCTTGCCTGTCTCATATGCGTCTTGAAGGGCGGCCTGGATGGCCTTGTCGTCGTCGCCGGCACCAACAATGGCCATTGCAGCGCTGAGAGGGATCGTTCCTTTTTCAACGGCCACAAGAAGTCGTTCTTCTCCCTGTCGCAATAGCGTGAGAATGCCATGAACGTAGGAATGTCTGAGCCCTGTCTTCTCTGCAATTACCTTTGGGGCATACCCTTGTTCATGCAGTTGCCGGATTCCTGCGAGTAGCTCCAATGACCGACACTGCCGTCTTGCGATGTTTTCTGCCAGACTCATGATGAAAGCATCTTCGTCGCTTACATTGACGACCAGAGCCGGTATCATCGTTTCGCCAAGAGAGCGAAAGGCTTTCAATCTGCCTTCACCACAAACCAGCATGTACCTTTCGCCGCCGTCCGCGGCTGGTCGCGGAGTTACGGTAATGGGCTTCTTCAGCCCGATGGTTTTAATGTTGGTGACAATCTCTTCAAAGACTTTTCCGTTTCGCTCTCGGGTATTGAGAACCTAAACACGGTCAATCGGTACCATGCGTACTTCACCAGGAATGGGGCGCTCGATCATGCTGCCCTCCGAAGCTTCGCGCGGGCAGCCATTCCATAAAGATAGTCGAGAGTATCGAATCGATAGCTCTCAAGTTCTGCAGGATTCCTTTCCGCGAGATTGATGCGTTGCCTGGAGAAGTCCAAGTGGGGTAGGAGGTAGTAGTCCAACGGTGCGACGTTTTGCTGGTCGAGTCGAACGGCAACCGTCACATCGGGCAGTAGACTGGTATCGAATCGAACTTTCCATCGATTACGTCCGCTCAATGACGTTTGGCAGCGGGCTAGGACAATTGAGACTGAAAACTCCCCATTGATGGCGAGTATGTCGGTTGCGAGATCCCGCTCGACGAATCCACCAAGATCAGCGATTCGATGCTCTGTATCCTCGACAATGTCCGGATGCAGCTTCCTTAGGAAGCGATTTGCCTCAATGTAGCGATAGTCACGAGCTGGGGTGAAGCCAACGACTTGATAAGCGCGAATTAGGCTTCCGAACCGGTAGGTGTAGACGGACGACGATGGCATGCCTTCGGTCTCATCGATGATCAAGCCAGACAGGATCCCTCGGCTCTTGTACAGTGCGCGCAGACGCTCAATAAGCTCATCTTCGGAGTAGCGACGGGCCCTCGCTCGCATGATTCCCTGGGCAGTGTAGAAGACGTCTGCAGGCACGATCGGCTCGAACGCGTGCTCCTTCCTGATCCACATGTCAGGCGTGTTTACAACGCGAGCCTTTTTTAGCTTGTAGGAAACGCGGTTATAGACGTTGTTTCCGATGTACTTCTCGTTCGTCAGTACCTCCCTTATGGTCGATCGGCTCCAAGGCCGACTGAAGTCGGTTTCGATCCCCATGCTATTTAAGCGGGCAGCGATTTCATATTCGTTGAGTGCTTCATTGATGAACCAGGTGTAGATGAGATTGATGGTGCGAGTCTCGCTGTCCGGCCCTGGCATCAAAATGACTCGGTCTGTTTGGAGGCTCTTGTGTTCGCCTCTGTCTAGAACCCCCTTCATCACACCATGTTGATCTACAAGTACTCGACGAAGGCCAAAACCTGCGGGACCGCCTTGACGAAATCCGAGCTCAATTAGACGACACTGGCCGGCGAATACCTTGGACGACAGCTCTCGGCTGTACTCGCCGGCCATCGCGCGTTTCACACCTTTGACAATGGTGGATACTGGCGATCCATCGTTTTCGAACTGCTCGGCGCAATATGCGACCTGGAGGCCTGCACGGCGGCAGATGTATTCGTAATAGGCGCTTTCGTCGGCGTCCTGGAATCGACCCCAACGACTTACGTCGTACACCAAAATTACTTGGAAATCTGCGGATCCGGTCTCGACATCGTGGATCAGTTCTTGGAGCGCTCTCCGTCCATCAATGCGCAGCCCACTTTTGCCTTCGTCAGCATAAGTCCTAACGATGGATAGCCCCCGACTCGCGGCGTATTCCCGGATCTTGGCGCGCTGGTTTTCTGTTGAGTACTGCTGATGCTCCGTAGACATGCGAACGTACTCTGCCGCACGAACGGTGGATTCAGGTGCCGCGTCAGCTTGTATGGCGTACGACTGCATGATGGCGATTCGCTGCTCTCGCATGCTCACGAGGATCAGGCCAGGCGATCAACGGGCATACGAACTAGTTTTAGCAAATCGCCGGGGCCGGGTTACACGTCTTCTCTTTGCAAGCAACGATCCGAAGCTGGGACGCACTGTAGGGCAACGATTCGGACCAGCCAGACGTCCATCTTGCGACGACGATGCATGAAGGCCGGCGCAATCATGTAGACGTCCTTGAGTGAGGGTGGCGACGGTTCGCAGGCGTCCATCTTTGCAAGACGCTTCGCGGATGTGCGCTGAGTCTGCTGGGTGCGATTGCGAGCGCTATAGTCGGGGTGTTGTTGTCGGTACAACTTCCAGTAGTCCGGATGACGTTGTACCCAAGCTTCCTGAGCGCGAGCTTGGTTCTCTCTGTAGTCGGGATCTGTCGCCCGGCGCGTCCGCTGCCATTCGGCGCGTCGACGTCGCTGGCATTCCGGCGATGAGCAATATAGCTGGGCTGGTGACTGTGGGCGCACGTCAAAGAGTCGGCCGCAATTCGAGCACTTTCGGATCTTCACGATGCCCCCTCACGGATCACGCGACGCGCCGCGTGCTCTGGTTGTAGACATCAAGTTGATGCCGCCCGATACGCTTCTAGGCAGAAGTGTAGAAAACGATACCTATATCGGATAGTTTTTCGGATTCTTGCTCGAAATTGGACCGCCTCGCCTTTTTTCGCTTGCTGGAAGAGTACGTAGGAAGGGTCCTAATTCAGCCCCCGGCGAGATGGGGCCCTTTTGATGATCATCGGTTCGTCACGAATCGACAGGCAATCGAAACCTGGTGACAGTTAAAGTAGCCGTCGGCCGGACGGGTCAATAGGCCAATTTGGACCGGAAAAATATGTTTTCACTATCTGTGACACAAATCGCGGATTTTTTCACTAACCGTGACACATCCACTCGCTGAGTCTGTCAACAGAAGTGAAAATCCACTTTTGAGTCAACGGTACGTTTTTCGCTTTCTTTGTCACCCGACAAGGTGGGTTGAAACTCCACCAGTGTGCGAAGAGTAGGTTCATCGCACCCGCCGCTGGCCTGATAAAAAGCCCTGCATGTCTGATCGATGTGCGGGGCTTTTTTCCTAAGGGCAGCCGACGTACATAATATGTGTTTCTAGACGACGCCTGCAGCACGACGCCCGGGCGCTTGGGATGTACACCATGATGTCCGATTCATTCGAGCGCATGCAAGTCACTGAGTGGCTTGGTGCACACACAGTATCCAAAGCGCTTTCTTACGTAAGCGCCGTGAGGGATCTAGAATGGATTGATGGTGAGTTCCTGACGGCCCTCGTACAAGGTTCCCGCGCACATCCGTATCGTGTGCGAATAGAGTTGCTCGCAGGAAGGAAAGGTAGTTGGGTCGAAGGCAGTTGCACATGCCCGGTCGGCTACAACTGCAAGCATGTGGCAGCGGTGCTGATGGCCGGTCTGGCGCCGGAACCGGATCTGGATCTGGAAATGGATCTGGAACCGTGCTCCGGCAATGTCGTTCGCTCCGAACTGGTAACCTGGCTCGAAGGATTCCGCGCGCGGCGCGGCAAGTCCAAAAAGAAGACTGCCAGCACGACTCATGCGCTGGCTTACGTGCTGGCGCCCATGTTTCGCGACTGTGTGGTCCAGATCTACAAGTCGCGCATCGATTCGGATGGCCATATCAAGGCATTCGAGAAGCCTTGGCATAACGTGGAGACGGCGCTGGGCGAGCCGCCGAAATTCGTTGCGGAAGAGGATTTGCCGATCCTGCGCGGCTTGTGTCTGGGTGCCTCTCAATTCGACTATTCGATCGGCTTTTTCGTGCGTGGCGCGACCGGCGCGGCCATCCTCGAGATGCTGATCGCCACGGGCCGGGCGTTTGTCGGGGTCACAGCTGATCTCGAACAAAGGGACATCCCGGTGAAGGCGATTCGCGGTGCCGCACGCCGTGCCGAGCTATGCTGGGAAGTCGGCAGCGACAAGAACTTGCGGCCGGCTTTGCACATCGATCCGCCCGCTGAGTTGCTGTTCACATCGACGCTGCCATGCTGGTATGCGGATCCGGAGTCGGGTGAGGCCGGTGTTCTGGATATGCCGTGGGCTGGAGAACAGATTGCAGACTTGCTTACAATGCCGCCAGTTGCGCCACACGAGGTGGATCTTGTCGGCAGCGTACTCAGTGACGTGGCTCCCGATGTTCCCGCTCCACCATCGTTCAACTCAGCCGCAGTACGAGAGATCGACGTCGCGCCAGTGCCAGTCCTGACGCTCGACATGTTGCCGAACTGGGCCGACACAAAAATCGACTTCGCGGCGCTCAATTTTGACTACGCAGGGCATGCTTTCGCGCCCGCTGCGCCTGACACGATCATCCGGACCTCCACTGGCGATGTCATCAAGGTCAAACGTGATTTCGAAGCGGAACGGAAATACCTGGCGGAACTGACGAAGAGTGGCTTCGTCAGCATCTCACGTCAGGAAGCTTCAAACAGGGCCAGGTCGTTTCCGGACGGTGTCCTGAGGCCCGACCACCGCCATAACTGGCCCGATTTCCTGAAGCGCGTAGTACCCAGGCTCAAGGCGGGAGGGTGGCAAGTCGTACAGGAAAGCGCATTTCGGTACAGCATCGTGGAAGTCGACGAGATCGATGGCAGCTTGCGTCAGGCCGGTGATGGGTGGTTCGACGTGGAGATGGGCATTCAGGTCAACGGCAAGACGATGCGCCTGGAGCCCTTGCTGGCTGAGTTGTTTACACGCGAGGCGCGTTGGTTGGCGGGCAAGATGGATGCCGTGCCCGACGATGAGCCGGTCTGGCTGACAATCGATCGCAAAGCGTGGTTCAGCTTGCGCGCCGACCGGATCAAGCCCGTAGTGGGCGCATTGATCGGTCTGTTCGATGCGCGCAACGCGCATATCCGCATTCCGCCATTGGACCTTGCGCGCATCCACGCGCTCGACCAGACCGGTCGCTGGGAGTTTCACGGGGACGCCTCGATCCGCACCCTTGCGCAACGCCTGATGACCGGCGCTGGCATGGCAGAGGTTGCCATGCCGGTCGGACTGCATGCGGAGCTGCGTCCCTATCAGAAGCAGGGCGTGGCATGGATGCAATACCTGCGCGAACACGAACTGTCGGGCGTGCTGGCCGATGATATGGGGCTAGGCAAGACCATCCAGACGCTGACCCATCTTCTTAAGGAAAAGGAGGCAGGCAGGCTCGACCGTCCCGCATTGATCGTCGTGCCAACCACGCTGGTGGCAAACTGGTGTGACGAAGCCCGGCGCTTCGCTCCGGGACTTCGCGTGCTGGCCTTGCACGGATCCCAGCGTCAGGAGCGCTTCGACGAGATCGCCGGACATGATTTGGTCCTGACCACCTATGCGCTGTTGTGGCGTGACGAAGCGGCATTCAGCCAGCATGACTACCATCTGCTGATTCTCGATGAGGCGCAGTACGTCAAGAATGCGTCGACCAAGGCGGCGCAGACCATCCGCAAGCTGAATACGCGGCATCGGCTCTGTCTCACAGGGACTCCGCTCGAGAACCATCTTGGTGAACTGTGGACGCTGTTCGACTTCCTGCTGCCGGGATTCCTCGGCACGCGCCAGGACTTCACGCAGCGCTGGCGCGCACCGATCGAAAAAATGGGAGATACCTCGCGGAGCGACCTGCTGGCGCGGCGTATCCGGCCATTCATGCTGCGGCGGACCAAGGACGAGGTGGCCAC
>CAUUBQ010000025.1:0-111797 GCA_963543405.1 uncultured Cupriavidus sp.
TGCCCGGATGACACTTGCGCTGCTGTAAGATCGGGGATCGTTGTCGCCCCCATTTTTTCCTCGCCCTGCCATGAAAGCCGCCGACCGCCGCCGCGCCATCCTTGAACTCGTTCTGGCGGGCGAGGATGCCAATGTCGAACGCTTGACCTCCAGTCTTGGCGTTTCCGAAGCCACAGTACGCCGCGACCTGACCGCACTGGCGCGCGAAGGCCGCATCGTACGTACCTATGGCGGTGCCGCCGCGCTGATGCAGGTAGGCGGCCATGAGCCCGAGGCCTCGCTCGAAGAACGCAAGGCACTGCAGCGCGACCAGAAGGAAGCCATTGCCCGGATGGCGGCAAGCTTCGTGCAGGATGGCGACGCGGTGCTGCTCGACAGCGGCACCACGGCTACCGCGCTGGCCCGGCTACTGGCGGCGCGCGAAGACCTGCATGTCTACACCACCAACCTGCTGGCCGTGACGGCACTGGCGGCCCTGCCCAAGATCCGTGTCACGCTGATTGGCGGCGACGTGCGCCCGTCCAGCATGGGTACCTTCGGACCGCTGGCGCAGGTGGCACTATCGCGCATCAGTGTCGACAAGGCCTTCCTCGGCGCCGATGGCGTGGTGGCCGGCTTGGGCCTGTGCGAGGCCAGCGCGGAACAGGCCTACCTGAAGGAATGCATCATCCGCCAGGCTGCCGATATCTTCGTGCTGGTCGACTCCACCAAGCTCGGCCGCGCGCGCCAGCAACACTGGACCCCGCTCGAACGCGCCTGGACGCTGATCACCGATGGCGAGGCCAGCACGGCGCAACTGGAACCTTTTCACGCGTTGAAGCAGGTGCGCGTGGCAGTGGCCAGTTGATCGGCTACTGGTTTGCTCCCCTCGCCCATGCAATGGGAGAGGGGGCGGGGGAGAGGGCATGGCGGTTCTGCTTGCCATCTGTCGCAATCTGAACCGCTGCCCCTCTCCCCCAGCCCCTCTCCCGCGCGCGGGAGAGGGGAGACGACCTACGGTAGTTCAAATGCCGTTATCCGCGTACGCGTCCGTTGTGCTTGTCGCGGTAGATCTTGCCGCTGGCGTGGTTCTCGGCGCGGTTCACGGCTTGCTGCTCGCCGGCGCTGACATGGCCATTGCGGCCGGCACGCGCTTCGGTGCGATCGACGTGCGCCTCATTGCGTTGCAGTTGCGCGGTCTCGCGGTTGGTCAGCGATCCGTTCTGCACGCCATTGTTGATACGCGTCTCCTGGTTGATATTGCGCTGCACATCGGCCTGCATCCGTTGCGACGACACACTGCCCGGGTTGCCCACCGCACCATTGTGCTTGTCGCGCGAGATATCCTGGCTCACGCGATTTTGCGCATTCTGGATCCGCGCCTGCTCCTGCGGTGAAACCCGGCCGTTACGTTCGGCATTGGCCTGCATGCGATCCACCTTGGCTTCCTGCTTTTCCAGGCTCGACGCTTCATGCGTGGTTAGCGCACCGGATTGCAAACCGTTCTCGATGCGCTGCTGCTGATTGACATCGCGTTGCGTGTCATGCGCGACCGCGCCGGTTTGCGCGCTGGCAATGCCAGAGAATGCAGCGGCGATCAGGCCGGCCAGAAGAATGGAAGTGCGCTTCATGTTGGTGTCCTCCGAGTGGGTATCGTTTGCTGGTCCACGTTGTCAGGGTCATTGCCCTTGCCTCCAGTAATGCGGCAGGACCCGTGCAGGAAGACACTCAGTCTGTAAGCCGTGTAACCGGGCATTTCCGGAGCGGGGGAGATTGGCTGCATGTCAGGTCGGCCAGACAGGCAAGTCTAGACAACTGTCAACGCCGAACGCTGCGCATTCCCTAGCTTGGATGCTGCTGGCCTGCTCCCTAGAATCGACAGATCGTCCATTGCAGGACGGCCATAACGAAACCTACGCGGGAGACAGCCAGCCATGTCGCATCCAGATTGGAAAACAGGGAGCAACGCAACAGTCAGTACGCGACGACGCCAGGCGCTCGCCGGCGTTCTCGGGCTCGCGGCGGGACTGCCTGCCATCAGCAAAGGTGCGAGCAGCGGTGCGGCACCCGCCGCGCGCGCCATATCCGGCCCGATAACGTCGCAAGGCCGCATCGATGTCCACGCGCACTATATTCCCGAGCAGTACCGCGCGGCGCTCGAGGCCGCCGGACATGGCAAGCCATCCGGCATGCCAGCCATTCCGATGTGGAGCGCCGCGCGGCATGTGGCGATGATGGACCACCTCGACATCGCCACCGCGATGCTGTCGATCTCCGCTCCGGGCCTGCATTTTGGCGACGATGCCGCCGCGCGCCGGCTCGCGCGCTACTGCAACGAGGAAGGGGCCAGCGCCGTGCGCGCACACCCAGGCCGCTTTGGCCTGTTCGCCGCGCTGCCGTTACCCGACGTGGCCGGCTCGCTCGGCGAACTGCACCATGCGTTCGACACCTTGCATGCGGACGGCGTCGTGATGGAGTCGAACTACCACGGCATCTATCTCGGCGACGCGCGCTTCGATCCAGTGTTCGCCGAGTTGAACCGTCGCAAGGCAACCGTATTCATCCATCCCACCGACCCGTACTGTGCATGCTGTCAGGGTCAGGATGCCGCCGCGTTGCCGCCGCTCGGCTATCCCTACCCGATGATCGAGTTCATCTTCGATACCACCCGGGCGGTCTTCAACCTGATCCTGAGCGGCACGCTGGAGAAATTTCCAGACATACGCGTCATCGTTCCTCACGCGGGCGCGGCAATCCCGGTGCTGGGCGCACGCGTTGCGGCCATTGGCAGCCTGTTGAAACTGGGCCATCACAAGATGCGCGTCGACGACGCGATCCGGTCACTCTACTTCGATCTGGCCGGTGTGCCAGAGCCCGTTGCACTGGGCGCGCTGCTCCAGGTTGCCGACCCCGCGCGCATTCTCTACGGCAGCGACTATCCTTTCACGCCCGACCCGGTCGCCGCCGAGCTGGCCGCCGTGCTCGACCGGTCCCCGCAGATCCCGCCGGCACTACAGCGCGCATTCATGCGCGACAATGCACTGGCACTCTTCCCGCATCTCAATCGCAGCTAGCCCACAACTAGCCGCAGAAATGCAAACGGACGCCACCAGGGGCGTCCGTTCCGATAACCGTCGCCACTCAGAACGCGACGTTGTCTTTCCCCTTCAATCCCAGCATCGCGCGCGCTTCGTCCGGCGTGGCTACCGCGTAGCCGAGTTGCTCGATGATCTGACGGATGCCGGCCACCTGCTCAGCATTACTCGTCGCCAGCTTGCCCTTCGCCATCCAGAGGTTGTCTTCCAGTCCAACGCGCACATTGCCGCCCATCAGCAGCGATTGCGTCACGACACGGGCCTGCTGAGACCCGGCGCCCAGCACCGACCAGACGTAGTCGTCCTTGCCAAACAGGCGGTCGGCCGTGCGCTTCATATGTGCGATGTCTTCCGGATGCGCGCCGATGCCACCGCGAATGCCAAACACCGACTGGATGAACAGTGGCGCCTTCAACAGTCCGCGATCCAGGAAGTGTGCCGCCGTGTACAGGTGGCCAATGTCATAGCACTCGATCTCGAAGCGCGTCTCGTTGGCATTGCAGGCGTCGAGTATGTGCGCAATATCGCGGAAGGTATTGCGGAAGATACGGTCTTCGCTGGCCTCCAGGTATGGGCGCTCCCAATCGTGACTGAATTCCTTGTAGCGACCGAGCATTTCGTACAGGCCGAAGTTCATCGAGCCCATGTTCAGCGAAGCCACTTCAGGCTTGAAGCGCGCGACCGGCGCCAGCCGCTCCTCGATCGACATGGTTGGCGCGCCGCCGGTCGTGAGGTTCACCACCACGTCGGATGCAGCGCGGATCGCGCCAAGGAATTCGCCGAACAAGGCTGCGTCCTGGCTAGGTATTCCGGTCTTCGGATCGCGTGCATGCAGGTGGACGATGGCGGCCCCGGCTTCGGCCGCCCCGATTGCCGAAGTGGCAATCTGCTCCGGCGTAACCGGCAGGTAAGGCGACATCGACGGCGTATGGATCGAGCCGGTAATGGCGCAGGTGATGATGACTTTATTGGACGTCGACATGAAGATGCCTTTGATAAGAATCTGACGGGAGTAAAGCGACCTGCATCGCGTTCAAGCCTCGGAGTTCTGCACAAACCACGGCGGCAGAGCCGGCCCCCACTGGTGCATCGAGTCCTCGGGGGCGTGATCGCCCGCAGGCCACTTCACGCCGGCCGAGATATAGTCCATGTCGGCCGAGTACTCGCAGAACGATCCCCACGGATCACGCACGTAGTGGAAGAAGTTCGAGCCAAGCACGTGGCGCCCGGTGCCCCAGCCTTCGGTGAAGCCTGCCGCAGCCATCTGCGCGGCACCCTGCCCGACCTGATCGATGCTCGCCACATCCCAGGATGCGTGGTGCCACCCCTTCGCCGGGCTTGCCGCAAATGCCACCAGATGGTGGTCGCAGCCGTGCGGGGCATGCGTGAACGCCACCATGTCGCCCGAGCGGTCCGACAGGCGGAGTCCGAGCGCGCGTTCGTAGAAGTCCAGCGCACGCGATACGTCGGGCGTGAACAGCGCAACATGCGAAAGCCGTCGTGGACGCACGGTAGTCACCTGGTTACGAAACAGCGCACCGCGCGCGTCGGCGCCTGCGTGCACATTGTCGAGCGCCGGCTTGGCCGACGGACTGGTCTTCGGCCCGACCCTGACCTGTACGAGGTTGCCATCGACATCGTAAAACCACAGCCCATGGCCCGATGCATAGGGCGCGTTGTCGGCGAACTGCACGCCGGCCGCTTCCACCTGGCTGCGGATCGTCTCGAAATCTTCCTCGTAGCAATGGAAGCTCAGGTAGGCCAGTTGGCGACGCTCGCCAGGGAAGAAGCGCGCCCAGACCTGCTCATCGGATGTCATCGCGTCCAGCCGGTCGCCGTGGTCCACCACGGTGAGCCCGAATGTCGCATGGAAATGACGTGCTTCCTCCAGATCGGGCACGACCAGCGCATAGTGGCCAATGGAATGCACCGCGGCGCATTGGGTATCGTTGTTCATGACGGCTCCTGAGGTTCAGACGATCTCGTCGACAATCGGATTGCGCAGCGTCGCAAAGCCCGTCAGGCTGACTTCGCAAACGTCTCCGGCACGCATCACGAGTTTCGGCTCACGCGCCCAGCCCACACCGCTCGGCGTGCCGGTCACGATCACGTCACCAGCCTCGAGCGTCAGCGCTTCGCTGAGCGTGGAAATCAGCGTGGCCACATCGAAGATCAACGTATCGGTACTGGCCGATTGCACGACCTGGCCGTTCAGGCGCGTCTCCAGGGTCAGTCCTCGCGCACCGGGCGGCACCTCGCTGGCCGTCACCAGTTCCGGGCCAAATGCACCGGTGTCATCGAAGTTCTTGCCCATGGTCCATTGCGGCGCAAGAAACTGGTATTCGCGTACCGAACCATCGTTGAACAATGCATAGCCCGCGACATGGCGCAAGGCGTCATCCTTATGGATATGCCGGCCGCCAGACTTCAGGATCACGGCAAACTCGCCTTCGAAGTCCAGTGAGTCGGATACACGCGGGCGTACGATCGGCTGGCCATGACCGGTCAGGCTGGTGTCGTAGCGCGGAAACATGGTTGGATACTTCGGTTGCTCGAGCTTGCTCTCGCGCGTGTGGTCAGCGTAGTTGAGGCCGACGCACAGCAGCTTCGGCGGATGTTCAAGCACAGGCAGGAAGGTCACGTCGGCATCGGTCACCAGCGCGCCACCGGCAACGCTGTCGGCCCAGGTCTCAAGATCAACGCCGCTGGCGAGCAGCGCTTCGACAGGCATATCGCCAAGCACGCGGATCTTGTCACCGTCGCGGACGCCGGTCTGTTTCTTGCCATCGAGAATGAATCGGAGGTATCGCATGAGATGTCTTTGTCTTGTGTACTGTGTGGAAGGGGGAGGATCAGTCGGTACCGGCCAGCCAGGCTTGTTCGCCATCGATCAGCGGCTGTACGGTGTCGGGACGATCGGCGCCGGGCAAGTCGAGGCGCGGCTGCTGACCGATATCGGCCAACAGATAGGACAGGAATCGATAAGCCGGACGGTATGTGGCAAGCTTCGCTGCATCGAGCTCGATGCGCGCCGACGGATTCATCACCGCCAGTCCGTCGCGCAGATAGACAATGCCCATGCGCGCGATGCGCCAGGCTCCCGCGCGTCGCTCGACACATTCGTGCAGCCGCGCATGCGTGGTGACTTCTACCTCGGCACCTTCAAGCTGGGCGCGCACCACTACCGCGCAAGGCGTCTGCGCCAGCGCACGGTCACCGTTGAGCGTGACCAGCGTCGGCCCCATCTGGTGCGCCGAATGCCGCCCCGCCTCGTACATGCGGCGTGACGCCGCGACAAAGTCGGGACCACTGCCGTGGAACCACGACACGTCCACCACCGAATCGAGGTGATAGGTGTCGAACATGCGCGACCACTGCGCCTGATCGCGCGCGGCGCGCTCGGTCTGCACGATTTCGGTAATCTCCGCCTTGTCGAGCATCTGGAGCATTGCTTGCAGTCTTTCTTGCATGACGATCTCCTTATCCGGCCTTGCGCGGTGCTGGCATGGCTTCCGGCTGCGGCTCGACCACGCCGAGATACACGCGCATCTGGCGCACCTTGAATGCCAGCACTGCTGTCACAAGCGCGGTTGCAGCCACCAGATACATCGCCGCTGCGCCGCCATACGCCCGCACCAGCCATGCAAGCACCAATGGCGTGAAGCCCGCGAACAATGCCGCGCCCACGTTATAGGGCACCGCATAGCCGCTCTGCCGCACATGGGTCGGAAACAGCGCCGACAGCAGTCCCGGCACCAGCGCAACCACCGATCCCAACGCCACGCCTGGCAACGCAAACAGCAATGGCAGCGAACCCTGCCCCGCCAGCACCGCGGGCAGCCACTGGAAGAAGCCAATCGATGCCACCAGCATGGCAACCGCGCCGATACCAAGCGAACGGGACCAGCCAAGCGCATCGCTTGCGCGTCCCCAGAACGGCATGGACACGCATAGCGCGAACGACCCCCACATATTGGCCTGCAGCGCTTCCTGGCGCGGTACGCCGTACTGCGTGGCCAGCAGCGTTGGCATGTACTGGAAGAAGACCGTGGTGCCGATGGCCATCGTGAAGCCGAGGCCAAGACCAAACAGGCAGGCATCGGCATGCTGGGTCAATACGATCCGCACCGGCGTGGTCTTCGCAAGCTGGCGTGACTGCTGGATCCCGGCATAAAGCGGCGACTCCTCAAGCTGTCGGCGCAACCACGCAGCGGTCAGGCCGAATGCGCCACCCACCAGGAACGGCAAGCGCCACGCCAGCGAAGGCATGCCGGTATGACTGGCGATATACGCCGACAACGCCGCCGCTCCGGTTCCCAGCAACAGGCCGGCCAGCACGATGCCGTGCATGGTTCCACTTGCGGTACCGAGTCGCGACGGCGATGCATGTTCCGACACGAACACAGCCGCGCCGGGAAACTCACCGCCTACTGCGCAGCCCTGCAATGCACGCAGCACCAGCAGCGCAATCGGCGCCAGCACGCCAACCTGTTCATAGGTCGGCAGCACGCCAATCAGGAAGGTCGGCACGGCCATCAGGATCAGCAGGAAGATGAACATCTTCTTGCGGCCAAGCATGTCAGCGAAATGTGCCAGCACGATGCCCGCGACGGGCCGCACCAGATAGCCGATCGCGAAGATGCCGAGCGTCTGCATCTGGCTGACCCACGGTGAAACATTGGGTGGGAAGAACGCTTCGCTGATCGCCGCGGACACGAACAGGAAGATCACGAAATCGTAGTACTCGAGCATCGCACCAAGCGCGGCCAGGCCGAGCGTGCGTGCCTCCTTGCGATGAAGCATGGTTTGTCTCCTCGTTTCACCACCGTCTGGGCGCGGTGGTTTCCAATCGGGATTGGCCCGGCCCATGCCGGGCTGCGTATCCGCTTACACGTGACAGGGCGGTGGACCAGCCAGACGTCCATACCGACCGCCATAAAAAAGCAAGGGGTTGACCGCTTCGTTCTCGTTAAGCGCCAGCACCTCGGCGACATAGAGCTGGTGGTCGCCGGCAGGATGTACGTCGACTACCTTGACAATCACATGCGCCAGGCCCTCCGGCAGATATGGCGTACCGCAATCGTGCGTTGCCATGGCACCAAGTCCCTCGCATGCCTTGCCACCGAAGTGCGCGCTCAGGTCCTCCTGGTGTTCGCCAAGGAAGTTGATGCCGAAGCGGTCACCTACCCCTACCGATGCACAGAACCGCGAAGCATTGCGCGCCGATACCAGTACCAGTTGCGGTTCCAGCGACACGGACATGAACGCGTTGGCGGTCATGCCCGCAGGCTCGCCATCACGCAGCCAGGTCACCACGGTCACGCCCGTGGCGAACTTCCCCATGACCCGCCGAAAGCTCGACGGATCGCTGATTGCAGTTGTCATGACAATGCACTCCCGTTCTCAGACCAGTGGTGTGTTCGGCGTCTGGCCGCACAACATGCGGCCATACAGTTCGAGATTGGTCGCCGTGCAGACGATGCCGTGCAGGTTGGCCACGCGCGCGTCGCGCCACACACGGTTGAACGGATTACGCGCACCGGCCAGCGAGCCACCCGAGGCACTGGCCAGAATGTCCACCGCATCCCAGATCGTCTTGCTGGCGTAGCCGGTATCGCGACGAATACGCGCGCGCGTCAGCGCGTCGGGCATGGTGCCGGCCCTGGCGTGCGCATCGATCTCGTCCACGCAACGCTCCACCACCAGCCGCGCCGCGTCGATCATCGATGACGCTTCGCCCACCTGCAGATGCGTGACGGCCGCCTCCGACTGCTTTTCGTACCACGTGTACTGGATGCCGCGCCCCGGCAGTTTTTCGAGGAACATCTCCTGTGCCGCGCGCGCGATGCCCAGCGCGGGAAACACAAGAATGATGGCTGCCACGGGAATGAAGGCCATGCGGTACAGCGCCTCGTCGTCACCGAACTGCGAGAGGTATTCGCCGGCCAGGATCGATGACAGTCGCGCCACGCGTGAATCCGGCACGAACTTGTTCTTGACGATCACCGAGGTACTGCCGCTGCCTCGCAATGCGATGGTGTCCCAGTCATTGCCGAAATCGAGCTCGGTCGTGGGAATCAGCGCCATGCCCTGGTCCACGACGTTGCCAGCTTCGTCGACCAGCGGAATGCCAAGCAAGTCCCACTGAGCGTGGTAGACACCGCTGTTGAAGCCCCACATGCCCTCTTCGATCAGATAGCCACCTTGCACGCGCTTGACCACGGCCTTGCGCGGAGACAGCACGCCAGCCGTGCGCACCTTGCCGCCCGAGCCAAACACTTCGTCACGCGCCGACTGCGACAGGCAGCTCGCCGCCATCCAGTTGCAGACGTTGATCAACGCGCAAGCCCATGCCGCAGAACCATCGCCACGCCCCACTTCGCTGACCACTTCCATGTAGGTGCGCAGCGAGGCCTGCAACCCTCCTGCAGACTGCGGCACCATCATGTCGAAGACGCCGGCAGCGTCGAGTTCGGCGATGATCGAGTCGGGAAGACGTGCCAACGTATCGACCTCGGCAGTGCGTGCGCGCAGCGTCGGCACCATGGCCTTGACGCGGCGCAGCAGGTCTGCGCGTAGTGCTTCGTCGGATACGCCAACGGTCTCGGTGGAACGGAGTTGTGCTACGGATGCCAGCGTCATGAAGTGTCTCCTCTTGTGTTCGATGCGCCAGGATGGCTGCAAGAATGACGTTTTCGTTATTGTATAAACGGAGTCGATTCGGGCAAGATAGGGTTTTCGGCCGCTTCGGCATGAACATCCGTCACTGCAACGAACCACGAACAACCCACAACCAACAACACTCAACGAAGAGAGGATTTCAACGTGCCCCCGCTCACCTTCGTCCCTACCGAACGAGAAGACCATCGCACCGTTGCCGCACGCAAGAAGCGGGAAATCATGCGCACGCGCATCCTGCGGGCGATCATGGTCCTGTATTCCGATCGTTCGAAGATCTCCACTTCCATCGAGGACGTGGCGCGCGAAGCCGATATTTCGCGGGGCACGTTCTACAAGCACTTCACGTCGCTGGACGAGGCGCTGATCGCAGTGGCCCGCGAAGTGACCGACCAGATGACGATGGACATGCTGCCGATCTACGATGCGGTAGCCGATCCCGTGAACCGCGTGAGCACGGGCCTGCGCCTGTTTCTCACGCGCGCGCTGACCGACCATCGCTGGGCCGCGTTCGTACTGCGTGCGGAGTTGGTAGCGCAGGAGTCGGTCCTGCTCAAGTACATGATGAAAGACCTGCGCGCAGGCGCACTCGATGGCGTGATGGAGTTCGACAACCTGCAGGCCGCCGCCGACTCCGTGATGGGCGCGACGATCGAGGGCATCCGCACGATCCTGCTCAAGCGCACCAAGGACCCCGCACAGTACATCGACAGCACGATCCGCATCACGCTGCGCGGCCTGGCCGTCGACAAGCGACGTGCACAGAAGGCCGCCGACACATCGCGCGAACTGGTCGACGCACTGCCCGAAAGTGTGCGACAGACCTGGCGCGCGCAAGCCTGAGCACAAGCATCTAGTGTAGAAACCAGGACGCCACAAACAAGGCAGGGAATGTTCGCGTGCTGGCGTGCACAGTTGTCACAATGACGATTGTGTACGCCCAAGGCTGCGCATTCCCTATCTTGTCGCCGGGCTCCCGTCTTACAAGAATTGACACATTGTTGATTCCTGCCACGCGTCGGCAGGTATCGCAGAAGAGGGCTGCCACAGAAGCGCCCCGCCAACAGTCAACCAGAGACGAGGAGACCATCATGAGAAAGACCGTCGCCGTGGCCGCGCTTACGCTGGCCGGGGCCAACACCGCATTCGCACAATCCAATGTGATCCTGTACGGCGTGGCCGACATGGGCATCGAGTACGTGAACCACCTGGGCAATGTGCCGACGGCTGCCAACGGCTTCAATCCCGGCCCCGCGCACGATGTCGTGCGGCTCTCATCGGGATACCGTGCCGGATCGCGCTGGGGCATGCGCGGCACCGAAGACCTTGGCTCCGGCTGGAAGACGGTGTTCACGCTCGAGAGTGGCTTCAGCCTCGACAACGGCACCCAGCAGCAGAACCGCCTGTTCGGACGCCAGGCCTATGTCGGCCTGAACAGTGCAACGTATGGGCAGATCACATTCGGTCGGCAGTACACCTCGATGTTCGAAGGACTGGCCAACTTCTCGCCGACCGCATACGGTGGCTACGAGCCTGCCGTACTACAGTCGGGCGCGGCCTTCCGCGAAGACAATATGGTGAAGTACACCGGGCGCTTCGGCGCTGTGACCGCGCTGGCGCACTACTCGTTTGGGACTGGCCTTGCGTTGCCACAGGTGGTGGGCGCCGGCGTGGCGGTCGGCGGCAACGGCGAGGTACCGGGCAGCGCGCGGCGCGACAGTGCATACGGCGCGGCACTCGCCTACAACGGCAATCGCTTCGGCCTGGTGGCAACCTATGATCAGGTGAACCCGACCATCGGCAGCAGCAGTGGTACTTTCCGCAAGGCAGCGGTAGGCGGCAGCTATACGCAAGGGCCGTTCATGCTGATGGGCGGTTATCGCTGGGGACAGAGCAAGGGGCCGGCGGGCAACACCATCCAGCGTGACGACTACTACTGGCTGGGCGTGAACTACCAGTTCCAGCCCGCGCTGTCAGTGACGCTCGAATATACCTATGACAACCTTCGCAATGTGTTCGGCAATACCAGCCAGCCAAACCCTTGGCAGATCATGCTGCTGGCCAGCTATGCGCTGTCGAAACGCACCGAGCTTTACCTGTCGACGGCGTACTCGAAGAACGCCGGACTGATGATGGACTCTGGCGTTACCACGTATGCCAATACGCTGGCGCTGGGCAACAGCATGGTGCTTGGCAACGGCAAAGACTCGATGGTGGGTGCGGTGCTTGGCATTCGACATATCTTCTGAATGTGCACGGGCGAAGGGAGCCTCCCTCCCCTCGCCTTGCACATTGCCGAGCGTCTGGATCAGTTGGCCGCGCTCCCCAGTGGCGGCATCACGTGAGCCGGGATCGGGCACACGTATGGTTTGCCGCCGAGGCGTTCGTCGAGCTCCTGCCGCGCGGCAACCAGCAGGTCCGGATTGCGGAACAGCTCCATGGCCGAACCCGCCATGGCCTTGGCGGCCAGCAGCATGCCTTTATGGGCCACCGAGCTCTTGCCCTGGGCCACCCATTGCCACGAGTGCGGCGACGTACCGAACGCGAAGCAGG
Source organism: uncultured Cupriavidus sp. (assembly GCA_963543405.1). Lineage (GTDB taxonomy): Bacteria > Pseudomonadota > Gammaproteobacteria > Burkholderiales > Burkholderiaceae > Cupriavidus. Next base: position 12,306 of record CAUUBQ010000025.1, read on the forward strand.
CGGTCATGCACTGCGCCGTGGGCGTAACCCAGCTGACATCGCCAACATCGGTGGACCCATGCATGCGTATCGGCCGCTTGCTATCGAGCGCTTCCACGCCGTCGAACAATGGCTTCGGATTCTTCCACGCGCTTTGCAGCATCTTTCCGGCCATCTCTATTTCCTCGGGGCGCGTGGTACCGTGCATCGAGGCCGCAAAGCCGAGTTCGTCGTTGCTATAGGACGGCACGCCGAAATGCGTGAGCTGACCATGCATGACGCGGTTCAGCACATCGTTGAGAACCAGGTTCGAACACGCGGAATGCAGTTCGATCTGCATCTCGCAACCGGTCATCAACGCCGCACCACGCGCGATATTGCATACGCGTTCATACAGTTCGGAGGCATCCTCGTTACGCGGCGCGCGAATCATGTACAAGGCTTCGGCCTTGGGTTGCACGACATTGGGCGCGACGCCGCCAGCATCGGTGATCGCATAGTGCACGCGTGCATCGGGAATCATGTGCTCGCGCAGGAAGTTGGTGCCGACGTTCATCAGTTCGAGCGCATCGAGTGCGCTGCGCCCAAGATGTGGAGAAGCCCCCGCGTGCGCCGATACGCCGGTGAACCGGAAATAGGCCTGGACGACCGCCAGCGATTCAAGATTCATGATGCCGTTGAAGACCCCGGGGTGCCAGGTCAGCGCCGCGCCCAGATCATCGAACAGGCCGGCCCGTGCCATATACGTCTTGCCCCAGCCACCCTCCTCCGCCGGGCAACCATAGAAGCGGACCCTGCCGGGCACGCCGGCATCTTCGAGCATCTGCTTGACGGTGACCGCTGCCAGGTGGGCGCTGGTGCCAAGCAGATGGTGTCCGCAGCCGTGGCCGTTTCCGTTCGTGATCTCCGACGATGGCTGACAGCTTGTTGCCAGGCTCTGCTGGCTCAGGCCGGACAACGCATCGAACTCCCCGAGAATGCCGATCACGGGTCCATCCGTGCCGGCTTCCGCGACGAACGCGGTCGGAATTCCCGCCACGCCTTCACGCACCGCGAAGCCCGCTTCCCTAAGGTATTCGACATGCAATCGCGCCGAATCGCGCTCCTGATAACCAAGCTCCGCGTAACGCCAGATTTCGTCGGACAGGCTCGCGTAGCGCTGCCCATGATCGTCGACGAACCGGTTGATGCGTTCCTCATTCATGTGTGACTCCTCTTGTTGTTACGGGGGAAATAGGCAACGGGCGAGAGGTGACCAGATGACCGGCGTGGCGTGTGCACCGGTCACTACCGCCATGAAGCAATGCCTCAGAAGTGATGCGTGATGCCAAGCGTTACGCTGGTTACGGTGCGGCCCAGCGCGCCGACGAACGTGCCGTTGTCGTAGTTGTAGGTAAGACTGGCCTGAGGTCCGTTGCGCATCAACCCGGCCCGGCCATATAGCGCTGTGCGTTTGGACAGGAAGTGGTCGATGCCCAGCGTGCTGCCGTAGCTGTAGTTGCCGTCGTGCGTCGTGCGTCGATATCCAAGCGACAGCCGTAGCAGGTTGTTGCGCCAGATTTTCTGCAGGCCCAGCAGGTACAGGTTCGAGATATCGGTACCGTCATGATTCGGCACGATGCGGATATACGCGGCCTGCCCGATAAGCGGTCCGAAGTCATACATCGCGCTGGCCAGATAAGTATCGGTACGCTCCGCCGCGGCTTGCGTGGCGTTACCCGTGCAGCTGCCCTTGACGCTGGGATCGCACCAGTTCTGGCCGAACGCCGCGGACATCGCAAACCGGCCATCGTTGTACGAGGCCATTGCCGTGCGGGCCAGTACCGCGGGCCCGACCGACTGGTCTGACTTGAACGAATAGCTCAAGTCCCCGGCAAATGGCCCGAACCGCGGCGTTGCATAGCGAATGGTCTTGTTCAGGCGAGCCAGGCCGTCGCTGCTGGCACCCATGCCCAGGTCGGACACGCCCAGCATGTACGTATAGACCGATTCATGTGCGGTACCGAGAAACGGGTCCGCATAGAGCGCAGCCACACCCAACGACGTGTACTGGCGCCCCATCATGAGCTGACCGAACTCCGGATGATGCAGGCCGATATATGACGCACGGTTGAAGAATGAACTGCTGTCCTGCACCGATCCGGTGTCCGACAGATAGCCGTTCTCCAGGCGAAAGAATGCGGTCCATCCGGCGCCAAGCGCTTCCTGTCCGTAGATGCCGAACTTCGACGTATAGGAACCTCCGCTCTGCACGCGGGCTACGCCGTCGCTCCCCGAGCGCGTGTAGTTCACGCCGACATCCACCGTGCCGTACAGTGACAGCAGCGACTGCTGCGGTGCCACGCCAATGGCCCGTGCGCCAAGGCCGGTACCCAGATACGAAATCAGTTGCTCGTACTGCGTTGGGGCGGCACTGGCCGATCCCGCCAGGCCGATTGCCAACACTGCCAGACCTGCGATGTGTTTCTTGAACATTGAGGCTCTCTAATGGATTCGTCGAATGCAAAGATGCGAAGGGATGTGGGGTCGGTAAATGGCAAAGCTGAAGCAAAAAGACAAAAGGGGGCCCGTGACACCGCAACGGGTGCCATCAATCAGGCCAGGAAAAGGGGCCGTCAGGCCGCGTGGCGTTGCTGTGCGGCGAAGCGCTGCAGCACTGCGTTGTGCAGTCGCTCGGCAGGCCCGGTCAGAACGTGATGGTTATGCCTAACCAGGCAGATGGGCTGATCAGGCAATGGCTCCGCGATATCGAGGAACACCATGCGGCGACTCAACAGCTCGCTGCGCAGCGACTCGCTCGACAGTACGAGCAATACGTCTGCTCGCCAGCAAAGCTCCAGTGCGAGATGAATCGATGCGCATTCGGTCACGCGCAGCGGCAAGTCAAGCCCACTATCCGAGAACAGCCGGCTGAATGACGACAGCCGGTCGGGCAGTGGGTCAAGCGAAATCCAGTCGGCCTGCTGAAGCACGTGCAACGAGCGGGCATGGCGCAGCGGATGCTCCGGCCGGGCGGCAATCACACTCGACAGCCGGCTGATCTCGACCGAATGAAAGAACCGGTCGGGCGAGCGCCATTGCGAGGTCACGGCCATGTCGATGGCGCCCTGCCTTAACTGCTCGACAAGCTGGTTCGGGCGCATCTCCTGCACGCGCAGCCGCACATCGGGGTAGGCGCTACGGAACTCGTTGAGCGTATCGATCATGGGATGCATCATCGCCGTCAACGGTGTGGTGCCGAGCGTTACCTCGCCACCTACATCACCTTTCATGTCGTCGAGATCGATGCGCGCATGCTGCACGCTTTCCATGATCAGCCGTGCATGAGCCAGCAGCCGGTGTCCGTATGGCGTGAGCCGCGTGCCCGTACTCGACCGCTCGAGCAGCGTGGCCCCAACGCTCGATTCCAGCTCCTGCACGGTCTTGCTCAATGCGGGCTGGGTCACGTGAAGGTGGCGGGCCGCTTCGTGAATGCTCGTACTTTCGGCAATGGCGATCAACGCGCGCAACTGGTTCAGCTTCATGTCAGTGCCCCGCCACCGCGGCCTTGCCCCGGCCGGTTTCCCGGATGCTGCATAGGGCAAAGAACGTCACTACCCCGCACGCCATCATGTAGAGCGCCGGTGTCATGGGGTTGCCGGTCTTTCCGATCAACCACGTCACTACGGCCTGCGAGGAACCACCAAATAGCGTGACGCCGATGCTGTAGATCACAGACAGGCCGCTGGCACGTACGCCGGCAGGCAGCATCTCCATCAGCAGCAACAGCATGGGTGCCGATCCGATATTGGCGAGCGCGGTCAGCACGGCGGTAATCACCAGCACCAGCGGCACACTCGGGTAGGTATTGATCAGCCAGAAGGCCGGATAGATCAGGATGGTGGTGGCTACCAGTGCCGCCAGTGCAATGGGCTTGCGTCGTACCAGCCGGTCCGCGATGCGCCCTGCCAGCAACGAGAACACGATCATCGTGGCACCTGCCACACATCCCGATAGCAGCGATAGCGACGACGGCATATGGAGCACGCGAATCATGTACGTCGGCATGTAGAACACCACCAGGTACATGGCCACGGTGCCCGCCGTAATCGACAGCACACCCTTTGCCACACTGCGACCATGCTCCCGGAACAGCGTTTTCAGCGGACTCGCCTCATGTGCCTCTTCAGGCAGCGTTTCATCGAGATTGGCGCGGATGTATAGACCCACCGGCGCAATCAGCAAGCCAATCAGGAACGGCAGGCGCCAGCCCCACGATTCCAGCGAATCCGGCGGCAGGAGTGCGTAGAGCGCCGTACCGGTAGCCGCGCCAAGCAGCGCTGCCGCACCCTGGCTAGCCGCCTGCCAGCTGATGCGATAGCCGCGCCGCTGTACGCCGCCGGCTTCCATCAGCATGGACGTCGACGCACCGATTTCCCCGCCCAGCGAGAATCCCTGAATCAGCCGCCCTCCAACGATCATGACCGGACCCAGGATGCCCGCCGTGGCGTAGGTCGGCGCGCAGGCAATGCACAGGGTGCCCACGACCATCAGGCCGATCGTCAAGGTCATGGCCGCCTTGCGGCCGTTACGATCGGCAAAGCTGCCGATCACGAATCCGCCCAGCGGGCGCATGACAAAGCCGATACCAAACGTGGCGACGGCAAGCAGCAGCGAGCCGTAAGCACTGTCGGTCGGGAAGAACAGTTTGCCGATCAGCACTGCAAAGAAGCTGTAGACCGTAAAGTCGTACATCTCCAGCGCATTGCCCACGGAACACGCGGCAATCACACGCAACTGGTTATTGGGGACGGAAGGTGCGGGCGCGAGCGTACCCGCGACGCCTAGTGTTGCGTCGTTCATGAGGGATTACCGGTAGCAGGTCTACGTATCTACGGAACGCTGAAACGTTGGAACGTTGGAACGTATCCGCCGTTTCAGCGCACTGGCCACTTCATCAAGCAAGGCGCATACCGCTGCGTCTGGGAGCCAGTATTCGCGGAAATCACGCGACTTGAAAATCGATAATTCTCATTGCGAAAACTTTTTCTTATCACGGCGCTAGGCGCGGCAGATCGGGAGTTCAGTCGCACCGTTCCGGTGCCACAAGCACCGATGCCATGCCGGCAGGAGGGGCCGACGTCCCCATGTGCGGGGTTCGCCGGCCATGTTGGGGCATTTGAAAAACAACAAAAAAAGGGGTTACGGCTTAACCGTAACCCCTTCTTCTTCACTACATAAGTTGGTGGGCCTCCCGTGAGTCGAACACGGCACCAACGGATTATGAGTCCGCTGCTCTAACCAGGCATGAGCTAGAGGCCCTTGAAAGGCGTAATGCTTAGTTGCCTTCCAGGAAGCTCTTCAGCTTGTCTGAGCGGCTCGGATGGCGCAGCTTGCGCAGTGCCTTGGCCTCGATCTGACGGATACGCTCACGCGTGACGTCGAACTGCTTGCCCACTTCTTCCAGCGTGTGGTCCGTGCTCATCTCGATGCCGAAACGCATGCGCAGTACCTTGGCTTCGCGCGGCGTCAGGCTGTCCAGCACGTCCTTCACCACATCGCGCATCGAGCCATGCAGTGCCGCTTCGGCCGGGGCCAGCGTGTTCGTATCTTCGATGAAGTCACCCAGATGCGAGTCGTCGTCGTCACCGATCGGCGTTTCCATGGAGATCGGTTCCTTCGCGATCTTCATGATCTTGCGGATCTTGTCCTCGGGCATCTCCATCTTCTCGGCCAGCGTTGCCGGATCCGGCTCGTTGCCGGTTTCCTGCAGGATCTGGCGCGAGATCCGGTTCATCTTGTTGATCGTTTCGATCATGTGAACCGGAATACGGATCGTGCGAGCCTGGTCGGCGATCGAGCGCGTAATGGCCTGGCGAATCCACCACGTGGCGTACGTGGAGAACTTGTAGCCGCGACGGTATTCGAACTTGTCCACCGCCTTCATCAGGCCGATATTGCCTTCCTGGATCAGGTCGAGGAACTGCAGGCCACGGTTCGTGTACTTCTTCGCGATCGAGATCACCAGACGCAGGTTGGCCTCGGTCATTTCACGCTTGGCTTCGCGGGCGCGCTTTTCACCTTCGGACATCTTGCGATTGACGTCCTTGAGTTCCTTCAGCGGCAGCACCACGCGCGACTGCAGGTCGATCAGCTTCTGCTGCAGTTCGTGCACGGCCGGCACGTTACGCTCGACGATGATGCTGTACGGCTTGTTGTCGGCCACGATGGTCTGGATCCAGTCCAGGTTCGTCTCGTTGCCCGGGAAGCGCGCAACGAAGTCCGAACGCGACATGCCGCACTTGTCGACCACGATATTCAGGATCGCACGTTCGAGCTTGCGCACTTCGTCCACCTGCCCACGCAGCGTGTCGCACAGGCGCTCAACGTTACGCGCGGTGAAGCGGATGCCCATCAGCTCGGCCTGGATGGCTTCCTGGGCCTTCACGTACGGCTTCGACTTGTAGCCTTCCTTTTCGAAGGAACGGCGCATCTTGTCGAACTGCTCGGCGATGATGCGGAACTTCTCCAGCGCGGCTACCTTGAGCTCTTCGAGCTGGCGAGCCGACGCGCCGGCACCGGCGGCTTCATCGTCTTCTTCATCCTCATCGCCATCCTCGTCGTCTTCCTCGGCATCTTCGTCCTCTTCATCGGACGCAGCGGCCTGGGCCGGCGAGGTGTCCTGCACCTCCTCGGCGTTCGGGTCGATCAGGCCGTCGACGAATTCGTCGATCTTGATTTCTTCGTTGGCCACGCGCTCGGCGTGGGCGAGGATCTCGGAGATCGTGACCGGGCAGGCCGAAATGGCCATGACCATGTCTTTCAGACCTGCTTCGATACGCTTGGCGATCTCGATTTCGCCTTCGCGCGTCAGCAGTTCCACGGTACCCATTTCGCGCATGTACATGCGGACCGGGTCGGTGGTACGGCCAAATTCGGAATCGACGGTGGACAGCGCGGCTTCGGCTTCTTCCTCGGCCTCTTCCTCGCTGGTGGCCGAGGGTGCGTTGTCGTTGAGCAGCAGCGTCTCGGCGTCCGGCGCCTGTTCGTAGACGGCGATGCCGATGTCGTTCAGCGTGGCGACCAGCGTGTCGATCGTTTCCGAATCGACCATGTCGTCCGGCAGGTGATCGTTGATTTCCGCATAGGTCAGGTAGCCACGCGACTTGCCCAGCTTGATCAGTGCCTTGAGCTTCTGGCGGCGAACCTCGAGTTCTTCCTCGCTACCGGCCTGGTTGGACGAGGCAAACTCCTTGAGGAGTGCCTTTTCCTTGGCCTTGCGGTCCTTGGCCTTCTGCTTTTCGGTCTTGGGCGCCGCGGCGGCGGGTGCCGCGGGCGCGTCGTTGTCGTAAAGCTCTTCAGTCACGTCTTCGATGGTGCTGTCGTCTTGCTGCGCCCCGGCCTTGGGCTTGCGGCCACGCTTCTTCGGTTCCGGCTTGACTGCCGGAACAGCGGACCGCTCAGGTGCAGCGGATGCGGGACTCGCGGCACGGGCTTTCGGCTCGGCCACAGCGGCGCCTGCCTTGGCGTCACTGCTCCGGGTGCCGGCCGTCGTTGCCGCACGCTTGCTCTCGACTTCGGTATTCTGCTGTTTCGCCACGGTGATACTCTTGCCTTTCACTGTTGCAGCGGCATCATCGATGTCGCTTGTATTGGCGCTCTTGCCGCTCTCGCGTGCCGAAGTCGAGGGCTTGGTATTTTCGGATATGCGATTCCTGGCGGAAGCGGTCCCCGCGGGCGCAGAAGCGCCACGCTCGGACTTTGCTGGCGCAGACCGGGCTGTTGTCGTCCTGACTGACGCGGTCGATGTCTTCGCCGCCGTTGTTTTCACGGACGCCTTGCCGCTCCCTGATTGGGGAGCTTTGGAGGGAGCCTTCTCGACTACCCTTTCGGTTGCTTTGGCCTTTGCCATTGGCACGCTCACTTTCGCCAGTACTGGAGAGAAAGATTTCGCAATCCAAACCGGGCATTGTAGCACGTCACCAACACCCGGCTTCCTGTCAGGTGAGGTTTTCACCTGAAAAATCAAGGCTTAAGCGGTTAGACCCCGGATATTTCCATCAGTTGGGGTTACGTGCACAACGGCTCAAGCCGAAAATTCCGATACTGCACCTGCCTGCGCGTTTTGTCGCCCGCGCTCCACTAGCCTTCCTCCGTGGCGGGCCGCCAGCCCATCTGGCGCCGACGTTGCACTTCAGCCACCAGCCAGCGCAAACGTGCCTTGGCGTCCTCATCGGCGTTTCCCGCGATGATGGCCGCCTGCAGGGTTTCGAGTTCTCTCTGCAGCGGATCGGCCAGCAACTTGTGAATGGCGCCGTCGAACTCATGCATCGCCGGCTCCTCTTCCATATCTTCCTTGAGCACGGCCGTTCGCGCACTGGCATACACGTCCGCGTAGGGAGTCTGGGCCAGTTGTTCGCTGAAAGCAGCGAAATTCGCCTGCCCCTCGATACCGTCGCAAGCCGCCACGAGGTGAGCCAACACTTCCGCCTCAGGTCGCTGTGGATCTAGCAACAGTGCGCGCGTATCGCCGTCGAGCCGGGTTGCCAGCGTGGGGTAGCTCATCAGCAACTGGATCACGCGTTGCTCCAGCCCGGTCGGTGCCTGGCGCCGGACTCGCGGGCGTGGCTGGGCAAAGCGCCCGACGCGCGACGAATCGCTGCCCAGGCCGCACACCGCCTCGATCTCGGCCGGCGTCGTACCGGTAGCATCGGCAAGTTCACGCACAATCTGTAGCCGCAGGCCACCGGCCGGCATCGACTGCAACAGCGGCTTGGCCTCGAACTGCGCTCGGGCACGTCCTTCCGGCTGACGCAGGTCCTGGTCCTCGGTCACGATCTGGAGCAGGAAGCGGGACAGCGGCATCGCGGTCTGCACCTGGCTCGCGAACGCGTCGGTGCCCTCTTGCCGCACATAGCTGTCAGGATCGTGTTCGGAAGGCAGGAACAGGAAACGGATGGTCTTGTTGTCCGCCACATGAGGCAGGCAGGCCTCCAGCGCACGGCGCGCTGCGCGCCGGCCAGCGGCATCACCATCGAACGAAAACACCACTGCGTCCGTCTGGCGCAGCAACTTCTGAACGTGCACGGCCGTGCACGCGGTGCCCAGCGTGGCCACCGCATTGGCAAACCCGAGCTGCGCCAGCGCCACGACGTCCATATAGCCTTCCACCACCAGAACGTAGCCGTTTTCGCGGATGGCGTGGCGCGCCTCGAACAGGCCGTAAAGCTCGGTTCCCTTACTGAACAGCGGTGTTTCGGGGGAGTTAAGGTATTTTGGCTCACCTTGCCCCATGACCCGCCCACCAAAACCAATCACATTACCTTTGGTATTGCGGATCGGGAACATGATGCGATCGCGAAAGCGGTCGTAACGGCGCGGCTTGCCATCAGCGTCGCGTTTGTCCTGCGACTCGATCAGCAGTCCGTTCTCGACCAGCGGCGCGGCAATGGCGTCATCGCGATAGCTGCCGAATACCGGTTCCAGCCCCTGCCAGTCGTCCGGCGCATAGCCAAGTCCGAAATGGGCTGCAATCTCGCCGGTCAGGCCGCGCCCCTTCAGGTACTGGATTGCCTGAGGTGCTCCGCGCAACTGTTTCTTGTAGAAGTCGGTAGCCCGTGTCATCGCATCGCTCAAGGCCACGGATTTGGCCTGCTGCTCAGCGCGCTGGGCAGGTGGCAGGCTGTTGCGCTCCTCGGGGACCGACAACCCCACCGATTGCGCCAGTTCACGCACCGCATCCGGGTAGGACTGCCCGGAATACTCCATCAGGAAGCCAATCGCCGAGCCATGGGCCCCGCAACCGAAGCAGTGATAGAACTGCTTGGTCGGCGATACCGTGAAAGACGGCGACTTCTCGTTGTGAAACGGGCACAGCCCCATGAAATTGGCGCCACCCTTCTTCAACTGCACGTACTTACCCACCACGTCGACAATATCTACGCGGTTGAGAAGATCCTGAATGAAGGATTGCGGAATCACCCGACTGACCGTCCTGATGCCAAGGCCTGCCGGACCAGCCGGCGGCCACTTTTCTGGATTGCGTGACCGGAACGACGCCCGGCGACTATCGATTCATTGTAGTGCAGCCGCAACGCGACGCCGGCTTTGCCGACATTGGCCGCCAAGTCCCCGTCAACCCGGCAGCAACCGCTCGCATTACGATTGATAATCGTGCTTATATCTGACGTTACTGTCAATCACTTTGGCGCCAGGGCAGCCTTGACCAGGCCCGACACGGCCGTCATGTCGGCCCGGCCCGCCAGGCGCGCCTTGACCAGACCCATGACCTTGCCCATGTCTTGCGGGCCGGTGGCGCCCGCTTCGGTCACCGCCTTCTGCACTTCGGCCGCCACTTCGGCGTCGGACAGCTGGGCGGGCATATAACCGACCAGCACATCCACTTCGGCCTTTTCCTAGGCGACGAGATCGTCACGGCCGGCCTGCTCGAACTGGCTGATCGAGTCCTTGCGCTGCTTGATCATCTTGTCCACCACGGCGGTCACGGCGGCTTCATCGAGTTCCACGCGGTCATCCACCTCGCGCTGCTTGATGGCGGCCAGCAGCAGGCGGATGGTGCCAAGACGTTCGGCTTCACGGGCGCGCATGGCGGCCTTCATATCGTCAGTGATGCGGGCTTTGAGGGACATGGCAATCTTCCAAAATAGGGGTCAACTCGGACCATAACGCAAAAACCCGCCGGAGCCATGCTCACAGCGGGTTTCGTGCCGGCGCGAAGCTGCGATCAGTACAACTTCTTCGGCAGCAACTGGCTGCGCAGGCGCTTGAAGGTGCGCTTGACGGCAGCGTCACGCTTTCGCTTGCGTTCGGCAGTCGGTTTCTCGTAAAACTCGCGCGCCCGCAACTCAGGAATCAGTCCATTCTTCTCGATGGTGCGCTTGAAGCGGCGCATGGCGACTTCGAACGGTTCATTTTCTTTCAGGCGAATCGTGGTCATTTGGCCGAAAAGGAAAGAGAGAGCGAGAGAGGGGTCACGTGCCAGCGCTGCGCCAGCCGTTACGAGAGCGCCGATTGTAGCCCAAGGCCTGTCACGCTGCACATGACCGACACACACTGACACAACGCGTGCCGCCTACGCAACAGCGCCTGCCCCACGTGCGGCTTCCGCTACTGCCTCTCCTGCCGCCACGGCCGATGCCCAGGCCCACTGGAAGTTGTATCCGCCGAGCCAGCCGGTCACGTCGACCACTTCGCCAATGAAATACAGGCCGTCCACCTCGCGCGCCATCATGGTGCTCGAAGACAAGCCGCGGGTATCGACGCCACCGAGCGTCACCTCGGCCTTCTTGTAGCCTTCGGTGCCGGACGGCACCAGACGCCAGCGGTTCAGCGTCTCGCCAAGCTGGCGCAGTGCCTTGTCCGGCATATCGGCAACCGACTGCGTGCCGGTCAGCCCGACAGCCGCGCACCAGGCATCGGCCAACCGCGCCGGCAGCCGTTCACCGAGCAGGTTGTTCAGATGCTTGCGGCTGCCCTTCTTGTGGCCAATCAGCCAGTCTGCCGCGTCAACGCCGTCGAACAGGTCGATCTCGATTGGCGTGCCCGGACGCCAAAAGCTGGAAATCTGCAGCACGGCCGGACCCGACAGGCCCCGATGCGTCCAGAGCAGGTCTTCCTTGAAACCGCCGGCCGTCTTGCCACTGCCCGTGGCGATATCGACTTCCATCGACACCCCCGCCAGCGGCACGAACGGCTGCCAGCCCTGGCCATCGAAGGTCAGCGGCACCAGAGCCGGGCGTGTTTCCACGGTCTTGAGGCCGAACTGGCGCGCGATGCGATAGCCAAAATCGGTGGCGCCGATCTTCGGGATCGACAGCCCTCCCGTAGCCACCACCACCGCGCCGGCTCGCACCGTGCCCTGCTTGGTCAGCAACAGGAAATCATCGCCTTCCTTGCGGATTTCGTCGATGGTGCAACCGGCCTGCCAGTGCACGCCACCGGCGTCGCATTCAGCGCGCAGCAGGTTGATGACGTCCTCGGCGCTGTCGTTGCAAAACAACTGGCCACGATGCTTTTCGTGCCAGCCAATGTCGTAGCGGCGCAGCAGGCCCAGGAAGTCCTGCGGCGTATAGCGGGCCAGCGCCGACCGGCAGAAATGCGGATTCGACGACAGGTAGTTGGCCGGGCCGGCCTGCAGGTTCGTGAAATTGCAGCGCCCGCCGCCCGAGATACGGATTTTCTCGGCCAGCCGCGTGGCATGGTCGATCAGGACCACGCGCGCGCCGCGCTGCCCGGCCACGGCGGCGCACATCATGCCGGCTGCCCCCGCACCCAGCACCGCCACATCGAAGCGATCCTTCCTGCCTTGTGTCATGTTGCCCCTGTTCAAGAAGCCGCGATTGTAGCGAATGACGGCGATCCAAGCGCGTCACCTGCGGGTGTGCTACCCTGCTGGCCTTCCGTTTTTGCCGGCACGATCGCTGCAGTTGCAGTCCGAAACACGCCGGCGGCATCATAGTCTCCATGCTTGTCCTCGGTATCGAATCCTCCTGCGACGAAACCGGGCTGGCCCTCTACGACACCGGGGCCGGCCTGCTTGCTCACGCGCTGCATTCGCAGATTGCCATGCACCGCGAATACGGCGGCGTAGTCCCCGAACTGGCGTCGCGCGACCATATCCGGCGCGTGCTGCCGCTGCTGCAGCAGGTTCTGGACGACGCAGGCCGTACGCGCGCGGACATCGACGCCATTGCCTATACACAAGGTCCCGGCCTGGCTGGCGCGCTGCTGGTAGGCGCCTCGGTGGCCAACGCACTGGGTTTTGCGCTGGGTACGCCGATGGTCGGCGTACATCATCTGGAAGGCCATCTGCTGTCGCCGCTGCTGACCGATGCCCCGCCACCGTTCCCGTTCGTAGCGCTACTGGTATCGGGCGGCCATACGCAATTGATGGAAGTGAAAGGCATCGGCGACTACACGCTGCTGGGCGAAACGCTCGACGATGCCGCGGGCGAGGCCTTCGACAAGACGGCCAAACTGCTTGGCCTTGGTTACCCGGGCGGGCCCGAAGTCTCGCGGCTGGCCGAATTCGGCAACCCGGGCGCTTTCGAACTGCCGCGCCCGATGCTCCATTCCGGCAATCTCGACTTTTCGTTCGCGGGTCTCAAGACCGCCGTGCTGACGCAGACGCGCAAGCTCGGCAACGCCTGCGAACAGGATCGCGCCAATCTGGCACGGTCGTTTGTTGATGCCATCGTCGATGTGCTGGCTGCCAAGTCATTCAATGCGCTGAAGCAGACCGGACATAAGAGACTGGTCGTGGCCGGCGGCGTCGGTGCCAACCGGCAACTGCGCGAGCGACTCAACGAGATGGGCAAGCGCCGCAAGGTGGACGTCTACTATCCCGACCTGGCCTTCTGCACCGACAACGGCGCGATGATCGCGTTTGCCGGCGCCATGCGCCTGCAGGCCGCGCCGCAACTGGCGCGCCATGACTATGACTATGGCGTGACGCCACGCTGGGATTTGGCGGATATCCGCCTGCCCGGCTGATTCTCCCCTCGGTGTTCTCCCCTCTCCCGCTATGCGGGAGAGGGGAGCAGAAACCCGCAGGCTTCAAGCCAGTCGCTTGTCGTGCTCGATCACTGCGTAGGCGCTGTGATTGTGGATCGATTCAAAGTTCTCGGCTTCCAGCGTGTACGCCACGATGTGGTCGTCGGCGTTGAGGCGCATCGCGATGTCGCGCACGAGGTCTTCGACAAACTTCGGATTTTCGTACGCACGCTCGGTCACGAACTTCTCGTCGGGCCGCTTGAGCAGGCCCCACAGTTCGCATGACGCCTCTTCCTCTGCCATGCGCACGAGCGTTTCCACGCTCAGGTCGCCGGCCAGTTCCACCTTCATCGTGATATGCGAGCGCTGGTTATGCGCGCCGTACTGCGAAATCTTCTTCGAGCACGGGCACAGGCTGGTCACGGGCACCAGTGCCGTCATGAACAGGCGCGTGCGGCCATCGCGTTTCTCGCCAGCCAGCGTTACCTCGTAGTCCAGCAACGATTGCACATTCGACACCGGTGCCGTCTTGGAGATGAAGTACGGGAACGTGACTTCGATGCGGCCGGCATCGGCTTCCAGACGCACGAGCATGTCGTCGAGCAGCGCGCGGAATGCGGCCAGGTCCAACGGTGCGCGGTTGTCTTCGAGCAGCGCCACGAAGCGCGACATATGCGTGCCCTTCTGGTCGGCAGGCAAGCGTACATCGAGATCGAACGTGCCAACGGTGGCCACGTCGCCGGTCGGCGTCTTCAGCGTCAACGGATATCGCACGCCTTTTACGCCTACGCGCTGGATCACGATCTGGCGGGTATCGACGCTCGATTGCACGTCGGGCATCACGAAGCCGGGGTTGATGTCATTCATCTACGGTTTCCTCCAGGACGCCGCCACAGCGATGACGGCCGTCCTTACGGTCGCGGCGTTTTCGCAGGATTTCTCCACGCCGCGCAACGAGTGTGAAACGACGGGTCCAGGCGGAAGTAAAACCAAGGGGGCGCCGGCCCGCAGCTGCGAACACAAAATGGGAAAGGGCGATTCTACGCAATATTGCAAAGAGCTGCTGCAGGCATGCACGAATCCGCGTATTTCTTGCGGATGATGGCCAGCCAATGCAGCTTCCTGCCATTTGCCGACGCCAAAAAGAAAACCGGCGCGGGAAATCCGCGCCGGTTTTCGATACCGCTTGAACAAGCTGCCGAGCGTCAGGCCACTCGCGTTGCCACCTGCACCGGTTGCCCGGCCAACTGGAAGCGCTCGCGCACCGAGCGTTCGATACCAGCTGCATCGAGGCCGCACAGCGACAGCAGGTAAGCCGGATCGCCGTGATCGATGAACTTGTCCGGCAGGCCCAGCACCAGCGTCTGGATCTCGATGCCGGCTTCGGCCAGTGCTTCGAGCACGGCGCTACCGGCACCACCCATCGTTGCGCCCTCTTCCACCGTCACCAGGTAGTCGTGGTTCGCAGCCAGCTGCTTGACCAGCTCCACATCGAGCGGCTTGACGAAGCGCATGTTCGCTACCGTGGCATCGAGCTGCTCCGCTGCGCTCAGCGCCGGATGCAACATCGAACCGAACGCCAGGATCGCCACGCGCTGGCCAGCACGGGCATGGCCTTCGCGGCGGATTTCGCCCTTGCCCACCGGCAGCGCAGTCAGCTCGGCCTGTGTGGCCACGCCAACGCCGGCACCGCGCGGATACCGCACGGCGGTCGGGCAATCCTGCTGGTATGCGGTGGTCAGCAGTTGACGGCATTCCTGCTCGTCGGACGGCGTCATCACCATCATGTTCGGAATGCAGCGCAGGAACGGAATGTCGTAGGCGCCGGCATGGGTCGCGCCATCGGCGCCAACCAGGCCTGCGCGATCCAGCGCGAAGACCACTGGCAGGTTCTGCAACGCCACGTCGTGAATCAACTGGTCGTAGCCGCGCTGCAGGAAGGTCGAGTAGATGGCCACCACGGGCTTCAGGCCCTCGCAGGCCAGGCCGCCCGCAAACGTCACCGCGTGCTGCTCGGCAATGCCCACGTCGTAATAGCGGTCCGGGAAACGCTTCTCGAACTCCACCATGCCCGAGCCTTCACGCATGGCCGGCGTTACGCCGATCAGACGCTTGTCGGCGGCCGCCATGTCGCACAGCCATTCGCCAAACACCTGCGTGTAGGTCTTGCGCGACGGCTTGGCCGACGGACGGATGCCTTCGGCCGGATTGAACTTGCCCGGACCGTGATACAGGATCGGGTCGGCCTCGGCCAGCTTGTAGCCCTGGCCCTTCTTGGTCACCACGTGCAGGAACTGCGGGCCGTGGCCTTCCAGCGCGCGCTGGCGGATGTTCTGCAGGGTCGGCACCAGCGATTCGAGGTCATGACCATCGATCGGGCCGATATAGTCAAAGCCGAATTCCTCGAACAGCGTGGCCGGCACCACCATGCCCTTGGCATGTTCCTCGAGGCGCTTGGCAAATTCGAGCACCGGCGGGGCCACCGACAGCACCTTCTCGATACCCTTCTTGGTGGCCGCATAGAACTGGCCCGACATCAGGCGCGCCAGATGCTTGTTCAGCATGCCCACCGGCGGAGAGATCGACATGTCGTTGTCGTTCAGCACCACCAGCAGCGGCAGGTCCTTGTAGACGCCGGCGTTGTTCATGGCCTCGAAGGCCATGCCGGCAGTCATCGCGCCATCGCCGATCACGGCGATGCCAACGCGCTTGTGACCTTGCGTGCGGGCGCCCAGCGCCATGCCCAGTGCAGCCGAGATCGAGGTCGACGAGTGGGCGGTGCCGAAGGTGTCGTATTCGCTTTCGGCGCGACGCGGGAAGCCGGAGATACCACCGAACTGGCGCAGCGTCGACATGCGGTCGCGGCGGCCGGTCAGGATCTTGTGGGGGTAGCTCTGGTGACCCACGTCCCAGACCACGCGGTCACTGGGCGTGTCGAAGACATAGTGCAGCGCGATGGTCAGTTCCACCGTGCCAAGATTGGACGACAGGTGGCCGCCAGTCTGCGAGACCGATTCGAGCACGTAGGCGCGGAGTTCCTCGGCCAGCTTGTCGAGTTGGCGCCGGTCCAGCTTGCGCAGGTCCGCGGGGTCGTCGATATTGTTGAGCAGCGTGTAGGTCATGGGTGGTCCGTTCGGCCGCCGGATTCTGTGTGTCCGGCTTGTCAGTTCAGTTTGAGCGCAGCACGATCAGGTCGGCCAGTTCGGCCAGCCGGCCGGCGCGTGCGCCAAATCCCGCCAACGCCTCGTGGGCATCGGTGCGTAGCTGGGAGGCCAGCTCGCGTGCGGCATCCAGACCAAGCAGCGACACATAGGTCGGCTTGTCGTTGGCGGCGTCCTTGCCGGCAGTCTTGCCCAGGGTCGCCGTATCCGCGGTGACGTCGAGAATATCGTCAACCACCTGGAACGCCAATCCCACGGCCGCCGCATATTGATCAAGCGCCGCCAGACCGGCCGGATCGATGTTTCCGCACAACGCTCCCATGCGCACGCTGGCGCGCAACAGGGCACCGGTCTTCATGCGATGCATGCCTTCCAGCGCGTCGCGCGTCATGGCCAGGCCCACATTCTGCAGGTCGATTGCCTGTCCGCCGCACATGCCGACCGAGCCCGATGCCAGCGCCAGCTCGGCTACCAGCTTCAGGCGCGCTTCGGGCGCCAGCGCCGGCGTCTGAGCCAGCACGATGAACGCCTGGGTCTGCAGCGCATCGCCCACCAGCAGCGCCGTGGCTTCGTCGTAGGCCTTGTGGACCGTGGGACGGCCGCGCCGCAGGTCGTCGTCGTCCATGCAAGGCATGTCGTCGTGGACCAGCGAGTAGGCGTGAATCATCTCGACCGCACAGGCCGCGGCATCACAGGCCTCGGGTGTCGCACCCGCTACCTCGCCCGCGGCGTGGACCAGCAACGGGCGCACCCGCTTGCCACCGCCGAGGACAGCATAGCGCATGGCTTCATGCAAGGTGTGTGGAATTGTGTCCGTGGACGGTAGTGCCGCGTCCAGGGCGGCCTCGGTCCGGGCGCCCTGCGCCCGCATCCAGGTAGCGAAATCGCTCATTCGAAATCTGCGCTGTTGCTGTTGTTATCGGTCCGTGACTCGCCTGCCAGGGGCTTGAGCGCGTCACCTTCCAGTACCTTGACCTGCTGCGCCACCCGCTCCAGGCTCTGCTGGCAATAGCGCACCAGCTCGGCGCCACGACGGTAGGCGGTCAATGACGCCTCGAGCGGCAATTCACCGCTTTCCATGCTCGCCACCAGCGTCTCCAGCTCGGCCATTGCGGCCTCATAGGAAACCGGCGGCACGCTGGCGGCCGGCGTATCTTCTGGCTGGACCGAGGCGGTCGACGTCTTTGGCATGGCAGGCCTTGTTCAGGGGAATTCGCGATTTTACGCCAAACCGGGACTTGGCCGCTGAACAGTCTTATCAATGCAGTGAACACCACGGGTGCGCACGCGCCCCCTGGCATGGAGTTTTTACACAGAAGTGACGTGTGCGCCCGGGTCGTCTTTCTGAATGCGCTTCAAAGGGCACCTCCATGACGACCCGGGTCGACTTTTTCGCTAAAAAGGCAAAATAATCAGTCCCTTAACTTTTTGGCTCGGGTACAATCCCCGGCTCGTCAGCGAGTTCTGACCCGTTGCGTTTTCCACGCACTTCCCCTGGTCCTGGCACCCGGGGAACCGGGCCCGAATCTGCTCGTCTGACACGGTTTCCCAAATCGATTCATATTTCGATGGTTGGGTTGTTCACTGCTTTCGCCTGTCATAGGGAGTGGGGATAATGTCCAATCTCAGCACCGCGCTCAAGCTGGCGCCGGCTGATTCGCAGTTGCCCGTGGATGTCTATTTTGACGAGGCACTGCATCAACAAGAACTGGAACTGCTGTTCAGGAAGGGCCCCGGCTACGTCGGCCATACGCTGATGGTGCCGGAAAACGGTGACTTCCAGACCCTGGCCGCCGAGGACGAAGGCCGCATGCTGGTGCGCAACTCCGGCGGCATCGAACTGCTGTCGAACGTTTGCCGCCACCGTCAGGCCATCATGATGAATGGCCGCGGCAATGCGAAGAACATCGTTTGCCCGCTGCACCGCTGGACTTACGACCTCAAGGGTGAACTGCTTGGCGCCCCGCATTTCGCGGAGCAGCCATGCGTGCACCTGAACCGTTCGCCGCTGCAGAACTGGAACGGCATGCTGTTCGAAGGCGAGCGCGATGTGCGCGCCGACCTCGCGCGCATGGGCGTGGCCGAGGACCTGAACTTCGACGGCTACATGCTCGACCATGTGGAAGTCCACGAGTGCGACTACAACTGGAAGACCTTTATCGAGGTCTACCTCGAGGACTACCACGTCGTGCCGTTCCACCCGGGACTCGGCAGTTTCGTGTCGTGCGACGACCTCAAGTGGGAGTTCGGCGAGTGGCACAGCGTGCAGACCGTGGGCCTGCATGCCGGTCTCAAGCGACCCGGCAGCACCACGTACCAGAAGTGGCATGACGCGGTGTTGCAGTTCAACAACGGCAAGCTGCCGAAGCACGGCGCGATCTGGCTGACGTACTACCCCAACATCATGGTGGAGTGGTACCCGAACGTGCTGTGCATCTCGACGCTGCACCCGGTGGGTCCGCGCAAGACGCGTAACGTCGTCGAGTTCTACTACCCCGAGGAAATCGTGCTGTTCGAGCGCGAATTCGTCGAGGCCGAGCGCGCCGCCTATATGGAGACGTGCGTCGAGGACGACGAGATTGCCGAGCGCATGGATGCGGGCCGCCTGGCGCTGATGAAGCGCGGTATCAGCGAAACCGGTCCCTACCAGTCGCCGATGGAAGACGGCATGCAGCACTTCCATGAGTGGTACCGGCGCGCGATGGGCTACAACAAGCGCTGAACGTTCGCAACGGCGCGCGCTGATCGTGCGCTGATTTGTGGACAACTTGAAACGGACCGTGAAAACGGTCCGTTTTGTATTGTCTTGCGTTGTTTTGCATTGGAGGGGCCCTCCCGGCACTGCTAGAATCGCTGTCTTAATCGTTGTCGATACAACGATTTATTCGCCCCGCCCTTTCGCGCCGTCTTTTTCGCTTTCTCGCCCTCGCCTCGCCATGCAATCGCTCTGGATGTTGTTTGCCGCCTTCGCCTTTTCGTTGATGGGAGTGGGGGTCAAGCTGGCGTCGACGTACTACACCACGGGCGAAATCGTGTTCTACCGCAGCCTGATCGGCGTAACGATCATGTGGATCATGCTTGCGTCACAGGGCATCCCGGTGCGCACGCCGCACATGGCCACGCATATCAAGCGCAGCATCTTTGGCGTGACCGCGCTGCTGCTCTGGTTCACGTCGATCACGATGCTGCCGCTGGCTACGGCGATGACGCTCAACTACATGTCACCGGTCTGGATCGCACTGATCCTCGGCGCCGGTGCGGCGCTGGCCGGCACGGCGGGCGGCGCGGACAAGAAGCTGATCGGTGCAATCCTGTTGTCGTTCGCAGGCGTGATCTGCCTGCTGCAACCTTCAGTGGGCCAGGACCAGCTGACCGGCGGCATGATCGGCCTGATTTCAGGCGTGTTCACGGCCCTGGCCTACGTCGAGGTGCGCCAGTTGGGGCAACTGGGCGAGCCCGAGGGCCGCATCGTGTTCTATTTCTCGGCGGTCGGCCTGGTCTGCGGGCTGGTCTGGATGCTTTATTCGGGCACAAGCCAACATACCTGGCACGGCGCCGGCCTGCTGCTGGCCATCGGCATCCTGGCCACGCTGGGCCAGACCTCGATGACGCGCGCCTACAAGCGCGGCAACACGCTGCTGACGGCCAACCTGCAATACGCCGGCATCGTGTTCTCCAGCGTGTGGGGCATGCTGGTCTGGGACGACAAGCTCAACTGGATTTCGTGGCTCGGCATGGCACTGATCGTGGCCAGCGGCATTGCCACCACGCTGACCCGCGCGCGCGATACGGACAAGCACCCCACCGCCGCCACGCCGGTGAAATCCGCCGAGGCGGAAGTGCATCCCGAGGTCTGATTTTCCGGCTTGCCTGCACTGGCGGTGTAGCATTGACGGCAGATTCCCACTCCCCGAGAGACAGGTCCTTCATGCCATCACCGCTGATCACCGCTTCCGAACTGAATCCGCTACGCGCCGCCGGCCAGCAGCACATTGTCGTGGTCGACTGCTCGTTCGACCTCACCAACCCTGCCGCTGGCCGCGAGAGCTATCAGCAGGGGCACATTCCGGGCGCTTTCTACCTGCATCTGGACAACGAATTGTCGGGTCCGAAGACTGGCGTCAACGGCCGCCATCCGCTGCCCGACGCCGACCTGTTCGTGGCACGCCTGCGCGCACTGGGCGTCAATGACGACACGCTACTGGTGGCCTACGACGCGCAGGGCAGCATGTACGCCGCGCGGCTCTGGTGGCTGGCACGCTGGATTGGCCATGGCGCGGTGGCCGTGCTCGATGGCGGCAAGAATGCCTGGATAGCGGCCGGCCTGCCCGTGGAACAGGGCGCAACCCCCGACCCCGAAACCGGCGGCAACCTGACGCGCAAGGCATCACTGGTACGTACCGTGGACGCCGATGCGCTGGTGGACAACCTCGACCAGCCTGCGCTGCTGGTGGTCGATGCCCGCGCGGCGGATCGTTTCCGCGGCGAGAACGAGACGCTTGATCCGGTCGGCGGCCATATCCCCGGCGCCGCGAATCGCTTCTTCAAGGACAACCTGACGCCCGACGGCTATTTCAAGCCGGCCGCCCAGTTGCGCGCGGAGTTCGGCCAGGTATTTGGCGGCAAGGCTCCGGCGCAGACGGTCATGCAATGCGGCTCGGGCGTAACGGCTTGCCACAACCTGCTGGCAATGGAAGTGGCCGGACTGGCCGATGCCGCGCTGTATCCGGGATCGTGGAGCGAGTGGTGCGCCAACCCGCAACGGCCGGTAGCTACCGGCGGCTGAACGACAAAAAAAAAGCGGCGTCAGTTTGACGCCGCTTCCGCATTTACCTTCGAGTGGCGATGTGCATGCTGTTCGTGCACGCCATTGGTAATGAACACGATCGCTGCAATGCCGGCCGCTACCAGCACCACCTGCACCGCCGACTCCTTGAGTCGCGGCTTGCGTTGCATTTGCGGCATCAGGTCGCTGACGGCGATGTAGACGAAGCTGCTCGATGCGATCACCAGCACGTACGGGATCCAGCCCGTCAGCTGGTCCAGCAGGAAATAGCCGACAATGCCGCCCAAAATCGCGGCCAGGCTCGACAGCAGGTTGAACGCAAACGCGCGCGCCTTCGAGAACCCCGCGTTCAGCAGCACGATGAAGTCACCCACTTCCTGTGGAATCTCGTGTGCTGCAATGGCCAGCGCGGTCACCAGGCCGATATGCGGATCGGCCAGGAATGCAGCGGCAATCACAATGCCATCGGCAAAATTGTGGAACGTATCGCCGACCAGGATCGTCAGGCCGCTGCGGCCGGCCTCTTCCCGGTCATGCCCATGATGATGGTGATGTCCGTCGCCTTCGTGATGATGCGAGTGGCGCAGCAGCGAGATCTTTTCCAGCAGGAAAAAGCCGAGCAAACCGGCCAGCAGCGTGCCAAACAGCGCGCGCGGATCGGCACCGGACTCGAATGCCTCGGGCAGTGAATGCAGCAGCGCGGTAGCCAGCAGCACACCGACCGAGAAACTCACCATGCGCTCCACCACGCGCGAGGCCACGGTCAGCGACAGCAGCGCCGCACCGAGGATGCTGCCGACGCCCGAAATCGTCGCCGCCAGCAGGATGTACAAAAGCGTGGAATGGATGATCAACTCCCGGACCGGCCCCCGCCCGACCACCGGGCAGTCGTCGCCGACTGGCTACACCCGCATTAACGCAACATGGTTGCAAAAACGCGAAAGTCCGCATTGTACGTACGTCCGCGTCCCTTTTGCAATCACCCGCGCATATGTAGGGGCATGGTTCCAGGCTGCCCACCTGGTTCCAGAGTGCTCTACACGACCTCGTGTGCCTTGAACCACGCCAGGCAGCGCTGCCAGCCGTCCTTGGCTGCCGACTCCACATAACTGGGGCGATAGTCGGCATTGAATGCATGCCCGGCTTCGGGATAGACCACGAATGCAGACGCCTTGGCGTCTGGATCGGATGAAGCCGCCAGCGCCGCCTTCATCCTTGCCACATGTTCCTGCGTGATGCCGGTGTCCTTGCCACCGTAGAGGCCCAGCACCGGCGCATGCAGTTCGCCGACGATATCGACCGGATTGCGCGGCTTCAGGGCATTGGGCTCGCCCACGAGCTGTCCGTACCAGGCCACACCGGCCTTCACGCGCTTGCTGTGCGCGGTATATAGCCAGGTGATGCGACCACCCCAGCAGAATCCGGTGATCGCCAGCCGGTCCACGTCGCCGCCATGACTGGCTGCCCAGGCCACGCAGGCATCGAGATCGCCCATGACCTGTGCGTCAGGTACCTTCTGGATAACGTTGGCCTGCAGTTCCTGGATCGTGCCGTAGCTGCTCGGGTCGCCCTGGCGCGCAAACAGTTCGGGCGCGATCGCCAGATAGCCCAGCTTGGCAAAGCGGCGGCAGACATCGGCAATATGTTCGTGCACGCCGAAGATCTCGCTGATCACCAGCACCACGGGCAGCTTGCCCTTGCCTTCCGGCTGGGCGCGGTAGACCGGCATGTTGAAGCCGTTCGACGGCACCGTGACTTCTCCGGCGGTCAGGCCATTGAAATCGGTCTTGATGGTTTGTGCCGTCACCGGCAGAACTGCCGCGGCAAAGGCCGAGCCCAGCGCGGTCTTGACGAAACTGCGGCGGTCGAACGACTGGCCGGGGACAAGGCTTTCCACTTCTGGCTTCAGCATGCACGGTCTCCTTGGGATCGGGGCGCCGCATGATGTGACGCAAGCGCGGCGCCGTCGATTCTAAGCAAACATGGCCGGCAACGCACGCGCCGCCGGCCACCGTGTTGCTTACGCCCAATTACATCAGTGCAGCTTCACGCGCGGGCTGGTCTTGCTGCGCAGCCAGTGGGTCACCGTATCGAGGCCCATGCCGATGGCGCCATGCAGCGCCAGCACGTGCATCCGATACAGCGATGTGTACATCAGCCGCGCCATCAGGC
This sequence comes from uncultured Cupriavidus sp., assembly GCA_963543405.1. GTDB lineage: Bacteria > Pseudomonadota > Gammaproteobacteria > Burkholderiales > Burkholderiaceae > Cupriavidus. The sequence goes on from CAUUBQ010000025.1 coordinate 35,895, forward strand.
CTTCGATAAACATCGAGCCGCCGATCAGTCCACCCATCAGGCTGCCCACCGCACTGAAGTGTCCCAGCGAAACCAGCGAGCCAAGATCCTTGAAGCCGAACTGCGGCAGAGGCTTGCCTGCCAGCCGCGCGCGCAGCGCGTCGTACAGGAACGTGGCCTGCTGGTGCGCGGCCTGTGCGCGCGGCGGCACCGTAGTCTGCTTTTCGGCCCAGGGTGCGGCTGCGCAATCACCAAATGCGAAGATGTCGGGGTCGGTCTCGCTCTGCAACGTGGGACCCACTACGATCTGCCCCATCTTGCTGACCGGCAGTCCCAGCGTACGCAGCACGCCGGGCGCGGTGATGCCGGCAGCCCATACGGTCAGGTCCGCGTCGATATGCTTGCCACTGGCGGTCAGCACGGCATCGCCAGTGACCTCGGTCACGCGCTCGGACGTAAACACATCGACCTCCAGCTTGCGCAGCAGCTTGGTGGTTTCCGTCGATACGCGTTCGGACAGCGCCGGCAGGATGCGCGGCCCCGCCTCGATCACGTGGATACGCACGTCACGGCGCGGATCGAGTTGATGGAGGCCATAGGCGTTGAGCACATGTGCAGTGTTGCGCAGTTCCGCGGACAACTCCACACCGGTGGCACCGGCGCCAATGATTGCCACATCCACACGCGGACGGCCATCGTCGCCTACCCGGCCGCGGCCATTCTGCGCACGCACGCAGGCTGCAATCAGCTTGCGTCGGAAGCGCTCGGCCTGATCGACGGTGTCGAGTGCGATCGCGTGTTCCGAGGCACCGGGCACATTGAAGAAATGCGTGACGCAACCGATGGCAAGCACCAGCGTGTCATAGGGCAACTCGCGTGCGGGCAACAGCTCGGTGCCGTCCTGGTCCAGGCACGCGGCCACGTTGATCACCTTGCGTGCGCGATCGATGCCGGTCAGCTCGCCTTGCTGGAATTCGAAGTGATGCCACCGCGCCTGCGCCACATACTCAAGCTGGTGGGTGTTCGGATCCATGCTGCCGGCCGCCACTTCATGCAGCAGTGGCTTCCAGATGTGCGTTGGCATGCGGTCGACCAGTGTCACCTGCGCCTGGCGCGACTTGCCGAGCTTGTCGCCAAGACGCGTGACGAGTTCGAGCCCGCCAGCCCCGCCACCGACCACGATGATCCGATGGAGTTGATTCAATGAACGCGGTGCCACGCTGACCTGTGTACCACTGACGATGGTTTCCGTAGGAGTAGGGGCGCTTTCCTCTCTGCCTTGTGCGTTGCTCATGGTCTACCCGATGTTTTCAATTTGAAAACCGGTGCAGGCCCCTGCGGTGACTTTCTGTTGTGGTCTCGCACCGCGAGGCCGATGTTCTGCGTCTGGAGATACTGACAAAAACGGCTTGATTGCTGCCAGTGTGCTGCAGAGCAGCACGGCTGGCAAGCGTTACGCAGTCGATTCAATCCGTACTCTTATGCATACATCGGCATCGCGCGGGAGACATTGCAAGACCCTTGCTTCAGTGCGCCTCTTCCCAGTTCGCACCACTGCCCACTTCGGCCACCAGCGGCACGTTCAGTTGCGCTACCGCGCACATCAGCTCGGGCAACTTCACCTTCACAAGCTCGAACTCGGCCTGCGGCACTTCCAGCACAAGTTCGTCGTGCACCTGCATGATCTGGCGCGAGCCAAGCTTGTCATTTTCGATCCAGTCCTGCACCGCGATCATCGACAGCTTGATCAGGTCCGCGGCAGTGCCCTGCATCGGCGCGTTGATGGCCGCGCGCTCCGCCGCCTGCCGGCGCGGACCGTTGCCGCCGTTGATATCGGGCAGCCATAGCCGGCGGCCGAACACGGTTTCCACATAGCCCTGCTCACGAGCCTTCTGGCGCGTTTCTTCCATGTAGTTGGCCACACCCGGGTAGCGCATGAAATAGCGGTCGATGTAGTGCTTGGCGGCCTCGCGCTCGATGCCGAGGTTGCTGGCCAGGCCAAACGCGCTCATGCCATAGATCAGGCCAAAGTTGATTACCTTGGCATAGCGGCGCTGCTCGCTCGAAACCGCTTCACGTTCCACACCGAAGATCTCGCTGGCCGTGGCACGGTGAACGTCCTCGCCATTGGCAAACGCGCGCAACAGGTTTTCGTCGCCCGAGATATGCGCCATGATGCGCAGTTCGATCTGCGAATAGTCGGCCGACACGATCACATTGCCTGGCGCGGCGATAAACGCCTCGCGGATACGGCGGCCTTCCTCGGTACGTACCGGAATGTTCTGCAGGTTCGGATCGGTCGACGCCAGCCGGCCCGTCACCGCCGTGGCCTGGCCATAGCTGGTATGCACGCGGCCGGTCTTGGGGTTGACCATCTTCGGCAGCTTGTCCGTGTACGTGGACTTGAGCTTGGACAAGCCGCGGTAATCGAGCAGCAGCTTCGGCAACGGATAATCTTCCGCCAGCTTCTGCAGCACCTCTTCGTCGGTGGACGGCGCCCCGCTGGCGGTTTTCTTGACCACCGGCAGCTTCATCTGGTTGAACAGGATTTCACCGATCTGCTTTGGCGAACCCAGGTTGAACGGCTGACCCGCAGCCTCGTGCGCCGCGCTTTCGGCCTCCATCATGCGCTGGCCCAGGTTGGCGCTCTGCGCGGCCAGGCGTTCCGCATCGATCAGCACGCCATTGCGCTCGATCTTCTGCAGCACTACCGAGACCGGTACCTCGATCTGCTCGTAGACGTACTTCAGCCCTTCCGCAGCTTCCAGTTGCGGCAGCATCTTGCGATGCAGGCGCAGCGTCACGTCGGCGTCCTCGGCCGCGTATTCGGTGGCGCGTTGCAGGTCGATCTGGTCGAAGCCGATCTGGCTGGCACCCTTGCCGCAGACCTCTTCGTACGTGATCGTCTTCAGGCTCAGTAGCCGTTCGGCCAGGCTGTCCATGCCGTGATTGCGATGCGACGCCAGCACATAGCTTTCGAGCATGGTGTCATGGGCGATACCGCGCAACGTGACGCCATGGTTCATGAACACGTGCGAGTCGTACTTCAGGTGCTGGCCCAGCTTGGGACGCGACGGGTCCTCAAGCCACGCGCGCAGGCGTTCGAGCACGTATTCGCGCGTCAGTTGCCCGTGGTTGTCCATGCCGGCCACATCGGGGCCGCGATGCGCCACCGGTATATAAGCGGCCGCGCCCGGCTCCACCGACACCGAGATGCCGACCAGTTCGGCCAGCATCGGATCGAGCGAGGTGGTCTCGGTGTCGACTGCGACGATCGGCGCATCGAGGAGCTTCTGGATCCACGCATCGAGCGCCGCTTCGGTCGTCACGGTCTCATAGCGGATCTCGGCCGGCGCCAGTTCTTCGGCGGGCTGGTCTCCAGCCGCTGCGGCGGAGTCGGCGGAAGCGTCCGGGGCGTCGAACAACCCGCCCTGGGCTGGCTTCGGTGCAGGACGTGCCGCGGCGGCACGCGCGTTGGGCAGCGCCTCGCCAGTGGCCTCGCGCAGCCACGTCTTGAAACCATAGCGCTGGAAGAACGCGATCAGCTTTTCCTTGTCCTCGCCATGGCCGTGCAACGCGTGGAAATCGGCTACGGCATCCGACAGGTCGCAATCGACCTTGACCGTCACAAGTTCGCGCGCGCGCGGCAGCCAGTCCAGCGTGTTGCGCAGGTTCTCGCCCACCACGCCCTTGATGCCGCTCGCGCCGGCCATGATGTTGTCGAGCGTGCCGTATTCGGTCAGCCATTTGACCGCGGTCTTCGGACCAACCTTCGGCACGCCGGGCACGTTGTCCACCGCATCGCCGATCAGCGACAGATAGTCGACGATGCGCTCGGGCGGCACGCCGAACTTGTTCTGCACGCCGGGCGGGTCAAGGATTTCGCCGCTCATTGTATTGACCAGCGTGACATGGTCGTTGACCAGTTGCGCCAGGTCCTTGTCGCCCGTGGATACAACCGTACGCACGCCCTGCTGCGTAGCCTGGCACGCCAGCGTGCCGATCACGTCGTCGGCTTCCACGCCTTCCACCACCACGATCGGCCAGCCCAGCGCGCGCACCGCTTCATGGATCGGCTCGATCTGGCGCGCCAGATCCTCGGGCATCGAAGGCCGGTGTTCCTTGTATGCGGGATACATGTCATCGCGGAACGTCTTGCCCTTGGCGTCGAACACGCAGGCGATATACTGTGCCGGGAAATCGTTGCGTAGCTTGCGCAACATGTTGATCATGCCGTAGATTGCCCCTGTGGGCAGACCTTCGCCATTCCTCAGGTCCGGCAGCGCGTGATACGCGCGATACAGATAGCTCGATCCATCGACGAGCAAGAGTGTTTTTGGACTATCCGACATTCCCATGGACTCTAAATTGACTGGTGCCCCTGCAGGCGGTGCTGACACCGCCCCCCTCGCCGACACGGACGTTTCCGACATTTCCGGTAACACGGTGAATCCGCCGCCCGGGAAAGCTTCTGCGCATGCCGCGGCCATCGCCGCGAAAGCCGATGCTGCGGCCGCCGGCAAGAACCCCGAAGAACAGGAAGCTGCCGCACGCGCGGCGGCGGCGCGCGCAAATCCGCGCAAGATGATTCCAAGCCTGCGTGCGCTGGCCGACGAAGACCGTGCCACGGCCAAGAAGGCGCGTGCCTCGTGGCAAATGTTCACGATTATGGCAGAGTTCATCGAGGCGACCGAGTACCTCTCGGAGATCCGCCCTGCCGTATCGATCTACGGCAGCGCGCGGCTGCGCGAAGACTCGCCCTACTACCAGAAGACCATCGAGATTGCCCGGCTGTTTTCGGACGCCGGCTTCGCGGTGATCTCGGGCGGTGGACCCGGCATCATGGAAGCGGCCAACAAGGGCGCGCACGCGGGCAAGTCCGCCAGCGTCGGCCTGAACATCGAACTGCCGCACGAGCAGCAGGGCAATCCGTATCAGGACATTGCCATGCGCTTCCGCCACTTCTTCACGCGCAAGGTCACGTTCGTGAAGAACTCCGACGCGTTCATCGTGATGCCGGGCGGTTTCGGCACGCTCGACGAACTGGCCGAGGTGCTCACGCTGGTGCAGACCGGCAAGTCGCGCGCGGTGCCGGTGGTGATGTATGGCAGCCGGTTCTGGAAGGGTCTGCTCGACTGGTTCCGTTTCACGCTGCTGCCCATGGGCCTGATCGCCGAACACGACCTCGACCTGATGAAGATCGTCGACGAACCGCAGGAAGTGCTCGAAGCCGTGTACGAGTACTACGAGAAGCGCGGCGGCGACAATCCGATTCCGCCCAAGGAAGAAATGTTCTATCTGTAAGGCATTGGGTGCTGCATCCGCCTGCCGGGCACAACGCCCGCGGGTGGACGCAAGGCCACGAGAGCGGCCCGGAAACTGCAGGAATTGCTAGAATGGAAGCCTGTTCGCCTGCCAGCATCCGGCGCCGCCGGGTGCACAGGCCAAATCCGCGTTGCCGGGCCGACTACCCGCGCGCACAGGAGCCTCAGATGACTTCCCCTTCGCAACCGGGTGCCAGGCTGGCCGATCTGCATGCCGCCATCGGCCGCCACGGCTATCTGCTCGCGCTCGCCGCAACCGTGCTGGCGCTGTCGGTAACGACGCGCGCGCTGGCCCAGGGTTCGGAATCCAGCAATGCGCTGACGCAGCAGGAACTGAACCAGATCAACAACCAGCCGATCGCACCCGCCGCCAAAAGCCAGCTGAACCAGCCTCGCGAGCCGAGCTTCCAGCTGCGCGAACGCGATGGTACGCAGGTGACCGAGTACCGCGACAAGGGGCGCGCCACCGAAATCCAGGTACAGTCGGGTTTCGGAACCAAGTATGAGATGAGCAAGCCTGAAGACAGCTCGCCCAAGATTCGTGACCATGATGTGAACCGCGTGCCGTCGGTGAACCTCAAGTTCTGAGCGCCACGGACGATTGTCCTGATAGTCTTCAGTGTTTTAGTCCCTGGACTCCTTACCCACGACCGGTGCCGGGTATTTGCCTGGCATCGATCGCGCCGGCCCTCCGGCAGCAATGCCGCGGCGGTGGAACGCGTTGACCTGATGGCTCCGGCCTGACGGTTCCGGTCCGCCGCTCCCTGATTCGCACCAATTAAACAGTATGGCCGTATTCACCACGGTCTCGCAGGACGAGATCGCCCGCTGGCTGCTTGACTACGACCTTGGCGAAGTGCGCGCGCTGCGCGGCATTGCGTCGGGCATAGAGAACAGCAACTTCTTTCTGACCATGGAGCAGGACGGCGTCACGCGCGAATTCGTGCTGACGATCTTCGAGCGGCTGCGCTTCGACCAGTTGCCCTACTACCTGCACCTGATGGATCATCTGGCGCGTCACGGCATCAGTGTGCCGGCCCCGATGCCGGCGCGCGATGGCGAGATCCTGCGCGACCTCAAGGGCAAGCCCGCGACCATCGTCACGCGCCTGCCCGGCGCCTCGCAACTGGCCCCGCAGGCCGCCCACTGCGCCGAAGTCGGCACGATGCTGGCGCGCATGCATCTGGCTGGCCAGGACTATCCGCGCCAGCAGCCAAACCTGCGCAGCCTGGCGTGGTGGCAACAGACCACGCCCGAGATCACGCCATTCCTGGACACCGCGCAACGCAAGCTGCTGGCCGACGAGATCGCGCACCAGACCGCGTTCTTCGGCGGCGCCGACTATGCCGCGCTGCAGGGCGGACCGTGCCATTGCGACCTGTTCCGGGACAACGTGCTGTTCGATACCGCCGATGGCCAGCACAGGCTCGGCGGCTTCTTCGATTTTTACTTCGCCGGCAACGACAAGTGGCTGTTCGACCTGGCCGTCACCGTCAACGACTGGTGCATCGACCTGGCGACCGGCGTGCTGGACCGCACGCGCGCGCAGTCCATGCTGCAGGCCTATCATGCGGTCAGGCCGCTGACTGACGTGGAAGCCGCGCACTGGCAGGACATGCTGCGCGCCGGCGCCCTGCGTTTCTGGGTGTCGCGCCTGTGGGACTTTTACCTGCCGCGTGAGGCCGACATGCTCCAGCCACACGATCCGACCCACTTCGAACGCATCCTGCGTCGCCGCATCGAAGACGCGGCAACGCTCCCCTGGATCTGATTCGCCATGCAACTACTGGAAGTTTCCGCCAAGGAAGGCTACGTCTGGCTGCGCCAGGGCGTCTGGCTGTTTCGCAAGAACCCGCTTGCGTTCCTGATGCTGCTGTTCATCTACCTGATCGCCGCACAGCTGGCGATCTTCGTGCCGCTGTTCGGCATCATCGCGCTGCTGGTGTTCACGCCGGGCCTGTCGGTGGGCGTGATGACCGCGTGCCGCGATGTCATCCTGAACAAACGCGTATTACCAACCATCCTGCTGGCCGGCTTCCGCGCCAACGGCAAGCAGGCCACCCGCAATCTGCTGGTGCTGGGCGCAATCTATGCGGTGCTGGTATTCACGCTGAGCCTGATTGCCACGTCGGTGGTCGATATCGGTGCCGTGGCGCCGATGGTGCTCAAGGGCGAGGAACCGTCGGCTGAAGCAGTGCGACAGCTCTACTTCGCACTGATGATCGGCGCCGTGATGTACACGCCGATTGCGATGATGTTCTGGTTCGCACCACTGCTGTCGGCCTGGCACCAGGTACCGCCGGTCAAGGCGCTGTTCTTCAGCTGGACGGCCTGCTGGCGCAATCGCGGGGCATTCTTCACCTATGCGTTGCTGTTCGCGGTGTTGCTGGTGGCCGTGCCACTGGTCCTGGAGACGGTCTTCGCAGCGTTCGGCGGCCAACAGGTGTTGTCGTTCCTGGTGACGCCGTATTCGCTGCTGATGCTGGCGGTCCTGTACTGCTCGTTCTATGCGACCTACCGCGGCTGCTTCAACGTGGTGCCGCCGGGCGAAGCCGGGAATGGCGCGACGCAAACGCAGCCCTGATTGTTCGCTCCCTGTCCCGCTCGCGGGACAGGGAGCCCCCCTTCAATCGATCGGGTCGAGCTTCGCTACCGCCAGCGCCAGCCACTTCGCGCCATGGCGCTTGAAGTCGATATTGGCCCGCGCATCGGCACCCTCGCCTTCCAGCGCCTTGATCCGGCCTTCGCCGAACTTGGTGTGGAACACGTTCTGGCCCACGCGGAAACCGGTCGCTGCCGCACGCTTTTCCTCGGCGTAGTTCTTGCCGGTGTCCATGCCGCCAGTCGGCTTGCCGGTGTACGGCACGTCTTCCGAGCGCTTGAACCAGTCACGGCCCCAGGCGTTGTCGCGCTCCTGGCGGCTCACACCCTGGTTGCCATAGGACTGGCCTTGCGGCGTAATCCACTTCAGCGAGACCTCGGGCAGTTCCTCGAAAAAGCGTGAGCGCACGTGATAGCGCATCTGTCCATGCAGCATGCGGCTTTGTGAGAAGGACAGGTAGAGGCGTTCGCGCGCGCGCGTGATCGCCACGTACATCAGGCGGCGTTCTTCCTCGAGCCCATCGGCCTCCATCGCACTGTTCTCATGCGGGAACAGGCCCTCCTCGAGTCCGGTGATAAACACCGCATTGAACTCCAGGCCCTTGGCTGCGTGCACGGTCATCATCTGCACCGCGTCCTGGCCCGCCTGGGCCTGGTTGTCGCCAGCCTCCAGCGAGGCATGGGTCAGGAAAGCCACCAGCGGCGTCATCACCACGGGCAGTTGCTCGGGATCCAGCACCTGCTGGTCCTGGTCGCCCTGGGCCAGTGCTGGCAGCGCGTCGCGATTCGCCGGCAGCATGCGCCCTGGCGCATCGAGTCCATAGCCCTCTTCCATCACGAAAGCCTGCGCCGCGTTCACCAGTTCCTGCAAGTTCTCGATGCGATCCTGGCCTTCCTTCTCGGTCTGGTAGTGCGTGATCAGGCCGCTCGTGTTGATCACGTACTCAACGGTTTCCGCCAGTGTCATGCGACTGGTCTCGGTACGCATCTGCTCGATCAGGCGCAGGAAGGCGCCCAGCGAACTGCCGGCCTTGCCCGGCACGTAGGCCACCGCCTCGGCCAGCGACACGTTGTACTGGCGCGCCGCGTCCTGCAGCGTTTCCAGCGACCTGGCACCGATGCCGCGCGTCGGGAAGTTGACCACGCGGCCGAATGCGGCGTCGTTGCGCGGATTCTCGATCAGTTGCAGGTAGGCCAGCGCGTGCTTGACTTCGGCACGCTCGAAGAAGCGCAGGCCACCGTACACCCGGTACGGAATGCCCGACGAGAACAGCGCGTGCTCGATCACGCGCGACTGCGCGTTGCTGCGATACAGGATCGCCACCTCGGCGCGCGCCATGCCCTGCGCGATCTGGTCGCGGATCTCCTCCACGATCCACGCCGCTTCCTGGCCATCCGTACCGGCCTGGAACACGCGTACGGGCTCGCCATGACCTGCGTCGGTGCGCAGGTTCTTGCCCAGCCGACGCGCATTGTGCGAGATCAGGTGGTTGGCGGAGTCGAGGATATGCCCATGCGAGCGATAGTTCTGCTCGAGCTTGATCATGTGGCGCACGCGGAATTCCTGCTCGAAATCGCGCATGTTGCCCACGTTGGCGCCGCGGAACGCGTAGATGCTCTGGTCGTCGTCGCCCACCGCGAACACGGCCGCCGCATTGCCGGTGCCATAGCCCGCCAGCAGCTTGAGCCACCGGTACTGCAGCACGTTGGTGTCCTGGAACTCGTCGACCAGCACATGGCGGAAGCGGTGCTGGTAGTGCTGGCGAATCGCGTCGTTGTAGCGCAGCAGCTCAAAGCAACGCAGCAGCAGTTCGGCAAAATCGACCACGCCCTCGCGCTGGCACTGTTCGTCGTAGGCCGCGTAAAAATCGACAAAGCGGCGGTTGAAATCGTCGTTGGCCTCGACATCGGCCGGCCGCAGTCCCTGTTCCTTGGCGCTGTTGATGAAATACTGGACATTCTTGGCCGGGAACTTCTCGTCGTCGACGTTCAGCTGCTTGAGCAGCCGCTTGATGGCCGACAACTGGTCCTGGCTGTCCAGGATCGCAAAGGTCTGCGGCAGCCCGGCATCGCGGAAGTGCGCACGCAGCATGCGGTTGCACAGGCCGTGGAACGTGCCGATCCACATGCCGCGCGTGTTGATCGGCAGCATCGACGACAAGCGCGTCTGCATTTCCTTGGACGCCTTGTTCGTGAACGTCACGGCCAGGATGCCGGCCGGCGACACGCGCCCGTTCTGGATCAGCCAGGCAATCCGCGTGGTCAGCACGCGGGTCTTGCCGCTACCCGCGCCGGCCAGGATCAGGGCCGGTTCGTCCGGCAAAGTGACGGCGGCGAGTTGTTCGGCGTTGAGATTGGCAAGCAGGCTGGACATCGGGTCAGGGCCGGTAAAGTAGGCGGCAATTATACCGGCGGCCACCACCCCGGTTTGTCGGGAACCTGAACCCGCGTGCGCCCGAAGACGCGCTCCGCGGCCAGAAATGCGCACCGGCACGCCGCCTCCCCTATAATTTGACGTTTTCCCGGCCGAATGCCGTGGCACGCCGATCCGCCTGCCGGCCTGGGCCCTGACCCGCATACCACGCATCCCACGACATCCCAGCATGACCGCAGAAGACCAGTCCCTTGCCAAGAGCTTCGAACCCGCCGCCATCGAGGCAAAGTGGGGCCCAGAATGGGAGCGCCGCGGCATTGCCCAGCCCACCTTCGACCCCAAGCGCCCCGATTTCGCGATCCAGCTGCCGCCACCCAATGTGACCGGCACGCTGCACATGGGCCACGCGTTCAACCAGACGATCATGGATGGGCTGGCTCGCCATGCGCGCATGCGCGGCGCCAATACGCTCTGGGTACCGGGCACCGACCACGCCGGTATTGCCACGCAGATCGTGGTGGAGCGCCAGCTGGAGGCGCAGGGCGTATCGCGCCATGACCTGGGCCGCGAGAAGTTCACCGAGAAGGTCTGGGCCTGGAAGGAAGAGTCGGGTTCGACCATCACGCGCCAGGTGCGCCGCATGGGCGCCTCGATCGACTGGACGCGCGAGTACTTCACGATGTCGCCCGAGATGTCGAAGGCCGTGACCGAGGTCTTCGTGCGCCTGTACGAACAAGGGCTGATCTACCGCGGCAAGCGCCTGGTCAACTGGGATCCGGTACTGGGCACCGCCGTGTCCGACCTCGAAGTGGACAGCGTCGAGGAAGACGGCTCGCTCTGGCATATCCACTATCCGCTGGCCGAGCCCGATAGCGTGCGCGGCCTGACCCACCTGACCGTGGCCACCACCCGCCCTGAAACCATGCTCGGCGATACGGCCGTGATGGTGCATCCCGAGGATGAACGCTACGCCCACCTGATCGGCAAGTTCGTGCACCTGCCGCTGACCGACCGCCAGATTCCGGTGATTGCCGACGAATACGTCGACCGCGAATTCGGCACCGGCGTGGTCAAGGTAACCCCGGGGCACGATTTCAACGACTATGCCGTGGGCCAGCGCCACAACCTGCCGCAACTGTCGATCCTGACGCTCGACGCGAAGATCGTGGCCGACGCACCGGCCGCCTACGCCGGCATGGACCGTTTCGACGCGCGCAAGAAGATGGTCGACGACCTCGAGACGCAGGGCCTGCTGGGCGAAGTGAAGAAGCACAAGCTGATGGTGCCGCGCAGCGAGCGGACCAGCAGCGTGATCGAGCCGATGCTGACCGATCAGTGGTTCGTCGCCATGAGCAAGCCGGCGCCGGAAGGCACGTTCAATCCGGGTCGCTCGATCGCCGACGTAGCGCTCGACGCGGTGCAGAGCGGCGAGATCAAGCTCGTGCCCGAGAACTGGAACAGCACCTACAACCAGTGGCTGGCCAATATCCAGGACTGGTGTATCAGCCGCCAGCTCTGGTGGGGTCACCAGATCCCGGCCTGGTACGACGAAGCCGGCAAGGTGTTCGTGGCCCGTACCGAAGAAGAGGCGCTGGCCCGCGCGCAGGCGGCAGGCAGCAACGGCCCGCTGCGCCGCGAGGAAGACGTGCTCGACACGTGGTTCTCGTCCGCGCTGGTCCCGTTCTCGTCGCTGGGCTGGCCCGAGGAAACCCCGGAAATCCAGCACTTCCTGCCGTCATCGGTACTGGTTACCGGCTACGACATCATCTTCTTCTGGGTGGCGCGCATGGTCATGATGACCAAGCACTTCACCGGCAAGGTGCCGTTCCACACCGTGTACGTGCACGGACTGGTGCGCGACTCCGAAGGCAAGAAGATGAGCAAGTCCGAGGGCAACACGCTTGACCCGGTGGACCTGATCGACGGCATCGACCTCGATCCCCTGCTCAAGAAGCGCACCACGGGCCTGCGCCGCCCGAAGGACGCGCCCAAGGTCGAGGCGCGGACCAGGAAGGAATTCCCCGACGGCATCCCGGCCTTTGGCGCCGACGCGCTGCGCTTCACGTTTGCGTCGCTGGCCACGCTGGGCCGCAATATCAATTTCGACACGGGCCGCTGCGAGGGCTATCGCAACTTCTGCAACAAGCTCTGGAACGCCACCCGTTTCGTGCTGATGAACACCGAAGGCCAGGACTGCGGCATGGGTCCGTGCAGCAACGATTGCGGCCCGGATGGCTACCTGCACTTCTCGCAGGCCGATCGCTGGATCGTGTCGCTGCTGCAGCGCGTGGAAGCCGAGGTCGAGAAGGGTTTCGACGAATACCGCTTCGACAACATCGCCAGCGCCATCTACAAGTTTGTCTGGGACGAATACTGCGACTGGTACCTGGAACTGGCCAAGGTGCAGATCCAGACCGGCACACCGGCACAACAGCGCGCCACGCGCCGCACGCTGCTGCGCGTGCTGGAGACCGTACTGCGGCTGGCGCACCCGATCATCCCGTTCATCACCGAAGAACTGTGGCAGAAGGTGGCACCTCTGGCCGACCGCGCCCGCGGTGACGGTTCGGAAACCATTGCCACGCAGCCGTACCCGCTGCAGGCCGCCGCCAAGATCGACGAGGCCGCCGAAGCGTGGGTTACCGAACTGAAGGCCGTGGTGGACGCCTGCCGCAACCTGCGCGGCGAGATGAACATTTCCCCGGCTCAGCGGATCCCGCTCTATGCGCACGGCGACAGCGCCTTCCTGAAGGAAGCGGCGGCGCAGGTGCAGGCACTGGCGAAACTTTCCGAAGTCAAGGTGTTCGAAGACGAAACCGAGCTGCAGCGTGAGGGAGCGGGCGCACCGGTGGCGATCGTTGGCGGCAACCACCTGCTGCTGAAGATCGAGATCGACGTGGCGGCCGAGCGCGTGCGCCTGTCGAAGGAAATTGACCGGATCGCGGGCGAGATCGGCAAATGTCGTGGCAAGCTGTCGAACGAGAGCTTCGTGGCCAAGGCACCACCTGCGGTGGTGGCCCAGGAAAACCAGCGTATGTCGGATTTCGAACAGATGCTTTCGAAGCTACAAGATCAACTACAGCGTCTGCCGTCTTGAAGTGACGGTCAGGGCCGTCCGGCCCCCAAGTCGGACGGAACCTGACAGACGGCCCCCTCATCGTACGGCACGGTATTACACCGGATTGAAAAGGAAGCTGAAATGGAAAACCGCGTCACCAAGGCCGTCTTCCCCGTTGCCGGGCTAGGCACCCGATTCTTGCCCGCCACAAAAGCAAGCCCCAAGGAGATGCTGCCAGTGGTGGACAAGCCGCTGATCCAGTACGCCGTGGAGGAAGCCATTGCCGCAGGCATCAACGAGATGATCTTCGTCACGGGCCGTTCCAAGCGCGCCATCGAGGACCATTTCGACAAGGCCTACGAACTGGAGATGGAACTCGAGGCCAAGAACAAGCAGGCGCTGCTCGATGTGGTGCGTTCCATCAAGCCCAAGAATGTCGAATGCTTTTACGTGCGCCAGCCCGAGGCACTGGGCCTGGGCCACGCAGTGTTGTGCGCGGCACGACTGGTCGGCGATGCACCGTTCGCGGTGATGCTGGCGGACGACCTGCTGGACGGCGGCGCCGAAGAACCCGTGATGAAGCAGATGGTGGATGTGTACAACCACTACAACTGCTCGGTGCTCGGCGTCGAGGAAATCGCGCCCGAGCAAAGCCGCTCCTACGGCGTGGTCGATGGCCGCGAGTGGGACGAACGCGTGATCAAGATGTCGGGCATCGTCGAAAAGCCGGCCCCCGAAGATGCACCGTCGAACCTTGGCGTGGTGGGACGCTACATCCTGACGCCGCGCATCTTCGACCATATCCGCGACCTGAAGCCAGGCGCCGGCGGCGAATTCCAGTTGACCGACGCGATCCAGTCGATGCTGGGCCAGGAGCAGGTGCTGGCCTACCGCTACAAGGGCGTGCGCTATGACTGCGGCAGCAAGCTCGGCTACCTCAAGGCCACCGTGGAATTCGCACTCAAGCACCCTGAAGTGCGTGACGAATTCAGTGCGTATCTGGCACAGCGTGGTTGATATCGGTTGATTCCGATTCGAACGCTACAATAAAAAACCGCCTCTCCGGAGGCGGTTTTTTATTTGGCTTTGTCTTTTCTCCCCTCTCCCGCGCGCGGGAGAGGGGTTGGGGGAGAGGGCCAGCGCATCAATCGAGACAAGTCGAAATTTGAACCGCTTGCCCTCTCCCCCGCCCCTCTCCCGCAATGCGGGAGAGGGGAGAAAACCGTACGACAATTACCGCTCAACGACGCTTCATATAAAACACGAACACCTTGTCCACTTCGGCGTGCGACAGCAGTTCATTGCCGGTCTGCTTGGCGAACGCCTGGAAATCGCGCGTCGCGCCCGGGTCGGTGGCCAGAACCTTGAGCACTTCGCCGCTGGCCATGTCCGCCAGCGCCTTCTTGGTTCGCAGGATCGGCAGCGGACAATTCAGGCCGCGCGCGTCGACTTCTTTCTGGAATTCCATTCCTCTCACCTTCTAGTTCTGGTTGATGCCGTATTGTAGCGAAGCGCTGACCAGGCTGAAGTCGGTCGGGCGGCGTGGATCGGGAATGTCCTCGCCGGTGGCCCGGTCGTAGAAGCGCACCGGCAGTCCGCGGCGCTCGAGGAAATCGGCCACGGCAAACCCGGTGCCGGCATTCCAGATGCGCATGCTTTCGGGCGCTACGAGCTTGTACTCGACCAGTTCCTCGGACAGGCGGATCTCGCCTTCTGCGCGGACGTGGTACGCGATGATCAGTTCGTTCTTGCGCATGAACTCATAGACGCCAATCAGCGACGCCGAAACGGTGTCGAGATTGGTCTCCTCCTTGAGTTCGCGTGCCACACCCAGTTCGGGCGTTTCATCGCGCTCCATGAATCCGGTCACCAGCGCGAACATTTTCTCGGGCCACGCGGCATTGCGCGCCAGCAGCAGTTTCCCTTCGTACTCGACCACGGCCGCCAATACCGGCAACGGGTTGTCCCAGTGCACAAAGCCACAACCATCCTGCACGCAGGCATGGCGATAACGGCCGGACATCGGCATGTGTTCAAGTCCCGCACCGCATCGGGGGCAGAAACGATAGGGTTCCATCGTGGGGCTCCTGGGTCAGTCTCGTTATTCTCAGTATCAACGCGCGCAAGCCGCGCGAATGTCGGCCGCAAACGCCTCGACCGTTTCCGGTTGCAAATCCCAAGCACACATCAGGCGGCAACCACCCGCGCCAATAAACGTGTAGAACAGCCAGCCTTTTGCGCGCAGCGCCTCGATTGCCGGCAGCGGCAACTCGGCGAACACGGCATTGGCTTGCGTCGGGAACATGATGCGCACGCCCGGAATATCGGCAATCCGTTGCTGCAGCAGCGTGGCCATTGCATTGGCATGGCGGCCGTTCTTGAGCCAGACATCGTTTTCGAGCATGCCCAGCCATGGCGCCGAGATAAATCGCATCTTCGACGCCAGATGCCCGGCCTGCTTCACGCGATAGGCAAAATCCTCGGCCAGGCGCCGGTCGAAGAACACTACCGCCTCGCCCACCGGCAAGCCATTCTTGGTGCCACCAAAACACAGTACGTCCACACCGGCACGCCATGTGATTTCGGACGGATGCACACCCAGCGATGCCACTGCATTGGCGAAACGCGCACCGTCCATATGCACACGCAACTGGCGGCGCTTGGCAATGGCCGCAATCGCGCGCACTTCGTCGACCGTATAGACCGTGCCCACTTCGGTGGCCTGCGTCAGCGATACCACGCGCGGCTTCGGATAGTGGATGTCGGTGCGGCGCGTCACCAGCGCCTCAACCTCGTCGGGCGTCAGCTTGCCGTTCTCGCCCGGGGCAGTCAGCAGCTTCGAGCCATTCGAGAAAAACTGCGGCGCGCCGCACTCGTCGGTTTCGATATGCGCCAGCTCATGGCAGATCACGGAATGATATGACTGGCACAACGACGACAGCGCCAGCGAATTGGCGGCCGTGCCGTTGAAGACAAAGAAGACCTCGCAATCGGTCTGGAACAGGTCGCGAATGCGATCGCACACCTTCTGCGTCCAGCTGTCGTCGCCATAGGCTTTCTCGTGGCCGGTGGCGTTGGCTTCGAGAAAATACTTCAGCGATTCCGGGCAGAAGCCGGCGTAGTTGTCGGAAGCGAACTGCTGCATGGTGGAAACTGCGGAGGTCATCTGGTCAAACCCTGCTGCGCTTACTTCTTGTCGAGCCAGAGCTCGCCGCCGGTGGCCCAGTTCTCGCGCTTGACGTCGGTGATGATGATGTCCACGGCACCGGCCGAGCAGCCAAGCGTCTCGCACGTGACGCGCGTGACTTCCTCGACAAACTTGCGCTTCTGTTCAACGGTGCGGCCTTCGAACATCTCTACATGAAACGTGGGCATTGCATGACTCCTTGGCGTCTTGTCAGTCTTTGTATGAAGGATCGATTCTATCGAGTTTGCGCAGCAGCGCGGGCCATTCCATGACACCCTCGATGGCGCCGTTGTCGAACAGCTGCAACGACGTACGGTCGGCCACGGCCGCCGGTGGCTGCACCGTGGCGCTGCCCAGTTGCGCGCCGAGCTGGATCTCGCAGGCCTTGATCAACGTGGCCATCAGCACATACGCCTCGGCCACGGTGCGCCCGGTGGTCAACGTGCCGTGGTTGCGCAGCAGCATGGCCGGGTGTGCGCCCAGCGACGCGGTCAGACGCGCGCCTTCGGCCGGTGTGAAGGCCAGTCCCTCGTAGTCGTGATAGGCGATGCGGCCATGAAAACGCATGGCATGCTGCGACAGTGGCAGCAAACCCTCGGCCTGGGCCGATACCGCGATGCCGGCCGTGTTATGCAGGTGCATCACGCAATGCGCATCGGCACGTGCGGCATGCACAGCGGCGTGCAGCGCGAAGCCGGTCACATTGACCGGGTGCACGGTCTCGCCGACCACTTCGCCACGGCCGTTGATCTTGACCAGGTCAGAAGCACGGATCTCGTCGAACGCGAAACCGAACGGGTTGATCAGGAAGTGATCGGGCTCACCAGGCACGGTGGCCGAGATATGGGTATAGATCAGGTCGTCCCAGCGTTCGAGTGCGGCCAGCCGATAGGCGGCGGCCAGGTCCACGCGCACGCGGGCTTCCTCTGGGCTGACTGGCGAGGCCGGGCCTGCGGCACGCCCGGGCTGCAAGGCAAAAGACATGGGGCTTTGCTTTCTGCGCCGCCCTGCAGCGCCGGCGCGGGTGCGGCCAGGTCGAGTGAGCGGCGAAGCCGATACTGTAGCGCAGTCGCTAGTTTGCCGTGCGGCCAGCCACCGGCATGGTGCGCCACATCCACAGGTAGATCAGCGCGCCGCACAGCAGTGCCAGCGCCGCCACCCCAAGCGATGCGCCGAAGCCGCCGGTGCGTGCCACCAGCGCGGTTGCCAGCGGCGGCCCGGCGATCTGACCAATCGCGTAGGCGGCGGTCATCAGGCCAATCAGCTTCGACGCGCTGGCGCCCCAGAGCCGGCGCGCCTCGCGCATCGCAAACGAGACCAGCGCCGTGAACGGCAGCCCGACCAGCAGGCTGCTCAGCGCAAATCCGGTCACGGTGGGCCATATGGCAGCCACAGCCACGCCCGCGGCCTGCAAGGCGTACAGGAACATCATCATGCGGCGGTTGTCGTGATGCATGCCCACGCGCGTCACCAGCCATGCACCCACCGCCACGCCAACGCCGAGGATCGGCCAGAACAGGTCGGCCCAAACGCTGCCGGGCATCGCCTGGCGGGCGATCACGGGCAGGAACGTAGCCGTGATGATGTAGCCGAAGCCAGCCAGCCCGTAGGCCAGCGTCAGCGCCCAGGTTTCCAGGTCGAGCCGTGGCGTGCCAACCGGCGCCGAGGACGCCGCCTGCCCGCTGCCAGCATGCACGGCCGGCAGCGCCGATCCAAAGACACGCCACACCGGCGCCAGCATCAGCGCGCCAAGTATCGTAAAGGCTATCCAGCCCCAGTCCGCCTGCCACCGCGCCGCTACCATGCCAAAGGTGGACACGCCGGTGACCACGATGCCGATACCGGGTCCGCAGAACATCAGTCCGCCCAGCGCCGGATGGCCGAGTTCCGCCAGCCGCTGCATGCACCACGCCGTCGCGTAGACCATGACCACCGCGCTGGCTATGCCGGCCAGCGTGCGCCATGCCAGCCACGCCACCATGCCGCCCGGCAGGGCCATCGCCAGCGTCAGCACCACGGTCAGTGCCAGTGACGCGCGCACGATGCGCACCGGATCGGGCCGGAAAAACAGGCACAGCAGCGCGCCCAGCAGATAGCCGATGTAGTTCAGCGTCGCCAGCGCCCCGCCTTGCGCCAGCGTGACGGTGCCGTCATGCAGCATCATCGGCAGCAGCGGGGTAAACGCAAAGCGGCCAATGCCCATGGCCAGCGCCAGCGAGACCAGCCCGGCCATGGCCACGGCCCATGGACCGGCGGTTTGTCGGGCAGTCCGCCCGGCGGTGACATTGATATCGGCTGAAGGCATTGGCGCGGCCGGATTCGCGATCCCGGCATTTGAAATTGGGCTTGTAGTTGACTATGCTATGCGCGATCATCCATCACGACAAATGAATGATTGAGATGCAAATCATCTCGATTTGAAAAGGGTTACGGATATGGACCTTGCGGCACTGGAAATTTTCCGCACCGTGGTCGAGGCTGGCGGCGTCACGCGGGCCGCCGAGCGGCTGCATCGCGTGCAATCGAACGTCACCACGCGGATCCGGCAACTGGAACAATCGTTGGGGGTGGAACTGTTCGTGCGCGACGGCCGGCGCATGGTGCTCACTCCGGCCGGGCAAACGCTGTTCGACTATGCCTGCCGCATCCTGCAGCTCTCCGATGAGGCGCGCCACGCGGTGCAGCCCGCCCATCCACATGGACGCCTGCGGATTGCTTCGATGGAAAGCACGGCGGCGAGCCGCCTGCCCAATCTGCTGGCCGCCTATCACCAGGCGTGGCCCGATGTCGAACTCGAACTCGTGACCCTGCCAACACGCCAGGCGCTGGAAGCGCTGCGCCGCTTCGAAGTCGACTGCGCCTTCGTGGCCGAACCGGTGGGCGACCCCGAACTGGTCAGTCGGGCGGGATTCGCAGAGGAACTGGTGATCATTGCCAGCGCCACGCATGCGCCGATCCGCACCCCCGCCGATATCGAACGCGCCACCTTGCTGGCCTTCGAGGCTGGTTGCAACTACCGGTCGCGGTTCGAGCAGTGGTATGGACAGTGTGGCCATGCCGCCAGCCGCGTGATCCAGCTCGGCTCGTATCACGCCATCGTGACCTGTGCGGCGGCTGGCATTGGCGTGGCAATCATGCCGCGTTCGGTACTGACCCTCTATCGCGACCTGCCAAAGATCAGCATCCACCCCCTTGGCGATGCTGGCCAGGTGACCACTGTATTGGCCTGGCATCCGTCGATGGGCAGCGCGGCGCTGCTGGCATTGGCCGACATGCTGCCGCAGTTGCCAGGTACGCTCGACGATACAAAGGCTGCCGCCTGAAGCAAGCGTAAACCTGGCCGGAGCCACGCCCACGCCATGCAAGATGTGGCCGGTCGCCTACACTGAAAGTGGCGCGACCACGGCACCCACGGCGGGTCGCGCCCCGCCATGACACACGCATTCGCGTTGCGCCGGTCAGCGCTGCCAGCCTGCCACCGGCCGCAGTTCCTGAACTGGCTGGTGCTGGCCTGCCTGGGCCTGGTCCTGCTGGCAATTTCCGGGGCAAATGCCCAGACGGCATCGTCGAGCACGCCCGCAACCTCGGTTTCCGCGGCGCCGCCGGTTTATGTCATCCCGGTACGAGGCGCGATCGGGCCGGCCAGCGCCAGCTTCGCCGTGCGCGGCATGGAACAGGCGCGCAAGCAAGGCGCCCAGCTGATCGTGCTCGAAATGGACACGCCGGGCGGGCTCGACCGCTCGATGCGCGACATCATCCAGGCCATCCTGGCGTCGCCGGTGCCGGTGGCCACCTACGTCTATCCCGGTGGTGCGCGTGCCGCCAGCGCGGGCACCTACATCCTCTACGCCAGCCATATCGCCGCCATGGCGCCCGGCACCAATCTTGGCGCGGCCAGCCCGGTTGCCATCGGCATCGGCGGGACGAAGCCCGAGGCAGGCCCCGCACCGGCATCGGCACCAGCAAGTGCGCCTGCGGCCGAGGACACCATGACCCGCAAGCAGATGCACGACGCCTCGGCCTATATCCGCGGACTCGCGCAGTTGCGGCATCGCAATGCCGAATGGGGCGAACGCGCGGTGCGCGAAGCGGTCAGCTTGTCCGCCGACGAAGCCGTGGCACAGAAGGTGGCCGACCTGGTAGCACCGGACCTGCCTGCCCTGCTCAGGCAGATCGACGGCAAGCGCTTCGAGGCAGCCGGTGCCACGCGCGTGCTGCACACGGCAGGCGCGCCGATCGTCACGCTGGAACCCGACTGGCGCAGCCGCCTGCTGGCTGTGATCACCGATCCCAGCGTGGCGCTGATCCTGATGATGATCGGCATCTATGGGCTGATCTTCGAGTTCTCCACGCCCGGCATGGTGGTACCCGGCATCGCCGGAGCCATTTGCCTGCTGCTGGGCCTGTTCGCGCTGCAGATGCTGCCAATCAACTACGCGGGACTCGCGCTGATCGCGTTCGGTGTGGGATGCATGGTCGCGGAAGTATTCTTGCCAACCTTCGGCGCGGTAGGCGTCGGCGGCATCATCGCCTTCGCGTTTGGTGCAGTGATGCTGATCGATACCGATGTGCCCGGCTTCGGCGTGCCACTGTCATTGATTGCCGGCCTGTGCGCGATCTCGGCAGCGTTCCTGTTCGGCATGTCTACGCTGCTGCTGCGCGCGCGCCAGCGTCCCGTGGTGAGCGGCGCCGACACGCTGGTGGGCAGCATTGGCGTGGTGGTCGACGCGACCCCGGCCGATGGCTGGGCCATGGTGCGCGGCGAGCAATGGCGCATCCACAGCAACAGCGCGCTGGCATGTGGCCAGTCCGTGCGCGTCACGGGACGCCATGGGCTGGTGCTCGATGTCACTTCGCTTCACGATGCCTGACACAACAAGGAGCCCGACATGGCATTCGGATTCAGCTTCGGCGGCCTGATCTTCCTGCTGGTTCTGCTGGTGATATCCGCGTTCCGCGTGCTGCGCGAATACGAACGCGGCGTGGTGTTCATGCTGGGCCGTTTCTGGCGCGTCAAGGGCCCCGGCCTGGTGCTGGTCATTCCGGTCGTGCAGCAGATGGTGCGCGTGGACCTGCGCACCGTGGTGCTCGATGTGCCGCCACAGGACGTGATCTCGCATGACAATGTATCGGTCAAGGTCAATGCCGTGGTGTATTTCCGCGTGGTCGACCCGGAACGCGCGATCATCCAGGTCGCCAACTTCCTGGAGGCCACCAGCCAGCTGGCGCAGACCACCTTGCGCTCGGTACTCGGCAAGCATGAACTCGATGAAATGCTGGCCGAACGCGAGAAGCTCAATCTCGATATCCAGAAGGTGCTCGATGCGCAGACCGACGCCTGGGGCATCAAGGTATCGAACGTCGAGATCAAGCACGTGGACCTCAACGAGTCGATGGTGCGTGCGATTGCCCGGCAAGCCGAGGCGGAACGCGAGCGGCGTGCGAAGGTGATTCATGCCGAGGGCGAACTGCAGGCCTCTGTGAAGCTGCTTGAGGCCGCCCAGATGCTGGCGAAGCAACCCCAGGCGATGCAACTGCGCTATCTGCAGACGCTTACGCAGATTGCCGGCGACAAGAGCTCGACGATCGTGTTTCCGCTGCCGATCGATATCGTGTCGACGCTGACGGGTGGCGGGACGAAGTAGCTTTCCGGGCTGTGCAACCGGCGCGGCGACACAGACCCGGCACAATTGATCGGACACAAGCATCGGCTCATATCTGCTCTACGGACACACAAGTTCACACCTGTCTTATTGGCGTTAGGACCTGTAAAGCCTAGGATGTGGCGTGGTCGATCGGCACAGGAAATCAGTGTGCCGATCGTCCTTCCATCGCACACATCGAGGCGCGCCATGACCGTATCCGGGCAGTTCAGCTGGTTCCTGTTCAACATCGCGATTCCATTGCTCGCGCCGTTGGCACTGCTGCCGCTTATCAAGCTTCCGTACTTCTTTCGCAAATACAGCCGGGGCATTGTCATGCGCGCAATCGAGCATGGGCAAATGCTGTGGGCGGTCATTCCGATGAGTGCAAGCGCCTGCAACTTGCTAGCACAACACATGGGCGGGAATTCCGCGAACCAGGACCTCATGTGGATGGTCATGTGCGGCCACATCGTCATTATCGTACTTGCGGCGGGAATGGTACTGCTTGGCGCAATGGAGTCCTGCCTAACGACTCAACCGGGAACGAGTGGCCGCCCAAACCTGATTCTCAGGGCATCGCTACTCTTGACATGCATAAGCGCGGGTGGTCACTTCGCGGGCTACTCCTATCTGATCCAGCCGACCATGTCTTGAGAAAATACTCTTCGCTCTGCTGGCACTCTCACCACTGAACAACATGATGAATGGAGGTTGTAATGGAACGATTTCTTATCCGGCTTGCGACAGACAAAGAGTTTCAAGGAAAGGTCCTCATGCCGGCGGTCTACATCGTCAGTGCGTACTCCTTGTCGACTACCGCCTGGATGCTCTTCGAAGTGTTCACGCGCTGAAGCGATCTCCGGACGAAAAAAAGCGCCTGCAGTGCAGGCGCTTTTTTGTCACGCTAGGCCAATGCTGATCAGCAATATCAGACCTTGGCGGACACCCACTCGGTGACACCTGCAAGGGCCGCCGGCAGGTTTGCCGGATCGGTACCACCGGCCTGCGCCATGTCCGGACGGCCACCGCCCTTGCCGCCGACCTGCTGGGCAACGAAGTTGACCAGTTCACCGGCCTTGACCTTCGACGTCGCGTCAGCGGTGACGCCGGCGATCAGGCTGACCTTGCCGTCGGCCACGGCCGCCAGCACGATGGCCGCGCTCTGCAGCTTGTCCTTGAGCTTGTCCATCGTCTCGCGCAGCGTCTTCACATCGGCGCCTTCGAGCTGGGCCGCCAGCACCTTCAGGCCCTTGACGTCCACCGCCTGCGATACGAGCTCATCGCCTTGCGACGAAGCGAGCTTGCTCTTGAGCTTTTCGAGTTCCTTCTCGAGTGCGCGGACCTGGTCTTGCACCTGGCCGATGCGCGGCACCAGTTCCGACGGCTGTGCACGCAGTGCGGCGGCAGCTTCGTTCAGGCGCGCGTCGAGCGATTGCAGATAGTGCAGCGCGTTGTCGCCGGTAATGGCTTCCACGCGGCGGATACCTGCGGCAACGCCAGCTTCCACGACGATCTTGAACAGGCCGATATCGCCGGTGCGCATTACGTGGGTACCACCGCACAGTTCCTTCGAGGAACCGATCGACAGCACGCGAACATCGTCCGCGTACTTCTCGCCGAACAGTGCCATGGCACCGCTCTTGACCGCATCGTCGAACGGCATCACGGCCGCCACGGTGGCTTCGTTGCGCAGGATCTCGGCGTTGACGATTTCCTCGATCTGGCGGATCTGGTCATCGGTCAGCGGTGCATTGTGCGAGAAGTCGAAACGGGTCTTGTCCGGATCGACCAGCGAACCCTTCTGCTGCACGTGGGTGCCCAGTACCTCGCGCAATGCCTTGTGCATCAGGTGGGTTGCCGAGTGGTTGCGCACGGTGCGCGCGCGACGCACGGCGTCGACCTGCGCGGCCACGGTGTCGCCCACCTTGAGCGCGCCATTGGCCAGCGTGCCCTGGTGGCCGAACACATCGGCCTGCACCTTGGTGGTATCGGCCACGTTGAACACGGCGGCGCCGGCCACCAGCGTGCCCTGGTCGCCAACCTGGCCACCGGACTCCGCATAGAACGGCGTGTTGTCGAGCACGACCACGCCGGTCTGGCCCGGCTGCATCGTATCAACGGCTGCGCCATCGACATACAGCGCAATCACGCGTGCGCCTTCCATGCTCAGCGCGTCATAGCCGTGGAACACGGTCTTGTCGCCCGAGTACTCGAGGCCGGCTGCCATCTTGAACTTGCCGGCGGCACGTGCCTGCTCGCGCTGACGGGTCATCGCGGCATCGAACGCGGCTTCGTCGACGGTGATTTCCTGCTCGCGCGCCACGTCCTGGGTCAGGTCGAGCGGGAAGCCGAACGTATCGTGCAGCTTGAACGCCAGTTCGCCGTCCAGCACCTTGCCGCCGCGCGTCTTGAGTTCGGTCACGGCAGTGTCCAGGATCGACATGCCGTTCTCGATCGTCTCGAAGAAGCGCTCTTCCTCGGCCTTGAGCACTTCGACCACGCGGGTCTCCGCGTCGGCCAGTTCCGGATAGGCTGCGCCCATCTGCACCACCAGTTCGGCCACGAGCTTGTGGAAGAACGGGGTCCGCTGGCCAAGCTTGTAGCCGTGACGGATGGCACGGCGCACGATCCGGCGCAGCACGTAGCCGCGACCTTCGTTGCCCGGAATCACGCCGTCGACGATCAGGAACGAGCACGCGCGGATATGGTCGGCAATGACCTTCAGCGAATTCTGGTTCAGGTTGTCGCAATGCGTTTCACGGCCAGCCGCCTTGATCAGGGCCTGGAACAGGTCGATCTCGTAGTTGCTGTGCACGTGCTGCAGCACGGCGGCAATCCGCTCGAGACCCATGCCCGTATCCACGCACGGCTTGGGCAGGCGCGTCATGTTGCCCTGCTCGTCGCGGTTGAACTGCATGAACACGAGGTTCCAGATCTCGATGTAGCGGTCGCCGTCTTCTTCAGGCGATCCCGGGGGGCCGCCCCACACTTCCGGACCGTGGTCGTAGAAGATTTCCGAGCAAGGACCGCACGGGCCGGTGTCGGCCATCTGCCAGAAATTGTCCGACGCGTAGCGCGCGCCCTTGTTGTCGCCAATGCGCACGATGCGCTCGGTCGGCACGCCCACTTCCTTGGCCCAGATGTCGTAGGCCTCGTCGTCCTCGGCGTACACGGTCACCCACAGCTTTTCCGCGGGAAGCTGGTAGACCTTGGTCAGCAGTTCCCAGGCGTAGTTGATCGCGTCACGCTTGAAGTAGTCGCCGAACGAGAAGTTGCCGAGCATCTCGAAGAACGTGTGGTGACGTGCGGTGTAACCCACATTCTCAAGATCGTTGTGCTTGCCGCCGGCACGGACCGAGCGTTGCGACGACGTGGCGCGCGAATACGGACGCTTGTCGGTGCCCAGGAACACGTCCTTGAACTGCACCATGCCCGAATTGGTGAACAGCAGCGTCGGGTCGTTCGCCGGCACGAGGCTGGACGAGCGGACCACCGTATGGTCCTTCGACTCGTAGAACTGCAGGAACTTGCTGCGAATGTCGGAGACTTTCATGTTGTATCGGGCGCATCCCACGTCGTGGCAGGGCGCAGTCAGTCAGGTTGGATTTGCAAACCGTTGATTATACGGGCAAGCCCCGTCCCGGGGCAGGTGCGCTGGGCACGGTGTTGGCGCACCGCACGGCGCGCTGCCTGCCGGCCGCGGATTGTCCGGTTATCGCCCACGGAAGACCCGTAGATGCGCGCCCGGCGTGCATCGGCCAACTACGCCGGTGATAGAGTGCTGGCTCCTCAGACCTGCCAGCCGTGACCGCCATGGGAGCCTTAAGCCATCTTCGCGTCCTTGACCTGACCCGCGTCCTCGCCGGGCCATGGTGCGCCCAGAACCTTGCCGATTTCGGCGCCGACGTGATCAAGATCGAGCGCCCCGGCGCTGGCGACGACACGCGCATCTGGGGCCCGCCCTGGCTCAAGACCCCGGACGGCCGCGACACGGCGGAAGCCGCCTACTACCTGGCCGCGAACCGCAACAAGCGCTCGGTGACCTGCGACATCAGCACGCCCGAAGGCCAGCAACTGGTACGCGACCTGGCGGCCCAGAGCGACGTGGTACTCGAGAACTACAAGGTCGGGCAGTTGAAGAAGTACGGCCTGGACTACGAATCGCTCAAGGCCGTCAAGCCGGACATCATCTATTGCTCGGTCACCGGCTTCGGCCAGACTGGCCCGTATGCCCAGCGCCCCGGCTACGACTTCATCATCCAGGGCATGGGCGGTTTCATGAGCCTGACCGGCGAACGCGACGACCTGCCCGGCGGCGGCCCGCAGAAGGCCGGCGTGGCGATTTCGGACCTGATGACGGGCCAGTACGCCACCATTGCCGTGCTGGCCGCGCTGGCCCACCGCGAGCGCACCGGCGAAGGCCAGTACATCGACATGGCGCTGCTGGACGTGCAGGTATCGATGCTGGCCAACATGAACACGAACTACCTGGCCAGCGGCGTGGCGCCAAAGCGCTGGGGCAACGCCCATCCGAACATCGTGCCCTACCAGACCTTCCATGCCGCCGACGGCTGGATCATCGTCGCGGTGGGCAACGACGGGCAGTTCCGCAAATTCGTGACCGCCGGCGGCCACCCGGAGCTGGCCGACGACCCGCGCTTCGCCACCAACCCGCAACGCGTGGCGCACCGCGACGTGCTGGTACCGATCCTGGCCGAGATGGTGGCTCCGCGTACCCGCGAGCAATGGATCCTGGATCTCGAGCGCGCCGGCGTGCCCTGCGGCCCGATCAATACGCTCGACGAAGTCTTTGAAAACGAACAGGTAGTGTCGCGCGGCCTGCGCGTGGACCTGCCGCACCCCACGGCCGGCACGGTCCAGCTGGTGGGCAGCCCGATGAAGATGAGCGCCACGCCTCCCGAGGCGCTGCGCCACCCGCCGTTGCTCGGGGAGCACACCGATATGGTGCTTGGCGAGACACTCGGCTACAGTGCCGAACACATCGCCGCCCTGCGCAACAAGGGTGTGGTCTGACTCCGCACCCCAGGTCGCACTCCAGGTATTACCCGGCTGCCGTTTGACCTCGAACGGCCCGGGCAGACCCGCGGGCAGGTGATCATGGAAGTTTTCCCCACCAAGAGGAGAATTCATGCTGACCGATGCCCTGCTCGCATTCCTGCACTTCACGGCCATCTTCGTGCTGATCACGCTGATGGCTGCCGAAGCCGTGGTACTGCGCCCGGACATGAGCCCGGCCACCGTGCGCCGCCTGTCGCTGTACGACCTGTTCTATTTCATTTCGGCAATGGTGGTGCTGGCCACCGGCCTGCTGCGGCTGTTTTATGGCGCCAAGGGCCTGGATTTCTATATCCACAATCCGTGGTTCCACGCCAAGATGACGGTATTCGTGGTGATCGCGCTGTGCTCGTTGCCGCCTACGTTCGCCATCGCAAAGTGGCGCAAACAGTCCAAGAGATTGCCCGACTTCGTGCCGACTCCCGCCGAGATCAAGAAGGCCCGGCGCTGGGTCATGATCGAGGCCCATCTGCTGATCCTGCTGCCGCTGTGCGCGGTGATGATGGCGCGCGGCATCGGCATCCGTTGAATCCGCTACAGCTACGTATCCATGCCGGGGCGCAATGTACGCGCCGGCACATCGATTCCCGATCCTTCCATTTTTTCCACGTTTGACATGCTGAAGACCCTGCTCACGGCAGCCCAGTCGCTCGCGCTGGCTGCCTCGCTTGCCTGCGCCGCACCGGTGCAAGCCGCTACCGCCAACTGGCCGACCAAGCCGATCCGCTTCGTGGTGCCCTATCCCGCCGGCGGCCCGCTCGATACCGTGGCGCGCGCCATTGGCGAAAAGCTGCGCGACAGCCTGGGCCAGCCCGTGGTGGTGGAGAACCGGCCCGGTGCCGGCGGCAACCTTGGCGCCGACTACGTGGCCAAGCAGCCTGCCGACGGCTACACGATCGTGATGGGCGCGGTGGCCACGCATGCGATCAACCCGACGCTGTTCGCGAAGATGCCCTATGACCCGGTCAAGGACTTCGCCCCGATCACGCTGGTAGCCGATGTTCCGAACGTGCTGGTGATGCATCCGGGCAAGGCCGCCGAACTGCACATCAACAGCGTGCGCGACCTGGTGGAATATGCGCGCAAGCATCCGGGCAAGCTCGACTATGCATCGGGCGGCAACGGCAGCGCGGGACACCTGTCCGGCGAACTGTTCAAGAGCATGGCGCACGTCAGCATGGTCCATATCCCGTATAACGGCGCCTCGCCCGCGCAGTTGTCGGTACTGTCCGGACAGACCGACCTGATCTTCGACAACCTGGCCTCGGCATCGGCCAATATCAAGGCCGGCAAGCTCAAGGCCTTCGCGGTGACCACGCCCGCCCGTGCGGCGTCGTTCCCGGAACTGCCGACGATTGCCGAAGCGGGCAAGGGACTGGGCCTGGAAGGCTTCGACATCTCGACATGGTTTGGCGTCCTGGCCCCGGCCGGCACGCCGCGCGAGATCGTCGAACGGCTCAATCACGATATCGTGGCAATCCTGAAGACCGACGACATGAAGGCGCGCCTGGCACGCATCGGCGCGCAACCCGCGCCGACCACGCCGGAGCAGTTCGCGGCGCTGATCCAGCGTGAACTGAAGAAGTACGGCCAGGTGGTCAAGGTTTCGGGCGCGAAGGTGGACTGAGCGATCCGCGCGCCTTGTCGCGCTGGCGCCAGACACGGTCCTTGTGGTCCCTGGCGTCTTCCGCCGCATTGCGCGGCAGCAACAACCCCACCTGTGTGATGCGTGGCCCGTCCATGCGGGTCACGGTCAGGCGCAAGCCGGCAATCTCCACCGCATCGCCTTCCACCGGCGGCGACGGAAACACGGCCAGCATGGCTTCTTCCAGCGTCCGTGCCTGCTCGGTCGGGGTCAGTTCGCGCGTGCCATAGAGCGCCGCCACGTCCGCCAGCCTGGCCTGGCCGTCGAGCAGGAAATCATGCGCGACCTGGTCCCATGCCGGCGGCCGGGCCGGCGTCAGGAACAGCCGCGACAACAGCGGCACCGACCCGCCCGGCGCCAGCACGGAAACAATGTCGCCGGCACGCAGGACCACCTGGTCGAGCGGCACCAGCGCACCGTCGCGCGCGACCGTCACCAGCCGGCTGCGCGGCGGCAATTCCACCTGGTCCGCACGCAGGTCTTCCATCGATGAACTGGCGGCAACCTGGAACTGCATCAGTTCCAGCGCCGGTGCCCGCGTGCCGCGCAGGCGTTCGCGTGACAGCGGCTCGTCGTAGGCGGGCCGCAGCACACGCCCGAGCCGCGCCGCCAGCGCCACGGTGGTGCCCTGGCACAGCAGGCTGGCCAGCACCACGGCAAAGGCCACGCGGAACAGCAGGCCAGCATCTTCCATGCCCTGCAGCAGTGGAAACAGCGACAACACGATCGGCACCGCCCCGCGCAAGCCCATCCAGGCAACGAAGCCTTTTTCGCGCGCATTGAAGCGGAACGGCAGCAGCGACACAAAAACGGCAACCGGCCGCGCCACGAACATCAGGAACAATGCCACCGCCAGCGCGGGAACGGCAATGTCCCAGATCCGGTGCGGCGTCACCAGCAAGCCAAGCAACAGGAACATCGCCGACTGGGCCAGCCATGCCATGCCGTCCATGGCGCGCAGGATATCCTCGCTCACCGCCCGATCGCGGTTGCCGACGATCATCCCGGCCAGGTAGACCGCCAGGAAACCACTGCCTCCGGCGGATTGCACGATGGCCCAGACCATGCAGCCGGCAGAGCAGATCAGGATGGCCTGCAGACCTTCGGCAACATTGACGCGCTCCATGACGTTGGCCATGCAATAGCCCAGGCCTACGCCCAGCAGGCCACCAACCCCGAACTGCACCACCAGCCGCAGCGCCAGCGCGCCGGCAGACAACCCTTGCGGGGCCGTGATCCACTCGATCAACGTCAGCGTCAGGAAGATGGCCATCGGATCGTTGATGCCCGATTCGATCTCGAGCACGCTGGCCACACGTTCCTTGAGCCGGATACCGCTGCTGTTGAGCAACGAGAACACCGCGGCCGCATCGGTGGAGCCGACAATGGCGCCAAGCAGCAAGCCAAGCTTCCAGTCGATGCCGAGCACCCATGTTGCAAACATTCCGACCAGCGCGGCGGTCAGCAGGACGCCCACCGTGGCCAGCGACAGTGATGGCCGTAGCGCGACGCGGAACGTGGCATAGCGCGTACGCAGCCCGCCGTCGATCAGGATCACGGCCAGCGCGATATTGCCCACCAGGAAGCTCAGCCAGGTATTCGAGAACCGGATGCCGCCCGGGCCATCCACGCCGGCGGCCATGCCCACGCCAAGAAAGACCAGCAGGAACGGCACGCCGAAGCGCGCCGAGAACACCCCGAGCACGATGCTCAGGGTCATCACCACGGCGCCGAGCAGGATGGCATGGTCGATGGTTTCCAAGCGGGCTCCCTTCCGATTTGCGTGTGCGTCAAGGCATGCGCCAGTGCCGTCGATCTTAGCTTACGAAGCAGGCCCGCTTCTGTCCGGCTCAGTCCGGTTCAGTCCAGTCGCAACCTGCCACCCGCCCCTTGATCCCTACCTGCCGCCATGCACGTTTTCCCTGCACTTTTCCTTGTATCGTCAACGACTTACCGAATGCTTTCAGACGTCTGCGTAGGGAGATACCCTGAGGTTGCCACTTTATGCAGACATATGAAAGGTAGCTGAAAGGATGCGCTTTTACCTTCCACCCTGCCGCGAGTGGGGGAGCCTTTGTCGCGACGATTTCAAGCAGTCAATATCGAGGAGAATCATTTTGCGCATACGTAGCCAAAAGGACTTTGCCTCCGGCCTGATGTTCATTCTGGTCGGTCTGAGCTTTTCCTTCGTCGCCCGTGGCTATTCCATGGGAACAGCCGCCAAGATGGGACCGGGATACTTCCCGTTCTGGCTCGGCATCGTGCTCGCCTTGCTGGGCGCGCTGGTAACGTGGGGATCGCTGTCCTCCAAGGCCGAGGAAGATCACCTGGCTCGCTGGGACCTGAAAATCCTGTTGTGGATCCTGGGTGCCGTGGTGCTGTTCGGCCTGCTGCTCAAGCCGCTGGGCATGGTGCTGTCGGTGGTGGTACTGGTGCTGGTCTCCTCGATGGCCAGCCATGAATTCAGCTGGAAGGGAGCCATCCTGAACGCGATCATCCTGGTCGTGATCAGCATGGGTGCCTTCGTGTACGGCATCAACCTGCAGATGCCGGTGTGGCCGGCCTTCCTGGCAAGCTAAGGAGACGCGCCTCATGGAACTGTTAGCCAACCTCGGACTGGGCTTCTCGACCGCCCTGTCTTTCCAGAACATCGCGTACGCGTTCCTGGGCTGCGTGCTCGGTACGCTGATCGGCGTGCTGCCGGGCCTGGGCCCGCTGGCCACCATCGCGATGCTGCTGCCCGTGACCTACACGCTGCCCCCGGTGGCCGCGCTGATCATGCTGGCCGGTATTTACTACGGCGCCCAGTACGGTGGTTCGACCACCGCCATCCTGGTGAACCTGCCTGGTGAATCGTCGTCGGTGGTGACCACCATCGACGGGTACCAGATGGCGCGGCGCGGTCGTGCCGGCGTGGCACTGGCTACGGCTGGCCTCGGCTCGTTCTTCGCCGGCTGCGTGGCCACGCTGATCCTGGCCGCATTCGCGGCCCCGCTGTCGGAACTGGCGTTCAAGTTCGGCCCCGCCGAATACTTCTCGCTGATGATCCTGGGCCTGATCGGTGCCGTGGTGCTGGCATCGGGCTCGCTGGTGAAGGCGATCTCGATGATCGTGCTCGGCCTGTTGCTGGGTCTGGTCGGTACCGACGTGAACTCGGGCGCCGCGCGCTTCTCGTTCGACGTGCCAGAGCTGACTGACGGCCTGAACTTCGTGTCGGTGGCGATGGGTGTGTTCGGTTTCGCGGAAATCATCGCGAACCTGGAACAGAAGGAGGCCCGCGAGACCTTCACGGACCACGTGACGAACCTGTTCCCGACCAAGGAAGATTTCAAGCGCATGATTCCGGCTATCCTGCGCGGCACGGCACTGGGTTCGATGCTTGGTATCCTGCCGGGCGGCGGTGCGGCACTGGCTTCGTTTGCAGCGTACTCGCTGGAAAAGAAGACGTCGAAGTATGCGCATGAGTTCGGCAAGGGCGCGATCGAAGGCGTGGCGGGTCCGGAATCGGCCAACAACGCCGCGGCACAGACGTCGTTCATTCCGCTGCTGACGCTCGGTATTCCGCCTAACGCCGTGATGGCGCTGATGGTGGGCGCGATGACGATCCACAACATCCAGCCGGGTCCCCAGGTGATGACCAGCAACCCGGCGCTGTTCTGGGGCCTGATCGCTTCGATGTGGCTCGGCAACCTGATCCTGATCATCCTGAACCTGCCGATGATCGGTATCTGGGTGAAGCTGCTGAAGGTGCCTTACCGCTACCTGTACCCGGCCATCCTGACGTTCTGCTGCATCGGCGTGTACTCGGTCCAGAACACCACGTTCGACGTGTTCCAGACCGCGGCATTCGGCGTGATCGGCTACCTGTTCATCAAGCTCAAGTGCGAACCGGCGCCGCTGCTGCTGGGCTTCGTGCTGGGACCGATGATGGAAGAAAACTTCCGCCGCTCGCTGCTGCTGTCGCGTGGTGACTTCAGCGTGTTCGTGACGCGTCCGCTGTCGCTGGGCCTGCTGGTTGCCGCGGCAATCCTGGTGGCGATCGTGGCGATGCCGTCGATCAAGTCCAAGCGCGAAGAAGCGTTCCAGGAAGAGTAAGAACTTCTGTTGCAGTACCCTGAAGGGCGCCCTCATGCAGATGAGGGCGCCCTTTTCCATTCATGCGCTGAACATCGTGGCGCACGCGGCGCGAATCGCCTCGGTCACATGGGCGCGGCCATGGTCGCGCCGCTCCAGCATGCCGATCGTCCGTACCGTAGGCTCCCCGCGCGCCTGCAAGGGCAGGATGCGCAAGGCCTTGTCATCGCGCCAGCGTGACCGCTTGAGCAACGGCACCACGGTCACGCCTACCTCCTGGCGCACCAGTTCCACCAGCGCCTCGATCGAGTTCAGTTCCAGGAATTCGTTGATGTGCAGATGAGCGCGGCGCAAGGCGCGCTCCACCAGTGCTCCGGTGCGCTGGGTGCGGTCGAAGCGCAGGAACGGGTTGGTGGCCAGCGCCTGCCGCGCGTCGTCGCCACTGCTGCCGCGCGCGGCAATCGCCACCAGCGGTTCGTCATAGAGTGGCGTCCAGTGCAACGTACCGGCCAGTCGCGCCGACCCCTCAACCACGAAGGCCGCATCTAGCTCGCCACTTTCGACCATCGCCGCCAGTTCGAAAGACTTGGCGCCGATCAGACGCACGTCCAGTGCCGGATAGGTGCGCTTCAACTGCGCCACCACGTGCGACAGCCCTCCCATCACCGACACCACCGCGCCGACCGCCACGGCGCCGGCCATGGCGTCGGAGCCGGCCAGCGGCAGCCGCATTTCGTCATGCAGCGCCAACATGCGCCGCGCCTGTGGCAACAGCGCGCGGCCGTCGGCGTTGAGCACTGCCACACGGCCGCTGCGGTCGAACAGTTCACGCCGCAACTCCTCCTCCAGCGAACGCATCTGCAGGCTGACCGCGGCCTGCGTCAACGCCACCTGGCTTGCCGCGGCGGCAAATGACCCGTGCTCGGCCACGGCGATAAAGGTCTTCAGAAAGCGGATCGTGCTCATTGCGGTGCGAGGTTGTCCCAAACGACGATCCACAAGGTTTTCTTGTGGATCAAGCAAGGAATATTAACTTTCATTGTGGCCGTCAGCGCGGAATAATCTGGGGTTTCCTGCCGATTTTTTATTCACCGTCGCCCCCGTCCGCACCGGAGAAGAACATGCAACACTGGCTACGCCTTCTTGGCATTGGCCTTGCCACGAGCCTGACCCTTGCCGCCGCACCGTCGCACGCCGACAGCTTTCCGAACAAGCCGATCCGCCTGATCGTGCCGTTCCCGGCCAGCGGCGCCACCGACCTGCTCGCACGCGCGATTGCCCAGAAGGTCGGCACCAATCTGGGACAACAGATTGTGGTCGACAACCGGCCCGGCGCCGGGGGCGCCATCGGCTCCGATATGGCCGCCAAGGCAGCACCTGATGGCTACACGTTGCTGATCGCCACCACCAGCACGCACTCGATCGGCCCGTACATCAACACGCACCTGCCGTACAACACCGAGACCGATTTCACGCCAATCGGCCAGGTCGCCACGGCGACCAATGTGCTGGTGGTACCGAACCAGTTGCCGGTCAAAAACGTCAAGGAACTGATCGACTACGCCAAGAAGCATCCTGGTGAACTGAACTATGCGTCGAGCGGCAATGGCACGGTGGTGCACCTGACTGCCGAAGCGTTCAAGGCGCAGGCCGGGGTGTTCATCACCCATATTCCGTACCGCGGTACCGCGCTGGCCGTGCCCGACCTGATCTCGAACAAGGTGCAGGTGCTGTTCGACAGCATCGTCTCCGGCATGCCGCACGTGAAGGACGGCAAGCTCAAGGCGCTGGCCGTGACCAGCCTCAAGCGCTCACCGCTGGCGCCCGAGTTGCCTACGGCAAGCGAATCGGGACTGCCCGGCTTTGAATCCGATACCTGGTTTGGCATCTACGGCCCCAAGGGCCTGCCGCCCGAGATCATCAACCGCCTGAATGCCGAGTTCAACAAGGCCATCCAGTCGCAGGACGTCAAGGACCGCCTGGCCAAGCTTGGCGCCGAACCGGTTGGCGGCACGCCTGCCCAGTTTGCCGCGATGGTGAAGAAAGACAGCGCCCGTTGGGGCAAACTGATCAAGGACCGCAAGATCCAGGTCGATTGAGTTTTTTCGCTCCCCTCTCCCACTCGTGGGAGAGGGGAGACCACAGTAGGTGTTTTACACAACGAGACAGGCCATGCAGAACTTCAACTGGACCAACCCCTACCCCACCGTGCGTATTCCGCTGTTCGCGCGCAACGTGGTATCGACCTCGCATCCGCTGGCCGCGCAGGCTGGCCTACGCATGCTGCTCAAGGGCGGCAATGCCGTGGACGCCGCGATTGCCGCGGCTGCGGCCATCACGCTGGTGGAACCGGTGTCGTGCGGCCTGGGCAGCGATGCGTTTGCGATCCTCTGGGATGGCAAGGAGTTGCATGGCCTGAACTCGTCGGGCGTGGCACCTGCCGCCTGGAATACCGACTACTTCAAGAACAAGTACGGCGTCGATGGCAATGGCCTGGCCAACCGGCCGGTCCGTGGCTGGGATTCGGTTACCGTACCGGGCGTGATCGCCGGTTGGGCGGCATTGCATGAACGCTTCGGCAAGCTGCCGTTCGAAGACCTGATGGAACCCGCGATCGAGATCGCCGAGCGCGGCTATGCCGTGCCGCCGGTGGTCGCGCACAAGTGGGCCGCCGCGGTTCCGGACCTGAAGAACCAGCCCGGCTTTGCCGATACGTTCATGCCGAACGGGCGCGCGCCGCACGTGGGCGAGAAGTTTGTCTTCAAGGCTGCAGCCGACACGCTGCGCAAGATCGGCGCAACCAAGGGCCGCGCCTACTACGAAGGTGAGATCGCCGAGAAGATCGCCGCGTTCAGCAAGGAGTGCGGCGGCGCGATGACGCTGGACGACCTGCGCAACTACCAGCCTGACTGGGTCAAGCCCATCAGCAAGTCGTACCGTGGCCATGAAGTGCATGAGATCCCGCCGAATGGCCAGGGTATTGCCGCGTTGATGGCACTGGGCATTCTCGACCAGTTCGATGTCGGGTCGCTGCCGGTGGATTCGGTCGATTCCCAGCATTTGCAGATCGAGGCGATGAAGCTTGCGTTTGCCGATCTCTACCGCTATGTGGCCGATCCGCGCAGCATGGAAGTCACGCCCGAACAGATGCTCGACGACGCCTACCTGAAATCGCGCGCGAAGCTGATCGACATGCAGCGTGCCACGCACTTCAACTTCGGCATGCCGCGCACGGGCGGCACGATCTACCTGACCGCCGCCGATGAGAACGGCATGATGATCTCGTTCATCCAGTCGAACTACATGGGCTTTGGCTCGGGCGTGGTGGTGCCGGGCACCGGCATCAGCCTGCAGAATCGTGGCGTGGGTTTCTCGATGGATCCGAAATCGGCCAATGCCGTGGAAGGCGGCAAGCGCCCGTTCCACACGATCATCCCGGCCTTCCTGACCAAGGATGGCAAGCCCGTGATGAGCTTTGGCGTGATGGGTGGCGACATGCAGCCGCAAGGCCATCTGCAGACCGTGGTGCGCATGCTCGACTACAACCAGCAACCGCAGGCTGCCTGCTGCGCGCCGCGCTGGAAGGTCAACCGCGACTTCACGCTCGACGTTGAAGGAACCATGGACCCGAATACCGTGGCCGGCCTCAAGGACCGTGGCCACAAGCTCAAGTCGGTGGAAGACCCGTATATGGATTTCGGCTCGGGCCAGTTTATCTGGCGCCTGTCGGAAGACGCCGAGCAAGGCTACGTTGCCGCCAGCGACAGCCGCCGCGACGGCCAGGCCGTGGGTTTCTGAGCGCAGCGCTCATTGCATTCCGGTAGTACCGTAGTTGGCAGTAAGTCAGTAAGTAGTAGGCAGTAGGAAGTAGCAGTCCTGCGAGGCGCCATGGGTCAACCATGGCGCCTATTTTATTTGTGGGCCAGGACTCAGTACATCGGCAGGCTCAGGAACAGCTTGATGACCACGGCGTTGACGATGTCGATAAAGAAGGCGCCCACCATCGGCACGATCAGGAAGGCCAGGTGCGATGCGCCGAAGCGGTCGGTAATGGCCTGCATGTTGGCGATGGCCGTGGGTGTGGCACCAAGGCCAAAGCCACAATGCCCGGCGGCCAGCACCGCGGCATCGTAGTTCCGGCCCATCACGCGGAAGGTCACGAATACCGCATAGGTAGCCATCGCGGCGGTCTGCACAGCCAGGATCAGCAACATCGGCAATGCCAGCGATGCCAGCTCCCAGAGCCGCAGGCTCATCAGGGCCATGGCCAGGAACATCGACAGGCTGACATTGCCAAGCACGGACAGCGCGCGATCGAACACCGTGTACCAGCCCAGCAGCGCCAGGCCATTGCGCAATAGCACCCCAACGAACAGGACCCAGACAAAAGTCGGCAGTTCCAGCCAGCTGCCCTTGAACAGGTCCGCCAGCGCGTAGCCTGCCGTGAGGCAGACCAGGATCAGTGCAAGCGTTTCAATCAACGCCGATGCCGTGATCAGGCGCACCGCCTGTGGACTTTCGAACGTCAACGGATCGGCGCCCGCGGCACCGGCCGCGCCGGCTGCATCGGCGTCCGGTCTGGCCACGTTGCGCAACAGGTAACGCGCCACCGGGCCGCCAATCAGCCCACCAAGCACCAGGCCGAACGTGGCACACGCGACCCCAAGTTCCGTGGCATAGGACATGCCAAACTGCTCGACGAAGGTCTTGCCCCAGGCCGCGCTGGTGCCGTGCCCGCCGGACAGCGAGATCGAACCGGCCAGCAGGCCCGTGGCCGGATGCAGGCCCATCGCACTGGCCATGCCGACGCCAATGCCGTTCTGGATCACCAGCAGGCCCGCCACCACGACCAGGAAAATCCCGATCGATTTGCCACCCTGCTTCAGGCTGGCCAGATTGGCGCTCAGGCCGAGCGACGCAAAGAAGGCCAGCATCAGCGGCGTCTGGGTGCCGGTGTCGAACCTGACCTGGATATCGGCCGTGTAGCGGGCCAACGCCAGGCACAGCGCGACGATCAGGCCACCAGCCACGGGTTCGGGAATATTGAAGGCGCGTAGCGGCGCGGTGACCTGCACCAGCTTGCGTCCGATCAGCAGCACCAGGGAGGCCGCGACGAGCGTTTCGTAATTGTTGAGTTCCAGCATGACAGCGCAATCAAAAAGGTCCCATTCTTGGGATGCCGAAACCCATCGGCTATCGCCGTCTGCTTAAAACTGATCAACCTCAAGACATCTCAACTGTTCCGTTGCGCATGCACGAAACTGTGCATGGCTTTGCCGCACGACTTCCGTACACTGGCCGATCCGATACCCAGCCTTGCGGCACGACCATGGCCACCTACGCATACCGAATCGTCAACGTCTTTGCCGAATCCACGTTCGGCGGCAATCCCCTCTGTGTGTTCGAGGACGCGCGCGGCATGGACGACGCCACCATGCAGGCGCTGGCGCTGCAGTTCAACCTGTCGGAAACCACCTTCGTATTGCCGTCGGAAAAGGCCACCGCTGCGGTGCGCATCTTCACACCCGGCTACGAGATGCGCTTTGCCGGACATCCCACGCTTGGTACCGCGCATGTGGTACGCGACCTCGCCAGCACCGGCGATGCGCTGACCCTGGAATTCAAGGCCGGCGTAGTACCGGTCACCGCCGCCGGCGACCGCTGGACGCTCACTGCCCCGCATGACGGCGCACCGAAAACCGCACCCGCTGGCCTGCCCGATGCGGAGATGGCGTCGCTGCTGGGCCTGCATGCCGACGATCTCGCCAGTTCGCCGATGTGGGTCGATACCGGTGCCGATCAGCTGCTGGTGCCGCTGAAAACCCCGGAAGCAGTGCGCCGCGCGCAACCGGACAGTGGCCGACTGGAACAGTGGCCACAAAGCAGCCTCGGCCGCAAGACCGCCTATGTATTCGCGTTCGATCCGACCCAGCCGGGCAAGGTACTGGTGCGCTATTTCTTCACCAAGCAAGGTGGCGGCGTGGCCGAGGACCCGGGCACCGGTTCGGCCTGCGCCAACCTCGGGGGCTGGCTGCTGGCCACGGGCCATGCACTGCCGGCGCACTACGAGGTAGATCAGGGTGAACTGGTCGACCGCCGCTGCCGGCTGGACCTGAACGTGACCACCGAAGGCGCGATTCGCGTGGGCGGCCGCGTGATTGAATTGGGCCGGGGCACGGTGACGATCTGAATCGAGGTGCGGCATACTTGAGCCTTCGTCCGGCCTTCTCCGTCATGGAGCCGTCATATGCCATCGCACGCCATTGCCACGCTTGCCGTTCTGGAATCGTTGTACGCAGAACCGGGCGCCGCTTCACTGGCCAAGGAAGTCGACTATCTGCATCCCCATTACCGGGCGTTTGTGGAAGCCGCGCCGTTCTGCCTGCTGTCGACGATGAACGAGCACGGCGGCGACTGTTCACCGCGTGGCGATGCGCCGGGCTTTGTTCAGGTCCTCGACGACCGCACCCTGCTGCTGCCCGACCGGCGCGGCAACAACCGCATCGACAGTCTGCGCAATATCATCGCTGATCCGCGCGTGGGCCTGCTGTTCCTGGTTCCCGGCATCAACGAGACGCTGCGTATCAGCGGGACCGCCACCATCTCGACCGATCCCGAACTGATCGCGCGGTGCGTGGTACAGGACAAGGCGCCCACCACGGTACTCGTGATCACGATCCGGTCAGTGTTCTTCCAATGCGCCCGCGCGCTGGTGCGCTCGCATCTGTGGTCGAGCGACGCACAGATTCCGCGCAGCGCGTTGCCGAGCACCGGCACCATGGTGGCAACGCTGAGCCGCGATGCGATCGACGGCGAAGCCTATGACCGTGCCCTGCCGGAGCGCGTGCGCACCACGCTGTACTAGCGTCCAACGTTCAGCGCGGCAACCATTCCGGCGCATGGGTGCCGAGCGGCACCGACGGCAATGCCCAGTGCGCCGGCGTCTCCGATAGCTGCGCCGCGTGGCGCACCACGGTCAACTCCCCAAAACCGGACTCCTGTACCTCCAGCAGATCGGAGATTTCGTCGATATGCTGGTCCGGCACCGACAGGCCATCCGGCACGCGTCCGAGGCTGCGCAGCCACTGGCCGACCTGCGCCAGCGAGACCCGCACCAGCCAGCTGCCGCCCTCCGTGGCTCGCCGATGCAATGCCGCCATCGCACCAAACGCCAGCAGGTAGCCGGCCGCATGGTCGAGTACCTGCGCCGGCAGCGGCAACGGCTCGGCGCTGCCCGCCGCCTGCGCTTCATCGGCATTGAACCCGGTAGCGGTCTGCACCAGCGAATCAAAGCCACGCTTGTTCGACCACGGCCCCACATGGCCATAGGCCGACAGCGAGACGTAGACGATGCCCGGTTTCGCGCGCGCCGCGGCTTCCGGTCCGACACCGAGCTCCGCCAGTCCGTTGGGCCGATAGCCCTGCACCACCACATCCGCGCCATGCAGCAGCCGGTGCAGTGTGCGCTTGTCGTCGTGGTCACGCAGGTCCAGCTGGCACGACCGTTTGCCGCGGCCGGTGTCGATCACCAGCGGTGCGATGGCCGGCAGGTGTGGTGCCGTCACCAGCAGGACTTCGGCACCATGCGCGGCAAGCGTGCGACCGGCTACCGGGCCGGCGATGATGCGCGTGAAATCGAGTACGCGGATGCCCGTCAGCGGCCGCGCGTCGACATTGATCTCGGCATGGGGCGGCAGGGCCGGCAACGGGGTCGGCGGGGCTTCGCCGATCTTCTCCAGCATCACCGGCGGCAGGCCCTGCAGTGCCTGGGCCTGCGGATGCTTCTGCCATTCGTCGAGCGTGCGCAGTGCCGCCACCACCATGCCCGCATTGGAAGCGGCGGTCTCGAAGTCCTCGGCTTTCCACTTCGCCAGCGCGCCACGCACGGCCTCCTTGTCGTGGGCACAGTTCAGGAGGCGCAGCACGCCGTCGCGGTGATGCGGAAAGTTGGTGTGCAGGCGGACCCAGCGCCCATCGCCACACGGGTACAGCCCGGCGATCTTGTCCCAGAGATCGGGTGCCGGCCCGCCGCAGACGCGCAGGTAGCGGTCGCTGCGGAACTCGGTCAGCGCATGGCGCATGTCCACCGCCACCTGCTGCCAGCGGCCGGTGCGCTGCGCCCACAGCGCCGCGGCGGCCAGAGCCGACGCGCCCAGGCTGGCTTGCGCGGCCGTGCCGATGGCGAACGTCGATGGCAGCACCGGATCGGCGCCGGTGAGGGTCAGGTGCGCAAGCGCCTCGGGCGGCATGGCGGCGTCGCGCCACAGGCTGGCCAGCACGTCGGCGGGTGCCAGGTGGGAGGAGGTTCCGGGAACGGCGGAAGTAGCGGCATTCATGGCATATGTTCCTGCGGCGGGAATGATGGCGGCATGCGACGATAG
This sequence comes from uncultured Cupriavidus sp., assembly GCA_963543405.1. GTDB lineage: Bacteria > Pseudomonadota > Gammaproteobacteria > Burkholderiales > Burkholderiaceae > Cupriavidus. The sequence continues at coordinate 77,239 of CAUUBQ010000025.1, forward strand.
CGTCGCACGGATCGTGCGTGGCAGCTGAAACCGTGCCGTGAATTCTGCACCACTTCCGGCGGCCGCGCTGTGAGACGATTCGGAAAATTCCGCAGTACTGCCGGGTCGCCCCGCAGGCACGGTAAAATTGCGCCATCCGAGGAACATCAGGTTCGTGACCGGGTCAATCCAGACCCGGCCCGTCCGTCCAGTTATCGAGCCGCATGTGATGCGGCGCCACCATGAGCCACGACAACAAGCCCACCGACACGCCAGCCGCCTCCAATTTCCTGCGGAGCATCATCGACCAGGACCTCGCCTCCGGCGCCTACGCCGGCCGTGCGGACCAGCAGGGCGAACCGCTGCCGACGGTCATCACGCGCTTTCCGCCGGAGCCGAACGGCTACCTGCATATCGGGCACGCCAAGAGCATCTGCGTGAACTTCGGCATGGCCCGCGACTACGCCGGCCGCTGCCACCTGCGTTTCGACGACACCAATCCGGTCAAGGAAGACACGGAGTATGTCGATTCCATCATCGACGCCGTGCACTGGCTGGGCTTCTCGTGGGACGCGAAGCAGGCCGGCGCCGCCCCGCACCTGTATTACGCCAGCGACTACTTCGACCGGCTGTACCAGTTCGCCGAGACCCTGATCGAGCGCGGCGCGGCGTATGTCGACAGCCAGAGCGCCGAGCAGATCGCGGCCAGCCGCGGCAATTTCTCGGAGCCGGGCAAGCCGTCGCCATTCCGCGACCGCACGGTCGAGGAAAACCTGAAGCTGTTCCGCGAGATGCGCGACGACAAGTACGCCGATGGCGAGCACGTGCTGCGGGCGAAGATTGACATGGCCGCGCCGAACATCGTGATGCGCGACCCGGTGCTGTACCGCATCCGCCATGCCCATCACCATCGCACTGGCGACAAGTGGTGCATCTACCCGATGTACGACTTCACGCATTGCATCTCGGATGCCATCGAGAACATCACGCATTCGCTTTGCACGCTCGAATTCGAGAACAACCGCCCGCTCTACGACTGGGTGCTGGGCCACCTGCGCGATGCCGGCGTGTTCGCCAACCCGCTGCCGCACCAGTACGAGTTCGCGCGCCTGAACCTGACCTATGCCATCACCAGCAAGCGCAGGCTCAAGCAGCTGGTGGACGAGTCGCGCGTCGACGGCTGGGACGATCCGCGCATGCCCACCATCGTCGGCATGCGCCGCCGCGGCTATACGCCGGAATCGATCCAGCTGTTCTGCGACCGCATCGGCGTGTCCAAGGCCGACAGCTGGATCGACATGAGCACGCTGGAAGGCGCCGTGCGCGATGACCTCGACGCGCGCGCGCCGCGCAGCGTGGGCGTGCTCGATCCGCTCAAGCTGATCCTGGACAACTACCCGGAAGGCCAGAGCGAGGAATGCTCGGCCCCGGTGCACCCGAAGCAGCCCGAAATGGGCCGCCGCGTGTTCCCGCTGTCGCGCGAACTGTGGATCGAGCGCGAGGACTTCAACGAGAACCCGCCGAAGGGCTACTTCCGCCTGTTCCCGGGCAACAAGGTGCGCCTGCGCTACGGCTACGTGATCGAATGCACGGGCGTGGACAAGGACGCCGACGGCAACGTGATTGCCGTGCACGCGAACTACCTGCCCGAAACCAAGAGCGGCACGCCGGGCGCCGACAGCGTCAAGGTCAAGGGCAACATCCACTGGGTCAGCGTCGCGCATGCCTATGAAGCTGAAGTCCGCCTCTACGACCGCCTGTTCAACGACCCGAACCCCGACGCCGGCGGCAAGAACTTCCTCGACGCGCTGAACCCCGATTCGAAGAAGGTGGTCACCGCCTACCTGGAGCCGGGCTTGCGCGACGCGAAGCCGGAAGACCGCTTCCAGTTCGAACGTCACGGCTATTTCGTCGCGGACCGCACCGATTCGCAGCCGGGCAAGCCCGTCTTCAATCGCACGGTCGGACTCAAGGACAGCTGGGGCAAGTGACATGGCACAGACCATCACGTTTCCGTTGGAGGGCGAGTTTGTCGCCCTGAACGACCTGCTCAAGCTGGCCGGTATCTGCGATAGCGGCGGTGCTGGCAAGGCGCTGGTCGCTGCCGGTGAAGTATCGGTGGATGGCGCGCCCGAATCGCGCAAGACCGCCAAGATCCGTGTCGGCCAGGTGGTGGCCGTGGGCGGTGCGGGCGGCATCCGTATCAAGGTCGTGGCTGCCTGATGCGGGATCGGCTGCCGCCACCGCGGCAGCCGTTGTCGTTGCCTTTGTCTCATCAGCCATAAGGTGGTGGCGGTCCACGCCGCCATGGCACCAAACCACGCAAGGAGCTTCAATGCCGATCGCGTTCTGGTGTGTACTGCTGGCGGGCCTGATGCCCGTCCTGACGGTCGGAATCGCCAAGGCCGGGAGCCGCGGCGGCTTCGACAACCATGACCCGCGCGCATGGCTGGAGAAGCAGAGCGGCCGCGCGCGGCGCGCGGACATGGCGCATCGTAATCACTTCGAGGCGTTTCCATTCTTTGCGGCCGCGGTGCTGAGCGCCACGTACCTGTCCGCCCCGCAGGCGCGCATCAATGAACTGGCGATGGTCTTTATCGCCGTTCGCATCATCTACACGATCTGCTACCTGACCGATCGCGCCACGCTACGCACGCTGTGCTGGACCATCGGGTACCTGACCGTCATCGGCATCTTCCTGTTGCCGGTTTTCGTCCACTGAATTCACCGAGTTCGTTAGAACCGCTCCCATGCCCGCGCCACGCATCCGCCTGACCGGCACCGCCACCCTCCTCGTGCTGGTGTTGGCCATGGCAAATACGAGAGCGGTGGCGGCGCCCACCACATACACGGTCGATCCGACCCATACCAGCGTCTACTTTGGCGTCAGCCACTTCGAGCGCACCACCGTACGTGGCCGCTTTGGCAAGATCGACGGACGCATCATCTACGATCCGGCCACGGGCGCAGGCTCGCTCGATTTCACCGTCGACACCGATTCAGTCGATAGCGGCAATCGCAGCCTCGACGGCGTACTGCGCTCGGGCCAGTTCCTCGATGCGCAGAATTTTCCGGTAGCGCGGCTTCAGGCCAACCGCTTCGTCGTGGAGGCGGGCAAGCTGGTTGCCGTGGAGGGCACGTTTTCGCTGCATGGCGTCACGCAGCCATTGAGGCTCGAGGCGGACCGTTTCAGTTGTGGCCAGACAGTGCTGTTTGGCGTCAGGCGCGATGTCTGTGGCGGAGACTTCCATGCCAGCTTCGCGCGCAGCGCTTTTGGCATGACACGTTTCCTGCCGGACGTTGGCGATACCATCACATTGCAGATTTCTGTTGAGGCATCGCCTGCCGGCCCGGCGCAGTGACGCCGCACGTGACGACCCCGCATCACCTATAAATCGAAAAAAGTCAGTAGAATCAGCGCTTTGCCGAACCATCCTGCCGCGTTCCGCCACTGCGTACCCGGCCAGACGCGAGTCAAGATGAGCCTGATCTCCCTGAATGACGTCGTCGCGGCGTCACTGGCTGCTGCCGGCGCCTGCCTGGCGTGCAGCATTCCCGCCGATTTCCTGCGCCGCTTCCCGTTGTGGGCCTTCAAGACGTATGGCCGTGGCGCCCTGCTGTTGCCGCTGCTGGCCATGATGGTCGGCACGCTGCTGACACGCATTGCCATTGCCGGCCAGATCAACAGCAATGGCGGCCTGGCGCTGGTGGCAGCCGCCGCATTCCTTGCCCTGATACTGGCTTCCGCGCTGCTGCGCTTCTGGCTCGGCGAATACCGCAAACCCTGACCAGAACAGCGCGCAGTCGCACATAGCCTGCGCGGTTTTCCATCGCACCGCCGCACGGATCACGTATGATGCGGCCTTTCGCGTGCCGTGCAGCGTTGCCGGCGCGCGCCGCATTCCCGATCCCATGGCGCTCAAATCCACGATCTTCAAGGCCGACCTGTCCGTTTCGGACATGGACCGGCCGTACTACGGCAGTCACACGCTCACCATCGCCCAGCATCCGTCTGAAAACGACGCGCGCATGATGGTCCGCCTGCTCGCGTTCGCCTGCGAAGCCACCGAATCGATGGCTTTTACGCGCGGCCTCGACGAACCCGATGAGCCCGACCTCTGGGACAAGACCCTGACCGGCGATATCGCCCACTGGGTCGAGCTGGGCCAGCCCGACGAAGCCCGCCTGAAACGTGCCGCCGCACGTGCCGACCGCGTCACCGTCTATACCTATCAGAGCGCCAGCGCGCGCGAATGGTGGAAAGGCATGGCCGGCAAGGCCAGCAAGCTGCGCAACGTGACCGTCTACAATGTGCCGTCGGAAGCCGTGGAAGCGCTGGCGCAACTGGCCCAGCGCGCCATGCGCCTGTCCGTGACGATCCAGGACGGCGATATCTGGGTCAGTGACGACGACCACAACGTGCAACTGACGCGCGAAGTGCTCCAGCGCGCTGACGACTGAATCCCGGCCAATTCTCAGCCACACAGAAAAGGAAGAACGCGATGCAAACCACTCCCTCCGGCCTGCAATTCGAAGACACCGTTGTCGGTTCGGGCGATGAAGCCAAGGCCGGCAAGCACGTGACCGTGCACTACACCGGCTGGCTGTACGAAAACGGCCAGGCAGGCCGCAAGTTCGATTCGAGCAAGGATCGCAACGATCCGTTCGTGTTCCCGCTCGGTGCCGGCCACGTGATTCGCGGCTGGGATGAAGGCGTGCAAGGCATGAAGGTTGGCGGTACGCGCCGCCTGGTGATCCCGGCCGACCTCGGCTACGGCGCGCGCGGCGCCGGTGGCGTGATCCCGCCGAACGCCACGCTGCTGTTCGAAGTGGAACTGCTGGCAGTCTGACCCCCGGGTTCGGCAAACCATGAAAAACGGACGCCTCGGCGTCCGTTTTTCATATGTTTCGCATCTTTCCGTAGGGCATCAGAACCCTATCGCCGCATTGCCCACATCGATACGCACCTTGTCCCGGTCAAGCAGCCGGCCCGCGTGCCGGGCATAGTCCTGCGCCCAGTCGGGATTGCCGCTGAAGCGGCCCTCCCCTGAGAACTTGGCCACATTGAGGATCTTGTCGATCACAAGCACCTTGCCCACCGGGCTCGACGCCTGGCAGTCCAGTTCCGCATATTCATGGTCGAACCAGCGCCAGGCGGCATCGTCGGTTACCCCGGACAGCTCATCGTCCTGCAGCGTGTATTCAAATTCCTTGCCGCTGCCAAATACCACGGTCAGGGTACGAGCCATGTCTGGTTCTCCGAAGTTCTGCGTGCGTTCTACGAGGTTAGGGTCCCTATTGTAGTGACTTGGCACCCGATCGGCACAGGTACCGGTGTGACCGCCGACCACCCCACCGTTGCCTGCTACACACACCTTGCCCCCAAACTGTGGTTTGCTTGCGACGCATCAATGCGCTTTGGATTATTCTTTCAGCCATGGCCATCACCAGACAGGACCTCGAAGCAGATCGGCTGCGCACGACGCTGTGCAGTACGCCGGTCGCGTCCTCGCTACTTCCCGAGGCTGATGTCGAGCGTTCGATGTGCCACACGCTTGCCCACCGCCCCGAGTGCCCCGGCCTGAATGGCGACGTCTGGGTATTCGGCTACGGCTCGCTGATCTGGAATCCGATGGTGGTTCATACGGAGAGCCGCCTGGCCACTGTGCACGGTTACCACCGGGGTTTCTACCTTTACTCGAAGATCAATCGCGGCACCTGGGACAATCCGGGGCTGGTGCTTGGTCTCGATCGCGGCGGTTGCTGCACGGGCATGGTGTTCCGCATTCCCGGGCATGTGGTCGAGCAGGAATTCCGCGTGCTCTGGCGCCGCGAAATGATGACCGGCGCCTATCACCCGCGCTGGCTGCGCGTGAAACTCGACGCGACCCCCGGGGCTCCCGAGCAGCGCGCACTGGCTTTCGTGATGAACCGCGAGCATGCCAGCTATGCCGGCCGGCTGCCCGATGCCAGCGTGGTGGATCGCCTACGCCATGCCTGCGGGCTATACGGGCCGGCGCGCGAGTATCTGCATCAGACGCTGCTGGGTCTGGCCACGCACGGTGTCGACGACCCCTACCTCGGCCGGCTCTGGCGCCAGTTGCAGGAAGGCGATGCGAGCGATGCCGCCGGCCAGGCCTGTGCCATCGCAACGCCGGTAGCCACCTCGGCCACCACCGCAACCAGTGCGGCGGACGCAGTGGCAGCTACCACCCAACCTCACGAAACTGTCTGACCCAACGCCCAGCCGATCATCATGACGCGCTCCCAGACCCGCCCCCGTCGCCAGGCACTTGCCGAGATCCTCGGGCTGATGGGTTTGCTGATGGGAGGCGGCCTGCTGGCTGGCCAGGGTGGCCAGACGCTGGCCCGCACGCTGGGCGGCATGCGCGACGCGTCATCGCCAACGCCATCGCCGCACGCGCCTCATATGGCCCCACCCACGCCATCGCGTGGCGAAGGCATGGCCGCGCTGGACCGCAACCTGATCACTGCCGCCAGCATTGGCGACCTGGACCTCCTGAATCGCCTGCTCAGGGCCGGCGCATCGCTGCAGGCCACCGACGAACGCGGCCGGTCCGCGTTACTCGCCGCGGTCTACAACCGCCGCAGCGAGGTGGCTCGTGCACTGATCATGGCCGGAGCCGACGTCAACCAGAAGGATGCGGAAGCCAATAGCGCGTTCCTGCTGGCGTCCGCCACCAACCAGATCGATGTGGTGCGCCTGTCGCTGTCGCACGGCGCCGACCTGCGCAGCACCGACCGCTACGACGGCACCGCGCTGATCGCCGCCAGCCAGCATGGCAATGTGGAAGTGGTAAGGCTGCTGCTCAAGGCAGGCGTGCCGGTTGACCGGGTCAACCAGCTCGGATGGACTGCGCTACTCGAAGCCATCATCCTCGGCGACGGCAGCACGCGCTATGAAGAAATCGTTCAACTGCTACTGGACGCCGGCGCCGACGCCAACCTGGCCGACCGCGAAGGCATCACGCCCTCGCGCCATGCGCGAGAACGTGGATACAAGACAATGGTAAAGATGCTGATGCGCGCGCGCGGACATTGATTCTTGTCTTGTTCCCCTCTCCCACCGTGTGGGAGAGGGGTTGGGGGAGAGGGCATGAGGTTCTGCTTGCCGACTCTCGCAATTTGAGCCGCTGGCCCTCTCCCCCGCCCCTCTCCCGCCGTGCGGGAGAGGGGAGCACACCGAGGGCATACTGACTGACTACTACTGCTGCCGCGCGTTCTCGGTTTCCTGCAACTGGCGCCACATCACCTTGCCGGTGCCCGATTTTGGCAGTGCATCGACAAACTCCACCACGCGCGGGTACTTGTAGGCGGCCATGTTTTCCTTGGCCCATTCGATGATGTCCTCGGGCGAGGTCTTGCCCTTGGCATCGGTACGCAGTACCACCACGGCCTTGACCGTCTCGCCGCGATACGCGTCGCGCGTGCCGATGATGCAGGCTTCCTGCACCGCCGGATGCTTGTACAGCAGGTTCTCCACCTCGGCCGGCCACACCTTGAAGCCCGATGCATTGATCATGCGCTTGAGGCGGTCGGTGATGAAGAAGTAGCCCTCTTCGTCCACGCGTCCCAGGTCGCCCGTGCGGAAGTACGTCTGGCCTTCGAACTCGATGAATGCGTCGCGCGTGGCGTCTTCCTTGCCCCAGTAACCCTTGAACACCTGCGGACCGCGCACGATGATTTCGCCCACTTCGCCGGGCGGCAGTTCCTGCAGCGTGACCGGGTCCACCACGCGTGCATCGGTATTGAAGGTCGGTACGCCCAGGCATTGCAGCTTGGCGCGCTCCGACGGGTTGCTATGCGTCGGGGCCATGGTTTCCGACAGCCCATAGCCTTCGAGGTAGCTCAGCCCGAATTGGGTCTTGAGCCGCTCGGCCACTGCCTGCGGCATGGCCGCGCCACCGCCCCCGATATAGCGCAGGCTGCCGACATCGAACGATGCCAGGTTCGGGCTACCGAGGAAGTCGATGACCATGGTGGGGATATTGGTCCAGTGCGTGACCTGGTAGCGCGAGATCAGGCGGCCGGCCACTTCACGATCCCAGCGCGGCAGCATCACCACGGTGGCGCCGGTGTAGATCGGGCCATTCATGCCGTACTGCATGCCGGTCACGTGGAACAGCGGCAGCACCGACAGGATCACCGATTCGGCACCGCTGCCCGACCACGTCGCGCCACCAATGACGTTGTGCATGACCGAGCGATGGGTGTGGATGCAACCCTTCGGGAAACCCGTGGTGCCCGACGTGTAAGGCATCACAGCCATATCGTCCGGACCGGCGGTATGCGGGCCAGGTTGCAGCCCAGCGCCCAGCGCCTCGGTCCACGGCGTGGCATTGGCGGGCAACGGATGCTGCGCGGTCAGCCATGCCGGCGGGGCGTCCTCGGGGAATTCGTGCGATGGTGGCAGCGCATCGGCATATTGCGTGACCAGCAGGTGCTGCAGGCGCTGATCGGGCGCCAGTTCACCATCGGCCTGCATCACGCCAGCGGCCAGGTCTGCCGTGCAGATCGCCACGCGCGCCTGGGCATCGGTGACGTAGTGCTTGAACTCTTCGGCGCGATTCATCGGATTGACCGGCACCACGACGGCATCGGCACGCAGGATTGCGTAGTAGCTGATGATGAATTGCGGGCAGTTCTGCATGTAGAGCAACACGCGATCGCCCTTTTTCACTCCGGCCTTCTGCTGCAACCAGCCTGCCAGCGCAGTGGCCTGCTCTTCAAGCGCGCGAAACGAGACAGCGTTGCCGAAGTAGCGGATCGCGGCCTTGTCCGCATAGCGGTGCGCCGAGACTTCGAGGTTGTACCAGAGCGAAGTCTCCGGCAACACGATTTCGGTCGGGACGCGCTTGGGCCAAAACTGGAAGTGCGGGCGCACGGGCTTGGTGGTCATGGTGTCTCCTGCGGACGGTCTTCAAGGACCGGTTTCTGGGATCGCGTGCTGCGCAAGGCGGGCCCTGCGTAGTGGTCAAGCAATATAACTGAACGACCGTTCTATTTTCAACAGGAGGTTTTCCCTCCTTTGCTGCAGGGACGGTTGTTTTTTGGGGCTCTGCCCTCACAATGGTGAAGTCCGGCCACTATCGTGGCCATCTGATTCCGAGGTGCAGAACATGAGCGACGTTACCCTGCAGAATTTCGAAGCCGAAGTCATCAACAGCCCGGTACCGGTGCTGGTCGATTTCTGGGCACCTTGGTGTGGACCATGCCGCACGCTCGGTCCGATGCTTGAGAAGCTCGAGGCCGAAGCCGACGGCAAATGGAAGCTGGTCAAGGTCAATGTCGACGAGAACCAGCAACTGGCCTCGCACTTCGGCGTGCGCAGCATTCCCCATGTCGTGGCATTTGCCGATGGCCAGGCCGTCAACCAGTTTGTTGGCGTGCTACCGGAATCGCAGCTACGCGATTTCCTCGATACGCTGGCGCCGAACGACGGCGTGGTCACGCTGGAAGATGCCCAGGCGCTGGCAGCGGCTGGCGATCGCGACGGGGCCCAGGCCGCTTATCAGGCCGTCCTGGCCCACGACCCCGAGAACGACGCGGCACGCCTGGCTTATATCGGCTTCCTGCTCGACGGCGATGCCATCGACGCTGCCGAAGCAGAGTTTGGCCGCCTGTCGCCACTGGCACCGCAAGAAGATGCCTACGCCGCGTTGCGCACCCGGCTCGATGCCATGAAGGGTCTGGATGACCTTCCCGACGGTGCGGAGCTGAAGGCCCAGGTCCAGGCTAATCCGGCAGACCTGAGCGCACGGCTCGACCTGGCCCGCGTACTGATCGCGCGCCGCGAGTACGAACCCGCGCTCGAGCAACTGATGGAAATCGTGCGCCGCGACCGCAGCTTCGAAGACGATGTCGGCCGCAAGACGATGCTATCGGTGTTCGAGATGATGGCCGCTACGCCCGAGTTGGTATCGAAGTGGCGGCGGCAGTTGAGTACGGCGCTGAATTGAGCGGGTGAGGAACTGAGTGTTGCCTCCCCTTCAAGCCGCCGGCGCCTCGATCAACGAGAAGCCGTTGGCTTTCATATGCTCGACCATCATCGTATCCATCGACTTCACGTGATTGTCGAACCAGCCTGACAGTTCATCGACAAGGCGGCGTCCCAGCGAAAGTCCCCCCTTGCCAGGGCCCTCGGGATCCGCCTGTTCCTCGGCCACCTTGTCGCGCACGGCCTTGACTACGGCCATCACGCCCTGGTGTTCATTGGTGTGGCAATGGCGCGGGCCGAACTGCATGGCCTCCATCCATTGCTCTTCCTGCTCGAAATGATGACGCGTGTGTTCGATCCACGCGTCGAATGCGGCCAGGAAATCGGTGTCGCTGGCCCGGGCTGTCGCATCGAGCAGTTGCAGGAATTCGGCATGGGTGGCGTCAGTCACCGGTTCGCCGAGGCGAAGCGCGTCAGGCAGGCCTTCCGACGAAAGGCCTTCGTAGGGATTGTGTGCTGCGGACATGGGCCGATAGCTTTCTTTTGAGTCAGGCGAAAAGGATACCGATTTCCCGGCAATCCGATCTGATTTTCCGCAAACAACGGTATGCTTGACGCTCGCGCCTTCTGCCAGACACCCTGCCATGCCCCGACTGATCTTCTTCTGCGGCCACGCCGGCACCGGCAAGACCACGCTAGCGCACCGGCTGATCGGACCGCTGATGCAGGCTACCGGTGAACCGTTCTGCCTGCTCGACAAGGACACGCTCTACGGACGCTACAGTGCCGCCGCCATGCGCGCCATCACTGGCGACCCGAACGACCGCGACAGTCCGGCCTACCTAGATAACCTGCGCGACCCCGAATACGAAGGCCTGCTCGACACCGCGCGCGAGAACCTGATGCTCGGTATCAGCGTGATCGTGATCGGGCCATTGTCACGCGAGATCCGCGCGCATCAGCTGATCGATCCGCAGTGGCTGCATGTGCCGGAGGGCACGCAAACCCGTATCTTGTGGGTGCATCTTCCCGAGGACGAAGCGCATGCGCGCATCATCAAGCGCGGCAATCCCAATGACGCGTACAAGCTCACGCACTGGGACGCCTATCGCACCCGCCGTTTTTCGCCCAGTCCCACCGAGTATCCCGAACTGATCTACTTCGACAACCAGGCGCCCGATGACGCTGCAATAGAAAAGTTGCTGAAGACGCTGGCCGGCTGATCGCGACGCGTTCTTCAACCGGCCACGAGCGCGTTTATCACTGTCGAGGCGGCCACAAAGCCAAATACGGCCGTCACCCCCACCGACGATCCGAATCCCGCGCACGCCAACCCTTGCGGGCCAGGACGCGGTGCCGGGGGAACCTCGTCAATTTCGCACGCCTGCTGCTCGGGTTCCGGATAACGCAACGGTTCGTCCGAGTACACGGCCTCGATGCCGAACTTCTTCTTCGGATCGCGTGGGAAGCCCCATTGGCGGCGCAGGTTGCCGCGCACCTTCGCCAGCAGCGGGTCCTGGACGGTGCGGGCAAAGTCATCGACACGCACACGCGTCGGGTCGAGCTGGCCGCCCGCGCCACCGCAGGTGATCACGCGCACGCCCTCGCGACGCGCCCAACCCAGTATCGCGGTCTTGATCTTCACGGCATCGATGGCATCGATCACATAGTCGAAGCCCGACAGCAGCGCGGCAACATTGTCCTCCGTGACAAAGTCATCGATGGGCGTCACGCGGCAACGCGGGTTGATCGCTACGATTCGCTCGGCCATGGCTTCGACCTTGGCGCGCCCATAGGCATCGCCCAGCGCATGAATCTGCCGGTTGGTGTTGGACGCCGCAATGTGATCGAGGTCGATCAGCGTGATGCGGCCCACCGCATTGCGTGCCAACGCCTCGGCGGCCCAACTGCCCACCCCGCCGATGCCGATCACGCACACGTTGGCGGCTTCGAGCCGCGCCAGGCCTTCGACGCCATACAGACGTGCCACACCGCCAAAGCGGCGATGGTAATCGTCGTCGGCTGGGCTTTCGTGGGTCAGGGGGGCAGGCAGGTCCTGCTCTGCCAGAGGCGTGGGGGCAATTGTCATGGCGGATTTCTTATTTCTGCCGGCATTCTATGCCAGCAGCCGAAATCCATCCGGGGAAAAAATAGGTTTCCCGACGACCGCAATGTCAGCCGAAGGCCGACAACCACGCAGCGTGAGCTTCCCTACAATAGGGTTGCAGTGGTCCATTCGCCGCACGGCCGCCAACAGGAGTCCACCCCTTCATGCCCGCCTCGCGTCGCCAGAAAATCATTCTATGGAGCGTATTCACGCCGTTGGCGTTGATCGCGCTTCTGGTCATCATCATCCTGACCTTCGACTGGAACCGGCTCAAGCCGTGGCTCAACGACAAGGTCTCGCAGGCCATTGGCCGGCCATTCGCCATCAACGGCGACCTTGTGGTCACATGGAAACGCGCCCAGGGCGAGACCGGCTGGCGCACGCTGGTGCCTTGGCCGCGCCTTTCCGCCAAGGACATCACGATCGGCAACCCTGACTGGGCCAAGGCGCCGAATATGGGCACGGTGCGCGAACTGATCTTTGTGCTGCGCCCGGTGCCACTACTGGTCCACGAGATCAATGTGCCAACGATCGTGGTGGACAGCCCCGCGGTCTGGCTGGAGCGGCTGGCCGACAAGCGTAACAACTGGACCTTCGACACTGGCCCGAAGACCGGCCACTCCAAATGGCATCTCGATATTGGCGAAGTGGTCCTGCAACGCGGCAACCTGGCCTTGGCCGATGCCGCGGAGAAGATTGAACTGCAGGCCACGCTCGACACCGTTGGCGACCAGGCGCTTTACGACAAGGCGCGCGATGGCGCGCTGGTGCCACCCACCGATGCCTCGGCAGCATCGGCGGCAGCCACCACACCCGCTTCTGCGCCGGCCAGCACGGCTGGCAAGGACACAAACGAGAGCCGCTATGGCATCCGCTGGAAGGCGGTAGGCCACTACAACCAGGCCACCATCAACGCCAACGGCAAGGCCGGTACGGTGCTGAGCCTGCGCGACGTCGATACGCCGTACCCGGTCCAGGCCGACGTGCGCGTGGGCGCCACGCGCGCCGTTGTCGAAGGCACGCTGACCAATCCGGCCCATCTGGGGGCACTCGATGTCAACCTGATGCTCTCGGGCGACAACATGGCGTCACTGTATCGGCTGACCGGCATTGTCCTGCCATCGACCCCACCATATCGTACGCAGGGTCGCCTCGTCGCCACGCTCAAGAAGGGGGCATCGACCTATACCTATCGCGACTTCACCGGCAAGGTAGGTGGCAGCGATCTTGGCGGTACGCTCACGTTCGCCCAGCGCTCGCCACGCCCGATGCTCTCTGGCGAACTGGTCTCGAAGCAGTTGCTGTTCGCGGATCTGGCGCCGTTGATCGGCGCCGACGCCAAGCCCGGCCAGGCGGCCAAGGAAAGTCCGGTGAAGCAGCCCGCCAACAAGGCATTGCCGGTGGCGCCGTTCCGCACCGAGCGTTGGGATGAGATCGATGCCGATGTGAAATTTACCGGCGAACGCATTGTGCGCGATGAAGCGCTGCCCATCACCAACCTGAACACGCATCTGAAACTGACCGATGGCGTGCTGCTGCTCGATCCACTGAACTTTGGCGTGGCCGGCGGCAACCTGGTATCCACGATCCGCCTCGACGGCAAGCGCGAGCCGATGGGCGCGATGCTCGACATGACCGCGCGCCACCTGAAGATCAAGCAACTGTTCCCAAAGGTGGAAAGTACGCGCGCCAGCGTTGGTGAAATCAACGGTAGCGCCAAGCTCTCCGCCACCGGCAATTCCGTGGCCGCGCTGATGGGGTCGTCCAATGGCGAAGCCAAGCTGCTGGTGGAAAACGGCACGGTCAGCAAGTTCATCCTCGAAGCCATTGGCCTGAATGTAGGCAGCGTGGTGGTCTCGAAACTGTTTGGCGACAAGCCCGTGCAGATCAACTGTGGCGTCAGCGCGTTCGGCTTCAAGGACGGCGTGGCTCGCGCCCAGACCTTCGTGCTCGATACCCAGGACGCTGTCATCACCACCGATGGCGCGGTCGATTTCAAGGACGAACGGCTGGCCTTGACGATCCACCCCGATTCGAAGGGACTGCGCATCATTTCATTGCGCTCACCGCTCTATGTCGGCGGTACGTTCAAGAATCCGTCGGTGAGCCCCAATATCGCGATCCTGGCGCTGCGGGCCGGGGGCGCACTGGCGTTGGCACTGACTGCGCCGGTGGCCATGTTGGTACCGCTGCTCGATATTTCCCCGGGCGGCGACGAAAGCGAGTGCGCGAAGTTGCTGGCGGAACTCAAGAAGCGGCCTACCGCGCCACCTCCCGGCAAGACTTACCAGGGCCCGTCGGCCGGCAAGGGCCAGCAGGCAGGCCCGGCCATTCCCGAATCGCCCACCAAATCGGATGCGGCGCGCGGCGAGCCCTCACCGCCGCCAACCAAGCCCCGCCTGCCCGCGCCCTCGGTGCAGCAGAATCCGTCGCGCCCAACCAACGACGCACAGCTTTATCAAGGCGGCTGATCACCGCCAACCCCTCGCTGTCGCCTCAACGCCGCTCTCAGTGCAGCAAATGCGCAACACATTGGCCGCTGTGGCCGCCAATGTGTTGCGCATTTGCACGCCCCCCTTCACCGAAGTTGTGCATGGCCCGCTAGCAGTCGCATAATCGAACGGTCGTTGATTAAGCAAGTATTGAACGAACAACGACATGCAACGTCGCCGTTGCCGGGTTCCAGTCCGGCCATCGGTGTCTTGTAAGGTGCGGCTTCGGCCGCATCCATTTTTCTTTCTCGCGCGTCTTATCGCCCGGAACGACAGACCCTTGCCGGCGGCGCGAACCACCTTCTTGCCCCCCGCGCCCACCATGACGTTGCCTCACGCCGCCGTCCCTCCGATCAGTTGGCTGATCGCGCTGACGGTGTGCAATCACGTGGCGTTCAACGCCAGCCGTGTCGTCGTTTCCCTATTTGCCATTTCGCTCAAGGCCTCCACGGTCACGCTGGGCATCCTGATGTCGCTCTACGCGCTGCTGCCGATGTTCCTGGCCATCCGCGCCGGCAAGCGCATCGACGAAATTGGCCCGCGCCTGCCAATGACCGCCGGCTCGCTGATGGTGGTGGCGGGCACGCTGCTGCCGGCGGTATGGCACGACATTTCATCGCTGTACGCCGCGTGCGCATTGATCGGGGTCGGCTTCATGCTGGTGCAGGTAGCCATGCAGCTACTGATCGGCCAGGTCTCGACCAATGAAACGCGGCTGCGCAACTACACCCTGCACGCGTTGGGCCTGTCGATCTCGGGCACGCTCGGGCCGGTGGCCATGGGCTACACGATCGAGCATGCCGGTTTCCGGACCGCTTTCTGCCTGCTGGTGGTGGTGGCGCTGGTGGGCCAGGCGGGCCTGCAGTACGTACGGCCACGCCTGCCAGCCACGGGCGGCAATGCCGGTCGCATCGCGATCGAGGACGGCTCGCGCCATTCCACGCTGGACCTGCTGCAATTCCCCGAGTTGCGCGCGGTATTTGTCGCCAGCGCGGTGCTTTCCGCCGCGTGGGACTTGCACGCATTCCTGATTCCGATCCAGGGCACCCGTATCGGACTGTCGCCGTCGATGATCGGCTGGGTACTCGGCGCATTCTCGATCGCCACGCTGGCGATCCGCGTGGCCATGCCGATGGTCTCGCGCCATTTCTCTGAATGGAAGATCATCCGCCTGGCGTTGCTGGTCGGCGCCCTGGCCTACCTTGTCTATCCGTTCGTGTCGCACTTCTGGCTGATGTGCGGCCTCGCGTTCGTGCTGGGCCTGGCCCTGGGCAGCGCGCAACCGAACGTGATGAACATTCTCCATACCGTGTCGCCGTCGGGCCGCGCCGGCGAAGCGCTGGGCCTGCGCTCGGCCGTGCTCAACACCAGCCAGGTGGTCTGGCCGCTGACGTTTGGCGTGGTGGGTACCGCGCTGGGCATGCTGCCGATCTTCCTGTCGATGGCCGGCGCAATGGGCGCGGCCAACTACTACTCGCGCAAGCAGGTACGCGGCACGGCGCCCAAGGCCAGCACCGTGAAGCTCACGGAATAGGGAAACGGCTACGTTTCTATTGCCACAGCGCAAATGCGTCGTGCGGCGCATTCGCTATACTCGAAGCATCCTCGTCCACATGATGTCCATGTGGACCAGACACTTCGACATGCGATATGACCCAGCTCGCTGACCTGCGCCGCAACTACATGCTGAGCGCACTATCCGAATCCGACGTGGCAGGCGATCCGATCCGCCAGTTCCAGACCTGGTTTGACGAGGCCATGCAGGCCAAGCTGCCCGAACCCAACGCGATGACGCTGGCCACCGTGGGTGCTGACGGCCAGCCGTCTGCCCGCATCGTGCTGCTCAAGGGCATGGATGCGAACGGCTTCACCTTCTTTACCAACTACGAAAGCCGCAAGGGCCTCGACATCGAGGCCAATCCGCGCGCGGCATTGCTGTTCCACTGGGTGCAACTCGAACGCCAGGTGCGCGTGGAAGGCATTGTCGAGAAAGTGGCCGATGCCGAGAGCGACGCCTACTACGCGACGCGCCCGCTCGGCTCGCGCCTGGGTGCCTGGGCTTCCGAGCAAAGCCGTGAAGTGGCCGGCCGCGATGTACTGGAAGCGCGCGAGGCCGACTTCCGCAACCGCTTCGGCGAGAACCCACCGCGACCGCCGCATTGGGGCGGCTATCGCGTCAGGCCTACCTGGATCGAGTTCTGGCAGGGGCGGCCGTCGCGGCTGCACGACCGGATCGGCTATCGCCAGCAGGCCGATGGCAGCTGGCAGATCGTGCGGCTGTCGCCTTGATGCGTAGTCAGGCGTAATGGGGCGCAGTGGAGCGGCCGCATGGCAGTAATGCCAATTGCAATGCCTGCTTGATCTGACAGCTACGACGCACTTCGTAGTCAGCGGCGACCCGCACTGCACAATTGCGGATTTTGGCGTAAAGTTGGTGAGACGCCGCACCGGCCATGTATCGGTGGGCCCCCCAGGCCAGCGCTGCGAGCCGCATGCAGCAGTCGTGAAATCAGCGACCAGGTAACCAGTACGCGCAGCCGACCATGGGGCATTTCGTTCGAGAGGGATAACCAACCAATCGGGAGAAAGCCGCATGTTCTTCAAGCAAGCCATCGACAAGCAGCTAGACAGCTGGATCTCTGACCTCCGCCAGCAGGCCAACCTGCCGGTCAGGCTCCGGCTCTGGAACGGTAGCGAGTACCAGTTGGGCAGTTTCGACAAGCCCGACGTCACGCTGACCGTGCGCGAGGCCTCGGCCCTGCCCCTGCTGCTGGTGCCAAGCCTGGACAACCTCGGCGAAGCCTACGTCCAGGAAAAGATCGATCTCGATGGTCGCCTGACCGACATCATCAAGGTCGGCTATGGCTTCTCGGCCGCAGCCGCGCGCAGTGCCGGCGGAGCGCTGGCCCGGGTAGCGCAACATTTCGCGCATACCAAGGCCGAGGACAGGGCGTCGATCCAGTACCACTACGACGTTTCAAACGACTTCTACAAGCTCTGGCTCGATCCGCGCATGGTCTATTCGTGCGCGTACTTCGAGGACGGCAATGAAGACCTGGCCACCGCGCAACTGAAGAAGATCGACCACATCCTGACCAAGATCCGCGTGGAACCGGGGCATACACTGCTCGATATCGGTTGCGGCTGGGGTGCGCTGGTGATCCGTGCGGCGCAGAAATACGGCGCTCGATGCGTGGGCATCACGCTATCCCAGAACCAGTTCGACCTGGCAACCGAACGCGTGAAAGAGGCCGGCCTGCAGGACCGTATCGAAATCCGGCTGCAGGATTATCGCGATACGCAGGGGCAGTTCGATCGCATCACTAGCGTTGGCATGTTCGAGCACGTCGGCAAGGAAAACCTGCCCGGCTACTTTGGCCGCATCAGCAAACTGCTCAAGGACGAGGGCGTGGTGATGAACCACGGCATCACGGTTTCCGACCCGGACAGCGGCGAAGTGCCGATGGATGGTTCGGGCTTCATGGATCGCTACGTATTCCCGCAAGGCGAGTTGCCACATATCGGCCTGGTGTTGAACACCGCGCAGCAAGGCGGTCTCGAAGCGTTCGACGTCGAGTTGCTGCGCCGGCATTATGCGCAGACGCTACGCCACTGGGCAGAGAATTTCGAGAGCAACTCGGAGACGATCCGCACGATGGTAGGCGAGAAGAAATACCGCATCTGGCGCATCTATATTGCCGGCTGCGCGCATGCATTCACCATGGGAAAAATGTCGCTCTATCAGGTGGTTTGCCAGAAGGCGGGCCGGAGTGCCGATACGTTCCCGGTCTCGCGGCGTTATATTTACGCGTCTCCGATTGGAAATTCCGCCTGACGCCTGACGCTTGACTGACAATCTCGACCTGTTCGGCGATGCCGACGTACCGGCATCGCCCAATGCCTCTCCGGGGCCCGCTACCGCAGGCCATCCCGACAAGAAAAAGCCCGTCGGCAAGATCGTCCAGCCATGGACGCAAGATGCCGCGCTGACCACGCTCGCCAGCCGCCTGCCACCGAACCTGTATTTCGGCACGTCGTCATGGTCGTATCCAGGCTGGCACGGCATGGTCTATGACGGCCAGTACACGGAAAGCCTGCTGTCGCGCAAGGGACTACGGGCATGCGGCCAGCATCCGCTGCTACGCGCGGCCGGGATCGATCGCGGTTTCTATGGCCCGATCCCGCTGGCCGACTATCTCAATTACGCGGCGCAGGTGCCCGAAGATTTCCGATTCCTGGTCAAGGCACCGGCCAGTGTGTGCGACGCATGGCTGCGTGGGCCAGATGGCGCGGGACGCCTGGCCAACGCGGCATTCCTGAATCCGGAGATCGCCACACGTGACTTCATCACGCCGGCCACCGGTGGCCTTGGCCCACGTTGCGGGCCGTTGCTGTTCCAGCTATCGCCACTGCAGAACGTTGCCGATGATGGCCCGGCTTTCTTCGCACGGCTCGATGCCTTCCTGACCGCGCTGCCGCCGCTCGATCCGGCGTTGACGCCCCATGCGAGCTATGCCGTCGAATTGCGTGACGCGTCGCTGCTGACACCACGCTATATCCGGCTGTTGCGCGACCGTGGCGTGCGCTTTTGCCTGGCAGCGCGCGACCGGCTGCCACCGGTGGCGCGCCAGGCCCATGCGCAAATGCTGATGGATGACGGCGCGGCCGGCCCACTGGTCCTGCGCTGGATGCTGCGCGAGGGACGTTCGTATGCCATGGCCGAGCAGGCCTACGCGCCGTTCGACAAACTTGCCGACGCCGACGACACCACGCGCGATGCCATCGCCGATGTAGTTGCGCGAACGCTGCACGCAGGCCAGCCGGCCTACGTGATCGTCAGCAACAACGCCGAAGGCTGCGCGCCGCTGAGCATTGCCAGGCTTGCAGCGGCGATCGCCGACAGACTTGAAGCGTGAAGCGCGGCCGGCCTAGCGCCGCATGCGGTGCGAATAGTCGCGCCTGAACTTGGCCAGCTTCGGAGAAATCACGAACGCGCAATAGCCTTGCGCCGGATGCTCCTGGTAATAGTTCTGGTGGCTCATCTCGGCGCGCCAATATGGCTGCTCGGGTTCCACCTGCGTGACGATTGGTGCGTCATATACCTTGTTGGCCACCAGTTCGCCGATCACATATTCGGCCACGGCACGCTGCGCCTCGGAATGCGTAAAGATAATCGAGCGGTATTGCGTGCCCACGTCGTTACCCTGCCGGTTGAGTTGCGTAGGGTCGTGAATCGAGAAAAAGATTTCAAGGATCTCGCGGAAGGTAATCGTGGCCGGGTCAAAGGTCAGGCGCACGACTTCGGCATGATCGGTGTCACCTTCGCATACCTGACGATAGGTGGGATGACTGACATGCCCTCCTGTGTAGCCTGATTCCACCGCGCGCACACCGTCCACCTGCTGGAACACCGCTTCCAGACACCAGAAGCAACCACCGCCAAGCGTGGCGATCTCAAGTCCATGATCCATTCGCTCGCTCCCTTTCGCATCGGGGTTTCCATGCCGCGCCGGCTCCTGCGGGCATGGTTTCCAGCATAAGCAATGGAGCGGGGCATTGCCGGTAAAAATGAAACAACTCGCGTAAAGATCGCGTCAGGAAGCCGAAGACATCACTCCAATGGCGATTGTCCGGAGTCCGCTACAATCTCTGCATTCGGCAGCCGTGCACGTTTGTGCGCCATGCCACTGATATGGCCGCCCCCCGCGGATTAGGTTATGCGTGTTGAATGCGCGCTGGCCACCCCGATATGAAGATCATGGATTTGTGTGGAGCCCGAGACATGGGCATGCCAGAGGCCGAAGCCGCCCCCGCGGGCCGCAAGGCTACCGCCCCCGATTTCGACAGCCAGCATTTCAAGCGCGCGCTGTCGCAGTTCGCGACCGGCGTGACGGTGATCACGACGCACGCGGCCGACCACCCGTACGCCAACGGCGCGCCCTATATCGGCATTACGGCCAGTTCGTTCAATTCGGTATCGCTCGATCCGCCACTGGTGCTGTGGAGCATGGCCACGCGCGCCAACAGCCTGCCCATGTTCCGCGATGGTTCGCACTACATCGTCAATGTGCTGGCTGCATCGCAACTGGACTTGTGCCAGCGCTTTGCCTCGCTCAAGGGCGACCGCTTTGCCGGCGTGGACTACCGCCTGTCGGAAACCGGACTACCGATCCTGGCCAATGCATTGGCATGGTTCGAATGCCACAACCGCAGCCGCTATGACGAAGGCGACCACGTGATCTTCGTCGGTGAAGTGGAACGCTGCGGCATTCTCGATGAGGGCGGACAACCACTGGTATTCCAGGGCGCGCGGTTTTCCACGCTGGGACCGCTGGATCCGGACCAGCAGGACTAATCTGGCTAGCTGGATGGCTTGGACTGGTTGGTATCCTTGAGGATCGCCAGCGGCGATCCATCGGTCTTGATCCGTTGCAGCACAATGTTGGAGCGGATATCCATCACCCCGGGCGTGCGATAGAGCCGGTTGACGATGAAATCGGAGTAGTGCTTCAGGTTGCGCGCCTGCACACGCAGAATGTAGTTGCTGTCGCCAGTAATCACATACGCGGTCAACACCTCCGGCCAGGTCTGCACCACGGCGTTGAACGTGTCGTGCCATCCCTCCACGTCGTGGCGCATCGACACCTGCACAATCGCCTCGATCTCCAGCCCCAGTCGTTCGGCGTCGAACCAGGCCCGATAGCCGCCAATTACCCCACCCTCCTCCAGTAAGCGCACGCGCCGCAGGCAAGCCGACGGCGACAACGCCACCCGGTCGGCCAGGTCCTGGTTACTGATGCGGCCGTTCTCCTGCAAGGCGGTCAGGATGCGCAAATCGATCGGATCAAGGGTCATTTCGCAGAATCTTCTGTTTTTCCGTAGATCTTCACAATTCTATGCGAAAGATGGCTGTTTGCACGGGGCATTTCGCAAGCCTCTTCTCGGAGGATTTGACTATGATCCCCACACGTACCGCGTCTGTAGAAACGCCCCCGAGACATCATGCCAAACGCCCCCATCACGCAACGCCGGATCTGGGATATCACCCCGCCGGTATCGAACGCCACACCGGTCTGGCCCGGCGATACGCCGTTCCGCCATGAGCCCGCATGGCAACTCGATGAACACTGCCCCGTGAATGTCGGCCGCATCACCATGTCGCCGCACACGGGCGCCCATGCCGACGCACCGCTGCACTATGCGGCAGATGGCGCGCCGATTGGCGAGGTGCCGCTCGACGCCTATCTGGGCCCATGCCGCGTGATCCATTGCATTGGCGCATCGCCACGCGTGGAGCCGCACCAGATCGAACATGCGCTGTCCGACGTGCCGCCGCGCGTGCTGTTGCGCACCTATGCCCAGGCGCCGCAAGCCACGTGGGACGCGTCGTTCTGTGCCGTGGCCCCCGAGACCATCACGCTGCTGGCCCGCCACGGCGTGAAGCTGATCGGCATCGACACACCATCGCTGGACCCCGAAACCTCGAAGACCATGGACGCGCACCATGCCGTGCGCGACCACCGCCTGGCCATTCTCGAAGGCATCGTGCTCGATGACGTGCCGGCTGGCGACTACGAGCTGATAGCGCTGCCCCTGCGCCTGGCCACGCTCGATGCCAGCCCGGTCCGCGCGGTACTGCGCGAGCTCTGAACCGAAACACCGAATCTCCGAACCGCTGACTTACGGAATCCTCATGACGAACCTGACACGCGAACGCTGCCAGGCACTGGACCGGGACGACCCGCTCCGCGCCCTGCGCGAACAATTTGCCCTGCCCGAGGGCGTGATCTATCTCGATGGCAACTCACTGGGTGCGCGTCCCCGCGCGGCCGCCGCACGTGCAGCCGAAGTGGTCAATGCCGAATGGGGCGTCGGCCTGATCCGCAGCTGGAACACCGCCGGCTGGTTCGACCTGCCAGGCCGCCTGGGCAACCTGCTGGCGCCGCTGATTGGCGCGGGCCACGATGAAGTGGTGGTGACCGATACCACGTCGATCAATCTGTTCAAGGTGCTGGCCGCCGCGCTGCGCGTGCAGCAGCAACGTGATCCTGCACGCCGCGTGATCGTGTCCGAGGCCAGCAACTTCCCGACCGACCTCTATATCGCACAAGGCCTGGCCGATCTGCTGCAGCAAGGATATGAAGTACGTCTGGTCAACAGTCCCGCGGAAATCGACGCCGCGGTCGGTGCCGACACCGCCGTGCTGATGCTGACCCACGTCAACTACAAGACCGGCGAGATGCTCGACATGGCCGGCCTGACCGAACTGGCCCATGCGCGTGGCGCGTTGACGGTATGGGACCTGGCACATTCGGCCGGAGCCGTGCCCGTGGCACTCAATTCCGCCAAAGCCGACTACGCGATCGGCTGCACGTACAAGTATCTCAATGGCGGCCCCGGTTCGCCCGCCTTCGTGTGGGTAGCACCGGCGCTGCGCGACCAGTTCTGGCAACCGTTGTCGGGCTGGTGGGGTCATGGCGCGCCGTTCGCGATGTCGCCGCAATACGCCCCCGCGCGAGGCATCAGCCGTTTCCTGTGCGGCACACAGCCGGTAACGTCGCTGGCAATGGTCGAATGTGGCCTCGACATCTTCGCGCAGACCAGCATGAGCGCGCTGCGCACGAAGTCGCTCAAGCTGACCGACATGTTTATCGAACTGGTCGAAGCACGCTGCAGCGCGCACCCGCTGACGCTGGTCACGCCGCGTGAACATGCGAAGCGTGGCAGCCAGGTCAGCTTCGCGCATCCCGACGGCTATGCACTGGTAGCGGCGCTGATCGAGCGTGGCGTGATTGGCGATTATCGCGAACCCGGTATTGCGCGCTTTGGCTTTACGCCGCTCTATACGAGCTTTACCGAAGTATGGGATGCCGTCGAGATCATTCGTCACGTGCTCGATAGCGGCGCCTACCGCGACGCGCGCTTTGCGGTACGGACCGCGGTGACCTGAGCGGAGCGGATCATGAGTGAATTCAAGGGTTGCCCGATGGGGCACGGTGCCGCACCCGCCGACGATGGCAGCTGGCACGGCGCGCAGATGGATTTCGCGCGCGACATGAGCTATGGCGACTACCTGGGCCTGGACCAGATCCTCAGCGCCCAGCATCCGCTGTCGCCGGACCATAACGAGATGCTGTTTATCGTGCAGCACCAGACCACCGAGCTGTGGATGAAGCTGATGCTGCACGAGTTGCGCGCCGCGCGCGAAGGCGTGAAGACCGACCAGTTGCGCCCCGCGTTCAAGATGCTGGCGCGCGTTTCGCGCATCATGGATCAGTTGGTCCAGGCGTGGAACGTGCTGGCCACGATGACACCGCCCGAGTATTCGGCCATGCGCCCTTACCTTGGTGCGTCATCGGGATTCCAGTCCTACCAGTATCGCGAGATCGAGTTCATTCTTGGCAACAAGAATGCATCGATGCTTCGGCCTCACGCGCATCGGCCAGAACATCTGGCGCTGGTGGAGACCGCCCTCCATACGCCGTCGATGTATGACGAAGCCATCCGCCTGATGGCTCGGCGCGGATTCAACATCGATGCGGAAGTGGTGGAACGCGACTGGACCCAGCCGACCCAGTACAACGCATCGGTGGAAGCCGCGTGGCTTGAGATCTATCGCAATCCCTCAGCGCATTGGGAGCTGTACGAACTCGGCGAGAAATTCGTCGATCTCGAAGACGCGTTCCGTCAATGGCGCTTCCGCCATGTGACGACGGTGGAGCGCGTGATCGGTTTCAAGCGCGGCACCGGCGGCACCGAAGGCGTCAGCTATCTGCGCAGGATGCTGGATGTGGTGCTGTTCCCGGAACTGTGGAAATTGCGAACCGATCTTTAAATACTGGTGCCGGTGTTCTCCCCTCTCCCACTTCGTGGGCGAGGGGAGCTAAAACGACAACCCTAAGCTTCAACGTCCCGCCGGATCCGACAACCTTGCGCCCAGCACCTGCAACGCAGGCCCCAGCTTTTCGTGGAACGTTTCCTCGCTGACCGCGCCATACGATGCACTGCAACTCAGCATGTGCAGATCCTTTTCCCCAACCGGTTTGAACGCCACCGCAACCGCATGAATGGCCGGATGCCAGTCGCGGAACGACGGTGCGTAGCCATCGCGCTCGGCGGCAGCCAGCGCCGCGCGCATCGGCGTTTCCTGCTGCTTCCATTGTTCCGGATACGCCTGCGCGAACTCGGCCAGCACCCGGTCGCGGCGCGCTGACGGCAGGGCCGCCAGATACGCGCGCCCCATCGAACTCGATACCAGCGACAGGCGCGATCCCACGCCCAGCCCCAGCATCACGCCCGCATCGTTACGGATTGACTCGAGATAGATCACCTCCAGCCGCTCACGCTTGCCCAGTGAGACCGATACCCCGTGGGTCTGCGCAAACGCCAGCATGTGCGGACGCGCCAGCGCCACCACATCGGAAGCCGACAGGTAAGAAAAGCCCAATGCCAGCACCCCGGCGTCGAGCGCATACTTGCCCAGGCTCTCGTCGTAGCGCAGATAGCCGAGCTGTACCAGCGTGCCCGCCAGCCGGCTGACCGTGGCTTTCGGAAATCCCGTGCGTCGCACGAAATCCTGGTTGCCGAGCATCGCCTCGCCGGTGCGGAAGCACCGCAGCAATTCCAGCCCGCGGGCCAGCGCGGTGACAAAGTTCGGATCGCTTTCGCGTTCGCGCTGCACCGGCTCGGCGGCGGCAGCGACGGAAGATGTGGCCAAGGCGAGGCTCCAAGGTTGAGTGGTCGATTGTCGAACGCAAATCTCAGGGGCGCGGAAATCCCCTGTTGCAGCGCGAATCGGTTCAGCTATACTAGCTCATCGGAACAAGGTTCCGCAATGCGGAACCAGAAAATTTCTTTTTGATCGAAGGCGAGCGCCTTCGCCGCGCCACTGAAGAAGGAGACCTCCATGGCTGCCAATGCCGAATTCCACTGGGCCGACCCGCTGCTGATCGACCAGCAACTGACCGACGACGAGCGCATGATCCGTGACGCCTCCGCGGCCTATTGCCAGGACAAGCTGATGCCGCGCGTGCTGCAGTCGTTCCGCAACGAGAAGACCGATGTGGAGATCTTCCGCGAGATGGGCGAACTGGGCCTGCTGGGACCGACGATCCCCGAGCAGTACGGCGGCCCGGGCCTGAACTACGTCAGCTACGGCCTGATCGCGCGCGAAGTGGAGCGTGTGGATTCGGGCTACCGCTCGATGATGAGCGTGCAGTCGTCGCTGGTGATGGTGCCGATCTATGAATTCGGCACCGAAGCCCAGAAGCAGAAGTACCTGCCGAAGCTGGCCACCGGCGAATGGATTGGCTGTTTCGGCCTGACTGAACCGAACCACGGTTCGGATCCGGGCTCGATGGTGACGCGCGCCAGGAAGGTGGACGGCGGCTACGAGCTGAGCGGTGCCAAGATGTGGATCACGAACTCCCCGATCGCCGATGTGTTCGTGGTCTGGGCCAAGCTGATGGGCGAGGACGGCCAGGAAGCCATCCGCGGCTTTATCCTGGAAAAGGGCTGGAAGGGCCTGTCCGCACCGGCCATCCATGGCAAGGTGGGCCTGCGCACCTCGATCACCGGCGAAATCGTGCTGGACCAGGTGTTCGTGCCCGAAGAAAACCTGATGCCGGGCGTCAGCGGCCTCAAGGGTCCGTTCACGTGCCTGAACTCGGCCCGCTACGGCATTGCCTGGGGCGCGCTGGGTGCCGCCGAGTTCTGCTGGCACGCCGCCCGCCAGTACACGCTGGACCGCAAGCAGTTCGGCCGCCCGCTGGCCGCCACGCAGCTGGTGCAGAAGAAGCTGGCCGACATGCAGACCGAAATCACGCTGGGCCTGCAAGGCTGCCTGCGCCTGGGCCGCATGAAGGACGAAGGCACGGCCGCGGTGGAAATCACCTCGATCATGAAGCGCAACTCGTGCGGCAAGTCGCTGGACATTGCCCGCGTGGCACGCGACATGCTCGGCGGCAACGGCATCTCCGACGAATTCGGCGTGATCCGCCACGTGGTGAACCTGGAAGTGGTGAACACCTACGAAGGCACGCACGATATCCACGCGCTGATCCTGGGTCGCGCCCAGACCGGCCTGCAAGCATTCTTCTGAAGCGAAAAAAGCCCGGCCCATGGCGGTGACCATGGCCGGGCGGAAGCACACTACCAAGGAGACGACGGGCACGACCCCGTCGTTTTACGACATCGGTAAAGCAGTATTCGGCCGGGCCGGGGTGCAAACCCCGCGCCCGGTTTTTCTTTACTTGTTCGGTTGCGGCGTCAGGCGCAGGTACGGACGCACCGCCTTGTAGCCCTTCGGGAATTTCTGGCGGATCACCTCTTCATCCTTCAGCGACGGCACGATCACCACATCATCACCGTCCTGCCAGTTGCCCGGCGTGGCCACGCTGTGGTGGTCGGTCAACTGCAACGAATCGATGACACGCAGGATCTCGTTGAAATTTCTACCGGTACTGGCCGGGTAGGTAATGATCAGCCTTACCTTCTTCTTCGGGTCGATCACGAACAGAGAACGCACGGTCAGCGTCTCGTTGGCGTTCGGATGGATCATGTCGTAGAGCTCGGAAACCTTGCGGTCGCCATCGGCCAGGATCGGGAAATTGACCGAGGTGGACTGCGTGTCGTTGATATCCTGGATCCAGCCCTTGTGCGACTCCACGCTGTCCACGGACAGGGCGATCGCCTTGACATTGCGCTTGCCGAATTCCTCCTTGAGCTTGGCGGTCAGGCCCAGTTCGGTCGTGCACACCGGCGTGTAGTCGGCCGGGTGCGAGAACAGGACACCCCAGCCTTCGCCCAGCCAGTCGTGGAAGCGGATGCGGCCCTCGCTCGATTCTTGCTCGAAGTCCGGTGCGATATCGCCAAGACGCAATGCCATGAGAGAAGTCTCCAAAGAAACTGAAAATAAACGAAAGTAAGGAAAGGTAAAAACCGGTGAACCAGCTTAGCCGGATTGCCATCCAACCCAAACGAATATAAAGTCACTACAAAATCACTCGAAGTCATAAAGACCTCGAGCGGCGCGCCATTGTTCCCCAAAACCGTTGCGGACGGTGGCACGTTGCGTGACATGTGTACAGCTTTGTAGCGGCGAGCTTGAAACGATGGCAAACCGCCACATATGCTAGGTGGAAGACAAGAAACGCCACAAGCCGGAGCGAGCAAGGCAAAATGTCACCACTTGAACCAACCGCCCGCAAACAGGAGAAACTGATGAGCGATGTCAAGACCGTTCTGTCCGACGCCGAAGAACTGCTTAAGCAAGCGGCCTCGACCACCGGCGAGAAAGCCGCCGAACTGCGTGAGCGTGGCATGGGCCTGCTGAAGCAGGCCAAGGAAAAGGCCCAGGATCTGCAAGACGCTGTCGTGACCAAGAGCAAGGCGGCCGCACGCGCCACCGACGACTATGTGCATGACCACCCGTGGCGCGCCGTGGGCGTGGCGGCCGGCGTGGGCCTGCTGGTCGGCCTGCTGCTGAACCGCAAGTAAGCAAGCAAGCGGCTGCCGACCCCAACGTCGGCGCCGCAGTATTGCGTAGTACCGTTTTGCCAGCCCGGCCGCGCATCTGCGCCGGGCTGCATGAAGTTTCAGGACGGACCGGCGCGGCCCATCAGCCGCTGCCGGTCCACCGTCGCAGATGCCGCCCCTGCCGGCGCATCGTTTTTCCGCCGGAGCCGCATGAGCGAATCCCATTCCCCCAAGTTCCTGGACTCCCTTCGCAACCTCACCGGTTCGGTGGTGTCGATGCTGCAGACACGCCTGGAGCTTGCCAGCGTGGAGCTGGCCGAGGAGCGCACGCGGCTGATGAAGATTGCGCTACTGGCCTGCTTCGGGCTGGTGTTCTTCAGCATGGCGCTGATGACTTTCACGCTGCTGATTGCCATCCTGTTCTGGGAAAGTTACCGCTGGCAGGCCATTGGCGCCATCGTGGTGTTCTACGTGGTCTGTGCCGCGGCCTGTCTGCTGATAGCCCGCAACAAGGTTCGCCATGCCCCGCCGCTGTTCGAATCCACGCTGGCCGAACTCGATAAAGACCGGGAGATGCTGCGCCAATGACCACGCCCGAAGACGAATCGATCGACAACCTCCCGCGTCGCGATCATCCGCGCCCGGTCCGCTTCACGCGTGAAGTACGCCTGCCACTGGCAGTGCGCAAGGAATTGCTGATTACCCGTGCCGCGCTGGAACGCTATGACGCGGTGCAGGCCCTGCATCAGGTCAAGGGCGGCGCGCGCCGCATGACCAGTGTCGGCGCATGGTTGCCACGCATGACGCGCCCGTCGGGCTGGCTCAAGCTGCTCGGTATCACGCGTGACTATCCGATGCTGAGCACGGCCATCACGCTGGCCATGCCCTTGCTGCGCAAGACGCCGCTTGGCCGGGTAGCCTGGAAGCTGTCGAAAGTCGGCATGATCGCTGGTGCCGGGTACTGGGCCTACAAGACCTGGAATGCCTCGCAGCAGCCAGCGCCCGCCGCACACGTGGTCCCGGCCGGCCCGGCCCCCGTGGACACCGGCTTCCGCGATCCGCTGGTGGCATCGCCGCCTGCCGCGCCCCAACCCTGAGCCTGGCCAGCCCTGCTCAGCCCACCCGCACACGATTGCGACCATCGCGCTTGGCCCGATAGCAAGCCAGATCGGCCGCATCGAGTGCATCTTCGCGCTTGAGCGTCCGTTCGTCTATCCTGATCAGGCCGATACTGACGCCGACCGAGAAATCGTGCTCGCCACAGCAGTAGCGATAGGCGGCAATGGCGCCGCGCAGCGCCTCGGCCACGCGCTCGCCATCTGACGCCGGACAATATTCGAGCAGCACCGCAAACTCGTCGCCCCCAAGCCGGGCCAGCGTATCGCTGCGCCGCAGTTGCTGACGCATGATGTCCGCGAGCTGGCAGATCAGTTCGTCGCCGGCCGCGTGACCGCAGGTATCGTTGACCGTCTTGAACTGGTCTAGATCGAGGTACATCAGCGTATGTACGCAACCTTCAAGCTGGGCCCGCGTCACGGCTGCGCCGAGCCGACGCTCGAATTCGAGCCGGTTGACCAGCCCGGTCAACGCGTCGTGACTGGCTTCGTAGGCCAGTTGCGCGGCATGCGCGCGCTCCAGGCTCACATCGTGCAGCACGACCACCAGCCCGATGGCCTGGCCACCCTTGTCGCGAATCAATGCAACCGATGGCTTCACCGCAACGGTCGCGCCCTGCTCGCCCGGCAGCCTGCGCGTGAGCTGCATCACCACCTGGCTGGGCCAGTTGTTCTCCAGCGCGCGTGGCACCAGATCGTTGACCGGCTCGCGGCTGGCTTCGTCATGCAGGCGGCAGACCTGTTGCAGGAAGCAGCCGGCCGCCTCGGCCTCGGTCCAGCCTGTCATTGCCTCTGCCACCGGATTCAGTGACTGGATCCGCCCCCAGACATCGGTCGTGATCACGGCATCGCCAATCGCCTGCAGCGTGACCTGAGCGCGCTCCTTTTCGGCAAACAGCTGCGCCTCGAAACGCTTGCGATCGGAAATATCGCTTAGCGACCCGGCCATGCGTACAGCCTTGCCCACCGCGCTGCGCACGATCTGTCCGCGCGCCCTGACCCACAGATAACCACCGCCTTTGCGGCGCAGGCGCATCTCCACATCGTAGGGCAAGCCCTTGCGTACATGACCAACCAGGCGGCGGTCGAACTCGGCCACATCGGCCGGATGCATCAATGCCAGCAAGGTCTCGCGCGCGTATGGCAGCTCACGCGCGCCATAGCCGAGCATCTCGGCACAGCGCGGCGAGAAGTAGAGTTCGCCACGATGCGGATGCCAGTCCCACAGCCCATCGCTACTGCCGGCCACCGCCAGTTGCAGGCGTTCCTCGCTGACCGCCAGCGCCTGCCTGAGCTCGCGCTGCTTGCGTGTGGTCCGCTTCGACAGCCATGTGGCGCACACCAGCATCAACAGCGTGGCGGCCGCCACGCACCACATCAACACCGCACGCACCCGTCGCGATGCCTTGCCCAAGGCATTGGAAAACGCTTCTTCCATCGGCGTCAGCAATGCATCGATATCGGCAATGTCGCGCTGCAGCGGCGCTACGCAGGCGGCATCGCAAGCCGGTTCACTGGCGCGTTCGCGCAGGCGCCGCGCCATGATTTCGAGCCGCCTGATTTCCACATCGGCCGCAGCCCAGACCGAGATCGCTTCATCGATCTCGGGCACATTGCGGAAGTACCGGTAGAGGCGAATCATGCCCGGGATATCGTCACGATGATTGCCGCCAACCAGGAATCCATTCACGGCGTGCGCTCGATCGAAATCGGGTTTTTCCAGTTCGAGACGCGCCTGATGATCACCGAGCGGTACGGCGATCGCGGCAAGATAGGCCTGGTAGTCGTCCTCGCGCCGGCTTTCGGCGTAGCGCAGCAGATGCAGGACCGCGGCCTTCTGCCCCTTGGTCCAGAGACTCTCGCCCGCAACGAAGCCGCGCGCGGCGGACAGCACGTCCACGCTGGCAACGCACAACAATGCCAACGCCAGTACCACCGGGACGAACGGCCAGACAACACGCAGTACGTGCTCATTGGCCGGCAGGCTTCCTCCACCACCAGCATGCTGCATATGAGGCTTCCCGCGCCGGGTCATGGCCCGGCACTTGTCGATGAATGCACCACGGCCGCCCACGTACTGGCAGACCGCATCCGGTTGCATTGTCAACGACGCATTACGGGGTGTCTCTAACTCAGACTGGTTATTTGGAACCGGGTAGAAACAGCATTCAACTGCCTAGCAGAATCAACAGCAACAAGCCGTTGAGAAAGGCCAGTCCACCGAGGATAACCATCAGCATTGGCAGCCTTTGCAGCCACGCAAGCGTAGTGAGTGCCACGGCGCGGTAGTACATCGGCCGCCTGCGAACCACGAACCAGCCAAGCGCGCCCATCGCCATCAGCAATGCGCCCAGCCACACGCCCCATGGCAACAAGGGGCGATGCGGCTGCACAGCCCGCTGGTCGTAGCTGCGGCGCGCAGCCAACGGCAGCGGCGGCAGCGATTCACGCAGCGTAACCACGCGCGGCTCGATCGTGGACTGGACGACTACCGGCGCCATCCAAGCCGGCGGCACGGGCGGGCTAGGCCCCGCGCCCTTCGAAACCTTGTCATCGGGCACCTTCACCATCTTTGCAGGTGGCGCGCCTCGCGCCACCTGGGCGGACGCAGTCCGATTCCATTCCGCGAACACCGCATCGACACACTTGACCGTCCCGCAGGCATCGCGCTTCCTGCGCCATGCCTGCAGATCATTGCGTCGCAAGGTACCGGCGCGCAGCCTGCGCTGCTGGTCGGCATGAATTGCCTCGTACGCGTGGTTCAGCATCGCGTATTCGCAGATCAGTTTCCTGCCGGGCACACGGAGATCGTTACGCGAGTGAGTCTGGTACGACAGCGGACAGGCAATATCGGACGCCCATGCCGCATCGGCGCCAAGCAGAACCAGGGCGAAAAGCAGGGCCAGACGGCCCGCAAGCCGGCGCATGAAGTCTGCTCATCGGCCTCCGCAGGGATGGGGATTTTTATTCTAGGCAGCGGAGCCGCGGATTGCAGACGGCGTTGTGTGCGCTTGCGCATGGAACGGGCAAGCGCACAGGAAGGTACAGAAAACAAAAGGGCCTGTGACTTTCGCCACAGGCCCTTCTGGGAATGCTGGTGGGTCGTGCGTGACTCGAACACGCGACCAACGGATTAAAAGTCCGCTGCTCTACCGACTGAGCTAACGACCCGGAAAAACTGAATCCGCGATTATAGGGAGCACCCTATGGACTGTCAAGTTTCCAACGTGAGTCGGACGGCTCAGGCCATACGCTCCAGACGCCACATCTGGTATTTGAAAGCGAGGATCGCGCCGACCAGGATCGTGGCGAACACGATGAACGAGCCGACCGCCAGCGTCGATACGCCGGAGAGGCCCTGCCCGATCGTGCAGCCCAGCGCCGTCACGCCGCCGGCGCCCATCAGGATGCCGCCGACCATGTGATTGGCCACGTCCTCGGCATTGCCGAAGCCTTCCCAGCGGAACGTGCGCGACACCAGCGCATAGCCGGCTGCACCGGCAATCACGCCAATCACGCTGACGATGCCGATCGTCAGCACCTTGCTCTTGTCGCTGAACATCATCAGCCAGTCGAGGGTGTACGCATACGGGGCCACGAAGCTCAGGCTTTCCATGCGTCCACTATTGCTGGCCACGAACAGTTCTTCAAGCGTATTCGGATCCTCGGACACATAGCCCAGATGACCCGATACGTACCACATGCCCACGATGATCAGGCCCACGGCCAGGCCACCGAGCAGGTTGTCGAACGTGCGGAAGCCGTTGCCGATCAGCGCCCAGATCACGAGCACCGCGCCGATCACCACGCCAAGCACCAGCTGCAGCGTGCCGCGCGCCATGCCGGTGGTTTGCGCCACCAGCGACGGCAGGTCCTGCGTCGACGGCAGCGTCACCGCCACCGCATCGACCGTATTCACGCGCACCACGCCGAACAGGCCGCGCAACGTCATATAGGCCGACAAGCCGAGAAACACGAACACCACGAGCGACTTGAGGTTGCCGGCGCCGATACGCACCAGCGTCTTGCTGCCGCAACCCGATGCCAGCACCATGCCGAAACCGAACATCAGCCCACCCACGGCTGCCGACAACCAGCCCAGGCGCGCCGACGTATAGATCGTCTTGGTCGGATCGATCAGTCCAGCCCACGCCAATACACCGGTACCGATCATCGCCACGCCGATGGCCATGATCCACATGCGCATGCGGCTCCAGTCGCCAATATTGACGATGTCCGAGATGGCGCCCATCGTGCAGAAGTGCGTACGTTGCAGCACGGCGCCAAACAGGAAGGTCAGGACGAAGGTGCTCAGCAATACGGTGTGCGTCAGCGCGGGGATATCGATGTCAGGCATGTTGGACCGGGGGCTCGTGGACTTGTATTTCTTCTCTTGGAAGGAGGCGCTCGTGGGCGGCGCCCCGCTTCCGTGCTTGCTGCTTTATGCAGCCGACTGGTAGCGCGTGGGGTCGGCCACGCCAGCTGCTTCAAAACCTGTCTTGCGAATACGGCACGAATCGCAAACCCCGCATGCGCGACCTTCATCGTCGGCCTTGTAGCACGACACGGTCAGGCCATAGTCGACCCCGAGCCTGATGCCGGCACGGATGATCTCGGCCTTGGTCATGTCGATGATCGGTGCATGCACGTGAAAACGGTCACCTTCAACGCCCGCCTTGGTTGCCAGGTTGGCCAGCGTCTCATAGGCCGACACGTACTCGGGGCGGCAATCGGGATAACCGGAATAGTCGACGGCGTTGGCCCCGAAGAACAGGTCGCGACCACCGATCGCCTCGGCCCAGCCCAATGCCAGCGACAGCATGATCGTATTGCGTGCGGGTACATAAGTAATGGGGATGCCGCCGGTGGCGCCATCGGTAGGCACGTCGAGCGCGTCGTCGGTCAGCGCCGAGCCGCCAAAGCGTCGCAAATCCAGGTCGATGATTTCGTGGCGCTTGGCACCCAGCGCGGCGGCCACTTTCGCTGCGGCATCCAGTTCGGACGAATGCCGCTGGCCGTAGCGCATCGACAAGGCATAGGTTTCATACCCGGCCGCATTGGCCATGGCAAGGACAGTGGCGGAGTCAAGGCCGCCGGAAAGCAGGACGATTGCGCGTTTGGTCATGATGGGTTGCGCGCGGAACAAGCGCGCTGTTGGACACGCCTCGATGGGCGAATCGTTTATTTTAGCGCGGTTGTGGTTGGTCTCCCCTGGTTTGCTCCCCTCTCCCGCCATGCGGGAGAGGGGTTGGGGGAGAGGGCCAGCGGTTCAAATTGCGAGAGTCGGCAAGCAGAACCTCATACCCTCTCCCCCGGCCCCTCTCCCGCGCGCGGGAGAGGGGAGCAAACCAACGACGATTCGAACACTCCCAAAAAAGAAAAAACCCGCGAATTCGCGGGTTTTTTCCTGACTTACGCACTGCGTCCGGTTA